>JAVKDO010000001.1:0-82310 GCA_040222235.1 Cyclobacteriaceae bacterium
GCTAGTAGTACCGCTATGAGGTAGATGATCCCTTTTTTCTTGAAAGTGCGTAACAACCAATAAATCAGGAAAATATACAATGGTGCCCAGACCAGCTTTGCACTGAAAAAGACCATGACTTTATCAAACGCAGGATGATAAAGTCCATTGAGCAGAATGAAGAGCTCATGGTCGATTTGTGAAAGCCAATCAATCATTTACCGGCCCAATCAATTCCTTTGACTAACAGTTCTTGAGTTTCTGCTTCTTTGGATCTAGGCTCTGGTATATGATTGTATTCCCAGCCTGCAAGAGGAGGGAGGCTCATGAGGATAGACTCTATGCGACCGTCTGTATCCAGGCCAAATTTGGTCCCTTTGTCCAGCACAAGATTGAACTCCACATACCTGCCCCGGCGTATTTGCTGCCATTGTTGCTGGCTCTCACTATAGGGGAGACTATGATTCTTATTCATAAAATGAGTGTATACTGGCGCGAACGTATCCCCGATATCCTGAACAAAGGCCCAGAGGTCCTGCTTAGTATGCTGCGCATCTTCTTTGAGGTGATCGAAAAAAATGCCCCCAATTCCGCGAGTCTCTTTGCGATGCTTTATAAAGAAGTAGTCATCCGCCCAAGGTTTGAACTTGCTGTAGTATGCTGGATCATGCTTGTCACAGGTCTCCTTGAGTGCCTTATGGAAGTAGGTAGCATCAGCACCATCTACATAGTGCGGCGTTAGATCAATGCCACCACCAAACCAATAGACACCATTGGTCATCTCGAAATAACGGACGTTCATGTGAATGATCGGCACCATGGGATTCTTTGGATGGAGTACTATAGAGACACCTGTCGCATAGAAGTCTGCCTCATCAAGCTTCAGTGCCTTAAGGATGACCTCAGGAGTCTTTCCCCATACGGCGGAGAAGTTGACTCCACCTTTCTCTATGATTTGTCCGTCGCGCAGTACACGGGATCTGCCACCTCCGCCACCGGGTCGTTCCCATTCGTCTTCTTGAAAGGAACCTTTACCATCGGCCACTTCGAGGCGGCTACATATCCGGTCTTGCAGACCTTTGTACCACTCGGTTATTTCTTCTTTGTCGATCATTACTAGTGATTTAGCCACATCACATCACTTACCAGACATATGCCGCCTGTATCTTCGAGTAGTATCCTAATGGGCTCCTTGACAGACTCAAACTCGACTTCTGTGCAGGCAAACAAAAGGTAGTTATTGTGGAATACATCAGATAAGCCAAACCCATCTCGCTCCCATGAGTCACCTCGTCCGGAGGCATTTTTGATAATTGTATATTTGGCCAGGTTTTGGGCTTCTAATATTTCTATCACCTGCTTAGTTTCCTTTGCTCCAACGACGATCTCTACTTTTTTCAGTGGCTTCATACTAGTGTAGTTGATTGATTAGATAGAAATAAAATGGTATCCCCAAAATGATATTGAAAGGAAAGGTAATGGCCAGCGACATAGGTACGTATAGTCCGGGGTTCGCTTTTGGCACTGCCAATCTGAATGCGGCCGGTACAGCGATATAAGAACCACTAGAAATCAGCACTGCGAGCAAAAGTGCATTGCCTTCAGAAATGTCGAGCGCCATAGATATCAGAATCGATAATACGCCGTGGATGATTGGGACTAGAATCGAAAATATAATCAGAAAAGGCCCGGCATTTTTCAATGCTCTCACACGATTAGCTGCCAGGATGCCCATATCAAGTAAGAAAAAGCAAAGCATGCCTTTGAATATGTCATTGGTAAAAGGAGCTAGGGCTTCAGCACCTTTTTCACCTGTGAGTATGCCTATAATCAAACTTCCTAAAATCATGACTACAGAGCCGTTAGTGAAAGCTTCCTTCAGCGTTTCTCTTACACCTATTCGCTTGGCGGCTTGGCTCTCAGACTTGTCAAACTGCCTTACCAGAAATACGCCGATAATGATGGAAGGTGATTCCATCAAAGCTAGTGCGGCGACCATGTGTCCCCCGTAGCTGATTTCCAGGTTTTGTAGGAATGCCACGGCCGTTACAAAAGTCACGGCACTTACCGAGCCGTAGGTAGCAGCTATGGCTCCTGCATTGTTGATGTCGAGTTTCTTCTTGAGAATAAAGAAGAGGTAGATGGGAATGACTATTGATGAAATAACTGCAAATAGCAGCGTTTTCATGATGCTCAGGTCTATGCCTGTATGTGCGAGTTCAACGCCTCCCTTGAAGCCAATGGCTAGCAGTAGATACAGTGAAAAGAGTCTCGGAAGAGGCTGGGGTATTTCGAGATCAGACTTGATCCATACTACGATCATCCCTAAAAAAAAGAAGAGGATGGTTGGATTGAGGAGGTTGTCTATGATGAGGCTTTGATCCATACGACGACTTATATTTCAAATTTAGCCATGATTCATTATAACTGGTCAGAAAGGATAACCAATACCAATGTTGATAATAAGATCTCTGATTTGCTGATACTCCGTATCGTTGAAGTCTTTATCCCAGATGAATGTACCACCATTCCTGGTAGGGTCATAAATCTTAAATGCAGTATCCAGTCTCAATAATAAAAAGGAAAAGTCAAAACGTACTCCATAGCCACCGCCGATCGCTATTTCACGATAAAAACGATCAAATTGAAACTGAGAGCCAGGTCGCGCTTCCTCATCTCTCAGCGTCCAGACATTGCCTGCATCTAGAAAGAGGGCACCATTCACAAAACCAAAAAGCTTGTGTCGAAACTCGATACTTGATTCAATAATAATATCACCTGGTTGCTCAAAATCGTTGATTTGATTGCCTTCCTCATCTGTCTGGCGTGCCGAACCAGGACCAAGTCTGCGAGGACGCCACGCTCTTATACTATTGCTACCTCCGGCGAAGAAGAATTTCTCATAGGGTAGTGTTTCGTTATCGCCGTAGGCATAGGCTATTCCAGAGTTGATCCTGAATGCTACAGCACTATACTGGGAAGTCGGCCTGATGGCTCGATAGTCAGCGTTGAATTTCAGCCAGCGGTAGTACTCGAGATTTCCACCAAAGGGTCGATCTCCGACGATGTTCAATATGTTGCCACCAGTCTCTGCAAAAAGGCGGAGATAAGAAGATCTGCGAATGATATTGCCGTAATTGTTGAAGTTGTAGACTACTGCAAAGGAAGAACTGGATACGAAAGACGGCAGAAACGAGTTTCTAAGATTGTTTCCATTCATCGCTAAGTCATTAAGCAGCGAGTCAAACTCATTGCTAAGCTCTGAATCAATGAAACTGAAATCTCCAGGAGTAAGAATGTATTTCTTGCTATTGTTCTTCTGCCAAGAGTAGTCGATTCTAGTAAAGACATTATTCCTCAAGTATTCCGGTCTGTCTGTAAAGTTGAGTCCAGCAGTGACCTTGGTTTGAGGGTTGTTCTGACCGATTTTGCTTTTGTAATTATTTCCTAGTGGAAAAAGGAACTGAGGAAAGTTGAAGGCTAGGTTAGCACCGTACTCTACGCTTGAGTAGACATTATTTTGCTCTGTGGCAGAGGCCACTCCTTCGATACCGAATTGACCTGTAAGCGTCATATTGTCCAACCCATTGAAGATATTTCGGACTTTGAGACTCGCGTTGACAAATGGGCCAGGCAATCCCTGACTCACATTGACACCCACTTCACTAGAGGTCTCATACTTCTTCAGGGGGCTAGTAAAGACATTGGCAACAAACTGTCCTCCAGTTGTGTCATACTTGATGTTGATGAACTTGTAAACATCCAGGTTCGATAGTTGGCGCTGGGTCTCAAAGGTATTTTCCTTGCTGTAGAGCTGATCAGAATAGAGGAACAGGCGCCAGTCAATGATTTTCTTCGAGTAGCGCTTCTGATAGTAATTGTAGATCACACCATTGTACTCTTCTTTTTGTCTTGAGCGTCGTTGATTGACGACATTAGCGTCTGTCACAAAGAACACAGAGTCAAGACTGAATATTTTGTGTGCCGCCGCATCGGCCGGATTCTGAATGATCGTATGTATAATGACACTGTTATTAGTCAAGCTTGAGGAGTCCACCTCGAAGGAGATGTATTGCCTGCTAAAGTCATAGTACCCATTGTTGACCATCAACTCATTGAGCCGCTCACGCTCGTCAGTCAGATCTATCTGATCATAGTTGGCACCTAGCTTGAGCTTACTTTCATCAAGATGTGCTACGACCAGTGAGTCTACTTTCTGATCTGGAATGGTATAGAAAAGAGAATCAATGACATAGGGCCGTGACCTCTCGATATTGTAAGTCACAGTGACCAACTTATTGTACTGCTCGGCGGTGTAGTTGACCTCTGCATTGAAGTAGCCTTTCGAATGAAGATACTTTTCAAACTGATCAACCGTGAGCTCCGAGCTTATGCTGTCATAGACCGCTGGTGGTTCTCCCCATCGCATAAATAGGTTGCCTTCTTTGAGTGCTCGATCCTGCTTGGCGAGTTTCTTATTCATCTTGGCGCGATGCTTTACTGCCTTCCGCTGATTGTCACCGGCCTTGACGATTTTCTTTTGATAGATAGTATCAATTTTGGCCTTCTTCCTTATGTACTTCGACGAGTCATAGGAGTTCTTACCCATTTGGTAGATGTCAATATAGGGCGACCACTGGATCAGTGGGAGTCTTCTATTGGGCCGATCTTGGTAGTAGGCATCAAGTTGCTCTTTGTCCAATCCCTTGGCACCTTTCAGCTTTTGCTTATATAGCAGTTTTTGATCTTCTTTGAGGTAGCTGGTGCCCAGGCAGCCTGTCAGGAACAGTGCTAGAATAGTTATATATAGTCGTGCTAGAAGCCTCACCTAATCAATTGACCGCCCGTGATTTCGAATAAAAAAGCAAAATTCATCAAATCATTACAATTAAAAAAATACCGAAAACAGGAGCAATCGTTTCTTGTCGAAGGTAAGGTGAGTGTGCTTGAGTTACTCAATTCCAATCTCAGTATTCAGGCACTGTATACTACCGATGAATTCTATCAAAGTCACATCCATGAGCAAGCCGATTCAGAGGTAGTTGAGATAGTAGATGAGCGAGACCTGATCAAAGTAGGCACCCTAAAGTCTAACAACGCCGCATTGGCCATAGTCAGTATGCCCGAGGATAAGCAAAGTATCGACATTAGCCAGCCAGTACTAGTCCTTGATGATATCAATGATCCTGGTAATCTTGGCACGATCATTAGGATTGCAGATTGGTACGGGTTTCACCAGTTGATATGCTCACCGGAGACTACTGATCAGTACAATCCCAAGTGCATCAGCGCGACCAAGGGTTCTTTCACCAGAGTGAGTATTTTTGAGCAGCACCTACCGGAATTTTTGTCAGACTACAAGCACCCGATATTTGGTGCGCTGCTGGAGGGCGAGGATGTTCATAAAGCCGGTTTCCAAAAAGCATGCGCCATATTGATTGGAAACGAGTCGCACGGCATTCAGCCTGATTTACTTCCTTTTATCACCGATCCTATCACAATACCCAGATTCGGGGGTGCCGAGTCACTCAACGCTGCGATAGCTACCGCAATCATCTGTGACGTCTACCGACAAAAAGTCTAACCGGCATTATTCATGTCATTAGACCGATGCAGATACAAGACGACTGAACCTGTAGACATAGTACACCATTTCAAGGGTTTAGCAACGAAGTAGACCCGCCTGCGGCAGGCAGGTGTGCCGGGATAATGGCAAACCACTAACAAATCAGGATAGTCAATTTTGCCAAGCTGATAGCGTTAACAATCATGTAATCAGGTTCTTGATTTGCACTTTTTGCTATGGAGGTGAATAATGCTGGTTAAAAGAATCCTTCGCTACCTTCAGTAGCTTCGTTTGTCATCTGTTGCGATAACTCCTTGCCTAAGTAGCGATCAATCAGATAATGCGCTAGGTAGAGTAGGGGGGTGAGTAAGATCGCCACTGAGAATTTGTAGATGTAATTGATCAAGCCGACTGAAGTCACCTGAGAGATACTCCACTGCGCACCCTCAGGAGCTAGGATATAGAAAGCAATCCCAAGTACGACAAAGCTGTCGATGAATTGGGATACCAATGTAGATCCTGTCGCTCTCACCCAGATCATCTTGTCACCAGTGATTTTTTTTAGTTTCTGGAATACGTACACATCCAATAACTGTCCAATTAGGAAGGCGGTCAAAGAACCTACGATGATGCCTAGTCCCTGTCGAAATATGGTTTGGAAGGCGTAGTTGATATTGAAATTATTTCCGGTAGGGTCAGTATTATTGACATCAATCCAGAATTGGGCAGGCTGCAGCAGTGTGACCACATAGATCACCACAAATGAGTAGGCGATCAGTCCTGCTGTGATGAAGCTGATCTTGCGAACGCCCTTCTTGCCGAAGTATTCGTTGATTATGTCGGTAGTGATAAAGACGACCGGCCAAATCACAGCCCCGGCAGTTAGGTTGAAGTCCAATATGAAACCTTCGAGCAGACTAATATTAGCTGGTGCTATCCCGAGAGTAGCTTCTCCAGAAAAAATCTTCACCCCTATGATCTCGGCCACTATGGCGTTGGTCAGGAATATTCCCGATAGGATGATGAACAGATGAACCTTCTTCTTCTGATTTTCGACTTCTGCCATTTCAGGTATCTAGTATAAATGATTCGCCCTCAATTGCCAATGCGGATTGTTCGAAAACCAACTTGGCTTCCATCAAAATAGGCGTTAAGTCTTTGTATCGATTAGAAAAATGTCCGAGAATCAGCTTATCAACCCCAGCCTTGTGAGCCATTTGGGCGGCTTGCTCGGCGGTTGAGTGAAAAGTGTCTCGTGCTCTATCTTCAAATTCTTTGGTAAAAGTTGACTCATGATAGAGCAAATTGATGCCTGTGATGTACTCGAGTATTGACTCATCATATTTGGTGTCAGAGCAATAGGCATAACTGTAGGAGCGTCGAGGGGGTAGAGTATAGAGTTCATTGCTGTATCTGATATGGCCTTCATCATCCAGCACATCTTTACCATCCTTCAGCGCATTGATATGAACGGGCGGAATCTCTTCTTCCATTGCGGCCTTGTTAATCCTCCTTCTCTTCGGCTTCTCCTGAAACACGAAACCAGAGCACGAAATCCTATGGTTGAGCGGGAAGGTGCGTACTGTTAGATAGAGATTTTCAAAGATCACCTCAGATGTGCCTGGCGTGATTTCATGAAAATCCAGATCAAAACTGAGAGCTGTCTCCGAGTATCGGAGCTGCAAGGTAATAATCTCGGAAAGACCAGGCGGGCCATAGAGCCGTAAGCCTGTCTCTCTACCATAGAGATGCATAGTAGACAAAAGACCCATCAGCCCGTAGTAATGATCACCGTGTAGGTGACTGATCAAAATATGGTTGATCTTATTGATCCTGATACCATATTTCTTTGCTTGTATTTGGGTGCCTTCCCCACAGTCAACCAGAAAGGTCTGGTTTTGAACCCTGACCACCTGTGCAGATTGATTGCGGTGATGGGCTGGTGCCGCAGCATTGGAGCCCAGTATCTTTACCTCTAGCGACAATTAGAGGAGCTTTAGTCTTCCGACTCTTCGCTGGTTAGTCCGTTTTCGATCTCATGCATAAAGACCGCATCGACACCCTCTTCGGTAGTGGGTAGAATGTTGAGCACTTTGTCGAGTTGCGATATACTAATCAGCTTCATGACATGTTCGCCGACTTGGCATAATACAAGAATACCTCCGCTCTCAGAGAAGATACGATTGCCTACGAGTAGTGCACTCAATCCTGAGGAGTCCATGTACTTGACATCTGACAGATCAAGGATTACGTTCTTCACACCTTCGGCTTGCATAGTCACAAACTCGGACTTAAATACAGGTGCTACGGTGGAATCTATTTTTTCTTCGTTGGGCTTGAACTTGCAGTACTGCTCGTGCTTGTCTAATGTATATTTCATCTTACTAGGTTTTCTATGGTTGGATTGTTGATATGAAAGTATCACAGGGTTAACGGTAAAAAACTGACCCTGTTCTATTCTCACAATACTTTTTCGACGTTCATGCGTATTCTTTCTTCCTTCTTACCAGAATCATCCTTTATGAAGGGTTCACCGGTGATTTTCTCGAAAAGCTCAATATAGCGATTTGAAATATTTTGTACTACATCAGGTGTCATCTCTGGTATCTCCTGGCCTTCTAAGCCCTGAAACCCTCGCTCTATGAGCCACTGGCGGACGAACTCTTTTGATAATTGGCGCTGTGGGGAACCAGCGGCTTGTAGTTCTTCGTAGGTATCCGCGTAGAAATACCTTGATGAGTCAGGGGTGTGGATTTCATCAATCAGTTTGATCTCACCTTTGTACTTTCCAAACTCGTATTTGGTATCCACCAATATGAGACCTTTGGATTGGGCATGTTCAGTTCCTCGCTGAAACAATGCATGAGTATAATGCTCAAGCATACTATAGTCTACTTCTGAAACGAGTTTTTGCGCAATGATTTCTTCACGAGAGATATCTTCATCATGCCCCTCATGGGCCTTGGTAGTGGGGGTGATGATAGGAGAAGGTAGTTTGTCATTTTCTTTTAACGCTTCTGGTAAGGTGACACCACATAGCACGCGCTTACCATCACGGTATTCTCTCCAGGCATGTCCAGCCAGATAGCCACGAATCACCATCTCCACAGGGAATGGCTCACATTTAAGACCCACAGACACATTGGGATCGGGTACTTCCAGTACCCAGTTGGGCACAATGTCTTTGGTCAACTCAAGAAACTTAGCCGCAATCTGGTTGAGCACCTGACCTTTGTACGGGATTGCTTCCGGTAGGATCACATCAAAGGCGCTGATGCGGTCCGAAGCAACCATTACGAGCTTGTCCTTAAGCTCATAGACATCACGTACTTTGCCAGTGTATTTGCTTTGCTGACCTTGAAACTCGAAATCGGTGGACTTGATAGCGTCTGACATAGGACGGCAAATTTAGGACATGGTAGTGTAGGATGGAAATGGATTTTGAGGCCTGTCAAGAAGATTTTTGAGCTACTACTTCTCCATACTTGTAGGTGGTGATTATAGAGATCTCTCCTTCGGAATTATATGACTCCCACTCTCCATGCTTCTTATTCCTATGATAATCACCCTTTTCAAGGGCATTACCTGCCTCGTTGTATTTGATGTACAGTCCTTGTCTGCGATCGAACTCATAAGTGACGACTTCAGAGAGTTCACCATCAGGGAAGTACAATCGCTCTTCTCCATGCTTGCGATCATTTTTGAAAGGTGATTCTCGGATTTTAATACCATCTTCATTGAATGCGGATTCTGTACCCTGCTTCTTGCCATAGGCATAGGACTCTTCCAGAATGACCACTTCGTCTCCATTGTAGTATTTCCACTTGCCGGACTTGAAGTCGTCCCGATAGGTCTTTTCGCTCAGTTTTTTACCCTCAGTGCTATAGTCTGTGATGACCCTGGTCTTCTCAGCATTGCCATAGTTAATCTCCTGCTTGAGCTGCCCATCGGGATAGTAGGCGGTACTCTTGCCCACTCGATAGCCCTCTACATAGTTGAGCACCTGCTCAGGACTCCCGTCATCATAGTAAGTGTTCACCGGTCCGGATAGCGCACCGGAAACGTAGGTTCCTTCATACTTGAGCTGCCCATTGGTGTAGAAAGTTTTGTAGCTACCTGACTTCTCACCACGATAATTGAAGGCTTCTGTTTCCGGACTGCCGTTTTCGTAGAAGGTGCGTAGATGGCCATCAATCATGCCGTTCACATAGTTGATATCACTCCTAAGATTTCCATTTTGGAAGTAGGTTTTTTCTGGGCCGTTGGGCTTGCCATTAGCGTAGTAGATTTCCTGCTTTAGTTGACCATCTGGGTAGTACTTTTTTACGATACCATCAGGCTGGCCTTTTTTGAACTCCGTCGTACTTTCAATTTTTCCGGTAGGGTAGTAGCTGATAAGCTCTTGTACCAAAGTATCATCCTTGAAATAACCTTTTTGAACCAATATGCCGGTTTCAAAGTAAACGAGCGTTTCGCCTTGTCTGAGCCCTTCTGAATATCGAGTCACCCGTTGAAGGGAACCATCGGGGTAGAAATTTTTGAAGACACCATGTTTGGTGCCGTCTTTGAATTCGCCGGTGATCAGTGTATCGCCGATTTCACTAAGTTGGATATATAGTCCGTCAATTCGAGAGCTGTCGCCCTCAAGAATAGTGTAACGCTCCAAAGGCTTGGTCTGTGCCGAGTCGTAGTAAGTCTGGACGAGCTGCTGAGCAGCTAATGAGATGGGCGAAAGTGCAAATAGGAGGAGGGCGAATTTCATAAAAAGGCAGCCTCACTTCCAACGCAAGGCTGCCATAAATATTGACTGACGATTATACTCTTTCGATGACAATAGCGGATGCACCACCACCACCATTGCAGATACCAGCTACGCCGATGCTTCCATTTTTTTGGTTAAGCACATTACCCAGTGTAGCCATGATCCTGGCACCAGAAGCACCCAGTGGATGACCAAGGGCTACTGCACCACCAAATACGTTTACCGTATCTGGGTCAAGCTCCAGTGATCTCATATTAGCGATAGCTACTGCACTGAAAGCCTCGTTGATTTCGTAGAAGTCCACGTCACTTTTCTCAACTCCTGCAATTTTCATTGCCTTAGGTATCGCTAACGATGGGGAAGTGGTGAACCACAGTGGCTCTTGGGCCGCATCTGCAAAACCTCTGATTTTAGCAATAGGCTTGAGGCCTAGCTCTTCCATTTTCTTTTTACTTACCAGAATGATGGCTGCTGCTCCATCATTGATGGTGGAAGCATTGGCTGCTGTGACTGTACCTTCTTTGCTGAATACTGGTCTTAGCGAAGGGATTTTCTCAAATGAGACGTTCTTATATTCTTCATCCTCATCCATTACGATAGGATCACCTTTTCTCTGAGGGATTTCTACACCTATGATCTCATCTTTGAACGAGCCTGAGGCTGTGGACTCAGCAGACCTGGTGTAGGACTGGATGGCGTAAGCATCCTGATCTTCACGACTGATGTTCATTTCTTTGGCTGTATTGTCAGCACAATTACCCATCGGGAAGTTGTTGTAGGCCTCCCAAAGACCATCATGCATCAATCCGTCCATTAATTGGCCATGTCCATATTTATGTCCAAACCTGGCTTTCGGAACATAATAAGGTACGTTAGACATGCTTTCCATGCCTCCAGTTACAATAATATCGGCATGACCTAGCATAATGGTCTGCGCACCGATCATAGCCGTCTTCATGCCTGAGGAGCATACCTTATTTACGGTAGTGCAGGGTACATTGTAGCCAATGCCTGCACCTATGGCTGCCTGTCTGGCAGGTGCCTGACCGAGTCCGGCCGAGACGACATTGCCATAGTACACTTCGTCAACCAGATCTGCGGATACTCCAGCTTTCTCTAATGCTCCTTTGATGGCTGTTGAGCCTAGTTGGATGGCTGTCAGACCGCTGAGTTGCCCTCCAAAACTTCCGATAGGTGTCCGCACGGCAGACACGATATATACCTCTTGCATCTAATCTTTATTTATGGGTTTGTTGATCACCAATCTGGTTTTTTGCTGTCGGCCTTCTTCGTGGCTTTCTTCTTCATTTGCTGAAGATATTGCACCTCGCTATTGCGCATGGCCTCAAGAATCATTTGGGCTTTTTCTTCGCTTAGGTTCATTTCTTCTAGCTTCTCAGAGGGACTAGGCATGGGTTGCTCTTCCTCAGATTGCTCAGACTCTTCACCTTCCTGAGGTTCCTGCTGCTCTTGTTCACCATCCTTCTGCTCCTGCTCTTCCTGCTGCTGTTGTTCCTTACTATCCTCTTGTTCCTGCTGCTCTTGCTCCTGATCTTGCTGTTCCTGATCTTGATTTTCTTGATCCTGCGACTCCTCGTTTTCCTTCTGCTCTTGATCTTGCTTCTCCTGATCTTGTTTCTCTTGATCTTCGTTTTTCTCCTGGTCTTCTTGGTTCTTCTCCTCGTTTTCCTCGTCCTGATCTTGCTGCTGATCCTCCTGCTCCTGCAGCTTCTTCTTCACCAGTTCGTAGTTATACCTCGCCTCTTCATTCGCAGGATTGGCCCGAACTGACTCTTTGAAGAAATGAAGTGACTTCTGGAGTTGGTCAGGTGAACTGTTGAGCATGCCCAATTGCTGGTAAGCTATCGATTTGAGCTGCTTGTCATCGGTCATCGTTAGTCGCTGATAGCTATTGCGAGCATTGGAGGAGTCGCTGAGCTGATAGTACGCATGCGCCAAATTGAGCATTGCCCGATCATCTAGCACCTGCATGCTATCTATAAGCATAGAGTAATCCAGTGCAGCTTGCTCGTAGTTCTTATTCATGAAAGCTTGCTCTGCCGATCTTTTCAGTGCATTGACTGCTGCTATATCATTGATATCGATAAAAGCCAGCAGGAGCGATCCTAGTAACCAAAAGGTCAATTTCATATCCTGATAATTTTCACGTTGATCAATACATCCATGAGCATGAGCAATAGCGCTAATCCTAAGAAGTAGTAATATTTATTGGCAGATACATCTACTTGCTTAGCATCCGTCAACTCTCCTTCAATAGCACTAATCGTATTTACTAATCTCGAAACGTCATTTTTAGTTTCGTTGATCTCAAAGTATTTGCCACCGGTCTTAACCGCGACTTGCTTTAAGGAGGCGGGGTTAAGCTTGGTGACGACATCTGTTCCTTCTCTATCTTTCTTAAATCCTCGTCGTGTCATGATCTTACTCCCTCTAGCCGTACCTATACCTAGCGTAAATAGTTTAATGTTCGAATCCTTGATTTGTTGTGCGATGGCGTCAGTCTCTTCACCAAAGTCCTCCCCATCTGAGATCAGGATGATCACCTTTGACTTTTGCTGAGAGACAGGAGCATCCTCATCGTTAAGCTTCTCAAGGGCCAACTCCATGGGAGGCCCAAAGTCAGTTCCGTTATAAGGAGCTATTTCTGTGCTAAGCGTTTCGAGGAAGAGATTAATCGCACCTTTATCATAGGTCAAAGGACATTGCACGAATGCCTCATTGGCAAAGATGATGAGACCGATACGGTCTGAGTTGAAGGCGTTAACTATGTTTTTAAGCTCGAACTTGAGCTTCTCAAGGCGCGTAGGCTGAATATCAAATGCATTCATTGATTCCGATAGGTCAACGGCAATCATGATGTCCTTGCCGATGGCTTTTATCTCGCGTTTTGTCTCACCAAAGGAAGGGCCTAGCAAGGCTACAATCAAAAGCGCGAAGTAGGAAGAACGTATAATCAGCTTGACGAAAACCTTAGAATAGGAGGTGCCCATCATCCGAGCTATGCGTATCACGCGCCACAGATAGAATAGATACAGTAAACCGAAAAGGGATATTAAAATAAGCTCTCTTGAAGAAAAGCCCGCAGACCAACTCATATTCAAATTTTATTCCTCAATTCAAAGTTAAGGAAAGGGTCGCCAATTGTATTACCGCTGGTGGGTTTTAACGTTTATTCACAATCTAAAAAGGAGCTCAATAATGATGGAATTTTTTGAAACTACTTTGTAATAATGTCACCCCTTCATCTATATTTGCGTTCCCTTAAAAAAAGAGGGCAATTAGCCAAGTACCGGAGAGGTGGGTGAGTGCCTGCCTGTCGGCAGACAGGGCTGAAATATTTCAGCCTTGAAAAATCAAACGGTACGGGACGGTAGCATGTCCAAATGAATTTAGTAAAGCCCGGAGAGGTGGGTGAGTGGCTGAAACCACATGTTTGCTAAACATGCGTGCGAGAAATCGTACCGGGGGTTCGAATCCCCCTCTCTCCGCCAAAACTACGCTGAAGCTTCGTTTTGTCTCAGCACTTGTTCTTTATATGGTATGTGTATGTTTTGCAAAGTTTGTCTTCAGACTTCAGGTATATTGGATATACCAGAGACCTGAAACGAAGATTGGCTGAACACAATAATTGAGAGACACAGTCAACTAAGGCATTCAGGCCATATGAGATTGAGGCTTATGTAGCGGTGAATGCTGAAGCGAAAGCCAAGCGTCTTGAGAAATATTTTAAAACAGGTTCAGGGAAGGCAATTTTGCAGAAGAGAATACTCATGATGTCAAAGTACGATAGTTAGTCGATGTAATTGACGAAACTTTAGTGAAGTCAATGGTTCCGTAGCTCAACTGGATAGAGCAACTGCCTTCTAAGCAGTAGGTTCCGCGTTCGAGTCGCGGCGGAATCACTTGAATATTAAGCACTTACAATGGAATTTTGTGAGTGCTTTTCTTTTTTGTCAACTATTTGTAAACAAATTCTTAAGAAAGGATTTCTCAAAAGATCTTCGCCCTGTACTTCGTGAAAATATCAGAAACGATCACAAGATCGTTAAGCCTGATTCACATTCTTTGTTATAAGATCAGCGAAGAAGGTGGGCAATCACCATATGTTCGTCAAAGCGAAATGGTGCCAAGATAATTAAATAGGAGCTGAAGGTAATAGCTCAAATATGTTGGATTCAACAGAATCTGTCCAATCATATTGCGAGTAATACCTGTGGAAATCTGGCAGGCGATAGGATATATCCGCTTATGCTGCAGAAACTATATTGACATACTGATTTAAGACGACAATTAATTATCAAGCCAATTTCATACATAAAGACGCGGATGAAGCTTTAGATAAAGTCATTGGGTAGGCGATGTTCTTTTGCTTTCCATTTCTTACTGATTGTTTATAATGCGTAATTCATATATGTTTTGATAGGCTGCTTAAATGCTACCTTTACCCAATTAATTCAGTCTCTTAATCTGGATAGAGGCGCATTAGTCATGGCAAAACATGGGTAAGTTTGGCTCGGTTGGAAGTAATATCCACTACCTGAAAAACCTTAGTCCGTCTCACCATTTCTCTCCAGAGCTTTTTCATTGACTATTAATCCCAAGCCCGGTTCTGTGGGAACAGTCAAATAGCCATCACTGAATTCAAAATAATTATCAAAAAGATCAAATAGGCTACCATATCCTTGATCAGTACGCTTCCCAGCATATTCTTGGAAGTTTGCACCATTAGGGATAGAGGCTAATAGCTGTAGGCTTGCTGCCGTGGCTAGGGTGGGCTTGGCGTTATGAAGCATGATCTGCTTACCGAAAGCATGTGCCAGTGATGATGCCTTTCGGCATTCTGTGATGCCGCCACATTTAATCACATCGGCATTGATGTAGTCCACATTGGATATGGTGATGAGGTCTTTCATCATCCATTTGTTGTATTCATGTTCCCCGGCCATTACGGGTACGTCCAGCGCATCTACCACCTGACGCAAGCCTTGATAGTCCTGCTGAAATACGGGCTCTTCGATGGCATAGACATTGAAATCATTGATAATGCGCTTACTCATCAAAATGGCATCCGCAGGGAGATAGCCATTGTTGAAGTCTACCATCAGCCTAATGTCATCGCCGATGGCATTTCTTATTTCTTTGATGCACTGGTAGATGTCGTCATCGGGATAGGGGTTGACGTTCTCTTGTCGGATGCCCATCCTGGCCTTTATCGCTTTGTAGCCTTGCTCTACAAAGGCAGCTGCCTTTTGAGCCATTACGACTGGTGTCAAATATTCATCGCCATCTGCTCGACTGTAGGAGCCATATACCTGAATCTTATCCTTGCCGTTTCCTCCGAGCAGTTTGTAAACAGGTACGTTGAGCAACTTCCCTTTGAGATCCCACAAGGCACTATCTATTCCTGATAGGGTACCAGGGTGGATACCGGCCACACCAGCTTCCATTCCTTTGAGGTAAGCCTCGTGCCAGATGCCCTCACTATCAAAAGGATCTTTCCCAACTACATATTGACGCAGCTGGTGCTTAATATAGTTATTGGCAAACTTCTTATTGGCACCATCACTTTCGGCCCATCCGTTGATTCCAGCATCGGTCTCAACTTTGATAAAATGGGCCTTTTTGAAATAGTATCCTTTGACGTCAGTGATGCGGACACCATCAACGGCATTCTTTTGCAGACTCGAGCTGCTATGAGTGTTTTTAGCTATAGCTGATCCCAAAGGGAGAGAAGCACCTATCGCGCCCAATGTACTATTGCGAAGAAATGTTTTCCTATCCATGCCCATATGGTAGCTTAATTGTTGTTTTTGTTGTAGTCCACTTGCTCCTTCTTGATGCCTTTATGTCTTCGTTCGTTGAGGGCCGGGTCTTCTCCCATCCATACCCACAGTTTAATGAGACCGTTCTGGTGTGCGCTTACCAGAAAACTACCATCTTCGTTGAAGTCGATATATTCAGCATGATCGCTTGCCCATGCTTTATGCGCTACAGGGATGCGATCATTTTTATATTCAAATATATCATTGACGCGATAAACCCATATATTGGAATCATGCCCCGTGAATAGGATATAGTCACCATTTGGATGCCATGCGACTGTTTCCATTTTTCGACCTGTATGATTGAAGGTACGCTTTCTCTTGCCCGACTCCCATTCCCAAACAGCGATTGTGCCTTTTGACGGGTTGTTGCTAGCAGCTACAATGTGCTTTCCATCTGGTGAGAAAGAAGCCGCAGTGAAAACTTCCCTACCTTCAATTGTTTCCAGAACCTGAACTTCGGTCCAGTTATCCGTTTCATAAACCCTTACCTTGTTATGACCTGCCGCTAGTAGGTATTTGTCATCTTGTGTGAAGAATAGCTCGTTGCACGTAGCGCCGTAGTTGATGGTGGCAATTTCCTTTCCTTCCGGCATATCAAATACCCGTATGAAGCCAACTTGATTGCCTTCAGCATCTTTTGAATCTTCTTCACCCGACACTAATAGAGAACTCTTATTTGACCATGTCAGCCCATCGATTCCATTGTTGTGTTTTAACTCTTGCAATTTATCACCTGTCGCTGCATCAAATACGGTGACGAGGTAATCCTCACTTCCTACCGCAACGTATTTACCATCTGCCGAAAACCCTGCTCGCTCAGCTTCTTGTGCGACGTATTGACGCCAGAGTTCAGCACCATCCGACGTACGCCACATCACCACCGAATAATCGTACTTAGAGGCGCTGATGATGTATTTGCCGTCTTTTGAAAACTCTGCGCTTTCTATCGATCCGGGCTCACCCAATGCGTCTGCTACTCTCGACCAGACGGGTTCCAGTCTTAATTGATAATCATTGTATTGTTGTGCTGATGCAAACTGTGCAAGGCATATTGATAACAAGAAAAGTGTTAATCGCATAATTGGGTATGGAATAGATGAAAATATTTGTCACTAAGACGAAAATAAAATGGGTTAACCCTGTATTGGTTATGTTTAGGAGAGTTGAATGCAAGTCTTATACTAAGACGCTGTAAATCGGCGCTGTTACCTGAGTGATTAATCCTTAGGAATAGTCCATATGATGAGTATTGGATTCATATTAAAAAATGGCTGTCCAACGCCCATGAGCTATCCAATTTATTATTCGAAAGGTTAGTCTTTTATTCTACGGGTGGAATCACGTAATATCAACTTGCTAGGAACAATACGCTTCTCATGGATGGGACTATCGACCTTAACCTCTTTGAGTAGGAGTTCTGCTGCGATCCTCCCGAGTTCGTATGCGGGTATTTCGACACTTGACAAGGATGGCTCTGTAAAAGCGGAGAAGTAGTCATTGTTAAAACCGATTACGCAGATATCCTCAGGTATACGAAGGCCTCTCTGTTTGATGGTATGCATTATCTCCAGTGCACCCTGATCGTTGATAGCAAATATACCATCCGGTGGATTAGGAAGGTCGAGCAGATGATTGGTATACTCTCTGACATTGGTAGCTGTATGCGACGAGTAGATGATCAGCTCCTCATCGATGGGGAGGTTATGACTAATCAGGGCGTCTTGGTAACCCTTCAGTCGCCATCGACTGTTATAAAGATTGAGTGGGCCCGATACACGTGCGATCCTGCTGCAGCCCATCTCTATGAGGTGGCTGGTAGCATTGAAGGCTGCTTCATAGTTATCGGACATTACTTTAGGTGTCTCCAGGCTATCAATCACACGATCAAAAAACACAAGGGGAACACCCTTATCAATTATTTTCTGAAACGGTCTTTCTGATGATGTCTCCTTCGATACTGAAATGATGATGCCGTCTACCAGGCTATTGAGCAGCGTTTGAATGTTGTTGTACTCTATATGCTGTGATTCATTACTCTGACATACCATGATGTTGTAACCCGCTTTGCTCGCCTCGTCTTGAATGCCACCAATGGCTTTAGAGAAAAACCGATTGACCATCTCAGGGATGATCACTCCTATAATATTGGTTTGCTTCTTGCGCAGACTCAAGGCAATCGAGTTCGGTTGATAGTCAAGTTGCTGAGCGAGTTCCAGTACTGCCTCTTTTGTCTTTGGGTTGATATCAGAGTGATTGGTCAGGGCACGAGAAACAGTCGACGTGGAAATTCCTAGTTTCTTGGCAATATCTTTAATCGTGACTGTACTACTACGAAGCATATGCAAATATAACCTATCGCAATGCCAAAGATTCTACCCTCCATTGGTTGAAGTTTAGCAAACGTTTGCAACGTATTTTGAATGATGTAAAATTGGGAACGATCCCGGGCACGTGCCCATAAAAAAATGGCAATTTAAGAGTCAATTTGTAATCAATTGATTCATATAATTCATTAAACTAGTAATAGGAAAGCAAAATTGTTAAAGATCAAAACCAAGAATATACGCTATGATGACTGCTGTAACTACCCGGGATATTGATTTGAATTTGAAGGCTAGAAGAGATGAAATTGATTTACTTATCAGAAAGTTTTTAAGTCAAGGTGAGGAGCAAGTGTTTGACTTATTGTTTAGAAAAATGTACGCCCCCTTGTGTCATTTTGCTCTGAAGATGGTCAATGAAAAAACAGCGGCTGAGGAAGTTGTCAGTGACGTATTTCTAAAGCTATGGAATCATAGAGATTATATTGAAATTAACACTTCTGCCAAGTCTTATCTCTACGCCTCAGTACGTAATAAGTCACTAGACTTTTTAAGAAAAGAAAAAAAGAAACCCATTCAACATGAAATTTCCGCAGCAGCTAATTGCATGGATAATTGTGTTAGCGTACTTGATTCGCTCGCTTTAGAAGACCTGAATAGAAAAGTTCAAATGACGATGTGTGAATTACCACCCAAATGTCAGCTTATTTTCCGTATGAGTAGAGAAGAGGGTTTAAGATACGCTGAGATTGCTGACCAACTAGATTTATCTGTCAAAACAATCGAGACTCAAATGGGTCGAGCTTTAAAGCACATGAAAGAAAAATTGCTTTAGGTGCTTAGTGCCAATTAGAACGTTGTGTATGATAATCATCCCGAGAATGGTGGTCAACCTTGGGAATTGGACAAATAAGCTACTCGGGAGTGATAATAACGTGCAATACTGTGACTAATTGAAGAAAATTAGTATTAAAAAATTCAGCAAAAAGTAAGACATTTCCAAAGGAGTTTAGCACTCAATTTTACTGCTAATTACAATTATTTCACAGAGGATCAGGGCCTTATCTATGTAGTATTAATTAGGCGGCTCGTTTCGACCAATTTTAAATTAAAGGTTTGGTTAGGTTTTTCTTTGTCCTTCTGTGACAGATCTAATGATATCATGATAAGGGTATCATTAGATTACTACGTCATAATTTTGATATGGTAGAAGAAATAGAATACACACCTGAGTGGCAATCATTCACTCAACGACTTATTGCTGAGGCTGATGAGAAAGATCAACCCGATCAAAACTGGGTTTTAACTAACACAATTGGGGAAAATAACTTTGGCTATGTTTTTCGGGAGCAACAGATGTTTGATACGGAAGCTGGTTTGCAAAGAATAAAGAAAAGAATTAGACAATCTTTCTTCGACAACATTAAAAAATCATGACGGCATATTCATACAGCGTCTACTGAGGTAAAGGATATAGAAGAGAGTTGCAATGAGTAGGATACATACAGAGTGCAATTTGAAAAATGCGGTCACTCTTCGAATGAACAAGTCTGATGTCGACATCAATGTAATAATAGGGTTGTTCAATATTGATTCAAAACGAGCTTATTCAAATTATGAAATTAGGAAAATACTCCTTTGGTATAGGTGATAGGTTTGCCCATCAGGGACAATATCAGCTTAAAGGGTTTTTACAAGCGCTGGAACAAGGAGTGGTAATCACACCTGTGTGGAACAAGTCCAACCGTGAGCATATTACGGTAGGTTCATCGCCACTAAGAGTGCGTATAGAGGCTGATGAAGCTGTTAAGCAATTGGGCTGGAATAAGGACTATTTTGTTGATGCAGATCATATTACATTAGATACAGTCGATAGATTTATTGCACCCTCCAACTTTTTTACGCTGGATGTCGCTGATAAAATAAACACGCCTCTCAGTCCGTCTGAGCTTGCTTTATTTCTTAGTGATCATCAGCAATATTTGGGACAGTTGAAGATTGAAGGTGTTGAAGAGGCATTCACCATCACAGAGGATACATTATCAGCAATAGCTAATAAATTTTACAAAGCAATACAGGAGGCCCGTCGGATCTACGATAGTATTAACGAGCAAAAAGCAAGTCAATCTTTTGCTGTAGAGGTATCTATGGACGAGGTGGAGTATCCACAGACGCCTTTAGAGTTATTCTTCATCCTACTTCTCCTATCGGAAAGTAATATTCCGGTAGATACCATAGCACCTAAGTTTACCGGTAGATTTAATAAGGGGGTTGATTATGATGGTGATATCAATGCGTTTTCCCAAGAGTTTGAGCAGGACATTTTGGTGATCAAGCACTGTATTAAGTATTTCAAGCTACCGAAAAATTTAAAACTGAGCGTCCACACGGGAAGCGATAAGTTTTCGCTCTATCCGGTGATTCATAATTTGATCAAGAAGCATGATGTAGGTCTACATCTTAAGACAGCAGGTACCACCTGGCTTGAAGAACTGATTGGCCTAGCGGAATCTGAGGGGGACGGGCTTAATCTCGCTAAGTCCATTTACCAATCGGCAATGGCCAGGTACGATGAGCTAACTGGACCTTATGCCACCGTACTTAACATAGATCGTGAGAAGCTGCCTTCATTTGGCATAGTGGATAGATGGTCTGGGGAACTATTTGCGCTCAGCTTGAGGCATAACCAATCGGATGAGTTGTACAATCCAGATTTTCGACAATTGCTCCACACGGCCTACAAGATAGCTGCGGAGCGAGGGCATGAATACCTGAGTGCCTTGACACGTGATAGTGAGATAATCGGTCGCAATGTCCACGAAAACATCTTCAACAGGCACATTACACCACTCTTCCTTGGAAAATAGAGGTGGTTATCAAACCTCCTAAGTGGTACTATTTCTGCTTTTTTACTCTGACCTTGACCGGTATAGCTAAAACCTAAAAGTGAAATATCGATATGTAGATGGTTCTCAGTTTATTCATAATCATTTGCTTTTTTTGGTATGTCATTGGTATTCAGATTCACTGAGGCCTCACAACTGATTTAATAGGGAACGATGGCCTCTAGATCCTGACTGTTACAATAAACCATTTTATCTTGTTTATTTAACGACATGTCCGTTTAATCGTAATCTGACACACCAGTATTTTATTATTGACAACAAAACGGTAATTCAGGCTACTAGTCTACGTGCCAATCAAATGAGCAGCCTTGAAGAACACAACTAAAGAGATTTAAGATACGCTAGAACCGTACTTCTTAATGTGGTGAGAAGTCCATAAAATGTAGTAAAATAAGTCTCTAATCCTGTGTAGGGGTTTAGTGCAAACGTTTCCGTCTTACTAAAGTGAAGACAAAAACTAATATAACTGACCACATATGATTCTACTCCTACGATTCAGCGTTAAGCTTTTATTCTTAATTCTAATTATTAGCCAGTCTGTACATGCTCAATCTGGTGGTACTGTTAAAGGTGTAGTTACTGATGACATGACTGGTGAGTTTTTGCCAGGAGCCACAATCTCAATAAAGGGAACTACACAGGGAGTTGTCACTGACATTTATGGAAATTTTAGTCTGTATATGTCGGCAGGACAACAGGTCATTGAGATCAGGTATATAGGTTATGGAGTTGTCGAGAAGGAAGTAATGGTTGAAGCTGGCAAGCTCGTAGAAATAAATGTGGCCATGGAATTAGATTCGTTCATGGGTCAGGAAATTGTGATAACTGGTCAGGCTGTTGGACAGGCAGCAGCTATCAATCAGCAAATAAACGCCAACACTATCGTTAATGTGGTATCACAAGATAAGATCAGAGAATTACCTGATCAAAATGCCGCGGAAACCGTTGGAAGGCTCCCTGGTATTGCTATTCAACGGGATGCTGGTGAGGGTCAGAAGGTTATTGTTCGAGGATTATCTCCGCGCTTCAACTCGATCACGATAAATGGAGAAAGGATTCCATCTACTTCTTCAGACCGATCTGTTGATCTGAGTATGATGTCACCTGATGTGTTGGCGGGTATCGAGGTGTTTAAATCATTAACGCCGGATAAGGATGCCGATGCTGTCGGAGGAACAATAAATTTTTTAACGAAAAGGGCAGACTCAGATCCCGAAGCGCAGATGTGGTTCCAGTATGGTTATAATGGTTTACACGAGGAGTGGGGCCAGATACGAGGAAGTCTTTCTGCGGGAAAGCGATTTTTCAATGATAGGTTTGGAGCAATAGCAAGTGGCAATTTTCAAAAAGCGAATAGGAATGTTGATCAGATAAGTAATTCTTATTCCGTTGGGCAAGAGCTTGGTGGGGTTAGACAGACTATACCTGAAGGAGTTTCAATGAGACAGGATTTTGAAGATAGATATAGATACGGAGGTAGCCTAGTGCTAGACTATCAGTTTAATTCGTCGAATGTTATTACACTAAATACACTTGTCCAATTCACCCAGCGAGATAGGGATCGACATAGGTCACAGTATAATGGAGGAAATGGGACAGTTGGCTATCGTCAGGATCATATTGAATCATTAACAAGTCTCTTTTCTAACAATATCTCAGGTGAGCACACGCTTGGAAATGCATGGAAGTTGACCTGGAGAGGGTCTGTTTCTAGTACCTCACAAGATACTCCTATTAACCATCAGATGAACTTCATTGATAGAGGGGGGGCGGAAGCAGAAGCAACTCCAGAAGCTATTTTCGATAGAGCTATGGAGCTTCATGACTTGAATAATACGCTTTTGCAAAATGTCACAAATCAAGTTGGAGATAATCGCTCTTTAAACTGGACTGGTCAGGTAGACTTGGAGATACCTGTCAATCTTACCAATAGCATAAATGGATTTTTAAAATTTGGAGGAAAAGTTCGTCAAGACACGAGAGAACGGGATGAAACAAGCTTTCAAATATTAGGTATGGAAAGTTCTTCTGCTGGCTATTTAACTGCAGGCTGGTTGCCGGATGGCTCATACGAGCGAAATGGGAATGGTAATATAAATCTCTACAGTTTCCTGGCCCCATTCGATGATCGAGGATATAAAGTATCGGATATCCCCTTCAGGGTTGGGACTGGAGACACACTTCAAGGGCAACATTTAAGTGGTGAAAGAGCGATGGGATTTTACAATAATTTCAATCAGGAATATACTCAAAACAATCAGGCGGATTTTGATGATTATTCAGCTTTGGATCGAATTACCTCCGGTTATGCCATGGGTACATTCAATTTGACAAAAACAGTGACGGTGGTCGGGGGTCTCAGAGCAGAAAATACGTTCCTCAGATACAGAGGTGTAGTAGGTAGTTCACAGGATCTTGATCAAAACGAAGGCTTAACGCAGAGTGATGACACCCTGAGAACCAGATCTTATTTTGAACTTTTTCCTCAAGTCAATATGAAAATTCAACCAGTATCGTGGTTCGATATTAGGTTGGCCGCTACCAAAACAATAAATAGGCCGAATTTCCAGAGCCTTGTTCCTTGGAGTCGTCTGGATCAGTTTAACAAAAGACTGACGCAGGGAAATTTTGATTTGCAGCACATGATCGCATGGAATTATGATGCCTTCTTTTCCTTCTATAATAGACTGGGGCTTTTAACGGTTGGAGGTTTTTACAAGGAACTTACTAATATAGATTTTAGTAGAGATTCACGATTTACGAATGAGTTTGGAACTGTCTTGTTAAGAACAAGACCTGATAACACCCAATCTACTGCTACAGTTCAAGGAGTAGAAATTGATTTGCAGATGAATTTTAGATTCCTTCCTTCTCCTTTTGACGGTATTCTGCTTTCAGCGAACGCTACTTTTATTGAGACCAACACTTTTTACCCTTTTCTGGAGGTCTTGAGAAATCCTACCCGTGAATTAGAGTCCGAAAGAGAGGCGCCCATGATAGGCCAACCCAATAGTATTTATAACCTATCATTGGGATACGAAAGAGGTGGATTTACAGGCCGGATCTCTTTCATGCATCAGGGGACGGTAGTAGCAGATATAAATGATCGATCAGATACAGATACATACACACAGTCATTCGAGCGGGTTGATTTGACGTTTAAACAGCGGGTTAGTGAAAAATTACGCGTCTACATGAACTTTAATAATATTACCAATCAACAGGACGTCAACTTGCTGCAAGGTTTGGAAACATCGGTTTCTATGTTTGGCCCAACAGCTGATTTTGGATTACAATTCCAACTAAAATAATTTTCAATTAAACACGATACACTATGAAGGCTATTTACTCTAAAAAAAGTATTCTCACCCTATTAATGCTGCTGTCATGCTGGCTGGCTTATTCACAGGGAGATACTTTGGTGATTGATTCTAACAACGGAGAGATTGGATTGCTCAACGAAGTTATTGTTGCTGATACCACCGATACTGGTGAACGCGCTAATTCAGTTTATGTACTCAAAAGAGGTCAAACGTATATACTCAGCGGCTCAATAGAAAACAGGTCCGAGGCTGGTGTCAGATATCCTCTTACAATCATTGCAGAGGATGGCGATGGTCCCCGTCCAAGGATTGTTCCTGGCGCACCTGATGGCGGTTTATCATCACGACCGTTTAGAGCAAGAAGTGACATAACTTTTAAAGGACTATATATCACAGGCTTGGACGAACTGGGTGGATTGAATCCAGGTCAGAGAATTATTCGAGTATCAGCTGATAATGCAAGAATTATCATTGATGATTGTCACCTTGATCAGGATGGGCAAAGTGCATTGAGGCTGGACAACAGTAACAATAAGGTGTATATCACCAATTCGATAATTTCCAATATTGGGCAACCTAACAATACCAATAATGGCCGATTGATTGATGATCGTGGTAATGACATTGATACTGTTGTAATGGAGAACAACACGATCTACAACATATCCTCGACTATGATGAACGATAGAGGAGGTTGGATTCAATATGCCAAGCTCAATCAAAATACTATCGTTCATACCGGTCAACGTATTTTTGATTTCGTGGAAACACAAACTGGTATTTTCACCAATAACCTGGTGATCAATGCCGGCTACTTAGGTACTGATCTGGTGGATACTGTTGGTGCTGTCTACGACGGTCGTTATTTAATTGAATTTGACACATTGTCGGAAGAAGCTAAAGCTAATCTTCCAGACATTGAGCAAACTTTAACAATATCAAACAACAACATTTACTTGGACTCTATGATCATTAATGCTTATCCGCAAGATACAGCGGCCTATGCTGATGTGGATTGGGGTATAGAGCCATACCCAGTTTATAATCCTGGGGCAGTAGCGTTTGGTGGAGATCAGTTAGCTACAAATATCATTGAGTTCGTAAGCTTCTCAAATGGACCTTCCGTAGAGGATCTCATGGTTATAATTGATCAATTCTGGGCAGATCCCAACGGAAATGACGACAAGTCTTCAGTAAAATCTTGGGATATTTCCGGCGAACCATTTGATTTCAGATATCAAGACTCATTTGAGTCAGCTACTGCATCGTCTACTGGTAATGCTTTAGGTTCTGCACAATGGGAGGTGATCTTATCAGGGATAGGTGGTCTTCGACAGAGCTTGGAACAAGCTCAAAGCATGATCGCCGGCGCTGAAGCAGGAGGCAATATTGGGCAGTACTCTCAGGAATCGATTGATGGGCTGAATGCTGCTATTGCATCAGCGGAAGAAGTATTAGCCGATCCATCGAATACACCTGAAGTGTTTCAGGCTGAACAAGACGCTCTAGACCAAGCGATTGCCAACTTTATGGCAGGTCTGATTACCAGCGTGGATAGAGAGCTTACAAATGAGTTTTTAGTGTATCCTAATCCGACTACTAATTTCATTGTTTTCCCAGATCCGAATTCGGTGAGTGTCGAAATGTGGTCTATCTCTGGAAGATTTGTTGGAGAAAGTGTAATTCAAGACAATGCTCGTCTTTCTACAGCGGGCTTACTCAATGGTACCTACATCCTGAGAATTACCCAAAAGGATAAGAGTATCAAAACATTTAAGCTTATCAAGCAATAAATCAAGGGTTAAAGTTTAGATCTAAAAAAATTGAGATATGAAAGTTTATAAAAATATATTTTACGGAATACTGCTTTGCTCACTAACCATTATGATGTCTTGCAGTGATGATGATCCGGCTGAAGGTCCTTCGGATATGGCTAGATTTGTTGGTGCGTGGACCGCAACCAACGTGACATTGAATAATGTAGATGTGCTTAATCCTGAATACTCCAACTTCAGAATTACCTTCAACGATGATGGGTCCTACATTACGGTAGATGGTGACCCGATATTTACTGATACTGGTGGTTTTTGGTCTGTGAGTTCTTCAGCTGAATCTAACGCTAATATAGCCTTGGATGGTGTTTCAGTGGCAGCAGCCTTTGGTGCTGACAATACCACCGTCAGCTTAAGCTTTACTGCTAACGATCAGGTAGTAGGTGCTCGTACTAAAGGACTAGTAGGTGCCTACGTATTCGCGCTTACAAAGCAATAAAAAAATAGGTTAGATACCTTCATATTGGCCCTTCTGTGTATATGTACGGAAGGGCCTTTTTTATTCTTTATGCATAGGTATAATAATCCTGAAGACTTGTTTACTACTGAGCTGTAGCTACGATTTTGTCACTAGCACTAGGAGGTATGAGTGGCTGATCGGTTTATTAACATTTGGCTAGGCCAATTATCTATTGAGCAAATAAGGTAAAATGAGATACCACTGGTACTCACTGTCAATATCACGATTGCACAATAGATATGCATCATGACCAGCCGCTTAGCTATCGCTTGTGCTAATATGCCTAACAAGGCAATAAATGAATTTGTAACTCAAAACTTGATGCTCAGATGAAATACTTATCCCCTTTAGTTTACCTGTTCATTTTCATGAATTCGGCTTTCGCGCAAAATGGTACTTACAACATTGTGGATCATATCGAGGAATCTGGTCGAGAAGTACTAATCACTGCTGAGATCCAACAGCTCATCGATCGATGCAGTCAGGAGGGTGGAGGCACCATTTATTTCCCAGCCGGTGAATACCTTACCGGGAGCCTAATGATGAAGAGCAATACCTTCCTACATCTATCTGCTGGTGCCACGCTCTATGGAAGCATGAGCATGGATGACTACACGGAGGAGGCATCCAAGAGTCTGATTAGCTCCAATAAGGCTGATAATTTCGGAATTTTTGGAAAAGGCATGATAGATGGACAGGGTAGTGCATTTTGGAAAGGAAAGTCACGCCCTTACAATCGTCCCGAGAAATTGATTTGGCTGAAGTACAGCACCAATATTTTTTTCAATGACATTAAGATCATTAATTCCCCAAACTGGAACATTGACGTTAGTTTTTGTGATGGCGTATGGATAGATGGTATTTCGATCATTAGCGAGTTGGGCTCTCCCAATTCTGATGGTATTGATCCTGTTTCATCTAAAAATGTATTTATCTCTAACTGCTATATCGAAACGGGCGATGATGCGATTTGCCCTAAATCTCGTAATGGTATACCAACAGAAAACCTGGTGGTGACTAATTGCGTCCTCATCTCAGACGATTCAGCGATCAAGTTAGGTACCCGCTCTGAAGACCCTATTCGCAATGCGGTGTTCAGCAATATCATCATCCGCAATAGTATCTACGGGATTGCGCTTTTTGCCAAAGACGGAGGCACTTTTGAGAATATCCGTTTTAGCAACATTTATATAGAGACCACATTAAATGAAACGGAAGATCCCACTCGACCCAGGGGGATCTATCCGATCTTTGTAGACTTAGAAAGAAGGACACCTGATGCTAAGCTAGGTGCGATAAAGAATGTGTCGTTTGATGGTATTACAATAGATACCAAGTACGGACATTGTTTATTCTTTGGTCAGCCTGACTCCAGACTGGAGAATATCAAACTATCGAATATCAATTTTACCGTAGAAGAACAACTTCCATATGAAGGAATGATGAAGCCGCGTGGTGTACGCAACCTTAAGGATAAGGCCGCTAATGATTATGCCCACATAGAGTCCTATTTTTCATTCGTACATGTGGACGGGCTGGAAATCAATGGGCTGACCATCAACGATCAAGACGAATCACCTGAGCATACTAAACATATGATATGGGGAAAGGACGTACATCAAGTGGATGTCTCCAACTTTAAAAATAGATCAGCAGTTACCACCAATCAACCCATCATCCATCTTGAGGAAGCCACCAACGTCGAGTTGTCATCCAATTCGCCTGTATCCGATGCTGCTTTTGTGAGCCTTTCGGGTACGACCACCAGCGATGTAGTGCTCATGAATAACAATCTGCGCAAAGTGGCTGAAGGGGCTATCTTGAATGGGGTCAATCAAGATCAGGTGATTGAGTATAACAACTTATATAAGAAATAGAATCCGTCGAACTTAATACATACCGTTATGCAAAATAA
This sequence comes from Cyclobacteriaceae bacterium, assembly GCA_040222235.1. Lineage (GTDB taxonomy): Bacteria > Bacteroidota > Bacteroidia > Cytophagales > Cyclobacteriaceae > UBA6059. The sequence continues at coordinate 28,911 of JAVKDO010000001.1, forward strand.
TGATCGAATTAGGTACCTGGCTCTGGTACTCCTCATCTGTTGTTATTGGACTTATGATCTTCAAGCCCAAAATCTGATACAAAATGTAGGAGCCAGAGAAAAAATGAGCCTTGACGGCCTTTGGGAAGCAATCGTCGACCCATTAGAAAATGGACTGTATAATCACAGTCTTGGTTTGAGAAAAAATGGCTACTTCCTTAATGAGCAGATGAAGAACTCCTATGATCTCATTGAGTATGATTTTGACCACAGCTACAGACTCAATGTCCCTGGTGACTGGAATACACAAATGGAAAAGCTGTACTACTACGAAGGTACCATTTGGTACAAGAAGACTTTCCAAAAACCGGAGAGAGACGGGCGCAAGGTGCTTTACTTCGAAGGGGTCAACTACCAATGCAAGGTCTATTTGAACGGTGAGCTACTGGGCGACCATGTGGGTGGCTTCTCACCTTTTTCATTTGATGTGACAGATAAGCTAAAGGATAGCAACCACCTTATCCTGAAGGTGGACAATAAGCGCCTCCGAGAGGCTGTTCCGACGATCAATTTCGATTGGTGGAACTATGGAGGTATCACTCGCTCGGTGGCTATGATTTTTCTTGATGATTCGTATATCGAGGACTATTCTTTGCAGTTGGATGAAGAAGGACGAATAGAAGGCTGGGCTAAACTCAAAGGTGATAACATAGCCAATAGAGAGGTCTCGTTGGAGATTGACGAGTTGAAGACTGACTTACTGCTGAGAACCGATCAAGACGGCTATGCCAAGTTCAACATTAAAGCCAAGCCAGTACTGTGGACACCTGATAATCCAAAGCGCTATCGAGTGACATTAGGCCTGGAAGGTGTCACATTTGAGGATCAGATCGGATTTAAGACTATCGAAACAGATGGCAGCCAAATCCTACTCAATGGTGAACCAATATTCCTTAGGGGCATCAGCATGCACGAGGAGGCACCCTTTGGAGGTGGACGAGTGACCACACCGGAGCAGGCCAGGGTATTACTTTCCTGGGTAAAGGAGCTCGGATGCAATTTCATTCGACTGGCACACTACCCACACAATGAGTTCACCGTAAAGATCGCTGAGGAGATGGGGCTGCTCGTCTGGTCAGAGATACCCGTCTACTGGACGATAGATTATGACAACCCTTCCACTTATCAGAATGCTGAACAGCAACTCCAGGACATGATCAGCCGGGATAAAAACAGGGTAGGTATTGCACTCTGGTCGGTGGCCAATGAAACGCCGGTCACCGAGTCACGCCTGACTTTCCTTCGTCGATTGATCGATCAAGTGAAAATGCTCGATGATACACGGTTAATCACCGCAGCGCTCAATATCCAGTCAAGTGAGGGTAATAAGACCGTCATAGATGATCCACTCGGTGAGTATATCGATGTGATTGGGATCAATAGTTATTGCGGTTGGTATGGTGGACGTCCCTATGAGTGCGGTGACAAGGTTTGGGACAATCCATACAACAAGCCGATGATTATGAGTGAAGTGGGGGGAGGTGCCTTAGCAGGAATGCGTGGTACGGTGGACGAACGATGGACAGAAGATTATCAGGCTGAAGTATACAAATACAATCTCGAAATGCTAGATAAAATTGACTTTTTAGCAGGAGTGTCCCCATGGTTATTGATGGACTTTCGTTCACCGAGACGGAACCTACGACATATCCAAAAGGACTATAACCGTAAGGGAATCATATCCGAAAAGGGTATTCGTAAGAAGGCATTTTATGTGCTTCAGGAATACTATGATCAAAAGAAGAAGAGCAGTAAGTAAGGATCACTGAATCACCATTTACCAAACCCAGTTCCACTTGACTTTACCCACATGAACCTAATTAATCGAAGTTCTAAAGAATTAAGCAAGCTTGTTCAAATGAGGAAAATCAAAAACGTTTTATTCACTGGTTTTTGTCTACTGACATGTACGATATTGATCACTTCCTGCAAGGAAAAAACCACATCCGAGCAAACTGATCAACTCAACCCTATTGAGATACTAGACACGATTGCCGATAGGCTATATGGTGCTGTGCAAAGCGAGAGTTCACCTCGTCTGCCAAGGTCTGTAGAAGAGGGTAAGGTGAGATATACTTCTCCAGAAGGCTGGACGAGTGGGTTTTTTCCGGGTATGCTGTGGATGATGGAGAGTTATGATACCAGCAGAGATTGGTCGAAGCATGCCGCATTGTACACTGAGGAGCTTGAGAAGGTACAATTCCTGACCTCCCATCACGATCTGGGATTTATGCTGTTCAATAGTTACGGTAGGGGCTATGTCAGTACTCAAAGCGCATCTTACAAGCAGGTATTAGTCAATGGGGCGAATTCACTGGCCTTCCGGTATGATTCCATGGTGGGTATGATCAAGTCCTGGGACAGACCTGGTATATGGCAGTACCCTGTTATTATTGATAACATGATGAATCTGGAGTATTTGTTTTGGGCTACCAAGGCGACTGGAGATTCATCCTACTATGATATGGCCGTGAGCCATGCTGCCCAGACACTTCGCGATCACTACAGGGACGATATGAGCTGCTACCATGTGGTGGACTATGATACGCTTAATGGCGAACCCATTTGGAAAGGAACGCATCAAGGGCTGGCAGATGAATCTGTATGGGCAAGAGGCCAGGCCTGGGGCCTGTATGGATTTACGATGGCATATCGTGAGACGGGTGATCTGATCTTTCTAGAGCAAGCCAAAAAGATTGCTGCCTTTTTGCTCAATCATGAGCAAATGCCAGCAGATAAGGTGCCCTATTGGGATTTTTCGGACCCGGAGATACCTGATTCACCGAGGGATGTATCGGCCGCTGCAATTATTGCGTCGGGGTTGATTGAGTTAAGTACTTACGTGCCTGCCGAGAGTACTACTTACCAGGAATATGCCAAAGAAATCCTGCTCAACCTAAGCGAAAATTACCGCTACAAGGCATCTGCATCTCAAAACTTCTTTTATCTTGATCAAAGCGTGGGGAACAAGCCCAAAGACAAGGAAGTGAGTATTCCGATCATTTACGCAGATTATTATTTTATCGAGGCTTTGCTAAGGTTGAAACAGTTGGAAGTGTAATCATTAGACTTACTATTGATTTTCACTATCCGCGACATTGACCGATAGGTAGCTATAACGATGACAGGATTGAGAAACCATAGCCATAGATGCCTGATTATTCAGCTATGTTTCTAAAATGTCCTTTCCACGTACATGAGGTCTTGATAATAAGCGTCTTTAGTTTGAGGACACCTCTTTGCTATCTTTATTCCATATTGAGATAGTGCATCAAAGCAATGAATGGTACTAGGACCTTCTAGATTGTTTTGATTGGGCTTCTTTTGACATGATACAAATTTTAACTTTTGATGACCTATGAATAGAATTGCTTTAGTACTTAGTTTTTGCGTGATATCTCTATACAGCGTCGCTCAAGATGGCTGGGAGCCTTTGTTCAACGGCAAGGACATAAAAAACTTTGAAAAGGTCAACGGCACAGCCGAATACCAGATCAAGGATGGGGCTATCATTGGTACCTCCAGGATGGGGACGCCCAATACGTTCCTTGCGACCAAAAAGACTTATTCAGACTTCATATTGGAGCTAGATGTCAAAGTGGAGAATAATCTCAATTCCGGTATTCAGATCAGAAGCCTGAGTAAGCAGGAAGTCATGGATGGTCGCGTACATGGCTATCAAGTGGAGATTGACCCAAGTCCTCGCGCCTTCTCAGGTGGCTTGTATGATGAGGCAAGGAGAAAATGGCTCTACCCTCTGACAGCTAATGAGAAAGGTCGAGCTGCCTTTAGAACAGGAGAATGGAATAGCTATCGCATAGAAGCGGTAGGCAACAAAATCCGCACATGGGTGAATGGCGTGATGTGCACCAACCTGGTAGATGACCTGACTGCCGAGGGCTTCATCGCACTGCAGGTGCATAGTATCAATGATCCATCACAAGAAGGTGCTACCGTGCAATGGAGAAACCTTCGTATCAAAACGACAGATCTGGCAGATGAACAGTGGCCCGTAGATCCTGAAGTGAGGGAGATTAGTTATCTCACCAATGAGCTCACCGAGCTAGAAAAGAGAAAAGGCTTCCGTCTCCTTTGGGATGGAAAAACCAGTAAGGGTTGGAAAGGAGCCAAACTAGATGGGTTTCCGGAATCGGGATGGCAGATCGAGGACGGTGTATTAACTGTGCTCGCTACAGATGGGGGAGAATCTACCGGCCCTGGAGATATCATCACCACAGATAACTTTGGTGATTTCGAGCTAATACTAGACTTTAAACTCACAGAAGGTGCCAATAGTGGCATCAAGTACTTCGTGGACCCAGAGCTAAATAAGGGTGCAGGTTCGGCTATAGGGTGCGAGTTTCAGATACTCGATGACAAAAACCACCCAGATGCCAAACAAGGTGTGGCAGGGAACCGGACGCTGGGTTCACTCTATGACCTGATGACAGCCAAAAACATCGAGATTCCGGATCGTTTGAAACCCAAGTTTTTTAAAGGAATCAATCAGTGGAATCGAGCAAGAATTGTATCAAAAGATGGCAAGGTGGAGCACTGGCTTAATGACGAAAAGGTGATCGAATATGATCGTTATTCACAGATGTTTGAGGCCTTAGTGAATTACAGTAAGTACAAAGATTGGCCGAACTTCGGCAGATGGGCGGAAGGCCCTATACTGCTACAGGATCATGGAGATACCGTACACTTTAGAAGTATTAAGATACGAGAGCTTTAAACTAGGATTGTGCTGATAGGGTAGACAGTATATCCATTTAACATCTGTTCTACTACTGGGCTGCACACTGTTATTGATTATTCTGATAAGAAATGAACATGCGATACATACATTATCTACTAGTTTTGGTTGCTTGCCTCTGTATTGGAACGGCCTGCTCACCTACCGTAAAAAAAAGTGATTTCACTTATGAGAAAGCTAAGCAGCTCGAGGCAGAAGGATGGGCTCAAGTACCTGCAATTTTGGAGCGTATAGTACCACCCACCTTCCCTGAAAATGAGTTTATACTTACCGATTTTGGAGCTGTAGGTGATTCGGTGACCAATAGTCTGCCCGCCATGACAGAAGCCATTACCGCATGTAATAAGGCCGGTGGAGGAACGATCATTGTCCCCGCGGGTCAATTCTTCATGGAGGGACCTATTCACATGAAAAGTAATGTGCATATATACCTGGAGGAAGGCGCGCGTATATTCTTCACCAGCGACCATGAAAAATACCTCCCTGCAGTCAAAGTCAGATGGGAAGGGACGCTTTGCTATAATTTCTCTCCATTGATTTATGCTTACCAGCAAACCAATATTGCGATTACAGGTAAGGGAGAAATAGATGGTGCAGCCAAGGAGTGGTCAAGAGAGTGGCGTAAAGTTCAGAACCCTGAGAAAGACGTGCTCCGACAAATGGGGAATGATACCATACCGGTGGAGCAGCGGGTGTTTGCTAATGGCTTTCTTGATCTGGATGGAGATGGCAAGGATGATGGGTACGGGGATGGTAAGCTCCATTATCTAAGACCTTCCCTGGTGGTGTTTTACGAATGTGAGAATATCCTTTTAGAAGGTGTGAGTTTCAAAAACAGCCCTTTTTGGACGATTCACCCTGTATTTTCAAAGAATATTACGATCCGAGATATCGACGTATTTGGAGAAGTACTCAATGACGATGGTATCGATCCCGATAGCTGTGAGGATGTATTGATCGAGGGGTGCACGGTGGTGACGCATGATGATGCTATTTCCATCAAAGCTGGACGTGATCAGGATGCATGGCATAGGCCTGGTTCTAAAAATATTATCATCAGGGATAATGACCTGCTTAGTGGTGTTAATGCCTTGTGCATAGGCTCGGAGATGTCAGGCGGGGTGATGAATGTGTTTGCCGAGAATAATCGTATTGGTGGCGGTAAGCATGCCTTGAACTTTAAATGTAATCTAGACCGTGGAGGTCAGGTGCAAAATATATATTTGAGAAACACGCAGATTGAGTCCTGTGACGAAGCTATGTTCATCTTCAGGATGGACTATCATGGATACAGGGGCAATAATTACCCAACCAAATTCAATGACTTCTATGTAAGTGGTATCACTTGTGATAGTGTCAAAGAGAAGCCATTCAAGATCGTAGGTGTCGCAGATGAGCCTATTTCGCGCATCATGCTGGATGATATCAAAATAAATCAGGCTGGTATCGATAGCCAAATAGAGCACACCTCGGATATTGTTTTTAATAATGTGACTGTTAATGGAGAAAATATACCGTGAATGATTCAAATCTAAATATTGAGATTCTTTCTATTAGAAAAATCAATTCTAGAGTAAAGGTTTTCCTGAACTTAACTTGCAATCCTGTGCATTGTCCCATTGGGTTGTTCCTTATTTTTTTTATCACGGGCACTATACTGGGATGCTCAAATTCAAAAGAAACTGGTCGAGCAGAAATCAATGAAAATGATGAAATCAAAAAGACCAATGTATTTCTCATTTATGTTGATGACCTAAAGCCTATACTGGGTGCCTATGGGAATACGCTGGTACACTCACCAAATATGGATGCTTTGGCAGCAGATGCATTGGTATTTAACAAAGCTTTTGCGACTGTACCTACATGTGGACCTTCAAGGGCCAGTATGCTGACCGGCATGATGCCCACCAGGAAGCGGTTCTATCGTAATCTAGACCAGGGAAACGCCCAAACTGAGGTACCTGAGGCATTGGCATTACCAGGATTCTTTAAGCAGCAGGGTTACCGAACACTTTCGCTGGGAAAGATCTATCATTCAGCATCGGATAATGAGCAGAACTGGTCAGAAAAGCCATTTAGAGGTTTTAAGACCAACAATAAAGATTATGTATTAAAAGAAAATATCGAGCTAGCGCTAGCTAACCCGAAAGCAAGATCGGTCGCCTATGAGATAGCCGATACAACAGACAATGCTTATCTGGACGGTAGATTGCCAGCAGAGGCATTGAAAAAATTGAAGGAGTCTATGAAATCTGACTCAGCATTATTTATGGCGGTTGGTTTTCTTAAACCACATTTACCATTCAATGCTCCAAAGAAATATTGGGACATGTATGATCCTAATGAAATTCCCTTTCCTACCAATTATACTGCTCCGGAAAAATCTCCCAGTGAATCCTTACATGAATTTAATGAGTTGCGCACTTACACAGATATTCCTAATGATGATGAACCACTAGACTCGGCCCTTGTCACGCATTTGATTCATGGGTACTATGCTGCGACAAGTTACGTAGATGCTCAGGTAGGAAAATTCATACAAGGATTGAAAGATGAGGGCATATATGATGAAAGTATCATTGTACTCTTGGGTGACCATGGCTGGTTTTTGGGAGAGCATGCGATGTGGTGCAAGCACGCCAATTATACTGAAGCCCTACGGACGGCTTTAATGATTAAGTTTCCCAATAGTGGGCGTAAAGGAGTAAGCGATTTACCCGTGAGTTTGGTGGAAATTTACCCAACTTTAGTAGATATGCTGGGTAAAGAAGCACCTTCTCATTTGCAGGCCCAGTCCATCCTACCACAACTTGAGGAAGAAAAAGGGGGTGTACAAAGCAAAGAGGTTTTTGCTCGATGGAAGAATGGATACACTTTGATAAAAGGGAGTTATGCCTATACAGAATTTTCCGACAGTTCAGATAAAATGATCTCCCGTATGCTTTATGACCATTCGGTAGACCCCAACGAAAATGTCAATATTGTGGATAAAGTGAAACCATCGATTATTCAAGAGCTATCTGCTAGTCTCGAACACCATATGACCAGCTATTAATGAATAATCTCAATTATTTTAAGAATCATGGTTATAAACTAGGTGGAAGTTTTGTCTGATCAAATTTCACACCGGTCAATCGATCTGTGTTGTCTGCTCGCCTTCTTTCAGAAGCAGGAAAATCATTGGTTTCAACGATCCATTCCTCTAGCTTATTTTTCAGTTGATCGGCAATAGAGTCAAGGCTATTATTCCCAATTAGGTTATTCAATTCATAAGGATCACTCTCCAAATCATAAAGCTCATATTCAGGCCGTGGATTTTGGAAGAGAACTTGCTGTGCCTTTGTAAGATTGTTATTGTTTTTCTCTGCTAACAGACTCTTAAAGCTAGGTGAGTTGCCAATATCTGCAGGCGTACCAAAAGGAACATCCAGATAGGCATTTTTAATCAGCTTATATCTCTGCGACCGAATAGTTCGGATATGTTCGTCACAATTATGCCAATTGCGTTCGGCAAAAATGTATTCACGGCTCACCGTTTCATGACCATCCAATAAACCTATTGCTGGGGAGCCCTGAGCAGCTTCAGGCGTTTCTAAGCCTACCAATTGAGTAATGCTTGGTACCAGGTCTACCAGACTGATGAGTGCGTTGGTACGTTGATTGGGGCTGACCCGATCAGGCCAGTGAATAATCAGGGGTGTTTTGATGCCTGCATCATATACAGTACCCTTGGCTCTGGGAAAAGGAGCGCCATTATCAGAGATAAAGATGACAAGCGTGTTATTCAACTCGTTCCTTTTTTCCAGCGACGCTAAATACTGGCCAATTTGTTGATCCATACGTCGAATTTCATCGTAGTAATTTGCCACATCATTCCGTGTCGGAAGATCATCCACCCAGTACGGTAGAAGTGCTACTTGCTCAGGTGATTGTGGATCTACAAATATGCTATCGCGATACGTTCTGTGTGGGTCCCTGAAACCTACCCACATAAAGAATGGGTGGTTGCCGGATTGATCAACGAATTGATCAAAAGCATCCAATGAAGGATTTATAAAATCAAATTGTGAATCTCCATTGGGACCCAAATGACTCTTATCCAACAGTCCTGTGTAGTATTTTTTTTCCTTGAGCATTGCCGGGAGCAGTTGAACTGTATCCGGAAGTGGCATATGTAAATCTTCGGCTCCCGTAGCATGCGGAAACCTTCCTGATAGAATACTGATCCTTGATGGTGAACACTGGGCGATGGTGAGAAATGCATTATCAGCCACTTTTCCATTGGCTGCTAGTTTATCGAGGTTGGGTGTCACGATATATTCATTTCCATAACAACCAAAGTCCTCCCAGCCCGCATCATCAGCAACAAGAATAAGGATGTTGGGTAATTCCTCCTTTTCTTCAGGTTTGGGTTGGCAACCCCCAAAAAGGTTGATAATCAACAATAGGCTGGCATAAAATATCATTGGACGATGTATAGACTTTTTCATCAGTGTTTTTATAATGAGATTAAAGGTTTACTCTGAAGCTTGTTTCATCCTTGATTTCCATTCCAGAAAGTCATTATTCATTTGCTCAACCCGCATAGAATTATCTTTTGCTAGATTTTTGGTTTCAAAGGGGTCTGTTGCCAGGTCAAATAACTCCCATGGCCCATTACCTTCGACGACCAGCTTCCACTTGCCATCCCTCACTGCCCGGCCATCCTGCCATTCCCAAAACAACACACGTTCCTCAATTTTCTCTGGCGAGAAGACCTGTGATACACCCGATGTAGCTACTGCCGCGTTAAGTTTTTCTGAGTTAGACATTGAGACCTGCACTAAGCTCGGTAGTACATCTATAAAATGTCCGGCTTTCTGCATTTCGATGTGGCCTTTAGGGATGTTTTCAGGCCAATGTACAATCGCCGGTGTATTGATGCCACCTTCATAGCTGTAGTTTTTGAAGTATCTGAATGGTGTATTACTCACATTGGCCCAGTTTTCACCAAGTGAAGTCCATTCGCCGACGGTTCCTATTTCTCCAGTACCCTCAATCTCCACCATCTCAGCCGAGGCACCATTATCCGATAGGAATATGATCAGCGTATTTTCAAAGTCACCGGAGGTTTTCAGTTGTCTGATGATCCGGCCGATGTTCTGGTCTAGTCGATCAATCATCGCGGCATAAACGGCCATTTTCTTAGCTTCAATGGCTCGCTCCGCTGGGCTAAGCTGATTCCACGGCGTGTAGGTCGGTTGCGGTAGTTTGAGCGATGGATTGATCAGTCCAAGGCTTTTTTGCTTTTCAAATCGCGCCTGCTGTATGGCTTCATAGCCCACCTTATAGGTGGTCTCATATTTTGCAATATCTTCTGGCCATGCCATGAGCGGGTCATGAGGAGCTGTATAGGCGAGGTACAAAAAGAATGGCTTTTGCTCGTCCTTCGGTTCTCTCAACCAGTCGAGTGCTGCATCGGTGAATGCATCGGTGGTATAAAAATCCTTCTCTGGCGTATAAGGCTCCTGAACTTCACCATCCACTACCCACTTGCGTACCCTTTTTTGAGCAGGGACCGGTTCATTGGCTCGCTGTATACCTGGATTGAAGTGGTTGCTGGCGCCACTCCATAATCCATAGTATCCACCGAATCCAAGGTCATCCACCGGATGATCCGGCCCGTGATGCTTGCCACTCCAAAAAGTGTTGTAACCAAACTGTTCTAGTGTAGAGCCAATCGTATTTTTAGTCGTCCAGTTTTTTTTGTAAGTAGTACCTGCACCCACTTGCTGAGCGTAATGTCCAGTAAGTAGGGCAGCTCTTGAAGGAAAGCACTTGGCGGTATTATAAAATTGAGTAAAGCGAGTACCGTCAAACGCGAGCTGATCGAGATGCGGAGTAGCTATTTCACTACCGTAACAGCCAAGATCGGACCAGCCCATGTCATCCGCCAGGATCAATAAGATATTGGGTGGGTGGCTAGATGGCTTTTTTGGTTGACTAGAGCAACCGAAACAAGTAATTACGGCCAACAGACAGGAATAATTAATAATATCTAATCTCATTTGTTCATATCATGTTGATTTAATCAATGACGTATGACGTGTTTCAATGGTCATAGCTATATGACGAAAGGGACAGGCGATATACCTTACATGAGGGTATATACTGGCCTAAACTCATGAGCCCAATGTTTTGATTCATTGATTAGATTCTAATGATCTGAGCTATTTAGCTTACAATTGAGATGAACTTAATAACAATGCTGCAAGAATGATCGAAGAAGTAGTGGCTTACTTAGCTTTATCTCGTCTTATATGCATTAATTGATGTGGACAAGTAACTACAAACTCAACAACCCAAAGAAATGATAAAAGCCTTCACTACTAACACTTCAATCGTCATCCACCGCATTGCCTTGGTGGGACTACTTGCCTTGATCGCACCTTTTTTAGCAGTTGCTCAAAGTCCCGAAGATGTCTTGTCTACCACACGTAAGGTAGCCGACAAGATCATCAGGGAGACCGCCTTTGAGTATCGCAATGAAGTCCTGACCAGCAACTATTGGTCACAATTTCAAACGCTTGTGCCTGACAATGCTGCGTCCATCGCCAAAGGGTCTATTCTGGCAGATGCAGCGGGCAGGCTAAGGATGGGTTTGGCCTTCAAAGGAAGTATTACAGTTTTCGTCAATGGCGAGGAGGCTTTTTCGGGTCAAAGTGACGCTGTTGAGCTATTGGAGTACAACTACAACATGTTTAGGTCGCAGGAAGATTTCGAGGTTGACCTTGATAAGGGAGCTAATGATATCATTGTTCTCTGCGAAGGAGGTGAAGTCAATGTAATGATGTTGCCGTTAAACGAAAAGGATGAACGTGACAACAGCGCGTCATTTGTTGATTTGGTGACTGAGCCGTTCGACAGTCATTGGCTGGTAAGCGGGCCCTACATCGATGCTTCTCCAAATGAACTACTAAAGCTGGGTCAGGCTAAGAACGACCTGAACTATACTCAAAAAGGACAAGCCTGGCGTGTGCCGACCTTTCCAATCGCCAGGCAATTGGTGGTGCCGGAAGAAGCATCTTTTCAGCGCCATCCCTACTCAGAGTGGCATTATGCCAATGGTGGTACAATGCTAGGTATCCTGAACCTTTATTCGGTGACCGATGACGATAAGTACTTCGAATTTGTTAATCGCTTCGCTGACCATGTCAAAGACAATATGGACAAGGACCGTTGGCAGTTTGAGAATATCCCTGCTCTTCGTGCAGCACAGTATCGGCTGTTTCGACTGACGATGCTGGACGATTCAGGAGGTCCTGCTATACCATTCGTCGAATTGAGACGAACCTACGACGTGGACAAGTACAATAGCATACTTGAGGACGTCCTGGAGCATGTGACCAAGCGACAAGATCGACTTGAAGACAATACACTCTGTCGGAGTGAGCCTGAGGCCAATACCATTTGGGGTGACGACCTGTTTATGTCTACTCCGTTTCTACTTAGGATGGCACTGGCTACAGGCAATGACGCACTTTTTGATGATGTCGCGCATCAGATCATCCAGTTCAACAAGTACCTGATGAACCCTGAAACAGGGTTGTATTTCCATGGCTACTACGCCGACCGTGGCGAACCCGCTCCATTCCAATGGGGACGAGCCAACGGATGGGTCACCTGGGCGATGAGTGAAGCATTAATGTTAATGCCAAAGAAGCACAAGGACTACAAAAAGATCCTCAAGATCTACCGCAATCATCTGGCTTCCCTCGTAAAATACCAGGAAGAGAGTGGTATCTGGCATCAGATCCTCAACGATCCTTCCACCTACGAGGAGACCTCATGCACAGCCATGTACACACTCTCCATGGCCCGTGGTATCAACAATGGCTGGCTGGATGCAGACTACCGTGAAAATGTATTGGCTGGCTGGAATGCTGTGACGAATAAAATCGACGAAGATGGAACCGTGAATAGGATCTGTAGAGGAACAGGGATCGGTACATCAGTGGCTTTTTATAATGAACGCAAAACCTTTCCTCATGATCCCAGAGGTCTCGGAGCGGTATTGACCGCAGGGTCAGAAGTGTATAAAATGCTTACAGAAGACTAATCAGATCTAGCCTCTTACATTCTCAATAGATCAATTATCAGTTAAACGGAGATAGAATCATGCGGTACACGATTATCATATTCGCCATACTCACCAATGTCAGTGTCTGCATGGGACAGCTCAAATGGCAACCTTATTACTTCGATTGTGGCCCTGCTGATTCAGAGCTTCAGGAAGGTGCACAGCGCTTGTCTCCCGAAGATGAGTACAAGGCAGATAAGGGCCTTGGTTGGATTGATCCTACCGGAAATGGATTTGTCAATGAAGATTTCAAGCGTTCCCGAGATGCATTCAATATTGATGGCATTGCAGCTCCCTCACTAGACCTTAGAGTTGACCTTCCTACCGGAAAATGGTGGGTGACCCTAATGATGGACGCTGGTTACGAAGACTCTTCTACTGTTAGCCTGAAAATCAATGAGGAATTGATCGATTTGAGTTGGCATGCATTTCAGCCCTCAGCAGAACCTCGGAAGGAGCTGCAGCCCAGCTATAGAGTCTATCAAGGAGCATTTGATGTGAATGAATCTTTGCTTATCAGCATAATGGGTGGGGATAACGAGGCGAGACTACTTGGACTATCATTGATTCCTCATCAGGAGCCTACAGGTACTGCACAGCAAGGTTTCGCTACCGAAATCCAATCCCTTGGAAAATATTCCAGTGAAGTTGCGGTAGCGCCAATCCTTGAAAGGCTACAAATACTCAGTGCTAGCAATCCCCGTGATCCATATTATGCCTACTGGAGTAATCAACTTGATTTGCTCGCTAGAGCGGAAGATCACTTCATGAAGCGTGGATGGGAAAAATACATTCAGACGACAGGCCTAAGTATCTGGGGACAACTACACCAGGCGGTCATGATCCTCGATGGAATGCTCAATCATCCTCAGGCAGCTGACAGCCCATTATACGAGCGGACGTTGTTTTTGAGAGGCCGTATACTCTACTGGCTGGGACTGGAAAGGGGAGGCCCCAACGAAATTGCACAAGGCAGAAAGGACTTGGCAAAATTATATGAGATGTACCCTGAAGATAACTTACTAGCGATGTACAACGGCAAGCCAGTGGATATTCCAGATGCTTGTGACGAGCTTGCGGTTGATGCAAATGCACCACGATGGTCCTCCAAACAACTAGAACTGCTCTGTAGAATGAGAAACATTGCCCACTGGTGGGTGCTAGAGCAGCAAGCGGAGAATGGTGAGTTTGGTGGTAAGCTGGGCGATGATGTCGAGCTGCTGCGGTGGTGGACGCCAGTATTGCTCTCAGGAGATTCTTTGTCTTTCGTAGGTTGGTCGAAACTAGCAGATGAGATCTTTCAGAACCGGAAGGTGTACAAGGGCTATTCTAAGAAACCGCTAGACGTAGAGCACGCTTCAGAGTTTATTGCGGATACGGCCCCTATGATGGCTGTGTGTAGTGATGATCAAGTGTACCTTGATCGTCTACGATACTCTGTTGATTATTTTATGGATTTATGGACTGGAAAATCTGATAAGGGCAATAGGTTTTTCAAATCCTCTTGGTTCAGTTCTACTGAAGTAGATGAGAATCCACCGCGCAACAGGGATCATGGGTACAATGCCAGAGCAACAAAAGCGGTGCGATACTACGCATGGAAAACACAGGATGCACAGGTGATAGAAGCATTGAATGAATGGTCGGAGGCATGGCTAAGTGCCGCAATGCGCACGGATAAGGGAAAGCCGGAAGGTGTCATTCCCGCTTCCATCCGATATCCGGATGAAGCATTTAATGGTGACGAATTGACTTGGTACAAAGCAAATATGTACTGGGACTACTTCGAATGGGAGCAATCCCCGGGGAGCATGATCCTGGATCAGCTACTGTATTCCTACACCTCCACACGCGATGAACGATTTTTAGAACCATTGTTGAAATCGCTCGAATTGATTGAGAAATATGAGAAGGGCAGTGTTGATGCCGAAGAAGGTTCTGAGGCTTGGGCGGCAGAAATCTTGAAGAGTAAATCAAGTTTTTGGAGTGTAGCAGCCCAGTGGAGATTCTTAACAGGAAGTACGAGGTTTGACGATTTACTCGAAAAGTATGGCACTCCTTATTTGCGCTACCGCTTGACAGGGGATGAGGCCCATTTGGAGGAAGGACTCGAAAAAGTCCTCGAAAATGCCCGATACAATACTCCCTTAAAAACCTTCGAAGCAGTACACACTGATCGGGTGTACATCAGAGGTTATGAACATCTCACTACCATGCTCACCGGCAATGGATCTAATGAGGGATTGTCGCCACTCTTTGCAGTCACATGGGAAAATACTGATGACAATTTCACGGCGTTGGTCAAAGAAAGTAGTTTCAATCACTTGAGTGTGGAGTTCTATTCTCATGCTGATAATGCCAACGAGATTGATATAAGGCTATGGCAACTTGAGCCTGGAGAATATCAAATTATCTCTAATGATAAAGGTGGTACCGCAACACCATTAACAATCGTAAGTAAAGGACAGAGGTTAAAGCTAAACGTCCCTCCGAATGAATTGATTTCGCTAGAGATTAAAGGTTAAATAGAAATCATGGTAGGTTATCAGTATTCAAAACTTCTTCTTTTATGCTCAGCTTTTTTCCTTTTACAGTTTAGTCAGAGTTGTCAAAAGACGGTTAGAGAAGATGGCACCACTTTTCCCTTTCAAGAGGCGGTACGTGTCGGCCCATCGAATCATCACTCCTGTTTCAGTTATTACAACACCACGCCTGAAAGTCCTGATGGCAGTCTGATAGCCTATGTGAAGTTGCTTTCCATGCCTCAGGAAGAGCGATATGAAGAGGTAAATGGAGAGATTTGGATTTGTAATAGTGATTTATCTAATCAAAGGAAGGTGGTAGATGTCAGTCTTAATGGCGTCCATAATGGCGCCAGATTGCAGTGGCTGGACAATCGTTCGTTCGCTTATCAGGATGATATGATTAGGGCGGTCACTATTGAGGGTAAGGAACTGATCGCACCTGTAGCCGGCACCATTGGACACAAGCCGTTTCAAGGTCGGTTTCTTTATGCTTCCGTAGATGACAGCACCGGCTTGTACACCATATTTGAGTATGACGTACTAAATCAAAAAATATCAAGGTTAGGAGATGCCAGTAATTACACCCAGATCGAAGAGTTGTTTCCTTTTGATGATATGCGACTAGTGGAAGATAGACGCATACTACATCTTCAGTATAGTCCTGATGGCACTAAAATCGCTTTTAGGATCGATATTGGGTCAAAAGATGAGCAATTCAAGCACTTGATTTCCCAGAACATTGACGGTAGTGACATCCGGTTTTTTGGATCCAAGCCCATGCATTTTGCCTGGTATGATAATGCCAGTCTTATGGGGCATGACAATCAAATCAATGATGGCATGCCCAACGATAAGAGCGGTCGGCGATGGGACTTGAATGGAAACCACATAGAAACGCTTTCGGGAATGGGCAATCACCTTGCCGCCTCCTATGACCGGGAGCTATTTGCTTCTGAAAGTTGGTATAAGGAAAATCCGATTGTGCTGAGGGTATTCAAAAAGGGGGAAATGCTTCCAATTTGGCAGGATACCGTTTCGATAGACAGCCGTACGACCTGGACGCTGGCAAATCATGTCAACCCTTCGTTTTCTAGAGATAATAGGCGATTGTATTTCAACAAATACACAGAAGAAGGCTTGGCCCAGGCACACATGGTCGTGTTGAGTAAGTAGGGAGTTATTCCTTATCTACCATAGTGCATTACTTCAATCGGGGAATTCGCTTAGTACTTTGAGACCTATTTAGGTTAATAAATTACCACTATGACCCTACAGTACTAGATTTTTGTGTTCAGCTATTCTGAATGGACTATTTGATGATAGAGAAATGACATCCCTGAGTCTTTCGTCCTTATGAGATGGCATTAAGAGCGTTACTTTGAATAGATCAATTTTAGGCTATCCGTTTGACTTCCCCTCGTGAGTTGTACCAAATAGATCCCAGTAACTAGGTTTTGAGGTGTCCACGTGATCTCATGAGCACCTGATCTCTGATACTCGTCAATGAGCACCTGCACTTCCCGTCCCAGTAAATCTAAAATTCTAAGTGTAACGTGCTCAGGCGAGGTAAGCTGATAAGTAACGTTGGTGAATTGATCAAAAGGATTGGGATATACTGTAGGCTTTTGTGATTTGTCTATTGCCGAATTTATTGAAAGGACAGTTGAATCTACCGGAATAGGTGGGGTGTTAAAAGCGGTATCAGATGCCACATTTGAGTAAGCAGTAGCAACACCATTTCTAGTCGCCTTCACTCTGTAAGAATAGATAAGTTCATCCAGCACAGTCGAATCCGAGTAACCCGTGGTATTGGCTCCCAGCATAGCTAATTCCTCAAAATCATTAGATGCTACGCTCCGCTCTACGACAAACCCATCCTCATTATCGGACCTATCCGTCCAGTTGAGTTGGATGATTTCACCTTCGACTGCCTCGGCTGTTAGCTGATTAGGTGCTATAACCCGGATGGCACCTGAGGTTATGTCTGTCGCTTCGTTGGAAAATTCACTGCATTGGTCGTCTCGACAAGCTTTGATCCGATAGGAGTAGAGCGTGGAGTCCTGCACATTGCGATCCAGAAATGACCTTTGATCTTGATGAATAATTCGGTAGGCCCTAAAATCCGTAGTTTCTGTCTTACGATGAAGGATGAATCTACCGACAATGTCTCCGTTGTGATCCCAAGTAAGTCTTATCTGATCGTCGGCGATGGAGTCTATGGCCAGGTTGGCTGGTTTGGGAGGTGGGATGGTAGCCCGACCTGTCCATCGCTCGGTTGACTCCCACTGCATTTTTATATCATTGTTGATCCATTTTACCCGTGTTGTGTCCTGCTGACAAGCATTTTGACCACAGGCATTTTCATTGCTATTACTGCATAGTGCTGCCTCAGCTAGCTGGCAGTCCTCACCTTCATTATCCCAGCAGAAAGGATAGTGGAAGATGCTATTAGTAATCGTGATTTGACTTGGACAATTGGCTGTGCCGTCATTGTAGAACTCTCCACTTAGCCTAAGGAAGCCAACCTGTTGATCCTCATCCGGGTTACCTGTAGTGACCGATAGACCAGTGTAGTAGGCTTCAAAGTTGTCAAACAAGAGATTGTTGGGCACCCTGCCATTAGCCTCTCGCCGCACCTTCAGTGCTGAGCCTGATACATTGACCATCAAGACGTTCCTGATTTCTGAGTCTCCCAATCGGGTACAGTAGAAGCCATGGAGCCCACCTCGCGTACCGCGGACATTGTGTCCCTCCGTCATGACCACACCGTCGATCAACACATTCTTAGAGTTCTTCGGATAGATGACAGCCGGTGCAAAGGCATTCTCATTGAGTTCGTCTGTAAAGAAGTAGGTACCCGCTTTATGGACTTCCAGGTTTCGGGCCGTGACATTTTCGGTTTCAAATATGACCAGCGTACTCTCTTCCCACATTTCGAAAGTGATATTCTCTATCAGTACCGGTTGTTCGCTTGGTTCGATGATCAGGATAGCAATGACGGGTTCATTGTTGTGCTTGTAGAAGCCTCCATACAGTATGGCATTCTCTTCAGCGCCGTAGGTCGAGATGGTAAGCTCTTTATCGATATCCCAAATGAAGGCACTAACCCTGTTGCCGTCAAATTCAGAAACAGTACCAATGTGATGGGTAAAACGCTCTCCACCTTTTAGGAGTATGGTTGACGTTTCTTGGTCAGATATAGCACAAAGGAATCTCGCCCGATGTAGGGTTAAGACTGGCTCTGCTATCGTGCCGCTGTTGCTGTCATCTCCTGAAGGACTTACATAGATGGTTTGTGCATGAGCATCGTACCCGGGAATCACAGCTAGAAGAAATGAAGTAAACAACAAAAAAGCTACCCTCGTTAGACTTTGTCCCATTAGATGCATAGTACCTCAATCTTTTGATTTCCTGATGGTAAGAGAGTATTTATTATTCGTAACCGAAGCTATTCTCAGGGTTACTTAAAACATAATTGGCAATTGGGCAAACCTAAGCCATCTGCCTACTTTCCCTTACGGTAGTGACGTAAATTGTGTCTTGATACCCTCAAAGCGTTGGGTATGCTACCTTTAACCCAACATTAAGCCCACAATACTTTGAATCGACTCATACAGCGTGTTGCACTTTTTCTTTCTGCACTTGGACCAGGCTTTTTCCTGGTAGGCTATAATATTGGCACAGGTAGCGTTACCACAATGGCCTCCGCAGGTGCAAATCATGGTACGGGACTCATGTGGGCCGTGTTGGTCTCCTGTGTTTTTACCTATATACTGATCGTCACCTTCGGACAGTATACGCTAGTGACGGGAAAAACTGCACTTCAGAGTTTTAAAATGAATTTTGGACCTGAAATGGCTAAACTGGTACTTTGGTCCTTGATCATTTCTGAGATGGTATCTAGTATCGGTGTAATGGCGATACTATCGGAAGTTATTCACGAGTATTCTAAGCTGTTCACTTCATCAGGCGAAGGAATCAATACGGTTCTCATTTCGGTAGTAACAGGTTTGTTGGTCGTAGGTCTGCTATTCAATGGACGCTATTCGTTTATTGAAAAGATCCTGATTGTATTTGTTACCGTGATGGGGCTCTCTTTTTTATTGAGTAGTGTATTGATCATTCAAAGTCCCTCAGAGGTGTTGACAGGTATGATTCCGAGTATTCCTGAAGGTGCTAATGCCGGATTGATCATTGCAGGTATGATCGGCACTACCATGGGTGGCGTGGTGTATGTCGTGCGCTCTAGCACTATGAAAGAAAAGAATTGGGGAATCTCGAACCTGAAGATGGAAAAAAGGGATGCGCTGGTCTCGGCCGGTGTGATGTTTTTACTCAGTGCGGCGATTATGGCCGCCGCAGCTGGTACACTACATCCACTCAGTTTGAAGGTCGACAATGCTATCGATATGGTGAAATTACTCGAGCCACTTGCAGGTTCGTTTGCCATTTCACTTTTCGTTGGCGGGTTAGTGGCGGCAGGATTGTCTTCTTTGTTCCCCCACTACATTCTTGTGCCTATGCTGCTATCAGACTATCAGGATAAGAAGCTTGATCTGTCAACCACTAAGAACCGTATGATCGTGATATTCTATGCCGCTTTGGGTCTAATTGTCCCCATTTTTGGCGGTAGACCGGTAGCCGTGATGATCGTCTCCCAGGCGCTAGCACTACTTGCAACACCGACCATACTCGTACTGATGTGGATACAACTCAATGACAAAAAGGCGCTTGGATCCTATGCTATAGGGTTGCCAAAGAATATTTTGATCGGTCTGATCACCGCTTTCACCCTTTTTATCTGTGTCTTGGGATTTATGGGTATTGCTGACTTATTATAAATTGATGCATGATGACTAAAAATACTGTTAATGACCACATTGTTTGCGCCTACTTGTATTCCATAACCAAATACGGCTATCCACCTCCCGCAAGCGGGACATTGGCGCATATCGATGAAATGATCGAGTTGGGTTTTGCTTCAATCGAATTGGAAGGAATTCGTGAAGATCATCTGATGGAAGTGTTTGCCTTGAAAGACAGTATTGCAGAAAAGCTGAGAAAAGAGAATCTGACGGTTCCTTATTTCTGCGGTGTACTCCCTGGTTTGTCATCATTGGATGAAGCAGAACGAAACAAACAGCTGGATCTATTTGAGAAGGGATGCGAGACAGCTGCTTGTTTTGGGGCGATAGGTGTATTGGATAATGCCCCTTTACCGCCTTTCCATTTCCCTTCGGATATTCCGGTCGTCAGACACTACGATGAAGAAGTCCTCAATGCTGCCTACTGGCCTAAGGATGTCTCCTGGGAGCAGTACTGGGAGCAATTGGTGGATACCTACAGAACGGCATGTGAAATTGCCGGTAGGTATAAGCTTAAATATGTGATGCACCCCGCTGTAGGTGTACTTGCGTCCAGTACTGATGGCTATCTGAGATTTCATGATGCGGTGAAGATGGATAACCTGCGGTTCAATTTTGATACGGCCAATCAGTTCCTGATCAAGGAAAACTTGTCACTATCGCTAAGAAGGTTGAAAGACCATATCGACTACATCCACGTCTCGGATAACGGTGGATTCAAGATGGAACATCTTGCCATCGGCCAGGGAAACATCCGTTGGGATGTGTTTTTTGAAACATTACAAGTGATTGATTTTAAAGGACACATTGGGATAGATATCGGCGGAGATGAATCGGCAGTTGATGATTTGGATGTTGCTTATACGGATGCCGCGGCATTTATTTCAGAGCATTGGCATGCTATTCATTGATGCTTCGTAGTGGTGGATGGTTCGTAAAGTAGTCTTCAACACATAGGCTATTTTACTAACACTTGCACAATGCGGCTTCAGCTTCTCCATATTTTATTTCTATCTGTATCCTCAATTTTTTTACTTGGTTGCGAACCGCCACCTTCAAATGAAGATCAAACCCCAGTGGTACGTTCCAAAGCCTGGCTGGAAACCTACTTAAAACAACCGATACCCGAAAGCCCCAGAAAGAGCAGGTACTTTGAATTGATCAATGAAGTCTCTGGCGATTATTGCGATGTTGATGTTTCGTTTTTCACCGGCACTGACCAACATGAATCGCCTAGCCGGAGAAAGATTAGTGCGCTGGGAAACCTGGCGTTCTCCTATCATACACCAGGACTCATCTATCATAAAGATCCTACGGCATTGAGTATGCTCAGAGATTCATTTGTAGGCATGACCTCACATGTTTCAGATGAAGGTAAATTTACCTGGGAAAATGATAAGCTATCATATAGACATGGTAGTCATGAACACGGCTGGAGGTTAGAGCCACTACTCATGGGATACATATGGATCAAAGAGGATCTGAGTGAGGGCGACCAGGAAATCATCGAAGATGCGCTATGGAAGGCAGGCAGATGGTTGTTCGAGAATCCAAACACTGAAAACAATAATAGAGGAATTGTTTCATCTGCGGTATTAGCTTCGGCAGGTTTGTACTTCGAAGAGCCAACATGGTTCAATCGAGCGCAAGATCTGGGTGACGACATATTCAAAGCAGTTATTCTACCGAATGGTCAGATCGGTGAGCATACAGAGCAGTATGCCGGTGGTGGGCCTGATATTAACTACACCTACACTGGTCTAGGCTACCTGTATACTTACCGGCTTTTTACGGGTGCTGAGCATTTGGATCCGCTGATCAAGAAAGCAGCGCACTGGCTGACTGGATACAATACGGTGAGTCAGTGGCCTGTGGTAGTTGGAGCCTCTGTTCGAACTACACGAGCCAATTCATCGAGCTATCGCGACTGTTTACCGCTGTTTGAGCGGATGTCCAAAGTAGATCCCTACTATGGTTTTATCTCAGATATGGCTTTGGAAAAGGTAGGTGGACTTGGATACAATCCGTTTGATCCGGGTAGGTGTCATATCATAAGCCCGGCTATCTGGGCACTGCTCGAAGGAGGTAAAGGAGGTGATGCGGGTGCAAGAGATCATGTCAATCGGACTGAAGTCTACAATAATCCCAATGTCGATTATGCCCTGGTCACACGAGACTACCAAACCGGAATTGTATTTCGGGCGCGAAGTGGCTACAAGAACAACAGCCAGGAGCTGTACAGAAAACTGCCAGCCGAAGGAATGCCTTTGAGAGGCATGCAGACTTGGGCATGGCAAGATGAGCTGCCCATCATACTGCATGATGACGGTGGGGCAGAGGGTCGACATTCATATACATCAGCTGGTGATTTTAATTCTGCCACTACCGATGTGGATCGGTGGGAGGAAATTGTAAATGCAGACTCCACTATGCATACTATTGTCGAATGGCGAGGGCCCTTTTGGACGCTATACGCCTTCACAGAGTCATCGACGGTGGTTGCCTATGGTGGGCCGGAGCGTGATTATACTACGAAATGGTATATGAATCCAGACATAGTCCCAAGACATAGTATTGATGCTGATAAGAATACGATATCATTTGAAGGACTAGCTGGAAAAATTATCTACCGAACAGGCCAAGCCACGTCGAAAGAAGGTGGTGTGGAAATAATTACGGATGCGGAAAACATGGCTTTCGGATTCTCAGATAACAATTTCAGCTTCAATCAAAGAAGCGAGCCGGCTAATAGGCTAACATTTACAGATATGTCAGGATCCTATGAACTTGATTTTGATATGCTCTTAAAATCTCGAAATTAATGTTTTGGATTAGAAAAATAATTCTCTGATGAACGATAGTCTTATAAAACTCCTGTCCTTAATTGTTATGCTGACCTTTTGTAGCGTACATCATTTACAGGCATTGACGATCTATGTGAGTCCTACTGGAAGTGATGATAACGATGGTCAAAGTCCCCAACATGCGATCGAGACATTAGCTAAAGCCAAAAAGATGTGTCTGAATTCAAAAGACGATTCTTTTGAGATTTTTCTTCAGGGAGGTGTAGTTCATTCAAACTTTGATGAACCTGAAAGCGAGAGTTTTTATGACAATTCTCGAACCAATGAATTCGGATTTGTTTGGGATATCGACAAACCACTTGTACTTTCTACTTATGGGTCTGACGAAAAAGCGATCATTTATGGGTCGAAATATACCAAGGGAAAAAAAGAGGCAACCATGCCTATATGCGTTTATCGCCCTAGCTCGGAAAAAGTCTTAATAGAAAATCTCTTTATTAAAATGTGGCAAAAAGGTGCCATTATGGTCATGGAATCAGAGAATGTGCATATTCGAAACATAAAGGTTGATAGCATAGGTACGGTATATATCCCGGATGATGTCCTTTCGCCAAATGGCAGTGACTACCCTTATGTGGCCGGAGTAATTTACCCAAAGAACTCCAGTAACATATTGATTGAAAACATCGTCATGACGAATTGTCATAATATATTTCCAAGCTCTGATGCATTGCATGGCTTCTATTGCACGCGATTGAATAACTCGGAAATAAGAAACGTCTACATGAAAAATGTAAGTGGCTCCCCTTTAAAATTCAGAAGGGCGGCTGCAAACAATGTCTATGTTCATGATATCCAATGTTATTATTCAGGCACTACCAATACGCATGGTTCAGATGAATTGGATCAGCCAGGATTTGTGCGTTACAGTGGTGACGTGAATTCAGGTTGTCCGAGCAACATTCTCATTGAGAATGCCACTTTTTGGTATCCCTATTGCTGGTCGGATAAAGAAGACTGTTATCAAGCGTCTTCTCAACCTTGCTCCATGAGCAATGAGGCTTTGTGTGGTGGTAAGAATACTTGTTACGAAGATCAGGAGAGGATTAAGTGGGTCAATGTAGATTTCAGGTATGATTGGGTTTCTGATGATGGCAGTATTCCACTACCCCCGATGTATGAGACGAATTAGTCAATTTAGAGTCTCATTGGGTAGGGAGATGAGTGGTTATCTTTAGTTCAAATATGTTATCCATGAAGCTAGCTGGATTGATCATAATTTAAAATGTGTTCATCCAAGCCTTATACGATTTAATGAGAACTCGATTGATATTTTATCTTCTGTTATTGCCCATTTTGGCTTTGACATGGGGCTGTCAGCGAACAGAAGAGGGTCAAGCTGAGTTATTCTACGAATATGGCCCTCCGCCTACGATTTGGCTGAATAAAGCAGGGCGGAACCTTATGGCTGAACAAGCCTCACTGCTCGACGCTGATATATATGATGAAATTATAAGCAATGCGAATCAGGCCCTTGAGGTAGATCCTAATCCAACCGATTCCATTTTTTATGAAGGGCTGGTTTCAAACAATCCCAGACGCCTTGATATGAGGCAACATTTCAGAGATATTACGAACCTTGTTTATTTAATTAATGCTTACGTCTTGACTAACAAGCAAGCCTACGCAGAGCAGACCATGGCTATTGCGGTAGCATGGGCAAAAAAATATAAACCAACGGGAAATGATGTCAATGAAAACAAATTGCGTGATTTTTTCTATGCATTTGACATTCATCGTGACACTTTCTCGGACGAAGACAGAATACTCGTCGAGGACTGGTTGAAGCTAATGGCCTCAAAACAAATAGCGCATTGGGATATTGAAATAGGCTCGAGCAATAGGCATGCTAAACGAATGAAGATCATATTGATGGCAGGTATCACTTTTGATAATCAAGAATATATTGATTTTGCCGTTCAAGAGATTGAAAAGATCCTTGATGACTCGTTATATCCCGATGGTACCAGCCGTGACTTGGAGCGGCGTGACGCCATCCATTACCATAATTCTTAAATCAAGAACTACCTTATTCTTAACTATCTCACCAGACTGGTAGGAACAGATATTTACAAAGATATCCAGCCTGGAGGTGGCTCGATTGAGAAAAGCGTGCATTTTATGTTTCCCTATATCCGACAAGAGAAGATTCATCCTGAATGGGTGAATAGTAAAATCGACCTGGATAGAAGGCGATATGAAGCAGGAGATGACTATTACAAACCGGGCAATCCCTGGGATATACGACAGGGATACTCGACGCTGATTCTTGCAAGTCCATTTGATAGTGCGTGTAGGCAGCTCAGTCCCCTTTTGGAGCAAGAGGAGGGACTAGAAGATCTGAGATGGTTGAACTTTCAGATCGAAGTTGTCAAGGAGATTTTGGGGAAGATTGATTGATATTATGGTGATAATGGTCAGTCAAGTATTTTTTTGATCACAGCAGCCGTTATCTCCTGGGTCGATGCTTGACCTCCCAGATCGGAGGTAAGCATCTTGCCTTCCGCTATAGTTTCCTCTATTGATGCCATTAACAAATGTGCACCTTCTAATTCCCCAAGATGCTCCAACATCATGACAGCAGTCCAAAAACAAGCGATTGGGTTAGCGATGTTTTTTCCCGCGATATCGGGAGCACTTCCGTGTACAGGCTCAAACATGCTTGGATATTCTTTTTCAGGATTCAAATTGGCCCCAGGAGCAATACCCATTCCACCAACCACAGCAGGCCCCAAGTCTGAGAGGATATCGCCGAATAGATTACTGGCAACTACTACGTCAAACCATTGCGGATGTTGAACAAAATGGGCACAGAGTATATCGATATGGTATTGTTCTTTCTGAATATCTGGATAGTTTTTGCCCATTTTTTCAAAGCGCTCATCCCAATAAGGCATGGTATGGACGATACCATTTGATTTAGTAGCACTCGTGACTTTTTTGTTTCGCTTGTCAGCCAATTCAAAAGCGTACTTCAGGACTCTGTCGACACCTTTTTTTGTAAAAATACTCTCCTGAACAACCAACTCCTGATCCGTTCCTTCATAGCGTTTACCGCCTACCGATGAATATTCACCTTCGTTGTTTTCGCGAACAATCAGGAAATCGATAGCGCCTTGCTCTAAGAGTGGGGATTTGATACCTTTTAGCAGGCGAACCGGTCTTAGGTTCACATATTGATGAAACGCTCTTCTAATTGGAATTAATAAACCCCAAAGCGACACATGGTCAGGAACTCCCGGATATCCAACTGCGCCTAAAAAGATGCTATCGCTATCGCTCAGCCTTTCCAACCCATTATCTGGCATCATTTTTCCAGATTTCCTGTAATACTCACAGGAATAGTCAAAGTACGTGAACTTTAGTTCGAATCCACATTGAGCAGCAACTGCCTCCAAAACTCTTACTGATGCAGGGATTACTTCTTTGCCAATTCCATCTCCGGGAATGGTCGCAATGCGGTAAGTATTCATTTAGCACTTGTTCATTTACTGATCCATTCCATCACCTGATTAGCTCTCGCACCACTAAATCCAGTACTTACGCATGTGCCCTTACCTCTCAACTCATCAACCACCTGCTGGATCAAGGGCTGCTGGATATGCTTAGGCATATCAAAATTGAAGGTTTCGGACGTATGCTGTGAGACGAGCTTCACATCAGTGGCGCCAAAGGTGGTAAACTCGATGTGTCCTTCCGATCCGTGAATGGTCACCCGATCTACCTGATCATCGGACGCTACCGCAAATGACCAGATACCGCTTCCTAGTACGCCTGATTCAAATTTAAAAACACCGGTTACTATATCTTCAGCTTCATAGTGTCCGGCCTGATTTCCACTATAGCCTTTACCGCTGTGTATCGGTCCCAGAAGAAAGTCTAGCAAGTCCAGCTGATGGCTTGCCAGGTCGTAGAAGTACCCGCCTCCTGCTATCTCTGGATCAACCCGCCAATTAGTACCAGAAGCGACTATATTAGGATCAATTGGTTGGTATAACTCAATTTTCACGAATCTAATGTCGCCAATGGTCTTAGAATCCAATAGTTCTTTGACTTTCAGGACATGGGGGAGTGCTCTGCGGTAGTAGGCTATCAATAGCGGAACACCGGCTTCTTCACATGCCCTGATCATCTGTTGGCATTCCTGAGAAGTGCGCGCCATAGGTTTTTCGACATACACTGGTTTTCCGGCTTTGGCGGCTGCTATAGTATACTGTGCATGATAGGCCGGGGGAGTAGCCACATAGATCGCGTTGACTTCTGGGTGATTAATCACCTCTGATGTCTTGATTGTCCATTCGGGTACGTTATGCCTTTTGGCATAGTCGCGTACTTTAGCTTCATCACGCCGCATGACGATTTGGATGGATGAGTCGGGAATCAACTGTATAGCTGGGGCACTTTTTACTTCACAGACATCACCCACACCTATGATACCCCATTTGACATGTTCTAAATGTTTAATCATTGTATTGAATTCCTACTTCACTATGTCCTTGTTGAAGTCTTCATAGAAATGCATTGTCAGCGTTTGACAATTAGTTGGGTAATCATATGATCAGGTGTACTAACTCTTAGCACATTGATGCCCAGAATGAGTTGTTCTTCAATGATGACTTGATGAAAACCAGCAGAAAAGAAATCAGTTTGATGCATAAGATGCTTTCCTGACAGATCAAGTAATTCAATACTCAGCGGAGAAGGAGCGATAAGCTCGAATTCTAGCACTGCGTGATTATTCGTGGGGTTTGGGTAGATTTTAAACGAAGTTGAAGAGAGATCAAGGCCTAGTACTACTTGCTCATATTCGGCTTTCAATGAAATGACTTGGTCAGACATTTCTACAGTAGTATTAGGTAGCGCTGCGTCTGCCAAGAACTGCGTATCACCCGACCAACCTGTAAACTGCTGGCCTTCAATTACCCCAGCCTCGATGGCGACCACTTCACCTTCCTTGTAGTTACCTGCTCCACTGCCGTTTTCTACGTTCAAAGCGTACGTTGGCAAATAAGTTGCGATAAGCTGTACATCCTGATCAGGTATGATGACGAAAGTTTCATTGTTAGTGAAGTCATCTACAAATGTAGTATCGCCTTGCCATTCAAACAGGTCATTTCCGGTAGGGGCAGGGGCGCTGATCGCCACCTGAGTGCCTGGCTCATACTCACCTGCGCCCGTGCCACCGTCCACAGCCAGGTAAGTAGTCAGCTCAGTATTTGCAGGAGCTATTTTGAGGTAACTGATCTTGACATTTTCACCGGTAGGTAGGATAGTAAGATGACCATCGTCAATCTGAAAATTGCTAAAACGGTAGACATCAAAGCTGTCTTTGCCATCAGGATCGGTCACAAGAGAATCTTCCAGTAGAAATGTGTTGAGGTGATCAGGATTGCCATAATCGCCAAAGCCCAATTCGATGTTGTAGTTACCAGCCGCCACTTCCAATTCCCAAGTGTCGCCACTGCCTGTGCCCAGCTGCATGGCTATGTAGGTGAGCTTCCGCGGGTCAACCACATCGTTGCTCGAACGGCGAATGCCGTTGATCGGTTCTGTGATTCTCCAACCAGATATTATTCCATTGGAGAGGGCATAGGGATCGCCCACATCTCTTCGATAACCCGGGACAACTAGATCATCACGGGGCTGAAAGTTGAAATTGAGCCGAGGGTCTTCGAGCTGTTCAAAAGCCGCCTCAAGTGAATAGTCGTCTTCTATGATGATTGTAAGCTCTGCACTGGTGCTACTATTGTCGCCACTCCACGCCTTGAACTCATAAGGAAACTTGGAGGTAGCCGTAATGGTGACTTCCTGACCAGGAACGTAGGACGGCTGGTCAGGCTCTACCGCAACAGTACCGAAAGTGCTGTCATATGTAATCTCAAGTAGCTTGGCCTGGTCGGCATTGAGCACTGATAAGTTTCTATCATCGACCACACCAAATTGATCAACTATTCTTATATCAACCTTAGCCTTCTCAGTGTTAGAGGAGGGCATAATAATGTACGTATCGATGTTTAGATCTGAATGAGTCGATTGGATGATGTCATTGAGTAGGATTTGTACTTGATCCAGCCCGACTTCAAAGGGATCTGTGATATTGATGACTATCGGAATGGTGTCGCCGGGAGCGAAGGATTGGTTATCGGTCAGATTGATATCTGTTATCAACTTGGAGATATGAATGTCTCCTTTGGTGAGGGTGGCATACTCGTCACCTTCTCGCGCTACTTGAGGGCGATTGTTTTCGATCCACGCAACAATTTCCTCTGGAAGATCAAGGTTAATATTCGCTAACTCATAGGCATTTCTACGTTTGTCAGATTTATTAGGACTTGGGTGCCAAGGGAACGTTTGATCTAGGATGTCCCATTGATAGTAGGTTTCGATGAGTTGAACAAGATCTGCGCCCTGCGAGGTGCTATCGTGCCAAAGGTCAAAACCTGCATATTTGGCCATATCCAGACACTGTACCATGGTGGTAAGCGCGTAGGCCGTGTAGGTAAGTCCACTACTTCCGTTGTTTCTGACTACTTCTCTGGGTAGGTAAACGCCATGCTCGTCCTTTCTCATCTTCCAATCCACTCCAGGGTTCCGCACGCTTTCGTCAACTCGTTCATAGAAATAGCTCTTCAGTTGAATCAAGGCTTCTTTCAGCAGCAACGTATCTTCCAAAACTACCGAAGCTGTAAATACGCCAAGTAGTCCCGCATCCTTCCAGTTGTTGTCCTTTCCCCGCAACACATCCAAAGGATGTACCAGTACATTGTTGCGCCACCAAGACTTGAATGTCGCACGTTGACTATCAGTCCAACCCTCGTAATCATGAATCAAATCGGCTGCATACAGCACCTGCGAAAACCATGAGCCGAGTTGTAACCCACGATCACCTCCTGTAAAAGTAGTATTGGCGTTGGCCCAGTCCATCATAACCTCAATGGCCTTATCGGCATATTTTGCTTCTCCTGTGAATTGATAGGCCAAAGCACTGGAGTAAGCGGCATGGCAGTTGCGCCATAGCTGTTCACGAACTTCATTCAGGTTCGAGTTGGGCTCATAGCCGCCCATGATATTCATACTGCTAGGAGCGTCAGGTACGAAGGATTGAGCGTCCTCCGCATCATTGATGAGTTCGAGATATGCCGAGTACTGTGGCTCTACCTCCTGCTCCACGTAGTGCTTCACCATCTCCAACTCATCTCCGCTGATCACCGTCATCGGATGCTCAAATTTGAAGTTGGGCAGTGTGAAATTGTACGCTTCCTTCCAGGGTACTGGTGGGTTCTCAATACTCGTGAGATTTGGAGGGTATAGCTCATCACCTTCGGTGGGGATAGTAGCGGTGTTAGTGATGAATAGGGCATCCAATCTGGTGCCTGGTTCTCGGTAGTAGATGCTGATTTCATGTGTGCCTTCCGACAGTATCCAGGTGACCACCTGATTGTTGTCGGTAAAGTCATGCACCTGTGACCAGCCCCAGAATGGAGTTATTCTTATCCCGTTCCAGTTATACGCCGGGCCATCATTGACCTGTACCCAGAATGAGTCTGAGCTTTCTGTTTGGGCTATTGTCCTTCCCCAAATGGTATATTCTCCACCAGATACTGTGACTTGCACGGTGACTTTCCCGCTGGAGGGCACGTTACTGCTGGACTTGTTATCTCCCTCTACTTGGATGTATTGATTGCCGAGCGCATATTCGTCGCTAGCGATGAGCATTGGTGGCTCTACTTCGCCCGCCTCCATCTCCAGATAGATATTATCACCTTCACCGCTACTATTCTGCCTTGCGGTGATTTGATTTACCAACAATAGCATCATGAGCGTCAGCGCCACTACTTCGATCCTCACTAAAAACATGCCTCTTCTCATCATCGTGTGTTTGGTCTATAACGGAATTTTAGAAATTATTTCGATTCGTTTCGTCACCGGATACTCTTATTAAGACGCATTCTAAAGTAAAAATACCTACATCTTTGCATTCTTTATTGGCACGACACTACCCAATTTTAACTCAAGTGACGTGTACAATACCATTAATCTGTTCTACCCGAGATGATGCAATAGGATTCTCCTTGTGGGTATCTGAGTGACTAATCACGTCTTGTTACTAAGGTGTGATCGACCTTTGAAAACTGCTCAGAAGGATAGATTTTCATAATCAACTTCCTCCATTGTATCACTGACCTGTACCTTACAGATATCTATATACTTAATGCATGAAACAGCCATTTGTATTGCTTTGTTCCATTGTGTCATTGATAACGCTGATTGAATATGCATTGAGTCAAAAGCTGATATTATTGCCTCAACCTCAGTCGATCAAGATGTCTGGTGGCTTCTATGACTTGAATTCATTAGATGAGGTCACTATCAGTTATCCAATACTGTTCGACGAACGGACCAATGCTCGCATACAACTGACTGAGCTATTTGCCGGTAGGTCACTAAAATGGAATTAGGGGCCAAGGCGGACATAGTCTTCGAAATGGTGGGACGCAGCAATCCGGATACACCTGAACATGTGGAGCAGTATTCACTTCAGATCAAGAAGGAAAGGATTAACGTAAGCGCTCGATCAGAAAGAGGTCTGTATCTGATAAGGTTAACTTAGGCGGCACAGTTATATGAACTTAGAAAAGAATGAACACAGCACAAAAATTAGGATTCTCGGAAAATACCAAATTGTTGATCATACACGCGGATGATGCGGGACTTTCTCATTCCGAGAATAAGGCTACCATTCAGTGCTTAGAGACAGGGCTTGTCAACTCCTACAGCATAATGGTACCCTGTCCGTGGTATTATGAAATGGCGGTATTCGCGAAAAACAATCCAAAAATCGATTACGGAATCCACTTGACGCTCACTTGCGAATGGGAGAATTACAGATTTGGGCCTGTTTTGCCGATATCAGAAGTACCGAGCTTGGTCGACGAACATGGACACTTCTACAAAAAAAGAGATGCACTCCGCAAAAATGCCACTCCACAGCACGTAGCGAAGGAGCTAGAGGCACAAATCGAGAAAGCCTTGAAATTCGGCTTGAAACCTACCCATATCGACTCGCACATGTATAGTGTCGGAGCATGTCCTGAGTTTTTTGAAATTTATAGAGGCTTAGGTGAAAAGTATAAGCTTCCCATCCTCATCAGCCGAGAGATCATGGAGATGGTAGAGCTCAATCCAGACCAAAATATCATAGAAGGAGATCTGACCACCGACAAAGTGCATATCGGAGTGTTTGGGCAATTTGAATCCGGTCAATTGAGTGATTACTACTCGCAGGTTTTCGAGAATGTCGTAAGCGGATTAAATATCGTACTCATACATCCAGCATTTGACGATAACGAAATGAAAGGGATAACCATCAACCATCCTAATTTCGGTGCTGAATGGCGACAAATCGATTTTGACAGTTTTACGAGCCAAGAAAACAGGACTAAACTCAAAGCAAATCAAATCGAGCTCATCACATGGAATGACATCAAAAACATAAGTGGAACTCCACATCACCGCTGATATAACAAAAAGGACGGACAGTGTAATACCTTAAGGTTCCTGAGCGGAAAAATTCGTCCTAATCTCGGGGTTAAATTATAGTACGAATCTTAATCATTGAATCATATGTCGAGCTTCTCTAAAAGCATCAAAACATTACTTTTCTTATGCTTTCTGCATTTTTCTACTGCTTTTATCCAGGCACAAGACAGGTTCGTTCCTATCATTCCAAACCCTCAACAAGTAGAACGATCAGGACAACCCTTTTTACATAACACTAAAAAAGCGCTGACCCTATTCGTCGATAAGAATACGAACTATCCGATAGATCAACTGCTTGATGCATGGGAGGAGCACACTACTCTTGGGCTAAAACTGGTACAGAAACCTAAGGATACCGAAGTAAGGTTGCTGAAGCACAAAAAGGCTGCTGATAACCCTTCATTTGCGGCCTTTATTGAGCCCCTGCTCGACTTCCAGAAAAGGGAAGCTTATCAAATAGCCATTAACGCTGAAGGAATAGTAGTACATTCTACTCATGAAAGTGGTGCTTATTATGCTGTACAATCTCTGAAGCAGTTACTACGTGCCTATGGGGATGAAAATGCGATCCCCGGCATGATCATCAATGACTATCCCGATTTGGAAATTCGCGGTATGATGGATGACATCAGCAGAGGCCCTGTTCCCACACATGCTTATATGAAGCAGCAAATCGAGCGGCTTTCGGAAATGAAGATCAACCTGCTTACCTACTATACGGAGCACGTCGTAAAAACTGAAAAACATGCTGCTTTTGCCCCGAAGGACGGTGGGCTTACCATTGCCGAATGGCGATCTATAGCGGACTATGCCAAAAAGTACAACATAGATTTAGTGGGTAATTTTCAGTCTTTCGGCCATTTCGAGAAGATACTCTCTCATCCTGATTACAGCCACTTGGGTGAAGGGGGCACACTCCTTTCTCCGTCATTTGAGGAGAGCTACGAACTGCTCGATGATATTTATACTGAAATGATACCTGCCTTTCATTCTGACTATTTTCATATCAATTCTGACGAGACCTTCGATTTGGGCGCAGGTGCATCCAAAGCCAGAGTCGACAGTTTGGGAGAAAGCGCGGTTTACGCCGAACACATCAATCGCATTTATGACTTGATTGATGGCAAAGGCAAAAAGATGCTGATGTGGGGTGATATCATTCTCAATGACCCCACTATTTTAGATCGACTTCCCGATGATGTTCTTCCTATCACCTGGGGCTATGATGTCATGGAGTCTTATACAGAGCGCATTACTACATTTCTCGATAGAGGCTATAACCCTCTCATTTCTACAGGGATTCTAAATTCTCATAGCATAATCCCTGATTTTGAAGTCGCAAAAGGCAATATCGGTGGATTCCTGGCGGAAGGAAAAAGGCTACAGGCCTGGGGAATGCTCAATACGGTGTGGGACGATGGCGGCTCGGCCCTGTTTTCAAGGGACTGGTACGGTGTAGCCTATGCCGCAGAGCAAAGTTGGAACAGTGATACTGACGATCAAACCTATGACGCACGCTTTAATAAAGTATTGTACGGAAATGATGGACTTGGAATCAGCAGAGCGTTAAATGCAATCAATGAACTCACCTCTATCAAGTCTACCGAAAAAATGAATGAAGCGGTGTTTTGGCAACAAATCCTTCCAGATTCGGGAAAATCAATGTTAACAAATCTCGAAGATTGGGCTGAAGTTGAAGCGCTAGCGCAAAAAGCAGATGCATACCTAGCAGAAGTTGACGCAACTTATTACGCTGAAGATCTTGCCTACATACAATTAACCATCGATCAGTATCGGTTCTTAGCAACAAGCAGGCCTACGATAGTCGAAATTGCCGAATTGTATAAGAGCGCCTATCTCCTACAGCAGGATAAAGAAAATCAAGAAGAAGCCCGTTCTTTGCTCGTCCAGGCCTTTGGCAAGTTAAAAGTGGTGATTGACAATTTGACCATTCTAAAAGCAGAAAATCAGCACCTTTGGCTGCTAGAAAACCGCTCTTATTCCTTAGACCTTGTGGAAGAACGCTATGACATGCAGCTTTCGGATTTTTATGATGTTGAGCGTAAACTGAGAAGTGCGCTTTCCGATTTCGATAGCGAAGCACTTATTCCTGAACCAGCAGCCGTTCGACTGGACATCCAAAAAACGGATAACTGGTATTTTAAAGGTTGGTTGATGACAGAGCCTATGCCAACCAGTAACGGAGCAAATAACCCTCAATTTGACGCGCTAACGGAGACGGGAGGTTTGTCAACTACGTTTCCGAATGTCACCGAAGAGTTCTTCTTCAATTCGGAGAAGTACAGATGGAAAAGGGTGAATACGCCACTTTTTGGCCAAGTCAATCTGCATGAGCTATTTGCTGATACCGACCAGAAAGTGATGCATGCCTTTGCTCATATAGATGCGAAGAGCGCGCAGCGCGTTCGGCTATTAGTAGGTAGTACGGATGGGGTAGATGTCTATTTGAACGGAGAGAAAGTCCATGAGCAGTTTGGTGCAAGACCTTATGTAACTGATCAAGACGAATTGTTCCTAGACCTCAAAGAAGGTAGAAATCATTTAATGCTGCGGCTTGCGCATGATACAGGTGATTGGGTTTTTTCTGTCACCATGCCTGACGTAGAGTTTGCGAGTAGTAAAAATCGTTATCGTATCGTAGACTAATGATAGGCCATGTGATCTTATCAGTAAATACATTAATTGATGAGTTCATTAGCAGCTGTCAATTCTCTTTGTCTTTCTTTGCAGTTTATTCAAAGTCGGCTTGTCGATATGTCACACCAAGCGGTGTATGATCAAAAGTGAAAATACACACTATCGCAGAATGAAGTTGCGCATCTCGTATGTCCTAAATTAGATCAATGGAAGAGGCGCTGGGAGTTATTATTACACCTCAAGGATGCCCAATCGTCCCTACGTAATGATGAATACACCAAGATGACTAAATGCGTACTATTTATTCCTAAATATTAAATAAACCCAGATGAGAGCCGAACGAACATTTGCAGTTGATAGACTCACCATAGAGGTTTACTCCTCTCGAGAAGCTATTGGCATGAGTGCTGCTCAGCGCGTCAGACAAGAGATCCGAGAAATGCTCAAAACACGAGCCGTGGTGAACATGATCTTCGCGGCAGCTCCTTCACAAAATGAATTCTTAGCCTCATTGATTAAAATGGACGATATAGATTGGAGTCGAATCAATGCCTTTCACATGGATGAATACATTGGGATAGATCCGAATGCATCGCACAGCTTTGGGCAATTTTTGAGAACCAGGTTATTTGAAGTAGTACCCTTCAAGGCAGTTCATTATATCAGTACGCTCAACCCAGAGGTGGAATGTCAGCGTTATGAGGAGCTTCTCGTACAGTACCCACCTGATATTGTCTGTCTGGGTATTGGAGAAAACGGTCATTTGGCTTTTAACGATCCGCCTGTTGCTGATTTTGATGACCCCCAAATGGTCAAAATAGTGGAACTTGATCATGAGTGCAGACAGCAGCAGGTCAATGACGATTGCTTTGATTCATTGGAGCTGGTACCTAAGACCGCATTGACACTAACCATCCCTGCGTTGATGTCTGCTAAACACATGTGTTGTGTAGTCCCTGGTAGCACTAAAGCCAGTGCTGTCAGGAACACTTTGGAAGGAGAAATTTCGACTGCTTGTCCTGCATCAATTTTACGTAAGCATCATAGTGCGGTGCTTTATCTTGATGCAGGGTCTTATCAGAACATAGGGGTTTGATATGTTCAATCGTCTATATTACAATAACAAGCGTTGAGCGCTGCGTTAGCATCAATCGTTACTAGAATTGCCCTGACCAGGCAGACAAAAAACGTTTTATATGAAATTCGTCGGGTTCATTTTACTGTTATTCTGTTTCAAGTCTTTCTCGCAGACTTTATACCATGTCAGTCCCACTGACGACCTTAATGTGGTAATTGCTGCGTTGCAACCAGGTGATACAGTCAAATTGGAACCGGGTATCTATTTAGGGCCCATTGTCTTGAGTAATGTCAATGGGGCTTTTGACAACCCAATTGTTTTCAAAGGCCCTTCCGACATTGCCAACTCTGCCGTAATAGATGGTCGTCGACCATCTGCCAATACTGCCATAAGCTATAATTGGCTCGAAATCACCAATTCATCCTGGCTGGAGTTTGTGAACCTGCATTTTCAAAATGCGTGGGTTGACCCGTTACCGATCAATAATTCGACTTACATCTCCTTCAAGACATGCTATTTTCAAGGTGGCAGAAGGCTCATCAACGTAAGAGGGGAAAATTCGCACCATGTGCTCGTCGAAAACTGCTTCTGGGATCAGGGAGGCAGCTACGCCTGGAATGTAAGCTCATGGACTGATGGAGAAGCTTGGGAATCCATGCATCATGGTGAGCTGTCCTTCTTGAATGGATCGCTGATCACTATGCAGGGAACCTCCGGGAGCCATGTCATTCGTGGTAATACGATGCAGAACGGTTTCAATGCCCTGCGATGGAGAGGAGATGAGGGCTTTGATGCTAATATCGAAATCTACGATAATACCATCCTAAACATGAGAGACAATGACTTTGAGCCGGAGGATTACGCCAAGAATCTATTTATCCACCACAACTGGACGCACAATATTCATAAGACTTTATCCATTGACCATGTAAGGGGAGGTGATATCTACTATTTTGGGAATATCATTACCAACGATTCTGATGACTGGGCCGAGGACATATGTACGGGCTACTACAAGATTTACGGTCATGATGATGATAACTTGACTGATCCATTATACATCTTCAATAATAGCTATTACGGTAGTGGCCGATTACATGGGTCTATCGGGGATCGAAGGATGCAGCGTGTAAATCATTTTAACAACGCCTTTTACCTGACTAAGAGGCAGTGGGAACTGGACCAGTGGAATGAAACACTGGTATATGACCATGATTGTTCTAATAGGGCCTTTAGCGCCCGATTGACCAATAATGGGCAGGAGGCCAATGGCATTATTGCCGATCCGCTTTTTAGTGATCCTCAGCAGTTAGATTTAACGCTTCAGGAAGGTAGTCCCTGTGTTGATGCGGGAGGAGTGGTCACCATACCAAGATTGAACTGGCAATCCACTTACGACGGATCGGCACCTGATATTGGAGCTTATGATGAGAACCACCCGATCAGTGGTCCTTTTTATAGAACTGATACCTTAGCAGTGAATAATCCAATACCGGAGCATCCCAGGATCACCCGGCTTGAGACTAGAAATGATTCCACCTTCCTATCATTTTCTTACCCGCTGAACTCAGCTTCAATTGCCGGCAACTTGACGCTGTTTGGGAACGGTGGTGAGGATGAAGTGATATCATCCTTTACCCTACATGACGATGGCTATACCATAGGAATAATGAGCCGCTTCGAGGTGCATAAGGCGTTGGTCTCTGGTGATCTAAAGGGTATCAACGGGCTCAGAGCAACGAACTGGGCTAATGCAGCCAATTTTGAAAAGTCCAGCCATGATGATGTTGTGGTCTATATGTTGCAACCACAGCTTCAGCCCCGCGTCTTGCCCCCTCCTAACAGTGGCGTGT
Source organism: Cyclobacteriaceae bacterium (assembly GCA_040222235.1). Classification (GTDB taxonomy): domain Bacteria; phylum Bacteroidota; class Bacteroidia; order Cytophagales; family Cyclobacteriaceae; genus UBA6059. Next base: position 67,208 of record JAVKDO010000001.1, read on the forward strand.
ACGTAGAAGGTGATCTTGTGCGAAGTATTGTCCCAAAAGGCACGGTGATAAATGTCAAAGCGCGTACTGATGAGGGTTATCGATTTGAGCGATGGGAGGGAGATGTCAATGCCAGCAGCGATACAGCTGTTATCGTCACCTTAGACCAAAGTGCTTGGATAATAGGTCATTTCATTGCCATGGAAGACGAAGTAGAGGAAGAAGTCGTGCTGAGTGTAGAAGATGATTCTTTTAAGGTATTTCCGAACCCGACTTCAGGTCGGTTGTATATAGCCGATGAGCTAGATGATCATAGTGTCCGTCTTGTCAATTTGACAGGTCAATCCACCCACCTAAAATTAGCGGACAAATATCTCGATCTAGGTCATCTCAAGAGTGGGCTCTATTTTATAGAACTTACCTACAAAGGTCAGAAGGAGATCAAGCGGATTTATCTGAGATAGTATAGAGAGGAGTTATTATCTGGATTATTGCTGCCTTTTTAGTAGACAGCTAGGTTTGGCTTAAATCAATCCATCAAGAGTTTTTTTAGAATGATAATCCTGGATAGTCGTCCCACCTTACTATTTTCTCTTCATACATTGCATCCAGACACATCTGAACGCACTTTGATGTATTGGCACCCGACGCGATATCTGCATATACGTCTGCACCATCGAAGATAGAGGCATGAAACTGCTCTAGTGCCTGAACAGTGATATCTGTGTTACGCGCCGTAATCGGAGCACCTTCGCCTTTTGACCTTTGCGCTTTAGTTGCTCCACTTACACCATCCACTAAGCCGTATACATTTTGACCTTTATCTTCAAGGTATATCTTGGCAGAAGTCATTCCCATTACCACAGTTGCCTTACTCCCTAAAATTTTGATTTGATATCCCTCAAACGCGTTAGTTGTGGTACTTGTGAAGCTCGCATCTATTCCATTAGGGTATTCAAAAAGAAGATGGACATTGTCAAATGTTTCACGCCCATCTTGCCAATGGTCAATCCCACCATTACCCATGATTTTCTTTGGCAACTCGCCTAGTACGCGATTGATAAAATCAATTTGGTGGGAACATAGCTCAGCGACTAATCCTCCCGAATGCTCCTTGTACATGCGCCAGTTGATGAGCCGTTCCCATTTTGGATCAGGTACATCCCTTCTCCAATCTCCGTTTCTATTCCACTGGCATTCAAAGGCGGTGACCTCTCCGAGATACCCACTTTTGATCATTTGTTCTACTTTTTGGTAGAGCTCAGAGCTATTGTACTGATGCCCGGTCTGGAAGATCAGATCTGAGTTGCGTTGTGCATCTAAGACTGATTGGATCTGCTTTATGCCCTTGACCATTGTTTTTTCGCAGTAGATATGTTTCTCTGCCGCGATCGCATCAAGTGCTACCTCATAATGTAAACCAAACGGTACAGCGATAATGACTGCATCGATGTTTTTGTTATCAAGCAGTGCGCGATAGTCATCGTAGGGCTTGGAATTGGTCGATTGCGCTAGCGCCTCAAGTCGGAAGGGTATTACATCACAGACACCTTCTACCGAGAACAGTGGATGTGCCTGAATAGCACTCGAAATACCGCTACCTCTATCTCCACAGCCGATGACGCCAAGTCTCAGCTGAGGCTTGGACTGACTTTCCAAAAGCATCGAGGAGTATAGCGGTGCTGATAAAGCCGTCAGCGTACTTGCCTTAACGAATACTCTTCTTGAGACCATTCAATTCATTTTAGTTCCCATCCTGGTTCGTATTCACGAGACCACAGCTGCATGGCTTCTTTGTCGTAAGGCTTACCAGAATCACTGTCAACATCAAATGCGCTTTTGGTAAGGTAAGCGATATTGGCCAATAGTGCCATATGATTACTTATCGCACCATCGTGAATAGGAGCAGTCAACTTTTCTTTGCCTCTGATAGCTTCAAGGAAATTGACAGAATGCTTGGTGGAAGTCTCACCTCCACCCCCAAGGGCTGTGCCGTCTTCATTGGTTTTTGCACTGTTTTTGGTGAGTTTCCCATCTCGATCAAAAAGCTGGTATTCCCCTCTATCCACATAGACAGATCCTTCCGTGCCATAGATGATAGTTCCTCTACCTCTTCCTTCACCGTACTTATGGTATCGATTTCGGCTACTGCCATCCCATTTAATGTATTTACCGTCAGCAAAGCCGAAAGTGGCGTCCATAGCGTCATACATTTCCCAGCCGTCATTTTTGAAATGCTGCTTTTCAGCAAATACCCGTACTGTCTCAGGATAGTCGACCTTAAGTGCCCATCTGGCGACATCTAATTCATGCACTGCATTGTTGCCGGTTTCGGCTGTTCCCCATTTCCAGCCGTACCAGTGCCAGTTGTAGTTCCATATATCATGGTAGTAGTCTTGCCGAGGTGCAGGCCCCTGAAATAAATCCCAATTGAGATCAGATGGTGCCGCTTGCTTTACCTGCTGGGGCACTTCACCTCGATTATTACAATAAAAGGCTACCGCACTATAGGGTGTACCAATTGCGCCATCATGGATTTCTTTGATGATCTCGACTGTATGCCCAGAGCTGCGTTGCTGATTGCCCATCTGTACCTGGAGTCCGGTAGATTTTTGTTTGGCGATCATCACCTCTGCTTCTGTAGGATTGTGTGCACATGGTTTTTCTATATAGACATGCTTGCCAGCATCGAGTGCCATGATGGTGGCGGGTGCGTGCCAGTGATCAGGTGCTGCCACATAGACTGCATCTACTGATTTATCTTCAAGTACCTTTCTGATATCATCTGATGACTTGGGAGTGTAGTCAATTTTATCTTTCAATTGACCTAGTACCTTATCAATCTGACTTTTTTTGACATCACATAGATACGAGAGCTGTGTGTTGTATTCTGACCCAAGAATAGGATAATACGCCTTAACTCTACGTCCAAGCCCCATAAAGGCAAGTGATACCCGATCATTTGCTCCTATGATTCTATTGTAACTTGACGCCTTCATGGCTAGTGCTACACCAGCACCCGTAAGGGTAGTTTTTTTTATGAAATCTCTCCGTGTCTTCATCTGGTCAATTTTACTATTCTAGTTATTGAATAATTAGTTTCTATCGTAATGAAAATTGATATTAAATAAATTTAGCAAGCTATTCATTTTGTGGTCCAATCATCACCATTTCGTTTAACCAAAGCAATTGAACCGCTTCCTTTTACCTAACTCAAATTATTTGAGTGCTATACTTTCTGCATCTGTTACTCTTGCAATAAGCCACCTTAACGAGAGATGCAGCGTTCTGAGTACGTAACTTTTCTAAGACGTGTGATCAATGACCTATCATGTACAGCAAGAATGTATTTTTGTTTGTCATCTAGTTTCTTCTCAGAGTTAAGCTTTCCTCATAATTCTTAATTAAATCATGGATTTGAACATATCAGATTAGTCGTTGCACACGATTATAATTTCAGCACTAAAGAGAGCTAAATAGCTCATTATTGGAAAGCAAAATAGCAACTAACAATAGACAAGGTATACATAATTGAATGGTCTTCTTTTTGGTCGGTATTGTTAATATTGACTGCTCAATTATAGAAGTACAGAGTAATGAACAGATGCTTTGATCAGAACCAGTAGGTAATAACTATTGTCTTGACCGTCGCTAAAAACTTTAACACAGAAGTCCGTCATTATTGAAGCTTATGATCAAAAGCTATGGGTAGTAAGCTCCATTTGGGTTCAGGGTGTCGAGCCTCTTTTTCCGTCATCATGTTGTAAAATCTTGGTGAGTTTTTAAAAGAAGATTGTAATAGGCAGCCCATCATTGTATGAGTATTAAAGTGCTAGTCTAAATGGTAAGTAAAATAATATCAAAGATTAATAATGAAGGTGGATGTTGTGATTACTGAGTACCATTGAATATGATTAATTTCCGCATGAACCATGGATATTTAAAAAATGAATTAATGAAGTATATACTATTCTCCATTCTATTTTGCTCAATGTTCGGATGCTCCGAACCGCTATCAATTGTGTTGACCAACAGCAGTTCGACGGATTTGGATAATCAACCTGTCATATTACGACGAAGTAGCTTTGATCTGCAGCAAGATGATTATCTGATTTTTTCAACAACGGACAACCCTTCAATTCCTACTCAATTTGATGATATGGATGGAGACGGTATATGGGATGAGGTGGCTATGATACTCGACTTTGATGCTTCTTCATCAGTTGAGCTTATGTATGAAGTAGTGCCAAAAGATGGCTTACCTGAGTTCGAGCAAAAAACAGCCATTCATTTTGGCTACAGTCCGAATAAAGATGGAAACTTTACACCAGTCACTGAAAATGTGAGACCTCTTGATCATGTGGCCCAAAGCAAGCCTTACATATATCAATTTGAGGGGCCAGGATGGGAAAATGAGCTGATTGTTTACAGATCCTATTTTGATAGTCGCAATGGCAAGGACATTTTCACTAAAACCAGTCCTGGACTAATGGCACCTCAAATAGGTTTAGGTGAGAACTACCACGAGATTCAGGATTGGGGGATGGATGTACTCAAGGTAGGTAACAGCCTGGGAGCGGGTGCATTGGCCATGTTGAAAAACGACTCTATTTATCGCTTAACAGATACTAAGAAAGCAACTTTCAAACTCGTGAGCCAAGGTCCTGTACGAGCTATTATGCAATTGATTTATGAGGATTGGAAAGTAGAAGATGAGACTTTTGATCTTACCGAGACGCTTTCGATTTGGGCTGGAAAGCGCCATTACGAAAGTGAGGTTGCCTTATCAGGAACCGGAGCAGACACGTTGGTTACCGGTATAGTAGATTTATTCGCATTAGAAGCTGCCTATACTAAAGGCAATGGAGCGGAGATGATTTATACTCATGGCCTTCAGAGTGAAAATAAGGATATACTCGGTATGGGGCTTATAGTGCCAACCGACGGTTTCATAGCGTTCGATAAAGCACCTGAGGAGGGAGAGGGTGTTGTTAACACCTATACAGCCTACTTAAAGCCCATTGACGGCCTTTATCGGTTTGCTTTTTACACAGGTTGGGAGTTGGATGACGAAGGCTTTAAGGATGAGGCTTATTTTAAAGAACAGCTTACGTCCATCACTTCCTCGATGACTAATCCAATTAAAATCACAGAATAAAGAATTATGACACAAGTAAGATTCGGGTCTCACCCAGAAGATATAGCACGATTTACCACTTCAGAGTTAAGAGAGAGATTTCTGCTTCCTGAAGTGATGAAGCCAGGAGAGATCACGGCTACTTATTCGATGCACGACCGCATGATTACCCTGGGAGCCGTTCCGGCTTCTTCTCCATTGGTATTACCTGCTTTTGAGGACCTTACTAAGACTGATCACTTCCTGGAGCGTAGGGAACTAGGAGTAATCAATGTCGGGGGTGCAGGTAAAGTAGCTGTGGATGGTGTGGATTATGAACTTGCGGCTAAAGAGTGTTTGTATGTAGGAAAAGGTAAGAAGTCCATTGAGTTCAGCAGCGTTAGTGCTGACAGCCCAGCGGAATTCTATATCAACTCCAGTCCGGCACATGCCGAATACCCGACAACCAAAGCCACGCTTGGAGACGCCAACAGAGTAGATTTGGGGTCGAAAGAGAACTGCAACGAGCGTACGATCTTTCAATACATTCATGAAGACGGTATCCAGAGCTGCCAGCTAGTAATGGGCTTTACCGAACTAGCAAGTGGAAGCATATGGAATACATTTCCTCCTCACACGCACTATCGACGAATGGAAGTTTACTTCTATTTTGATATGCCAGAAGATCAGATTGTCATGCATTTCATGGGAGACCCTCAAGAGACCCGACATCTGGTGTTAAGCAATAAGCAGGCTGTCATTTCTCCAGAATGGTCAATCCACTCTGGAGCGGGTACCAGCAACTACTCCTTTATTTGGGGTATGGCCGGAGAAAACAAGGCCTTTACAGATATGGATGGACACCAACTAATTGATATTAGATAATTATGATCTTACAAGCTTTTAGTTTGGCGGGAAAGACAGCCCTTGTTACGGGTTGCAAGCGAGGTATTGGTAAAGCGATGGCCTTAGGGCTGGCAGAGGCAGGAGCTGATGTTATCGGTGTATCTGCTTCACTAGAACTGGAGGGTAGTGATGTTGAGAGAGAAGTTAAAAAACTAGGTCGATCGTTTACAGCCTATCAATGTGATTTCTCTAATCGAGATGCACTGAAAGCATTCCTGACAAAAGTCAATAGTGAGCATCCTACCATAGATATTTTGGTCAATAATGCGGGGACTATTATGAGAAAACCTGCTGCAGAACATCCTGATGAGTATTGGGATGAAGTGATTGAGGTCAACCTCAACGCTCAGTTTATTATATCCCGAGAAGTAGGGAGAAAAATGACAGAACGTGGAAATGGCAAGATCATTTTTATTGCCTCACTACTTACGTTTCAAGGTGGCATTACAGTTCCTGGCTATGCTGCCAGTAAAGGAGCCATTGGTCAGCTAACTATGGCACTTTCCAATGAATGGGCTTCAAAGGGAGTTAATATCAATGCTATTGCTCCAGGATACATTGCTACTGACAACACCCAAGCACTGCGAGAGGACTCACATAGGAGTGAAGCAATTCTATCGAGAATCCCTCAAGGGAGATGGGGCACGCCGGAAGACTTCAAAGGAATCGCTGTGCTCTTGGCATCAGATGCTTCTAACTATATGAATGGTACTATAGTAACTGTCGATGGCGGCTGGATGGGAAGATAAAATTTCAGACAGGATATCATGTCCTGTTCACTTGGATACATTGAATGAAGAATATCTAATAAAATTCACTAAATAAAAGTGTCCATTGGAATGAAGGACGACAATATTTAAGCGCAATATGAAAGCAAGGTTTGAAGAAATAAAAGGAAAGGTGGCTGTAGTAACTGGTGGAGGAGGTATCCTTTGTGGAGCCATGGCCAAGGCGCTAGCAGAGCAGGGTGCCAAGGTAGCTGTGCTTGACTTGAAACCTGAGGCAGCCCAAGGAGTAGTAGATCAAATCAATCAGGCGGGAGGTACAGCAATTGCAGTAAAGGCCAATGTACTTGAATCCGAAAGTCTTCAGGAAGCAAGAACTATTGTAACTGAAAGATTCGGGCCCTGTGATATCCTGGTTAATGGAGCCGGTGGAAATCACCCCTTAGGGACAACCTCTAAAACCCACCTGGAACTCGAAGACTTAAGTGCAGGCGAAGAACTCAAAACCTTTTTTGACCTGGACGCTCAAGGCATACAGTTTGTATTCAACTTGAACTTTATTGGCACACTACTACCCACCCAAGTTTTCGCAAAGGACATGGTTGGTAAAGAGGGCTGTTCTGTCATTAACGTTTCTTCTATGAATGCCTTCACGCCATTGACTAAGATACCGGCGTATAGTGGGGCTAAAGCAGCAGTGAGCAATTTCACACAATGGCTGGCAGTACACTTTTCAAAGGTTGGCATTCGGGTTAATGCATTAGCCCCTGGCTTTTTTCTTACTGACCAAAACCGCGCCCTGCTGACTGATGAAGCAGGTGAGTTAACAGACCGTGGAAGCACTATCGTAGAACATACGCCAATGGGTAGGTTTGGTAAAGCAGAGGATCTGGAAGGAGCATTACTATGGCTGTGCAGCGATGGGTCCGCATTTGTCACTGGCGCAGTTGTCCCGATTGACGGAGGTTTTAGTGCATTTAGCGGAGTATAATGAAAGACTTTAAGTTCTAAAAAAATGGTTCTAGAAAAAACTTGGCGTTGGTACGGTCCTTCGGACACTGTCTCACTCGCAGACATTAGGATGGCTGGAGCTACAGGAGTCGTCACAGCACTACACCACATTCCTAATGGTGAAGTCTGGACTGAGGATGAAATCAACAAGCGGAAGGCTGAAATTGAAGCCGCTGGTCTCACCTGGTCTGTAGTTGAGAGTATTCCTGTACATGAAGACATCAAAAAGAGATCCGGTCGCTATCAGCATTGGATCGAGAACTATAAAACCAGCATTATCAACTTAGGTGCATGCGGTATTGATACTGTCTGTTACAACTTTATGCCTGTGCTAGATTGGACTAGGACAGACCTTGCCTTCGAGGTGGCCGATGGGTCTCGTGCACTTCGGTTTGATGCAGCGCAATTCGCGGCTTTTGAGCTTTATATCTTAGAGCGTCCCGGAGCGACGAATGCTTATGATGCAAAGCAAATCAAGAATGCAAAGGCATTGTTTGATACGATGAGCCAGTCGACCAGGGATAAACTTGTCGCTAATATAATAGCAGGTCTTCCGGGCGCTGAAGAAGGTTATACTTTAGTCCAGTTTCAAAAGGTGTTAGACGAATACAGAGACATTGATGATAAAGCACTCCGTGCTAACCTATATGAGTTTATTGGCCAGATTATCCCAACAGCCGAAAAAGCAGATGTTTTAATGGCCATTCATCCCGACGATCCACCTTTCCCAATTCTGGGCTTGCCAAGAGTGGTCAGTACTGAAGCTGACGCAGCGCAGTTTTTAGAAGCAGTTGACAGCAAGAACAATGGACTGTGTTTTTGTACGGGTTCTTATGGCGTAAGGGTGGACAATGACTTACCCAAAATGATTGAGCACCTTGGACACAGGATCAACTTCATCCACCTCAGGTCGACCACTCGCGATGCGGAGGGTAACTTCTATGAAGCTGATCATTTGGATGGGGATGTCGATATGTATGCAGTGATGAAGGCATTGATACATGAGCAGAACCTGCGCATTGCAGAAGGCCGCAAAGACTATCGGATGCCTATGCGTCCCGATCACGGGCATCAAATGCTAGATGACTTGGAAAAAAAGACCAATCCTGGTTATTCGGCGATAGGTCGGCTAAGAGGATTGGCAGAGCTCCGAGGATTGGAAATGGGTATACGCAAGAGCCTGATGTGATTAAACATGAAGAAATTTTTAGATCAAGACTTTTTACTACAAACTGATACCGCGAAAAAGCTCTATCACGAATATGCCAGCGATCAACAGATCATCGACTACCATTGTCATTTGTCCCCAGCGGACATTGCGGAGGATCGTATTTTCAACAACATTAGTGAAGCCTGGTTAGAGGGCGATCATTACAAGTGGCGGGCTATGCGAGCTAATGGGGTGGATGAAGACTTTATTACAGGCGGCCAACCAGCGAGGGAGAAGTTTCGAAAGTGGGCTGAAACAGTGCCAGATACCTTTCGAAACCCTCTTTTTCATTGGACACACCTGGAGCTACAGCGCTACTTTGGGATCACTGACTTGCTCAATGCTGAGAGTGCTGATCGCATCTATGATCAGGCTTCAGAGATGCTCAATACGAGAGAGTTTTCGTGCCGAAGCATTCTTCAAAAGATGAAGGTCAGAATGGTAGGCACCACAGACGATCCTAGCGATAATCTTGAGTCCCATCTACGACTCAAAGAAGACAACTTTTCTGTAAAAGTGTTGCCCACGTTCAGGCCTGACAATCTCTATGCTGTAGACAAGCCTGCTGATTTCAATGCTTATATCAATGACCTCAGCCAGTTAGTTGGTCATCCTATCGGAACATTCAAGGAACTGATGAAGGCAGCTAGCGAGCGTATCGAGTTTTTCCATAAAGCAGGAGGTCGTATCTCCGATCATGGTCTAGAGCAGCTACACCCTGATCTCTATTCTCTAGAGAAGGCCGACGAGATTATTAAGAGGGTCCAAAATGGAGGGACTGCATCAAAAGAGCAGGTCAACATTTTTAAGATGACGACCTTAGTTGAGCTTTCGAAGATGTATGCTCAAAAAGGCTGGACACAGCAGTTCCATTTGGGCGCTATTCGCAATAATAATGATCGAATGATGCGCAAGATTGGAGCAGATGCGGGCCTTGATTCGATCGGGGACTTCTCTCAGATCACTGGTCTGGCTCAGTTCCTCAACCAATTAGAGAATACTGACCAATTGGCACAGACGATTGTCTACAACCTTAACCCTTCGGACAATGAAGCCATGGCTACTATGGTTGGCAATTTCAACGGCGGTGGCGTGCCTGGCAAGATGCAGTTTGGCTCGGGCTGGTGGTATCTAGATCAGAAAGATGGGATGGAAAAACAGTTGAACGCCTTGTCCAATATGGGTCTACTGAGCAGATTTATAGGGATGTTGACTGACAGTCGGAGCTTTTTATCCTTTCCAAGACACGAGTATTTCAGAAGGGTCTTATGTAACCTAATCGGCAATGATGTCGAAAATGGTGAACTGCCAAATGATATAAACTGGCTCGGCCAGCACGTAGAAAATATTTGTTTTAATAATGCTCATTCTTACCTAAAACTATAGATCATGAATAAAAAGGTAGTCACCTTCGGAGAGATCATGCTAAGACTAGCACCTCAGGGATTTCTTAGGTTTTCTCAAGCTAACTCGTTTGATTTAGTCTATGGAGGCGGTGAGTCCAATGTGGCCGTGTCATTGGCCAACTATGGGGTGCCGGTAGACTTTGTTACTCGTCTACCACAAAACGATATCGGGCAGTGTGCCATGATGGAGATGCGCAAGCGAGGCGTCAATGTAGATAAGATAGTGTGGGGTGGAAATCGACTAGGCATCTACTTTCTTGAAACAGGAGCAGTCTCTCGAGGAAGTAAAGTGGTCTATGATCGTGCACACTCTGCTATGGCTGAAATCAAGTCAGGCATGGTCGATTGGGAAGCTATATTCCAAGGTGTGGATTGGTTCCATTGGACTGGAATCACACCGGCGATATCCCAAGGAGCAGCAGACGTGTGTCTTGAGGCTGTAAAAGCCGCCAGTGAAATTGGAGTAACTATCTCGACGGACTTGAACTACCGAGCAAAGCTCTGGAAGTACGGAGGAGATAGAGAGAAGATCATGACTGAGCTCACCGAATATTGCGACATCATATTGGGTAACGAAGAAGATGCAGAAATGCACTTTGATATTAAGCCTGAGGGTGTGACAGTTCAAACTGACGGTCACAACGTTAAAGCTGAAGCTTTCCGATCAGTGTGTGAACAGATGATGAAGAAATTTCCGAAGGCAAAGAAGGTGATCACTACTTTGAGAGGATCGATTTCTGCATCGCACAACACATGGGCCGGAGTGCTTTACAATGGTGATACCATGCTAGAGACAAGACAATACCAGATTACCGATATTGTCGATAGAGTAGGCGGTGGTGATTCGTTTATGGGCGGCTTGATCTATGGATTGCTTAAGTATCCCGATGATGACCAGAATGCACTTGACTTTGCGGTAGCGGCATCTTGCCTGAAGCACACGATCAAAGGAGATGCAAATCTGGTCACTGTAGCAGAAGTTGAAAAACTCATGGGCGGAGATGCCTCAGGGAGGGTAGCAAGATGATGTTTGATCACGAGTTCTTGGATTATCAATCCTTTATTCCTGTTGACTATCAATCGGCAACTAATTAATAAACTATTGAGATGGCAAGATTTTCTAGAATAGATGTCGCATTGGCGATGAAGGCAACAGGCATTGTCCCTGTGTTCTACAATAAAGACATTGAAGTATGCAAGCAAGTATTGCTGGCCTGCTATAAGGGAGGTGTGCGTGTTTTTGAATTCACCAATCGTGGTGATTTTGCGCATGAAGTATTCGCAGAACTGAATAAATACGCGGAGAAGGAGTGCCCGGAGATGATACCAGGCGTTGGTTCTGTTATTGATGGTGCGACTGCAGCCCTATATCTACAGCTAGGATCAAATTTCATCGTTTCGCCTATCGTAGATGAAGAAATGGCGCGTGTCTGTAACAAACGAAAAGTGGCCTGGAGTCCAGGGTGTGGTTCTGTGACAGAGATTGTAAGGGCGCATGAACTAGGGTCGGAGGTAGTGAAAATATTTCCTGGTTCTCAAGTGGGTGGCCCTGCTTTCGTCAAAGCGGTGAGAGGGCCGTTTCCTTACGCTAGTATTATGCCAACCGGCGGTGTTGCTCCAACAAGAGACAACCTGCAGGGGTGGTTTGAGGCAGGTGTACACTGTGTAGGTATGGGGTCACAGCTATTCCCTAAGGAAATACTGGACAGTGGGAATTATCAGAGCATCACAGACAAGTGCAAAGAGGCATTGGAGATTGTAGAGGAAATAAGAAGCAAAAACTGATGCTGACCAGAATACCGATATGGTTTGCCTTTATGGCTGTAGTACTGAGCGCGTGTAATTCAGGAGTGCCAATCACTCAGATCAAATTAGCACACGGACTTACGGTAGATCATGCAGTGCATAAAGGAATGGTCGATTTCGCTGATCGTGTGAAAGCTAAGTCAGGAGGTACGTTGAGCATTAAGATTTATCCTAATGGGCAGCTAGGATCTGAAAGCCAATGCCTAGAGCTGCTGCAAATTGGCAGCTTGGGAATTACTAAGGTCTCTGCGGCAGTGATGGAGAGTTTTGCGCCGCAATTCAAGGTATTGGGGATACCCTATATCTTTAAAAATGATACGCACCGCAATGCTGTCTATGATGGACAAATAGGAGATGCCATCCTTGATTCTGGTAAGGAATACTGGCTCAAAGGGCTATGCTTCTATGATGCTGGAAGTCGAAGTTTTTACACTACGGATAAACCTATAAGAAAGGCTTCTGATCTCAAGGATATGAAAATCCGGGTCATGAAAAGCATCACGGCCAACAAAATGATTAACGAAATGGGAGGCGTGCCCGTGCCTATCGCCTGGGGCGAACTGTACACCGCATTGCAGCAGGGTGTCGTTGACGGTGCGGAAAATAACCCTCCCTCGTTTCATCTCTCTCGTCACTATGAGACATGCAAGTACTATACCCTTGATAAACATACTTCTATCCCAGACGTGTTGGTTATCAGTACTATTGTCTGGGATCGGCTATCGCCTGATCAGCAAAGTTGGGTGCGAGAAGCCGCGAAGGAGTCGGTCACTCCTCAGCGGGGATATTGGAAGGCATCTGAGGAAGAAAGTCTGGCTATCGTGAGAGAGGCCGGGGTAGAAGTGATAGAGCCGGATTTGATAAGCTTTCAGGAGGCCACAGAGGAAATCATCAACGAATTTAAGGAGGACGCTGAGTTACTTCCTTTGATTAACGAAATTATAAAGCTAGATGCGAAAGGTAATTGACAGAACATTGATATCGTTGCTGGTAGCTCTTATGAGTATCATGGTATTGAGCACCTTGATTCAGGTATTTGCGCGCGCACTATCGGCTAATGTCTTGTTTACCGAGGAACTTACCATTTACTCCATGATGTGGGTGACGCTCTTCGGCTCAGCATATGCTTTTGGAGTTAAAAAGCACATATCCATCGATATACTTAAAGAAACGCTTAGACAAGATCTCAAATGGAAGCTAGAGGTGGTTGTGGAATTGATCGTCGCACTATTTGCCATTTTGGTGTTGATAGTGGGCGGAAGCTGGTTTGTGTTTATCACATTCAAACTGGGACAAGTGTCGTCCGTCATTCAGGTGCCTAAAGGCTGGATTTATCTTGCCTTGCCCGTCAGTGGAGTGATCATACTGATCTACAACGCATTGAATATTATGGATACGATCAGAAAGAACTAGCTATGAGTATTGTTGAAATTGGTGTCCTCGTTATCGTATTCCTGACCCTTCTGGCCCTGGGAGTGCCTATTACGGTGAGCCTGACTTTGTCAGCACTTGCTACTTTGTCTATTAATGTATTGTTCGTTTCCTCAGCTACCACTGTTGCGCAGCGAATGATTAACGGTCTTGATAGCTTCACGCTATTGGCCATCCCCTTTTTCATACTGGCCGGTCAGATTATGAATAGTGGCGGCATAGCGGCAAGGCTGATTGCCTTTGCAAAAGCATTGGTAGGCCCTGTGAGAGGGGGTCTGATATTCGTTAATATTATTGCCTGTACGCTGTTTGGTGCGATCTCAGGTTCAGCAGCTGCTGCAGCTTCTGCGGTAGGTTCGATCTTATCAGGAAAGATGGAAGATGAGGGGTATGACAAGGGCTTCACCACCGCTGCTAATATCACCTCTGCGACTACAGGTCTACTTATCCCACCTAGTAATGTCCTCATTGTTTACTCTTTAGCAGCTGGTGGGCTTTCGATAGGCGCGCTGTTTATAGCAGGATATATCCCAGGGCTCTTGACCAGCCTGGCCATCATGGTCGTAAGCTATTTTTATGCTGTCAAGAATGGCTACCCAAGAGGAGCGGGCTGGAAACTATCTGTCATTTGGCACAGCTTTATCAACGCTTTTCCAAGTTTGCTGCTTCTTATCGTAGTTATGGGAGGTATTGTTGGAGGCTTTTTCACTGCCACTGAAGCCAGTGCCATAGCAGTGCTTTACACAGTTGTGCTGTCATTGTTTTATGGTGAACTCAACAAAAGTAAGGCAGTAAGCATATTGGTGGATAGTAGTACCACTACCGCAATTGTATTGCTCTTAGTAGCTACCTCTTCGGCCATGAGTTGGATCATGAGCTATGGAGATCTACCTCAATCGATTTCAGCCTACTTGCTATCAATTACTGATAACCCAATTGTAGTACTGCTGCTGATCAATGTGTTGTTGCTCTTGGTGGGCGTATTCATGGACATCACTCCCGCGGTACTGATCTTCACGCCAATATTTCTTCCGGTTGTTCAAACCTTTGGGATCGATCCTATCCACTTTGGAATCATCATGGTGTTCAATCTGTGCATTGGCCTGTGTACTCCACCTGTTGGTAACCTTCTCTTTGTCGGTGCGAGTGTCGCGAAGATCCCCTTTCAGAGGGTATTGAAACCCATGCTTCCCTTGTATGTCGCCATGCTGGTGGTATTGGCATTGGTGATCATCTTCCCTCAGCTAAGTCTTTGGTTACCTGAGCTGTCGGGATTTTAGTCAAATAGAGCCGACTTGAGATAGGAATGAAATATTTGAGTTGTGCGTCAGTAGATAGTTGCTCTTAGGAGTTTAGCGCTTATCTTGAACAAGATCAATAGATTAAACCAGAGCGTGTTGCAACAAAAAAGCCGATTCAAACGAATCGGCTTTCAGAGTAGCGGGGACAGGACTCGAACCTGTGACCTTCGGGTTATGAGCCCGAGGGTGATTGTATTCATATGGTTTAAAAT
>JAVKDO010000002.1:0-53621 GCA_040222235.1 Cyclobacteriaceae bacterium
CAATACAATCATTTCTATCCGTTTATTGGCCATCTCTGTGTGTTTTTTCACACAAAGGTTTCCGAATAGAAATCACCTCAAATTAGTGGCACATTTTAGGCCGATACAACTGGCACAAGTTCAACTGATATGACTGGCACATTGTGTACCGATATATCCACCCCGGGGCAGAGCCCCGAGGAATTCTTTCGATTAAACTTAGAGAAAATCTCGAATGGATATTCATAGGAGGCACTAATGGAAAAATGGGTAGTATGACACGAAACGTCTTAAGTGGAGAAGTCAATCGAGCATCAACTTGGCAATTCATCATTTAAGTGGTTTCGTGAAAAAATAATAACAGCCATCCATTCAAGTGCATAACAAGCAAAGGAATACGATACTTTGAATGCACTGAGAGAGTTCGCTATATTTCCACTTAGATTCAAGTGTGGGTCCAAGTCTCAGACATGGCAGTGTATAAGACTACACAAAATGGAAAAAGAGATTGTCATATTATCAGACTTATGGGGGACAAGTCATTCTCACTGGATTAGGCATTTTCGAAAAGGAATATCAAGTCAATACAATATTAAATTCTACGATTCATGTGAATTGGGCAACATAGATGTAGCCAATTTGGATGAGAAAATTAGACATGAACAATTCATAAATTTTGGTATTCAGAATGCGGTAAATAAGCTGATTGAACTTGAAAAAGAATCAAAAATATACATAGGGTGCAGTGTTGGAGGAGTTATAGCTTGGAAGGCAGGTCTAGCGGGATTGAGAATCCAAGAATTAGTGACTATATCATCCACAAGGCTGAGAAAAGAAACAGATAAACCAAACTGTCCAGTACGAATGTATTTCGGTGAATTTGATAAATACAAACCAGACCGAGATTGGTTAATAACGATAAACTGCACCTGCGAAATTATTGAGGGAGGCAATCACGACATCTATAACGACGAATTGGTTGTTTCAGAAATACTTGAAAAACTGAATTTAGGATGGAAAGACCAAAAGTAGGAATTGGCGTAATAGTGCAGGATGAAAATAACAAAATACTAGTTGGCAAAAGGAAAGGAAGTCATTCACCCTTTTTCTCTATTCCTGGTGGCCACCTGGAAAATGGAGAAACTTTTGAAGAAGCTGCCATCAAAGAGGTTTTCGAAGAAACAGGATTAAGGATTAAGAATCCGGTGGTGTATTGTGTCACTAATAATTTGACCACATATAAAAATGAAAACAAGCACTATGTTTCAGTCAATCTATTTACGAATGAATTTGAGGGAGATTTAGCATTAAAGGAACCCGATAAATGTGAAAAATGGGATTGGTATGACCTGTCAAAAATACCCTCGCCACAATTTGATGCAAGTGAATTTGCGGTTGAGTGCTTTAAAAAAAAGGAGTTCTATATTGCTGATCAAAAATAGAGAGCGCGGCTTCAACAATGTGCGTGACGGGAGATTGTCACATAAAGTGTATGAAATCGGATATTGAGGAATAAATTGATAGGGTTACCCATTTAATTCTCAAGCGCTTGGATAACAGCACCTTTGAAATTTCATAGGTTTTCTCTTTAGAAGAGAAAAATAGCTCAAACAAATTACCCAGATTACTTTTTTCTATTTTGTCTTGGTACCTAAATGGGTAACCCGATAAATTGATTTAACATAATTGATGACTATTCTCATGTATGCCTATTTGCTGACTGCCTAGAACGAAATATCATCTCATATAAATTGGTGAGTTTTCATGATGACATTCATGGGTTCGCTAATCAAAAGGAAATGGTGAGACAGATGAATATTGAGTGGTTTGACAACTACGTTAAAGGTTCTAATCCATTTGCTCAAAATGTAGTACGAGCAATTGTGGATTAAAGCTTGCAACAATAGATGAAAAACACGAGGCTGAGCTGTAATCCGAAAGTTCATCACATTCTGGTAAGTCCGCCAGGTAAAACCTAAATTTAAAAATGAAGCCGATAAACTTTATTAAAAAAGGAGAAGGAGAAAATTACAACTATGCTCAAGATCATTGCTTCGTTAAGCTCTCATCACGAGAAACAAACGGAGAGCTGTGCATAGTCGAAGACACCTTGAAACCTGGGTTTCATTTAAAGCGACATCATCATAAAATAATGACTGAGGTCTTCTATATGCTAGAAGGTGAACTGGAACTCATTTTTGATAATGAAACAACAATTCTCAAAGAAGGAGATACCATCACTGTTGCTCCAGGTGTTTGGCATGAAGCCAATTGTAAAAATGGAGGAAAAATGCTGACGGTATTTAAGAACGGAGAATTTGACATCTTCTTAGAGCAGCTTTCCACGATGACGGTCGATGATTTTTCTAATAAAGCACTCATGAAGTCTCACTCGGAAAAATTTGACATCTATGAGGAGTAGCGGCCTACTCATCTTCGATTTAGATGATACCATTTTCGAGACAAGGTCGATTGGGCAACATCATGTCGCATTGATCCTTGATGAATTCAAAGTTACTGCCGAACAGTTCTACGGATCAGATGAAACAGAAATGATTGTTTCTGATCTGTGGCAGTACCCATTCGACTTTGTAGCCAGCAAATATCAATTTGACCATCAACTCAGTGACCAGTTTTCGGCTTCCGTAAATGACTTGGAGTACAATTTAGATATTCAAACGTTTGATGATTTTCACCATGTAAAAAATATTGATTTCACGAAAATTCTGGTGACGACTGGGTTTAAGAAACTACAACTAGCCAAGATTAAAGCTTTGAAAATCGAACAAGAGTTTGAAGCCGTTTTCATTGATGAAGTGAGCGAGCCAAATCGAAAGCACAAAAAAGGAATCTTTAGGGATATTCTTAAATCAAGCAATACGAAATCAGAGGACATCCTTGTAATAGGGGACAATCCTAACTCTGAATTGAAGGCCGGACGTGAACTAGGAATGAAGACTATACAAGTAGCAAAATTTGATCAGGGAAAGTCCAATTATAGTGATTACATAATTACTGATTTCAAAGAGCTGGTTGAGATTATTGCAACAACAGCGTAACAACAACAGCTATGAATAAGTGGGGTTTCATCAGGTAAGTAAGTTTGGCAGTATCTGGAACATCTGCCACCAATAGTATATTTAAAACAGAGCGTTACTTTAAGGACAATGAAAGTGTAGGGCTACCAATAGCTCTCGGTATGTGTCCTCACTTATCACAGCAAAGCACTGCGGTATCCAATGCAGAATACAGTAGACAAAGAATCGATTGAAACAGCTAAATTACATCCAGCTACGTATTTTGATAGATGAAAAAGAGTAAGAAAAAGAAGCAAATAGAAAAACCATCACCTGAAGCGAAAGCACTTTCTCTTTTTTTAATGGCTTATAAAACAATAGATCCTAGCTACAAAGAGCAATCAAAGCGCATTAACAAGCTTTGGGATCTTGTGATATCCAAGGAACTCAGCAGGGATGACTATTTTGAAGCTGTGCAAAAAATGTTAACCTCCCATGGTGGCTATACAGCTGTAGTAGAGAAAACAGTGAAGTACTATATTGAAAAAACTGGTGAGTGGAAACTACAAGGTGATGACAAATATTGCATGGATGCTCAGCTGGTTGCTGATCAGCTCTTGAAGAAGTAGCTAGGTTCGCTGGTGTCAATTAGGAACCTGTATTCTCTTGCCGAACTTGCTCATAGCGCATTAGCTGAGAAATGATCAGGAAAAAAATTTGGTGAGATTTGAGCAAATCATTCTTCCCCGATATGCATGAGCGCGTCTCCCCGATTTACAACCGGATTATTGTTAACAGCTATCACATGACCTTTTATCGTACTTTTGAGTGGTCTTTCGAACTCACCAAACGGACCCGCAATCAATCCTAACTTCTGTCCAATTTCGACCTCCTGACCTGAACGTACAAATGAGTAGTAGAGTCCCGCAGCACGGGCACGAATCCACTTGGATTTTGCAAGTATGATAGATTCAGATGATGGATCTGGTGCTTCGGCTCTCATTCCCAAATGCTTCATAACCCTTAACGCTCCATTCACTCCTTCGTCGATAGCATGTTTTCTCAATCGCAGTGATTCACCGGCTTCATATACCAAAATACTCTTGTTGATCTTACTTGCTTCTTTCCGTAGTGATTTCTCTCTTAATGGCGAATTGATGATGTACTTTGCCCCAAATGCTTTCGCCAGTTCAAGGTTATATGGATTATCCATGAGCCCGCGAATCTGAGGATAGTTGTTTATTCTAGCTCCTCCTGTATGAAAGTCTAGTCCTAAGTCAATAGCCGGTAATATTTCATTTCTTAAGTGATAGGCCAGCTGACTCGCCAAAGAACCGCTCCTTGTGCCAGGAAAAGATCGGTTCACATCCTTACCATCTGGTACTTGGCGAGAAAAGTTAAGAAACCCATAAACGTTGAAGATTGGAATGCAGATGACTGTTCCAATCGCAGGTCTGTGATACTTCTTGCTTATGATTCGTCTAACTATTTCGACTCCATTTATTTCATCGCCGTGCATCCCACCCATCAAGAGCAGAGTAGGTCCTGGATTCTTGGATCGACTGACGATAATGGGGATTTCAATCTCCGTTCTCGTTGGGAGTTTGGATATGACTGCAAGAATCTGCTTTTCCTTGCCAGCTTCAACGGACTGGCCTGCGATAGTGATAGGTTCCATATCTATTTACCCCTGGATCTTTCTTCTTTTGTTAGAAGATTTTTCTATGTATTCTATAATTTTTCCGGCAATGTCAACGCCCGTTGCTTTTTCGATACCCTCCAATCCCGGCGATGAATTCACTTCTAAAACCAAAGGCCCTCGTTTTGACTGAAGCATATCCACTCCAGCTATGGCCAAACGCATACTCTTAGCTGCCTTAAGCGCCGTGGACTTTTCTTCTCGGCTTAGTTTGATCACATTGGCATTTCCTCCGCGATGAAGGTTGGATCTAAACTCACCTTCTTTTCCCTGTCTCTTCATGGCTCCAACTATCTCACCATTCACAACAAATGCCCGAATATCCGCACCACCAGCTTCCTTAATAAATTCCTGAAGGATCACTCGTGTTTTGAGACTTTCAAATGCTTCAACTACAGAAGTAGCCGCCTTGTCTGTCTCAGCCAAAACGACTCCAAGACCTTGCGTGCCTTCGAGCAGTTTGATTACCACTGGGGCCTGGCCAATATGTTTCAATACTTTATTATCACCTTTACTAGAATTCGTAAAAGCCGTTTTTGGCATTCTAACTCCTGATCTGGACAACACTTGTAAGCTTCGCAGTTTATCCCTTGATCGGGTAATAGCTAGAGATTCTACGGCACTAAAGACATTCATCATTTCGAATTGTCTTACTACCGCAGTACCATAAAATGTTACAGACGCACCAATTCTGGGTATTATGGCATCAATATCTGTAAGTCCCTCACCGTTATAGTAAATCGATGGGCCCGAGTCTTCCATTATAATATCACATTTGAGGTGGTCTATTACGCGCCCTTCATGTCCTTTTTGCTCAATGGATTCCATCAACCTTCTGGTGGAATAGAGCTTTGCATTTCTTGATAGTACTGCAATTTTCATTTTCTGTTATTTTTTTGTTTGAAGGACAAGTCCTTAAGCTGAACATCAACCAGATAGTGCTTTGTCAGAAATTTCCGACCCAGCAAGATCGGATATCTCATCTCGCTGCGATCTGTTAATGAAAATTTCAATGTCCTCTTTTTACCAAAAACAATAACCTCTGTATCGATCGTGTAACGATTCTCGCTTCCCCCTGAAGAATTTTTCACTGATTTGGAGCTATAGTTAGCAGCATAAAAAACTTTTCCCTCAAATTCCGGATGCTCCGGATCCAGTACTTGAAACGAGAGCACTCTTTTCTCTTTATGCAGAACTTCCTTGGTTTGACAACAGTGCAATGCGCATCCATATGCACCAGTATCTATTTTGGCCTCAATATCGAAGAGTTCAAGTTCCGGTAGGTCTATTTTATCTTTTCTTCCAATAACCTTCATTATGTTTTGCCATTTAGACGCCAAAAAGCAGGTCAGTCACATTCCTTCTGATATGCAAGAATATGAAGTCCCAAATCGAATTTTGAAGTCTTTCATTAATTACTAACTAGCAACGTAACTTAATACTAAAACTAATCATAAAGGAAGCCATGGCGCGCTATAGTATAGCTGGCCCAGTTACCTTTGATAGCTGCGTCCCACTGCGAAGGCCCTCTCTCCACCAACTAATGTAAAAGCACAAATTGAAGGGGCTCTCCAAAAAGACTGATTGATACTACCTTACCAGAACATTCGTTTGCGATTAACACTTACTACTAAGAAATGACTAGGAAAGAATTCGTGAAGATATGTGGGGTACTCGGGATAGGCCTGCCCATGCAAGGCGCACTCGTATCTTGCGATAGTGACGATTCGACTCAGCCGGCATTTGATGGAAAGGTCATCGTCATAGGTGCTGGTGCAGGTGGATTATCCGCTGGCTATTTACTCCAGCAGCAGGGTACTGATTTTGAGATACTGGAAGCATCGCCAAGACATGGCGGCAGAATGAGGGTCAATACTGACTTTGCTGATTTCCCCATTCCGCTAGGAGCAGAATGGCTTGAAACAGGTACCGGTATCTTCCAGCAAATTGTTAATGACTCTTCAGTACAGGTTGATGTACAGACGGTAGCCGACGATCCTGATAGGAAGTTCGTCAATTCTTCGTGGCTTGGTTTTTTCGAGCAATACATCGTCCCGTCCATTGCTGATAAGATCACCTACAACACCATCATCCAATCCATTGACTACTCGGGTGACCAAGTGGTCATCACAACGCAAGGCAGAGAGTACGTCGCTGACAAAGTGATCGTATCTGTTCCGCTCAAGATCCTTCAAGACGAAGACATCAGCTTCCAACCTAGTCTTCCTGGAGATAAGCTCGATGCGATCAGGAGCACTACGATTTGGGAGGGCTTCAAGGCATTTTTCGAGTTCTCAGAGAACTTCTACGGTGAGGGTCATGAGTTTCCCATTTCTCCTGAGACGGATGGGCAAAAGATCTACTATGATGCTGCCCTTGGCCAAAATACATCTAAGCACATTCTGGGGCTGTTTGTGGTCGGTAAGCCAGTACAAGACTTCATTTCCCGGTCGGGCGATGAACTCAGAGATTTCATCCTGGGTGAATTGGATACAATTTATGATAATCGAGCCACAGCGAGCTACGTCAAGCACCTTACCCAGAATTGGAACGACGAGCCGTTTATCAAAGCTGGCTACATGACCGACCATGCTGACTGGCGCACGGTGAGAACATTGGGCGAACCGGTGAGTGACAAAGTCTTCTTTGCTGGTGGTGCCTATACCGACGGAGAAGACTGGGTCTCCGTACACACGGCTGCACAGTCAGCAAGCAAAGCGGTGGGTGAGGTCAATAGCTAGTACCCGAGTTCAGTTTTTCTTACTACTCTGATATGTTGGCATTTAATTGATTGATATTTCGACGGGACTCAATATGACAGCTAATTTATGTTACATTGTTATGTTGAGGTTCTCGAAACACATTCATCCAATCGCAGAGGTACAAATCAATTAAATACCAGCATATTAGATACATTATTAGTTGAACTCTGGTCAATAGTCAGCAGTACAACGAATCACCAATGAATCACTCACTTCTTAGTGCCTCGATCGGGTTGTTGCTGGCTGCTCTCCTAGCTTGAAATAGAATCGGAATGCTAGAGAAGACAATGACCAGCGAACATGCCAATGCAACAGAACCAATACCCAGCTGAGCAGTATAGGCGAAATCCGCTTTCCAGAGGTCAATGACATATAGACTGAAAGGTACTCCAAGCAGCAAAGCAATCAACATCAACACTGCAAAATCTCTGGTCAGATGTAATAGCAATTGGCCAAGACGCGCTCCTAGCACTTTTCTTATACCAATTTCCTTCACTCTTTTCTCTAGTGTCATAGTCGTTAAACCATAGAGCCCTAAAATCACCATAATTATGGCTAGAACTGTGAATACCTTGCTCACATAACTTAAGCGTAGTTCTGGTCGATAAAGCCCGGCGTATTGATCTTCCAGAAAAAAGTAATCAAAGTAGTTTCCAGGAAATACCTCATCGTAGATATTATTGATATTAGTCAGAACTGCCTCATTTGGCTCACTTCCCAATTTTATGGCATAGCTATGCTCCGTACCCAAATAGGGTAAAAGTGCTATTGGTTCTATTTTTTCGTGTAGCGTCCGCTGATGGAAGTCTTTGACTACACCGATGATTGTCCAGTCCCGATTGTTAAAGCTTATGCTTGCTCCTAGTGCATCGGATAGTGAAGTAAAGCCTAAATATGCTATTGAAGTCTCATTGACGATAATGTTGTGAATAAAGTTGGGGTCGTAGTTATAATCCATAGACTCAAAAAACCTGCCTTCAAGCATTTTCAAGCCATATAGCTGCTCGAAATTGTAGTCTACGCTGAGGAAGTTTAAGGTTAGATCTTTTGTTTCAGGATTACCATTGCTCCTAACTTGAAATATCCGTCCCATTATTTCGCCTGCTATTCTATTCGAAGTAGATACCATCTCTACACCAGGCTGACGCTGAACCTCATTTCTAAACCTGTCCACTTTGGTAATGTAAGTGCTGTCCCAGTCAGTCCTAGAAGGGCCGTACACCACTAGCGTGTTATCAATGTTCAGACCAATTTCCTTATTAAGCATAAAATCAACCTGCTCAGAAATGGCCATTGCTCCATTAATAAGGGCTATGGCTGTTACAAACTGGAAGACCACCAAGGCTTTCCTTAACCATGCCACTCCTCCCATAAGCTTGCAACGACCATAAATAACATCCTTGGCCTTAAAGCGGGCTAGCACCATCGCTGGATAGAGCGATATCACGATGAGACCTAGTATAAAAGCAATGCTAAATAATAAGACAAAAGGAACTCCAAATAGCTGGCTGAACCACAGCGTACCCAGGCTTAAATTCAAGTTCGTCAGAAGATTCACGAACGGTTGAAGCAACCACACCAAACCAATGGAAGCGAATAATGCTAGGCCGTTTATAATAAGTGTCTCTACGACAAACTGAGAAATTACATGAGAGCGATCGGCACCAATTAATTTTCTAATTCCGACTTCTTTAGCACGTTGAAGTGCCCGACTCGTGGTAAGGTTGATATAATTGATCCATGCAATAAGTAGTATAAACCCTGCAATCACCAGCATCGTCCAGACGATCTGGCCATCCACTACGCTACCTATCTCGTATTCCATCGTAGGGTCTAAGTGAGCAGCCGCCAATGGCTGGAGATAAAACTCTTCCTCACTCCCGGATACTTCTCCGTCCTTGAAGTAGCGCTCACCAAATTCAGCGAGTTTAGGCCGCAGGCTCTCTATTGATGATGCTTCTTTCAACTTCACATAGTGGTAAAAGTCTGACCATTGCCAACTGTTATCCGCACTCTCTCCAGCTAGATCGATGAAAGTATTGTAGCTAAGAAGCATATCAAACTGCAAATGAGATTGCGATGGTACATCCTTCAATATTCCAGTAACTTTCGCTGGTCGGCCATAGATTTCAATACTTTGACCAAGCATATCCACAGGATCATCGTCAGAGTTCAGCAGTCTTCTTGCAAATGATTCTGTTAAAATTGCCTGAAAAGGTGCCTCCAGTGCCGTCTTATCATTTCCATGCAACAGTTCGAAGGAAAAGAAGGGTAAGAAATGCTCATCAGCTATTAAAAACTGCTGGGTGAGGTAAAGATCATCGTTGTAGCCGATATATTCCCTCGTGTTAAACGTCATTCGAGTATAGGCTTCTATTTCCGGTAGGTCTTTAGCCAATGTTGGGCCGATGATCGGGTACGTGATCGTACCGTGCTGGACTAACTCCCCCTTTTGATAGCGGTCATTGACTACTCGAAAAATACGATCATGATCAGTATGAAGGCGATCAAAACCAGTTTCATAAACCACGTATTGTAGTATCATCAATGAGATGGTCATGGCAGAAACCAATCCCATGAGGTTAATTGTGGTATAAGTCTTGTGCCGAAGGAGATCCCTCCAGGACACTTTTACGTAGTTTTTGATTAGCGACATACTATTAAGAGTTTTTGTTGTTTGACCTTTTCTGAGTCGATGGTAGCGTAGAAATGAAATAGAGTTGATCAAATAGCGTCTGTCGGCTTTAGATTGCCCTTGAACCTGCAAATCCAATTCATACAGCTCTTCCAAGTCACCAGAGATAGCCTCATACAACTGCGGGTTGCAGTACTTTCGCAGCAGCGAATCAATTGATTCCCGGAACACGCTTACTTAAAGGCTAATTCTGGAATACCTCTCCATAATTCTTCTCGCATACCTCGAGAAGAAACCATTGCTTCCTGACCTGACTTGGTCACGCGAAAAAGGAGTTTCCGCTTCCCTCCTCTTTCTTTCGTCGGCTCACTGTACCGTGATTCTAAGAACTCTTTTTCCTGTAGTCGCTGAAGAACGTTGTGGACTGTACTAATCGTTATTTTACGACCACATTTCTCTTCAATTTCAACCTTAATCGCCACACCATAGGCCATATCGTATAGGTTAGCCACTATCAGCAATACGATTTCTTCTAGTTCTCCGAGGTTCGTTCCTTTCATTTCTATTTATTCGACAAAGGCGAATTTAATATTAAATTCGTATTTGTCAAAGAAATCATTTTAATGATTTGATACGCTACTTCTATCCTATTAGATATTCGGCATTGCAAGTGCTTTGGTCGGAATGTACCCGATGTACGGGTTTCATTCTTTTCTTCCATTACTTGGAGTGAGCACTCCCATCCGAGATGGCATGATATACACTTTCTTTTATGGTATGCTGTATCCAGAATATTTGGAGTGTAGCGCCTCAGATTCAAGAGGTTAATAAATTATCTTCGTGTATGTCTTATGAAGTAATCAATCCTTCCTCTGAAATCCCATTTGTCCTAAGTGTGCCTCATTGTGGAATTGCCATTCCAACAAATATTAGGTCTTCATACGTTCCTGAGAAGATTGGTTTTATCGATGATACTGATTGGTACGTTGATCGATTGTATGATTTCGCAACCGAGATGGGGATCACCATGATCAAGGCTAAGTACAGTCGATGGGTGATTGACCTCAACAGAAATGCGCACGGCAAGCCGCTATACGATGATGGGCGGGTGATCACGGCTCTTACACCAGTTTCTGATTTCAATGGTGAATCAATCTATGAACACAGCGAGCCTGATTCAGCTGAGATCCAGCATAGAATTACCACCTACTACCAGCCTTACTATGACAAAATCGGGGAACTGCTTGAAGAAAGGCAGGCGAAGTTCGATCACGTACTATTCTTCGACGCACATTCCATTCGGCAATATGTGCCTGGCATTCGAGACCAAGCCTTTCCAGATCTAATTCTAGGAGATGTGGATGAGGCTTCCGCAGATATGAGTCTAATCGAAACAGCAGAAAAGGTACTCGCCAATTCCACCTACTCGTTTCAGCATAATGATCCCTTCAAGGGAGGAAACCTCACTAGGCATTTCGGCAGGCCTCAAAACGGCATACATGCGCTTCAGCTAGAGATGTCCAAGACCTTGTACATGGATGACCGAGAGGTGCTCTATCACGACGAGCGAGCTGCCAAAGTCAGAGGCTTGCTCAAATCACTTTTTGAACATCTCCTCCAAGGATTACAAAAACTCAATCCCCAATGAAAGCCTACAAGTTTGAATTGCTGCTTCTAAACGAAAGTTGGCAAAAAGATACCTTCGTAAAGGTCGATCAACAAGGATTAGTAGTTACTATCTCGTCCGAAAAGCCACATAACGTAGAGATCGAGGAGGTTCGAGGTTACTGCCTGCCAGGATTTCAAAATGCCCACTCTCATGCTTTTCAGTACGCCATGGCAGGTCTTGCAGAGATTCACCCCGATCCGTCCCAGTCAGATGACTTTTGGTCTTGGAGAAATACGATGTACAAAATCGCCTTATCTATCAACCCAGATCAGCTAGAAGCAATTGCAGCTATGCTGTATGCTGAAATGTTGCGACACGGCTACACGCATGTGGCAGAGTTTCACTACCTCCATCACGATCAGTATGGCAGCCCATTTGAGAATAAGGCTGAGATGGGTGAGAGGTTGTTGGCAGCTGCAAAGCGGGTGGGGATGAATATCACCCTAGTTCCCATGTTCTATCAAATGGGTGGATTTGGTAAAGCTCCTGAGTCGGAGCAAAGACGGTTTCTTTCGCACTCATTGGATGCGTATCTGGAGCTTTTGGCCTCCTCGGAAACAGTGGTAAGGAAATACAGTTCTGCTCGACTCGGATTTGGGTTTCATTCACTCCGTGCAGTGAATGAAGAGTCGATTCATGCTTTTTTTGATCAGGACAAGCGAAATCTGCCGTTTCACATTCATGTGTCTGAGCAAACCAAAGAAGTGAATGAATGCCTTGCCCATTACGGTAGTAGACCAGTTGAATGGCTGCTGGGAAATACACCTATCGATAGTAGTTTTCACCTCGTTCATGCCACGCATTTGACCACTGAAGAAACCTTAGGCATAGCCAAGAGTGGAGCGCATGTCGTACTTTGCCCCTCCACAGAAGGGAACCTTGGTGATGGGATTTTCCCGCTGAAGAAGTTTCAAGAAGCTGGTGGCAGGTGGTCCATCGGAACAGATAGCCATATTGGGCTGAGTCCGCTAGAAGAACTCAGAATCCTGGATTACGGTCAGCGCCTGACAAGTCATCGACGAGACCAGTTCATTAACTCCGAAAATGGAGATAGCGGTCTCTTCGGATACGACATGTCGCTTATGGCTGGTCGTGCAGCCATGGGCAACCCCACCGATAGATACTTCAAAGTGGGTGAGTCTTTTGATGCGATCGTAATAGACGCAACCTGTCCATTGATGGCCACCAGTTCGTCTGACAAACTGCTTTCAACAATGATCTATGCAGGTGATCCGTCCTTCCTAATGGGCACCATCACCAACGGTACCTGGCGGATCAGAAAAGGTCTTCATACGAATTACGATGAGATACTTTCACGGTTCAAAAAGGCCATGGCGGATGTTAGTATCCGCTGAGCACTTAGATCACTTCGCTTCGAGATTCCGACGCTAGTCGACCACCTACCGGAATAGTGTCTATTGAAGTCAATTCTGATAAGTGTAGAAAGTCTATCAAACGCTAGCAAGGAACAATATAGCGGTCAGCCCAAGTTAATGGCTACAATCGCCTCGTTATCCTAGTCGAGGAATATCAAAAGTAGCTATTACCAAAACGAAGCTTGAGCAGTCCCAAACTTCACAGTTTTTGCAATTTCAAGCTGCTCTCAATCCACTCTTTAGTTACTTACTACCTCTTCCTCTACTCTAGTCAAACTGGGCGTCTTCTCAACGAATTCCTCCAGCACCTTGAAGAAATTCAGGATGTCCACTTTCTCATTATTCGCATTGACTGTGACCAACCGAATAAAAGTCTCGTCCTCAAAAGCGCCAAATCCTACCACTGTAATTTGATCTTCATACAGGGCAGTGCAAAGCGTCGTGGGGTCAACATTTCTATAGTTGAAACAGATGGAAACCGAATCATCATAACTATACAACGTGTAATCCGGATTGCTTCTCACATACTCACGGGCCGCATCCGCCAATTCAAATTGTTGATCTACAATCTGTCTCAATCCATCAGTGCCTACAGATTTCCACAGGGTCCAGAATTTCAGAGCATCATTTCTTCTTCCACATTGGAAAGAAGTTTTCCCTAAGTTGAAATCGTCACCATCTGTTTGATACAGATAATCTGCCTCATTGCTAAATGAATCACGCAACCGACTCTTATCTTTCACCAAAATGATAGAACACGTCATAGGAGTTCCCAGCATTTTGTGAGCATTGTAGGAGAAAGAATCAGTTCGCTCTGCTCCTTTTACGAGATGCTTATACTTGTCGCTAAATATTACACTCCCACAATACGCGCCATCAACATGCAGCCAAATCCCATATTTTTCTGTGATATCAGCAATGCTGTCGATTGGATCAAAAGCTCCTAGTACTGTGGTACCGGCAGTAGCGTTGACATAAGTCGGAACAAGTCCATTACTGAGGTCCTCAATGATTTGCTCTTCCAACTTCTCTGGAATCATACACCCAACTGAATCTGCTTGAATGTATCGAATATTGTTTCTACCAATTCCAGCAAAACTCGCATTCTTAGCAATCGAATAATGAGATTCTTTGGAAGTGTAAATAACCATTGGTTTGGACATACCTTCTGATCTGCATTTGGGATCTTTTGCATCACGCGCCATCACCAGGGCCATGTAATTACTCATTGAACCTCCAGTAGGGAACGTCCCATTACTTTGAGATCCGTAACCAATCATATCACACGATTGCCTGATGATTTCCTGCTCAATCCCCACTTGAGGACCAGCCACTTTGTAAGTATACATGCTGTTATTGAGCATAACTGCGAGCAAATCACCGATGACAGCTTTGCTCTGTCTACCTCCGAAAAGTTGGTTAAAAAACAAGTTGGTTGCAGTTTTCGGAGTGGAGATAATCACCTCTTTAAGCACCTCCTTAAAATCATCATCCACCATCGCAGGTGTATTCAGCGAAAGGTCAATCGAATTGTAGAGCTCTTTGGCATCTATTCGATCAGCTACTGGATGCTTCTCTTCTTCATTTATTAAGACTTCAACTAGTTCATTGAATAGAACTAAATCATTACTAATATCAGACATGTAATTTTCTATCCTTTTAGATTCAATACCATATTTGAGGTAGTATCATATGACAAATCCCTAGACGTAGATTCCCCCGTGCTCTCATCAAATGATTGGCAATTCCGAATTGGTCGTGCATATAGATGCAACGACATACTTCTATCATTACTCGAGTTTTCTAAGCGATGACAGCCCATAAAGTCTATCATATAGGAGATATCGCCAGTCTTAGCTATGGACGATTTAACCTGATTGAGTTCACCGGCCTTATCTAACTTGTAAATCGTTTCTTTAAGTTCCCCTTGGATGACCTTTACCCAACATTCTTCACCTCCGTGATCGTGAATAGGGGTAATTTGTCCTTTCTCCCAGCAAATCAGAATCAATTCGAACATTTCGTTTTCAACAAGACAATTTCTAGTATATGAATGGCTCGACCATGAGCAGTAGGGCTCGAAAGCTTGAATTTCCAAGCTAAGTGAACGAATTATGTCTGTGTATTTTAGCTTATCTATTTCAGAGAGAATAGTGACTAATTCCTCTATCGATCTAATTGATGTGATTTTATGTTCGTTATAATTCAAATAAATTTATAATTTTATAGTCTTTTTCATTGTTTGTTTGAAGTCTAGCATTCAAATCTCAATAAATCAAGAATTCTAGCAAATCAAATGATTTGCCACACAAATCTACATTTTTATAGATTTTTACTCGACTTTTCTGGAATTATACTCTAATAAATCGAAAGTCTCCTTATTGATTTACCCATAAATAAGCGTTCTTGACGATTCATTTTTACTGGTGTATTTTTCGATTTTATCTTTGAAAAACTAGATCACTTTTCACGATTCACGTTGACCGCACTAGATCAAGGATATCAAGTAAAACGACCTCACTAATACTTCAGAGATAATGATGAGTTGTTTAATGCTAGTGTTCGAGTAACAGCAGTCACAATTTTCAACTTTGAGGCAGAAACCGGCTCTTCAAAAGAAGATAAAAAAGAGTGAATCAGTATTGAGCCGGACTCTGATGAGCGCTACAATCAATAATTAGTAAAACTTCATTAGCTCACCTTATGCCCATTCACTGCCAGTGGCTACTACCCAACCGAGTGAGGCTCACTCAACTCATCTGTGGTAAATAAAGGTCAATTGATGTCATCGATAGCCACTCAAGAAAGCCAACTATTACCTTTCTGTATTAATTTAGTTTGCCAGAAAAATCAAAATTCAAAAGACAATATGAGACTTACAGTATTGAGTATTTCCCTGGCATGCCTGTTTTGGTCATGCCAGCCGACTGCTCCGACCACCGAAAATCAAACCCTGTCCATCATCGATTCGCTGACCCTTGATCTTGATAAGCTCTATGACCGTGGACATATCAACGGCTATGCAGTAGCTATCGTCAATGAGTCAGGCATGCTTTACGAGCAAGGCTTTGGCTTTGCCAATGTGGCCGAACAAAAGCCCTATACGGCTAAGACGATCCAAAACATCGCCTCAATCTCTAAGACACTCTTGGGAATTGCGCTACTCAAAGGACAAGAATTGGGGTACCTAAAACTAGATGACCCGATCAACGACTACCTGCCCTTCGAAGTGATGAACCCTTACTTTCCGGACGAGACGATCACCATCAGACATCTGGCGACACATACCGCGACGATCACCGATACTGATGCCTACGGGCAGAGGTCCTATCTGCTCGTGAATGCTGAAGACTCGGCATTGGCCAAGTCGATCGGAAGTGCGAGCGAGTTCAATACGCCAGAAACAGCAGTGCCTATGGGCGAGCTGCTGGAGCGCTTTCTTTCTGCACAGGGCGAATGGTATCAAAAAGAAAGTTTCCTGGAAATGAAGCCTGGCGTGCGCTACGAATACTCTAACATCGGTGCGACGCTGGCGGCTTATGTTCTTGAGCTTGCAGCCGATCAGGAATACAGCGCTTTCACCAAGCAGCACATACTCGACCCGCTGGAGATGTCCACGTCGGGCTGGTCACTCGATGCTATCGACAGGAGCCTTCATACCAAGCTCTACGCCGACTCAGCTACCGCAATCCCCATGTATTCGCTCATCACCTATCCGGACGGAGGGCTCATCACCTCAGTACATGACATGGGCAAGTACCTATCGGAATTAATACGGGGCTACCACGGGCAAGGCAAGTTGCTCACCCAAGAAAGCTATGCTACCTTCTTTAGTGAGCAACTCACTGAGGAGAACTTCGAGGAGCGAGATACGGATCGACCTTACGATGACGAATACAATGCCGGCATATTCGTTGGGCATACGCCAATAGGCTACATCGGACATATGGGGGGTGATCCAGGTGTTTCCAGCTTTATGTTCTTCGATCCTAAGACCAAGCTGGGTCGCTTACTCTTTGTCAATCGTGACCTCAACGGGGACGGAGCGGATCAATTCTATGCCGTGTGGGATAAGCTTGGTGAGTACCAAGAACGTCTGTAAGATCGGTTCTAATTTTGATGTCAAACCATTTTACAAACACACGGTTACCAACTTCAAACAAAGACAAGCATATAAATGATAGCTGTAGTTTCGCCTGCAAAAACACTGGATTTCGAAAAACCTGCCAAAGGAACACCTACAAAACCTCGCTTGCTCAGATGTGCTAATGAGCTCATTGAAATACTGCGTACCAAGTCGCCCGATGATCTGAAAGAACTCATGGATATCAGCGATAATTTGGCAGAGCTAAATGTAGATCGCTATCAATCCTATAAGAAAAGTCACAGCGAGCGTAATGCCAAGCCGAGCGTTTTTGCTTTTCAGGGAGATGTCTATCAGGGGTTACAAGCCGACTCTTTCAATGAAGACGACCTGGCTTTTGCGCAGGCCCATTTTCGAATACTATCGGGTCTTTATGGCTTGCTTCGTCCGATGGATTTGATACAGCCTTATCGACTAGAGATGGGCACCAGACTTGCGTTTGATGATTTCAACACGCTCTACCAATACTGGGATGATACCATATTGAAGCTTTTGCTAAAAGACCTGAAAGCACAGGGTGACAATATCATCGTCAACCTTGCCTCTAATGAATATTTCAAATCCATTGAAAAGAAAGGGGTGAAAGCCCGAATCGTCGATGTGGAGTTCAAAGAATTTAAAAATGGGGAGTACAAAATCATCTCCTTCTTTGCGAAGAAGGCCAGAGGACTAATGTCTCGCTACATGATCCAAAATCAGATTAACGACGTAGACGCATTAAAGCACTTCCAGGACGAGGATTATTATTTTGATGAGAAGGCCTCTTCAGAAAACTTTCTGGCTTTCAAGAGAGGTTGATCTTTAGGATGTGCTTCTGTATTTATCAGATTGATGTAAATCCTGAATTGAACCTGACTTAATTGCCTCTTTGAGTTTGGATATGCCTGGTGTACTTCAGGTGGGTTCACTTCTCCACTAGTGTAAGAGATAACATGAGCAAATCAAGACTGATCGAGCGCCTTGAATGGTACTATCCTACAGAGCGGTTTCACACCTTCGGTACGTTCCCAGGTTTACTCGCTTATGCATTGTTCCATTTCCCACTGGTCGATGCTATTCTCATTGGGTATGGGCTACTGGTTTGTATCTATATACTGTATCAAGGTCAGCACTATTGGAAGCTCAAGCTAAACCGATTAAAAAACATCGACTTTGACCAATTAGCCAATATTGAATTCTTCAAGCAGTCAAAAAGAATCAACTTCATTCTCATCAGCCTCATGCCTCTGGTGGTATTGATTCAGCTTTATGCGGTTGATTGGCAGATGCGTAATTCAGGATTCCTGTGGGGTTTAATAGCAAGCCTTTTTGCCATTCTGGAGCATATCAATTACTACCACACACAGCTGATGATTGACAATAAATACGATTGGGAATATCTGATAAAGAATAGAAAGCTGAAGGAATCCAGCCTAGCCAAAGATTTGAAAGAAAATAAATTCTAGCTCAACAATGCTTTGATTTCAATACTTATCAGGATGATACCATTCCACGCCAAGAATGAACTACTACTGCCCTTTTATCCATAAATGTGTTTTTCTATCTTGTGATCAAATCCGATCGATATGAAAGCATCAACCACTTCACTATTTGTACTCATCCTATTACTCAATATGAACTGCAGCGGCCCAAAGAAAGAAACCTCATCAGAACCCGAAGAAACAACCAAATCCTCAGAGTGGATGGTTGATTTTCTTGATGAGTTTGAAACTTTCAATCCGGACAACTGGCAGGATCAGCGCATATGGGTCAATAACGAAAATCACTGTTATGTGCCTGACGGTGAGTTTGGCACTCGTGAAGTAAGTGATGGCACACTAAAGATCAAAGTCGTCAATATTGGCGAAAAGCGTGTCTGTGACAATCTTGACAAGCACGGCAATCAACATCCCGATACGGAATATGTCGCAGGTCGCATCTGCTCAAAGAATCGTAAAGAATTTGTAAAAGGCCGATGGACGGCTCGACTCAAGCTATCGAGTAACGGTGAAGCAAGTCAGTTTCCCGCGTGGTGGCTACTCGGAGCACAAAACAATGAGCCTCCTGTACAAGAGGAAGATGAGAACGTCTGCTGGCCGTTGACCGGATCAGGAGAGATCGACATCTTCGAGCACCATGGTGACCATATGAAAGACGAGTTTACTACCGGAGCTATCGTAAGTCTTGGCGAGTGCGATAAAGGTGACTGGGAGAGCAGTCGCAGAAACTTCCCAGCTACCCTTAATGAGTACCATGAGTATAGCGTCGAATGGGAAGGTAGCGATCTCGTCTACCGACTCGATGGTGAAGAAGTCTACCGCAATCCGGGAGAAGGTGACAAATACCCTGAGCCTATGTTTGCAATCCTCAACTTCGCTAAAATCACTGACTCACCTATGGAAGGCGAATGGGTGATGGAAGTCGATTGGGTAAAGCACGAGAAAAGAGGTTAATATCAGATTCTACTGAACGATGAGCAAACTCCCTCAACTTACTATTTCACTGACTTTATTGATCATTTTAAGCGCATGTGGTGACAAACCACAAACTGAAGATATGGCAGAAGAGAATACCAAGACATCCGTCGAGTTAACAACTGCTGCTGTCTACGATCCAGGCAGTGACTACCAACTCGTCTGGGCTGATGAGTTCGACGGTAGTGAGCTAGATACCACCAACTGGAACAGACAGGTGGAGCCTGCTGGACGGTTCAACGAAGAGTGGCAGAGGTACACCGACAGTCCCGAAAATGCCTACATCGAGAACAATCAACTTGTCCTGAAAGCTAACCATGAGAGTGATACGCATGGAATAGACCAATATACTTCTGGTCGATTGAACACTGCTGGTAAGCAGTCCTGGCAATATGGGAAAATAGTGACTCGAATGAAGCTCCCTTACGGGGAAGGTCTATGGCCTGCTTTCTGGATGCTGGGTGACAATATCGACGAGAATGGGGGCGACACACCCTGGCCATTCTGCGGTGAGATCGACATACTCGAGCTCTACGGCTCCAAGGATGATGGCGTGATAGAAGCCAACATTCACTATGCCGACTCTGCGGGTGAACATGGAATGCTAGATCCTATCCATTACAAACTGGAAGAAGGCCGATTTGCAGATGACTTTCATGTATTCGAATTGGCGTGGGACGAACAGCAGATGCGGTGGTTGGTCGATGGCAATGAATATGCATCTGTAGATATCACAGGTGATGAGTTCAAAGAGTTTCACAACAAGTACTTTCTCCTACTTAACGTCGCTGTAGGTGGCACTTGGGCCGGTCGACCGGATGAGACCACCTCTTTTCCGCAGTACATGTATGTGGATTGGGTGAGGGTGTATCAGAAGGCTGATTGAGGCATCCTATTCATGGAGGGTCTCAGTGAGGGGTTAAGGCCAGAGCAATGGAGCGGATTTGGTTCCTAATGCGTCTAGTGTTATTTTGAAATTCGTCGTGATTAAGTTGTTTTGATTCTCAAATTATGAAAGTCCAAAAAATAATACAGGCTGATTTCATAAGTTTTGTGTTTGTGATATGCGTTGTGACTTTGGGTTTTTCTGTTGCTTATCAAGCAGTAATATATGAACCAGGTGATGGGCTCTTCAAACCTATAGGGTTGAGATTAACTAGCCTTTCTATGGTGTTTACGACTATAGGAGTTACGCTTGAGATGTACAGAAGAAGGAAAAACACAACTTGATATCCTAACTGTTCATGAAAATAGTTGACACAACAACTAGTCAATGGACAAACGAGTACTGTTCCCAGGTTTCTATTCATCACATCGGGAGAAACCACCACCACAGTTCTGATTTTCTTCATCTCTCGGCCAACTGTTGGGTCCAGGTTGGCCCAGTAGACCCTCCCTGTCTGGCGCAAGCGTGTCGCTTGTACCTGAAGTCAAAGAAGATCGAACTTCCTGTAAACATGGAAACTGATTCCATTCTCAGCTAAACCATCAACATTCAGATTCCCGCCTACGCGGAATGACGTGCGAAAGGTTTCATATACGCTCCTATGAGAAATGCTGATATCCCATTCAAGGTATTGTCTCCAATCCCCGACTATCCTGAGTTTGCAACTCAGGATTTTCCAATTCAAGACAGTGCTTACAACTCAGCTTTGGCACGCCTACCTGCACCCTTAGATTTATGGTAGTGGTAATATGATGCGGCAATTGCCAATAGCAATATAATGGCCCATCCGACGATGATCATCATAATCATCGTATCCATCATCATCACGAATAGCAAATTGTCCACCTGACCCGTTTTCCAAAACACCCATTCACTTGCTAAAGTGGTAGCAAGGTCTGGATGACCCGTCTCTAGTACGATGATCCCATCACCTGTTTCAGGGTTGAGTCGTAAAGCCGTATTAATAGGAGGCGTGCTTTTGCCATCATGACCAAAAATGTAGTCCCCGTCAGATAGTGGTGTATACAAGATTGTCCCAAGCCCCCATATCGGAGCTCCCATGCTCCATGCGTGTGGCTCTCGCATCTTTTTTACCGTACTGGGCTGGAGTACGTGCTGTTCAATAGTACCATTTTGATCCATAAGATGGGCCTGAGCGAGTGTTATCAAATCAGCCATTGTCACATACAAAGAAGTAGCAGCCAAGGAGGTATAATGATAGTGCTTCGCAGGTGTGCCGTCACTATCATAGAAATCCACCAACGCATTGTCGTTTACCTCTTGCCAATCGTAAGTCGCATATCTCAGACCCATAGGCCTTAGCACTGATGTCTCCATGTACTTAGCAAAGGTCTGCCCTGTTACTTCCTCTACAAGCAACTGTAGTAGCGAATATCCACCTCCAGAGTACTTAAACTCACTGCCAGGTCTTATCCCTACCATGACCTGTCCGGCCGCTCCATCATCAGCATCTGACGCATGAATCAGCGATTCTTCCAACGGCTGTATTGGCTTACCTTCTTCAAAACCGGAATATCCAAGACCGTCTGTAAGTCCTGCCATATGGCTGAGCAGTCTTCTGACGGTTACACCATCATTATTGAATTCACTTGGAGGTAGTTGCCATCGCGTTAAGTAAGTACTCACCGGAGCATCCAAGTTGAGTTTACCATCCTCCACCAGCTTCATGATACCAATAGCAGAAACCCATTTGCTAAGAGAAGCCACTTGAAAGACTGTATTATGATCCACAGGTTTATCCGCTGAGTAGTACAATTCTTTGGTCACCTTCCCCCCTTCCAGAATGGCCATTGCAAAATTACCAACAAAGTCCCTGTTGATCTTATCTTCTGACGCATCGGTGAAGGCCTCAACATCCTCCTCTATAGTAATTGGCTCATGCCAAATGCCTTGAACGGTACCCCAAAAAACGACTCCTGCCCACAGCGCGAGTAGTAGCAATGTGCCTATGATGTAAAGTAGTATTCTTTTCATGTCATGTTTTTGGCGAATTAACGGAGCGCATTCATTTGAGGTGATCAAATCAACCCGACATTTACCCGACATTTCTCATCTGACCCTCATGGTGGGACAGAGAAGCAGCTTTAGAGGGTACTTGGATGACGTATTGATCTTCACTCATTATCACGCTACTAGTCTTAGCATCTCGCTTTGACCACTGCTATTCACGCTAGTACCCACCACCCCTCCCAAAAATTATTTTCACACCTCTTGTAACTTTTCTTCGTTATGCTGAGATACTTTTAGTCAAATTTAAAAGCCAGCTTAGGGATGGTAGTTTTACATTATCAAAATTGATCATGAAACCTGCTTTTATAAAGAGCTTACTGATTGTATTAATAGCAT
The DNA here is from genome assembly GCA_040222235.1 of Cyclobacteriaceae bacterium. GTDB lineage: Bacteria > Bacteroidota > Bacteroidia > Cytophagales > Cyclobacteriaceae > UBA6059. The sequence goes on from JAVKDO010000002.1 coordinate 23,048, forward strand.
CGGCGTTATCCTTTCACCTCAGAGGTCAGGAAACATATGTTACTGGTGGTATAAACGTGGCTAAACTAGGACAGTTCAATGACGATGCAGCTCAGCTCAACAGGATTCTTAAGCCAGGCCTACAATTAGGTACTGCTATGAATTTGGAGTACAATGACCATTTCTCTTTCATGCCCGAACTCCAATTCTCGTTCATGAGAGAAGGCGTTGAGGGTATGTCATTTGTTGACGGAGGTTTTTTCGGTAATCCTGGAACTGCTGCACTCTTCGTATCTGAGACTCATAGAAAAGGATTATTTACCTCCCTGACACTTCCTGTTAGGTTTTCATATCCCCTTCAAAACAGTAAAGTGTACTGCTTAGCCGGTCCTTTTATTGCATATCAGATCTTGGATAGAACAAGTACATCAGTTACAATAGATGGGGAACCGCTTCAAGAAGAGCTTTTAATGCCCGAAAATGATGAATTTGACTATGGCCTTACAATCGGTTTAGGTTTTGCGCGTAAACGATTGATTGTACAAATCAATTATTTGCATGGCTTCTTTCGAGATATTGATTTTATTGGCAACTCTGTTTATACAACACTGAAGCAGAGAAATTCTTCTATAAGACTAAGTCTCGGCTTCAAAGTTCCCAGCCGAACTACAAAAGACAAGAATCCCCCTTCATGAAGAAGCTATTTTCCAGATTAGAAATGATGCAAAAGAGATCATTTAAACTGCGTATTTCTGAAAACAGATTTAGAGATCTTCTTTATCATAGCATGGACAACAAATATCATATTTCGATATCTAATGCCACTTCAAAAGAATATAGAGGAACAGTTAGGCAGGACAGTTTCAAACTGCAACCCAATCGTGTTAGCTCAAAAAGGTTGCGATTCATGGCTATACTCAAAGGCCAAATTCAACGACTTGATGATGATAGCATAATTATCCATCTAGAACCGAACGGATTTACATGGGATTCTCTACTAATTCTAATAATGAGTATTTCGTTTATTAGTGGGAGTATCCCACTATATCTGTTAATGAAAGACCTAGAAATACTTAGCTTCCTTCCGATTGGAATAATTGGACTGGGCGTTGTAATCTGGATTTCTTGAATTTCAGCAGAACAAATGTTAGTTGATTTCAGCTTTAAGGTTTTCGCTGGCTCTCCACTGGCGCGGATTTGCAATCCGTGCCTCTTTAAAATCACGGAACTAAGTTCCGCGCTGTGGGGGCACACATTGCTACTGCACTGCGCGGATTTATAATCCGTACTTTAATTCTGCATTGTGGAAGGTTGAAAAATTACCAACTTCTTAATCAACACAATCTGTCCGAGATGGTAGTAGCAGTGCTCAATCATTCCATCGATACTCCTTCGATAGTCGCCGTATTCCTCCTTGATAAACACACTGTTTAACTGCTCCTCGGATAGCTGAGCAACGTGATCCCTGAATTGCTCGGCGTTGGACCATAGTTCATTTTTCAGGTGCTGCCAGTCTGTTTCCGAGGTTAGGGGTGAGAGGTCAAAACTGTATTTATCCCTGATCTCAAGGTTCCCTGTGTTGAAGAAGTGGAGCACGCCAGCGATGTAGTAGTTCAGATGAAAAGTGAGCAAAGCGATGGTATTGAGATCGCTGACTTGAGTGTTGGCCTGTTCCAGAGTCACATCTATGAGCTGTTCTTTGAGATTAGTAGCGGCGATCCATTTTCCGTCAAGAATTTCCTGGAAACGATCTGCGAGTTGGGTAGAAGACTTCATCTTTACCAAAACGTTTTCAGGCCGACTTGCTTATAACGCTGAATGTCAGCATCCTTGGTGATCAAAGTGTAATCATTGCTGATGGCCTGCCAGATAAGCATCCGATCAAAAGGGTCTCTATGATAGTACACATCTAATCGATGAAATGAAGCGGCTTCTGCTAGATTGAGCGGCAATATATCAAACAACATTTCTTCGAGATACATCGGTAGTTCCTCTATTGAAATGCCTTCAAAATCAAACTTCCCAAGTGCCTTCTTCACGCTGATCTCCCAAACGCTTACCGTACTGACGAGTATGGTGTTTTGGGTGTTTTCTATTGCTTCCAAGCTTCGCTGGGAAATTCTAGGATTACCGTCCAGTGCCCAAATCAAGGTATGAGTGTCGAGTAAAAACTTCATCGCTCACCTAAGAATTCTTCCTCGGACTGAAACTTGAAGTCGTCTTTGAACTTGTAACTGACCTTACCCTTGAGCAAGCCGAGGGTACGTTTTTTTTTAGTGGGTTTTTGAGATTCGAATACTCCGATGAGTTCCTTTTTCTTACCGTAGGTGACACCTACGGATTGACCCGCTTTGACTTTTTCGATCATCTCTGAAAAGCGTGCTTTGAATTCCCCTACATTGTACGTTTCCATACTTAAAAATAACATATTCTTGACAAGTTGTCAAAAAAGATGGACTCAATGGACAGATAATACAAAAATGATTATTAGTTTAAGCCACAAGCGATCTGAGCGTCGGCTCGGACATGTATCGAGAGAAGCGCAACCTTACGTCTGTACGTATCGATAAGATCCCTCCGGGATGACTTGTATGAACGGCTAGCAACGACCGCACCCACACCCGCGTCATTCCTTTAGGTTAGTGGGAATCTCCTTACTTAAGCACTACGACTCAGGTCAGATCAAAGTCATGCGCTCGGAATCTCGCCGTATTCGATTTTGTCAATGAAGCCGAACACTGGAAATATAGTAGTGCTGTCGACTATGCAGAAGGGAAGGGATAATTGGATATTGACTTTGTATAGACACGAGCTATAAGGTCGCGCTAGCAGGGGGTTTTGGTAATTGGCACGAGCAGCATGCTCGCGCCAGCGGAGGGGGGGCTATCTCGCTTCATTGAAGGAAGAGAAAACAGAAAAGTCATTCGGTCTGAATCAGGTGGTGATGGTCGAGTCAGTTAAACGCGCCAGAGATAAAGGACTTTTGGAATTCAAATCAGGACCTTTTGAGTTTACCAAGGAGGGCGTTCGCTGGGAGCAAGCCTCAAAGTTGGAGGTGTTTGATACCGTGATCTGGTGCACGGGATTTCAAGTGCAGCTGCCTTTTTTAGAACCGCTTGGTGTACCTACGGATCTGGCTCACCGAACCAAGCTGACCAGGTCGCTGGAAATTGATGGCCTATGGCTCGTAGGCTATGGCAGCTGGACAGGCTATGCTTCAGCTACGATCTATGGGGTGGGGAAGACTCGCAAGCAGACGGCTTTGGAGATTAAGGAGCGGCTTTAATTAAAGTATATCCATAATGTCCATTATGGAACCGCCAACCTGCCGACGCGGATTTGTAGTCCGTGTCTATCTACAATGGCATAGACAAGTTCGCAATCGGTGATACTAAGCAAGCGTTTTCTACAACTCCTCAATCACCGATTCCCCTTTACTGAAGTCGCCACTGGTCCATTCCCAAGTTTCCATCAATCGAATTTTACCACTAGGTAAGATCTGCGGTGTGGAGTGGCACTTCCCAGTCATAAGTTCACCCGTAGAGTTCACCTGATGATATCTCATGTCGATGTTTCCAGCTTCATCAACCAGTCCGATCAGATGACCTGATTTGATCTGCCCACCGCTGTAGCTGGCTGTGAGAATATTGCCTTCTTGCTGATAATGAAAGATGGTATCAGCTGAGGTCTCTCCGTTCTCAGTATTACTGACCGGACGAAATTTTTGTTATGGTAATTGATCTTGATGATAGGAGAAATATAACAAGGCTTTACTGTTTATGCGAATATGGATTTATAATTCATGTTACTGTGCCGCAACCCATACCAGCGGCATTCCCAACTCAGCGTCGGGAATCTCCTTACTCTAGCACCGAGACTCATGTAAGAACAATGGCAACTTAACCACTATACCATCTGATCCAGCAACGCTTTGGAGAGTCTTAAGATTTCCTCTTTGCTATCGTTCGTAAAACCTCCTTGCTCTGCCTTTTCTAGTTTCAACCTGATCCAGTCGATCTCCTTTTGTTGTCCTCGCGCTTGGCGTACCAGATCATTGATCAACTCACTCTTGCTCGAGTACTCTTTGCTGTCGACCTGGCTTTTGAGCCACTGGTCGTTGGGTTCTGTAAACGAGATACTTTGTCTAGCCATTAGATAAATATTTGGTGTAAATATACATCAAAATTACACCTAGCAGATTTAAGCATCACGAATTCTACCCTGCCATCACCAACTTCTTGATCAGCACGACCTGTCCGAGATGGTAGTAGCAATGCTCAATCGTACCATCGATACTCCTTCGATAGTCACCGTATTCCTCCTTGACGAACACACTATTTAGTTGCTCTTCGGACAGTTGAGCAACATGATCCCTGAATTGCTCGGTGTTGGACCACAACTCATTTTTCAGGTTCTGCCAGTCCGCTTCTGATTTGAGAGGTGGGAGGTCAAAGCTGTATTTATCCCTGATCTCCAGATTCCCGGTGTTGAAGAAGTGTAGCACACCAGCGATATAGTAATTCAGATGAAAAGTGAGGAGGGCGATGGTATTAAGATCTCCGACTTGGTGCGTGGCTTGCTCGAGGGTCACATCTTCGAGCTGTTCTTTGAGATTGGTATTGGCGATCCATTTTCCGTCAAGGATCACTTCATGTAAACGAGCTGCGAGTTGAGTAGAAGTTTTCATTTTTACCAAAACGTTTTTAGGCCGACTTGCTGATAACGCTGAATATCAGCATCCTTGGTGATCAAAGTATAGTCATTGCTGATGGTCTGCCAGATCAGCATCCGATCAAAAGGGTCTCTATGGTAGTACACATCTAATCGATGAAATGAAGCCGCTTCTGCTAGATTAAGCGGCAATATATCAAACTGCATTTCTTCAAGATACATCGGCAGTTCCTCAATTGAAATGCCATCAAAATCAAACTTCCCAAGTGCCTTCTTCACACTGATCTCCCAAATGCTTGCCGTACTGACGAGTATGGTGTTTTGGGTGTTTTCTATGGCTTCCAAGCTTCGCCGAGAAATTCTAGGATTCCCGTCCAGTACCCAAATTAATGTATGCGTGTCAAGTAAAAACTTCATCCCTCACCTAAGAATTCTTCCTCGGACTGAAACTTAAAGTCGTCATTGAACTTGTAGCTGACCTTACCCTTGAGTAAGCCGAGCGTACGTTTTTTTTTAGTTGGTTTTTGAGGTTCGAATACTCCGATGAGTACCTTTTTCTTACCGTAGGTGACACCTACGGATTGGCCCGCTTTGACTTTCTCGATCATCTCCGAAAAGCGGGCTTTGAATTCCCCAACGTTGTAAGTTTCCATACTTAAAAATAGCACATTCTTGACAAGTTGTCAAGAAAGGAAAGTGCAAGGCGCAAATATTCAAAACCAGTGGTGTGCCTTGACGGCAGTGAGGCGCCCGCTTGGATCTCTCCCAGGATATCGCACAAGTCGACACTTGCGCTAGATGGATCAAGAAGGTACTCCAGTCGTTTTATTTCCGCTTGACTCTTGTTCTCTCTCCAGGTATCCAGTTCCGTCCGCCATCTTCAGAGGTTTCTTGCACCACGATATAGCCTGTATCAGCCACCTCAGTGAATCGCAACTGATGCATCGTGCCAGTTGATCTGGAGCCTCCAATACGCCGCTGAACAATATCTCCACCTTCTACGATCCATTGATACTTAGATATTCTAGCCGTGCTGAAAACATAGGTCTCCTCCCAAAATCCAGAGGCCACATCGACAAACCCTTGCGTAGAGTAAAAGAAGCTTGAATCAGGACTATGGAACTGCTGAAGTAGCGAACAACCTCCGGCACCCAGCCGGACTTCCAATGTGCCGATAAAGGTTTCCGAGCCGTCTTGGACTATTTCGTACTCTAACCATGTACCGACAAAAGGCTGGATGAGCTGATGGGAAGCACTTGAGCAAGGTGGATATTCCGAAGCAGTAGCTGCTGGCTTAAGAGTGCCATGCCATTGATCACGATACCACTTATCCGGTTCGTCATCTCCTCGGTAGTCGGCACGAAATTGCTCAAAACCTTCTTCGAACATTAAGATAATATCACCTTGCCCATCGGGATCGATCCATCGACCTGTGGCCAGTTGATCATCTAGAGTCGCCCATACCGAGCCGATGATCTCTTTGGGTTCGATCTCATATGTGCCGGAAAGCTGATCACCATGGAACCATAGATCGAAACGACCAAACTCCGTATCATAGGTCTTGTGAGTAATCTCAGGTTGTGCGAAAGACTGTAGGTTGAGAAGCAAGAAAAGCCAGAGGAGTTTCATAGGCAGATGGACTTGATCGTACAAATGTACGTACCTCGTCCCAAAGGTTTCACAGCTAAGGTTCTATAGCCGGAATCTACGACCCAAAAGTAAAAAGGTAGCTGACGAATGATAAGTGTGCCTTTCAATCGCGCCTACGATAATTCGACTCGAACTTGCCATAAATACTTTATGCTGTTGTATACTAATCGATAAAATCCCTTTCTCAGAACGATAACCGAAGAACTAATAGGTCTCAGCGAGACGCTCAGACCAGAGATAGGGTATCTTATCCTCCTACTAGATTACTTATAAGATCGCTTCGGGATGACTTGCATGGATGGTTAACGGCAACTACTCCCACACCCACGTCATTCCCGCGTAGGCGGGAATCCCCTCATGCGAGCACGATGGTTCAGGTTAGACCAAGATCGCGCGCTCTGAAACGCACGATAGCCACGAATATCAATAGACAATTCACTTTGTGGTCTATGTCAAAAAGAGGATCACAATAATTACCACTGGAGGAATAATAATTAGCACATGATAAAGAAGTTTGACTTCAATATAGTACCGAAACCTTACAGCTCTGAACTTTGAATTTGTCAGCTTAAAATAATCCTGATGTTCAATCCGGAATATCTGATAGTCTATGTCATTGTGATTAGGATTTCGTTCTAGAATGTTTTCGTATTGCGTACTAATCTCTGATGCGAACTTCCGGTTTTGGTTGTCTGAGGGGTTTGTGAGTGTTTTGAAAATCCTTAGCTCATCATAAAGTCTCGAAATGTTTAAGGCACAATCTTGAAAGTTACGAGCCTTAATCTTAAAATCTTGAGCTGCTTCCATTTGACTGAAAGCAAGTAAGAGAATTGAAAGGGTCGTGGTTCCAAAAGCTAGTAATTTCTCATTGATCCCGGTATCGCCAGTGATCTTATACACGGACAGCAGACCTAGGATTATTAAGTATGAAGAAAGAAATCCTAGAGCCTTATTCGAAAGATTATCTTGAGTCAGTAATCTTTTGCTCGCTTTGAAACGTATTCCTTTGGTCGACCACAATTTATAATTGAGCTCTTCCAAAAATGTCTTGTTGAGATGATCTTTATAGGTTGGAAATGTGGGTTTATGCGTTGGTTTGGATTCGGTCATGTTCTTTCATGTTTAAATAGTTGATTTCTGAACTATAGTTGATCCTGCGAGTGTCTGGGCTATTTCTGTTTAGAGAGACTTTGTTAAGTAAGCAAGTATCTAATTCAACCTAAACTAGCCGAGGTTTGATTACCAAACAATACCTAAAAATGAGTATAAATCACTCAAGGCTTTTCAAAAGCGACCATTTACGAACACTAACCGCGCAATTTCCCCATCCCAACATTTCTCACTACATTACAGACCGATCGGTCTGTAAATGAACAAAGCAGCAACTACACGTCAGCATATCATCGCGGAGGCGGCCAAGATCTTCAATGTCAAAGGATATTCCGGTGCATCTATCTCAGATGTGATGGCGAGCACTGGCCTGAAGAAAGGTGGTATCTACAATCATTTTGCGAACAAGGAAGAGTTGACCGTTGAGGCATTTAATCATGCCTTTGATCAGATGCAGCGGCAGTTTGTAGAAGTGCTCACTGATGAGCGTCCACCGCTGGAGCAGTTGACGGCTTTTGTGGAGGTGTTTCGCAGCTTTATCTATGAGCCACCGATCAAGGGTGGCTGTCCGATCCTCAACAGTAGTGTAGAGGTGGATGATCAGGAGGGGGCATTAGCGCTAGCCGTCAAGAAGGCTGCCCGCAGTTGGGAGATCATCATCCAGCGAAAGATCGAAGAGGCCATCACGCTCGGAGATATTCCCGGTAGGGTCGACCCTAGAAAACAAGCCGTGATCATGATCAGCGCCCTGGAAGGCGCGATATTGCTCGCCAAGCTCCACAAGGAAGCGTACTACCTACAGGTGGCGGCTGACCACCAGATCGACCTAATCCACCAGATGAAAACAAGCACCGAAGTATGAAAGAGTCGTGGAAGGGTAAAGTACTGAGATGGAAGTTTAACCTCTTTCCGGCGTATCGACGCACCGGCGGACGGGTGCAGTTCATCGCTGAGGACTTCTCGGAGATGCGGGTGCGACTGCCACTCAACTGGCGCACCCGCAACTATGTCGGCACAATCTACGGCGGCAGCATGTTTGGCGCTACCGACCCGATCTACATGCTTATGCTCATCAACACGCTTGGCAAGGCCTATGTGGCGTGGGACAAGGCCGCCAGCATCAAGTTTGTGCGGCCGGGCACGTCGACCCTCTACGCGCATTTTGTGTTGACGCCTGAGTATATCGCTACCGTAAAATCTGAAGTGATGGCAGCAGGTGAAAAGGACTGTCTGCTAGATGTGGAGCTCAAAAATGCCGAAGGGCAGGTGATCGCTGTGGTGCAGCGCACGCTCTATGTGGCCACCAAGGCACACTACAAGCAAAAGCAACTCAAGAAAAAGGCTCAACATGGATAAGCCATTCCCCGCCAACTTTGAGCGCTACTTGCGCGCGACCGACTACATCGACGCAGACCATCCATTGGTCATCGACTATGCCCGAGAGCATGCTACCGCAAATGCACCTATCGACCAGGCTGTGCAACTATACTATGCCATTCGGGAAGGATTTAAGTATAATCCGTATGAGCTGGTGCTGACCAAAGAGGGTCTCAAGGCTTCTAATCTTCTCAAGAAGGATAGTGGCTACTGTGTTGAGAAAGCCAACTTGCTAGCAGCCTGCTGCCGCTCGCTGGGTATACCCTCGCGGCTTGGTTTTGGGATCGTCAAAAATCATATCGGCGTGGAGCAGGTGCTTAAGCATCTGAAGACGGACCTGCTGGTCTTCCACGGCTATGCCGAGCTCTATCTCGAAGGACAGTGGGTCAAGGCTACACCAGCGTTCAACAAGGAGCTTTGTGAGCATTATCAGGTTGAGCCGCTGGAGTTTGACGGTCAGCACGATTCTCTCTTTCAGGAGTACAACAGCTTCGGTCATCAGTTTATGGAGTACAAGCACGAGTACGGCAGCTTCGAAGACCTGCCGCGTGACCTGTTCATCTCTGAACTGAAAAAGTACTACCCGCATATTTTCGAAGACCTAAATAATCACGAATATAAGTTTGTCATAACCACAGACGCATGATAATAAAAAACGAAAAGCTCTTCCAGAAAATGGTGGCTATGAAAGAACGACTCATGGCTGAGTTGAAAGACTATGATCAAGCCGTGCTCAACCTACCGGAAAAGCCGGGTGCCTGGTCAGTCATGGGATGTCTCCATCACCTTTACATCACCGAGTGGGGTACTGGTCAATACATCAGAAAGAAGACACAGAAGCCAGAGTTGATTCCACCTTATTCTATCGTGGCTGCACTTAAGCTGCAGGCCCTGAGGTATTCTTTCGGTACAGGGATAAAGTTCAAAGCACCTTCCTCATTACCACAACCTCCTGATGGCCTGACCATTGAAGGTCTTGACAAGGATTGGAGCAAGGTACGAGCATCAATTCGTGAGTTGATGGATACGCTTACCGAAGACTTGCAAGAAAAGGGCATTTTCAGACATCCCATCGCTGGACGAATCAATATGACACAGACACTGGACTTCTTTATTTTTCATTTCGAGCGCCATGAGGGCCAGATCCGAAGGGTCCTAAAAGCTGTAGCGAAATGAGAGCAGCCTTTTGTCAAAAATGTGGATCTCCACTCATGGAGCAAGAGCGTGACGGCTACCTCCGACAAGTTTGTTCGAGCGAGGAATGTGGGCAGGTCTTCTGGAACAATCCTGTGCCAGTGGTTGCTGGCATCATCGAGTATGACGGTAACATTATTCTTATCCAAAATGTAGGTTGGCCCAAGGAATGGTATGGTTTGGTCACTGGCTATCTCGAAAAAGGTGAGACACCCGAGCAGGGTATGCTTCGCGAGCTCAAAGAAGAACTCTGGCTGGAAGGTACCATTGGAGGGTTTGTGGGTAACTACAGTTTCTTTGAGAAGAATGAGCTCATTATAGCTTTTCATGTAGTGGCTACTGGTGAGATCAACATGGGTGATGAACTGGCAGATTACAAGATCATCCCTATCGACAAAGTGAAGCCCTGGCCCTTTGCGACTGGCATTGCATTGAAGGATTGGTTGGAGCGTAGGAAAGCAGGTATTGCAAATACCGAGTAGATCGGCACGCTTTGCAAAAGCGCGCTAGGTGCCTGCATCTCGAAATTCATTGAGAAACATATCGAAATGCACTGGTGCGCTTTTGTAAAGCGTGCCTATTTATCACTAAATCTATAGCCAAAATGTACTCTTTTAGTCAAGCATTTGCAATGCGATGAGCCCGGACAGTCCAGCATAGTCTCTTGAACTGGAGTAAACATAGTGCTCAGGTTCATAGACCAAACCGGCCTTGACTGGATTTTCATGGATGTAGTCTAGTTTTTGTTCGATCATCTCGTTTGATGAGAGGTGTACCGGATGATAGCCATCCTTCCAGACCTTGTAGTTGACGCCTTTCTCAACTCTGTCGGCGGCAAACTCAAATTTCTTCAAGATCCAGACCTTTCTGCTTTCATTGCTTGACTTCACCAGATTGATAAGTTGTTTACTGACGAACTTCTTCATGTCTCGCATAATGTCTTCCAAAGTCAGGCTATCAGAGCTTAGTATGGCGTGCCAGTGATTTGACATGATGACGTAGGCATGGACATTCAAGCCTTTTGCTTTCTGACAATGCTTTAATGAATCTATAATCACATCCTTGTATACAGGTCTTGTGAGTAGGTCGACCCAGTCAATAACAGTGATAGTTACGAAATAGAGTTCTCCAGGGTATTTTGCCTTGTATTTATGGGACATAATGCAGCAGTATGTGTATTACAAATACAATATAAATCAGCACACTTTGCAAAAGCGCGCTAGGGTGCGTCGTTCGTGACAAAACAAATCGAAATATACTGGTGCGCTTTTGAAAAGCGTATCTATTTCCTATACTAGATCAGTGACTTTTTGAAGTCAAGATCCTGACAAGTAGCAATACAACTCTGTTGACCCGGTGATAGTATTGCTATCAAAAAAGAATCAGGTTATGTCACATCCAATAGGCCTTTATCAAAATATCTTCGAAAACAATCAAAAATGGGTAACAGACAAGCTGTCACTCGATCCTGATTATTTCAAAAACCTCTCCAAAACCCAGCACCCGGAGTTTCTCTATATCGGTTGTGCCGACAGTCGTATTCCAGCCAATGAAATTATGGGGCTACAGCCCGGTGAGGTATTCGTCCATCGCAACATTGCCAATATGGTGGTCGGTACGGATGCTAATCTGAATGCAGTGATCCAATACAGTGTACGAGTACTCAAAGTCAAGCATATCATCGTTTGTGGCCACTATGGATGTGGAGGAATTAAGGCAGCAATGGAGTCCAAGGATTTAGGAGAGTTGAGCCACTGGCTGCAAAACGTCAGGGATGTCTACCGCCTGCATCAAGAGGAGTTGGACGGCCTTGGAGACGATATCGCCAAGTACCAGCGCTTGGTAGAGCTCAACATCGTCGAGCAGTGCATCAATCTGATCAAAAACTACCATATCCAGCGCAACTGGTATGCAGACGGTTACCCACTGGTGCACGGCTGGGTATACAATCTTGAGAATGGCTATCTCCGTGATTTGGAACTCGATATGCCGGAGGTGATCAAGGACATCAGGTCCATTTATGATCTGAAGCCAGAGCATTTATAGCGATATGTGAGTTCGTTATTCCCAGTGTAAATCCACTGGATAGTGCTTGAATTTCTGGTCTTTGCTCAACAGTGTCATGTTCTCAAAGAGAGCTTGGGCTATGATCAACCTGTCGAACGGATCACGATGATGAAAAGGTAGAGATGAAAGAACTTTCAAATGCTCAATTTTCAGTGCTAATATTTCAATCTTCAAATCTGTTAGGATTTTAGAAAGGTCATCAATTTCGATACTCATTTCCAGTTTGCCTAGACTTGATTTTATGGTCATCTCCCACAACGACACACTGCTAATGAAGCATTGATTGCTAGTGTTCTCAATTAGTCGTTGTGAGACAGGAGGAATGCTAATATCACCTTCTACAAACCAGATGAAGGTATGCGTATCCAGCAATAATTTCATTTCATATATTCTTGAAAGTCCTCGAGAGGCTCATCAAAGTCATCATTTATTTTGAAAGAGCCTTTGGCATAGCCAAAAGGCCGCTTTTTGGATTCATTCGAGACTCTCTGTTTCTCAGTACCAAGTTGAGACACAAAGACCTTTACCTTTTTTTTAAGATCTTCAGGTAGGGCCTTAATCTGTTCAATTAGCTGTGTATCTGACATTTTGTGACAACCTTTTCTAGAAATAAAGATAATCAATCCTCCAATAAGAAGCATTGAGCCAAGCTAGATGGCTATATGCGTATGTAATCTGTGGATTTGATCTACCAATTTCATGCCGTTCGCCTCTTCTACACCTTGTTGAAATCTCCAATAAAGGGCTCATTTTTCCAATTGTCATTATTGAGTTGGGGAACGGCGAACCCTGTGGTATTTTACCATCTCTTAAAGCACCATGGTTAGGATCAAAGGACTTAGTTATCAGTATACCGGCGCTCAGCCGGTAGCCTACCCCGATTGGGAGGTGGCTCAAGGCGACCATTCGCTGATCCTCGGTGGTTCTGGCTGTGGTAAGACCACTCTACTGCATTTATTAGCCGGTTTGCTCAAGTCACAGCAAGGTGAGCTACTAGTAGCTGGCACTTCACTACCGCAACTGGGTGGTGTGAAACTTGATAGCTTCCGAGGAAAGAACATTGGTCTGATCTTTCAGAAGCCTCACCTCATCAACACCCTATCTGTCAAAGACAACCTAAAGCTGGCGCAATACCTAGCCCATTTGCCTCAGGATCATAAACGGATCAGCGACGTGCTCTCAGCACTTGATATTGCTGGTAAGGCCAATGCTAAGGTCTACGAGCTCAGCCAGGGACAGCAGCAGCGAGTTGCTATCGCTCGTGCTGTGTTGAACAAACCCAAAGTGGTGATGGCTGATGAGCCTACTGCGAGTCTGGATGATAAAAATGCATTCGGCGTACTCGATATCCTGGAGCAGCAGGCCAGTGACAATCAAGCGAGCCTGATCATTGCCACCCATGATCAGCGGATCAAAGACAGAATCAAAACGCAACTGACGCTATGAACCTGATCGTACTTAGCTGGAACTACATCAAAGGGCAAAAGCTCAATACCCTGCTCAATACACTATTGCTTGGCTTTGGTATCGCGATTATCGTAGTACTGCTACTGGTAAGTACACAAGTTCAAGACAAGTTCTCGCGCAATGCGCAAGGTGTGGATATGGTGGTGGGAGCAAAGGGCAGTCCACTTCAGATCATCCTGTGCAATATTTTCCATATTGACTTTCCTACCGGAAATATACCGCTCAAAGATGCTATTTGGTTGAGTAGAAACCGCTTGATCGCTGGTACTATCCCTTTGGCATTAGGCGATAGCTACCAGACCCTCAGAATTGTAGGAACGAATGCTAAATATGTAGAACTCTATGGTGGAGAAATCGCGGAAGGAAAGCTTTGGTCAGATGACTTGGAAGTAACCCTCGGATCGCAAGCGGCAAGAACACTTGGACTAGGGGTAGGAGATAAGTTTAGTGGTGAGCATGGTATGAGCGAGGGAGGTCATGTGCATGAGGATCATAATTACAAAGTGGTCGGCATACTCGCTCCATCCAATTCTGCATTGGACAACCTGATCATGACCAACATCGAGAGTGTTTGGATCATGCATGCCTATGAGGAAGAAGAAGGAGAGGAGGAGCATGCGCACGAACACTCTGAGGACGAATTGATTGAGAACCCATTCGGCATCAAGGTCTACCATGATCTGGAGGGCAAAGAAATCACCTCATTGATACTACAGTTTAGAGGCCCCATGGCGGCTGTGCAGTTGCCGAGGCAAATCAATGGTAGAGGTAATCTTCAGGCCGCTTCCCCAGCTTTTGAGATGGCCCGCCTACTCAATCTGGTGGGTATAGGCGTGGATGTTGTGCAAGGTTTTGCCTACCTGATCATTTTTATAGCGGGCTTGAGTGTCTTTATTGCATTGTACAATTCATTGAAAGAAAGGAAATACGATCTGGCGATCATGCGGTCTATGGGCGCGAGCCGTTTGAAACTGTTGCTGCACATTATACTTGAAGGCATGATCATCACCTTCCTCGGCGGTTTGACCGGCTTTGTTTTGGGTCATGGAGTGGTGGAACTCATCGGCTCGATGACCAGTGAGAGCGGACAGGTGAGTGTTACCGGTAGGATTTTCCTTACCGAAGAACTTTTGATCATAGTTATTAGTTTTGCTTTAGGAGTGGTTGCATCCTTTATACCAGCCATTACTGCTTATAGAACAGACATTTCCAAAGTGTTGGCAAAAGGATAAAAAAGGAATTATGAAAAGACTAACGATATTCTCAGTACTCATTTTCTTATCAGGAATCACCCTAGCACAGGGCACGCTTTCCTCTCAAAACTGGGAGAAACTGGCAGCTGTCACTTACGAGAAAACGGAGGATGAATACGGTGAATTGTTTGTGCCGGTATTCGGAACAGACATCAGAGCGATGGAGGGCAAGGAAGTGACGCTACCGGGATACATTATTCCATTCGAAGGCATGTTCAAGCCAGACCATATCATTATCAGTTCGCTTCCTGTAGCGGCTTGTTTTTTCTGTGGTTCTGGTGGCCCTGAGTCAGTGGCAGAGGTCTATATGGCTGATCCCATCAAGTACACAGCCAATGCCATTAAGGTGACAGGTACGCTAGAGCTCAACGATACAGACTTCAATCAATTAATGTATATCCTGAAAGATGCGCGCCTGGAAGGGCCCGCCAATTAATATAACTATGAAACTCTCGATTACTTTTTTATCGACGCTTATTGCGGTAGTATTTTTTACATCATGTGGTGATGGAGGCCAAGCAGAAAGAGAAAAACTCCGTGATGAAGTCATGGCGTTGCACGATGAAGTTATGCCTAAGATGGGTGACCTGCGCAAGACCAGAAAGAGTCTGGAAGCTCTTGCCGACTCGCTCGCTATGGACTCACTTCAGGCTGCTCAAGCTCAGGAATTTCGCGCAATTGCTAAGGAAATCGGAGATGCTAATGAATCAATGATGGCTTGGATGCGACAATATGAGCCCAGTGTGATGGAAGATGGCACACCTCACGGTGAAGTCATGGCTTATTTAAAAGAGCAAAAAGAGGCTATCGTTAAAGTCAAGCAAGATATGATTGAGAGTCTTTCTAAAGGGACAGAAGCCATTAAGTGAAATCCGAAAAGACTTAAAGAAAAGGCCTCATTGTGACACACAATGAGGCCTTTTCTTTAGAATGCTAAAAACCGATTAAATTCTTTTTCTCGTTCTTATCTCTCTTCTTTCTGCTTAGAGACTGTTTTTTGTCATTGCCAAACTTATGCGCATACCCAATGAAAAATGTCTGACTATCCCAATTGTAGTTGCCGTCCTGCACCACAGGTCTATCTCCGGAAAAGGCCAGTCGTTGTGTGTGAAATATGTCATTGAGATTTAGACTAAGGGTTCCTCTACCTTCAAAAAGACTGTATCGTGCCCCTAGATTCACAAAGTAAAATGATAGCGTTCTGTATTGCAGATTGGTGTTCCCTCCACGATATAGACCGATCAATTGCAGGGTCAGGTTTTTATTGACCTTAAAACTCTGGTTCATCCGAATGTTATAGAGCACATTGTGAACCTCGCGATATACATCCTGAGCCACCCCGCGCTGCATCTGGGAATACAAGTCAAAGCTTGCGTTAAAACTCCAGTTAGTGGATAACTGATAGTTGCCGGATAGCTCCAAGCCATAGGCAGAGTTGCTTTGATAGTTCTCATATGAGAATAGAATATTGCCCGGATTGACTTCATCATTAAAACCGAACCGGGTGATCTCGTCAAAGATTCTGCGATAGAAGACACCAGAGCTCACACTACCGGAAGTTAACTGTCTTGTGTAGTTGAACTCTACAGAATTTGTGAACTGTGGGAAGAGTGATGGATTGCCAATATTGGTGATGCGTGCAGAGCTCCAGGCGCGTACAGGGCTGAGTTGGTTGATGTTTGGGCGGTCAACTCTGCGGCTGAGGCTGAGGTTAAATGTATTCTTTTGTGATTCGGGATCTGGTGTATAAGTCAAAAAAGCCGATGGGTAGATTGATCTAATCAGGTCATCGAAACTGACCTCTTCACTTCCTTCTTCATCGAATTGGCTTCTTTGCTCAAACTCCTCCAGCCTGGCACCAACTTGATAAGACCATTTGCCTAGATTTTGACTGTAGCTGAGGTAGGCAGCATAGATATCTCTGTTGAGATCATATGTAGCACTTTTGAAGTTGGGGTTGGACGTGTCATAAGCATTTTCCATATTTTGAATACGTGCCTCAAGTCCTATTTCTAGTTTGTTTTGATTGCCCAGGTCATTCTCATAGTCAAGATTAATGGTGGTGTTTTCTCTGGAATTACCAATCTGTTCCACTGCATCGTTCACATCAAACGCTGATCCATAAAATAGAAATTGGGCAGTTTCATCTCCACTGAACTCGCTATAGTCCACTTCCAGCTCAATTGATGAATTATTGCTCATTTGATGTTTCAAATCAATATTATAAGTGGAGGTAAAGTTGTCCACTACAGTACTGTAATCTTGCCCGAAATCCAGCTCTTCTGCATTCTGGAAAATGATATCGGTAGATCTAAAGGCCTGATCGTTAAAATCGTTTACAATGGAATAAAATGAGAGGGTCGTATTGTTAGTGATATCATAGTCGAGCCCTGATTTGATAAGATGTGACCTCCTGTCACTGATATTATCCCATATTTCATGCGACATTTCATGCGACTGCTCTTCTAATCGATCAATGGTACCCCAAAATGGTCTAGGGCCGCCTGATGTAGCATAATTCAGGTAAAGGTTAACCTTACCGGTACGGTAGTTAAGATCCATGGCTGCATTATGCCTTACTTCTTCACCTACAGTTAGCCCAGCATTAGCCAAGCCATTGAATCCGTTGTTGGTGTTTTTGTGAAGCACAATATTGATGATACCACTCATACCTTCAGGCACGTATTTGGCGGAAGGATTGGTGATCAATTCTATCGACTTGATTGCACCAGAAGGGAGCTGCTCCAAGAGCTGTGAGGCATTTTGATTGGTAGGTTTACCATCGACAAGTACAATCACATTGTCATTACCACGCATGGAGATACCACCGTCTTGATCGACGTTGATAGAGGGTAGATTGATCATAAGGTCGGCGGCAGTGGGCCCTACAGTGGCCAGATCTTTACCGATGTTGATGACCTTTCGGTCTACTTTCTGCTCGATGGTCGATCTTTCGGCAATGACCTCCACTTCATTGAGTGTTGCGACATCATCATACATTGGCACTGATCCTAAGTCGACAATCAAACCTTGCTTCTCTAATAGAACCTCCTGGATCACGGTTTGATAGCCAATGAATTGGAAGTGTACTTCGTATTTTCCGGTAGGTAGAGCCTGTATGTCAAACCTGCCTTCCTCATCTGTGATTTGGCCTCCCATGACGATATCCAAGTCTATTGGTTTAGCAAAGACAGAGACATATGGGAAAGGTTCATCTAGTTTCGCATCCTTAACAACGCCTTGAATGGCACCTTTACCCTGTTCTGTCATTTGAGCATAGGCGATTTGAGATAGAAATAGAATTGTAATTATTATCAAATGTTGTAAGTAATTGGACATAGTTATATTGTTAGGAAAACATGGTTTTCCGGTGAGACATAATTGAATAGGTAAGGTTGGTGAGTCTCTAGGCTACTTCCTGTGCGAAGTATTTACTTGGGGAGGTGCCCATGATTTTTTTGAAAGATTTGTTGAAGGTGGTCTTGGAATTGAAACCGGCCTCTTGAGCAATTCCGAAAAAAGTAAGTTGTTGCGCTTTGCCCATTTTGGCTAGCGCAATAAACTCCTGAATACGGAAGTAATTGACATACTCGAAGAAGTTCATACCGATCTTCTCATTGAGCAGCCGTGCAACATCGGGGTTGTTAACACCCAGCATCTTGGCAAGGTCAGCTTTCATTAAGCTCCGATTGAGAAAGGGCTTTTGCTCTTCCATGAGTTGTTCGAGCCTCATCTTGAGTTGCTCTAACTCCTCGTCAGTGAGTCGTGACTGTGTGTATTTGACACTGGACAATTGACGAGCTGCCTTGAAAAGTGAAGGTTCCTTGATGCTGTAATAGCTAATAAATAGCATCAAGAAAGCAATCGCTATCCATATGAATGGGCGTACCTCTCGTTCTAACCAGCTTTGGCCGACGATACCGATAATGTAAACTGCAAACCAGCAGAGCAGGCAAAGCCCAATGGCGATCAAAAAATTCTGAAAGAACCCGACTTTGACCGTAAAG
This sequence comes from Cyclobacteriaceae bacterium, assembly GCA_040222235.1. GTDB lineage: Bacteria > Bacteroidota > Bacteroidia > Cytophagales > Cyclobacteriaceae > UBA6059. The sequence goes on from JAVKDO010000002.1 coordinate 41,823, forward strand.
CTTGTCTCGCTCTCGAGTCGCTTCTTGCTAGAAAGAAAAACCTGCATCGACTTAAGCCAATAAACGGTATTGACAAAGAGCCCTGTACCCATAAAAACAACTACTATCCAGAATAGCTCACCACTTAGAAAACGCTCTGAAATCACCTCCCGTGGTGCAAACACATAGTAGTAAGAAACGACTACAGCGTAAATCAACCCAGGTATATAATGCTTCAGGTCATTGCGGTGCAAGCGACCATTCTCCGATAGCGAACTCTTGGTTAAAAGGTAAACTGTTGCTCCAAAAAGAAAAACTGAGTATTCCGATAGACTGTAGAGTCGCTGGATGCCATCAAACGAAATGATCCAGATTTTGCCAAGTAGTCCGATCATCATTACTGCCACCAGTACAATGAGATATGGATTTACTGCCTTTCTAATCTTATCAGAAAAGGCATAGATCATGATAAGAAATAGACTCTGAAAAAATGCGAAATAAATAAGCTGTTCTAGGACAAGTTGCATATACAGGACGTAACGGAGAATTTAAAACGATAGTCTTCTGAGAACCTTGCCGAGGGCTATTGTAGAATGAATTGGTTGACGTGCTCGACACCTGTGTGATCCATGTCCAGATTCTTTGCATGGAATTTCTCAAAGTCCTCCTTGCTACGCCATTCTGTAATTGTAAATACTTCTGGGTTGTAATGATAGCCAAGTGGTGACACCCCTTCCGTACATTTCAAAACCACTTTGCCTCCTTGATTGGCAACCATAGTTTGCCATTCGTTGACAAATGCGTCAAAGTTGCCATTACTTTTACTCCAATAGGAAGTGGCTACATAGAAATTTGTCTCTTGGATAGCAACTTCTTTGTCCTCCTCGATTTTCCAGTAAGTAAGATCAAAGTTAGTCCAGATCTCTCTTCTCCTTTCGTGAAATTGTGGGTAGATCTTTACGATCTCTTCAGGGAACTGTACTCGCCTGTCATAGTCTTTCCACTTTGCAAGGATCAGAACACTAGGCCAATAATTACCTTGTGTTGGCGGTTGACTTAATCTGCTCGAATACTGTGGTTGATATCCCCACTCCATGGCCACAGGCACAGCCTTATCAAAGTATTCTTTTTGTAGTTCACCGGCATCCTTATTGGTGCTCAGTAGTAGTAGGTCGAGTGCTTCACCTTTCTTAAGTGAGATAGTTTTTACTTGGGCATGCCCAACGTTGAGCATGGCGATAGCTACGAGGGATAGTAATAAATGACGAATGTTCATATTGATTAATTTTTTTGATATGCCAATGTTACGACATGCCAATCGCCAAGTTGAGTAAAATGAGCTTAGAGAAGTACGTAAACAGTATGCGTACCATTTACAGCAACATTTAACCTGTGTAATATGGGTTTAAGCTTGAGTACTAGTTTGAAATGCTGATGTCACTGCGTGCTACAAAACGCCGGGGATGACTACTTGCAATTGTTAAGAACCGCCTCTACCTCCTTAACCTCAGTCAGCCCTGATACATTCCCCCAACTATTAGAAGCGTAAGTGATGATCTCGGCGATTTCAAGTGCTGTCAGATCTTTGTGATCAGGCATCTGTTGATTGTATTCTATATTATTGACGAGCATCGATCCCTTTATTCCATTTCGGCTGATGCATATTGCTCGGGTGAGGTCTTGCAGGAAGTAATCTGCCTTGGCCAACGGTGGAATCAGTTTGCCCAGCCCTTTGCCATCATCTCCATGACAGTTCGCACAGTGGATTTGATAAAGCTGCTGGCCCTGCACCATGTACTGCCGCATCCTTATTCGGGTACGGAACTCCATGCCCGCATAGATATCGGCATCTTCAGCTTCCTTACCAGAATTGCATTGAACCATGAAGACAGAGGTAAATACAAGAAAAGCGACAATGATTATCCTCATTTAGCCCTGAGTCTCTTTTAGGAGCTTATCAATGTCTTTGATGAGTAGATCCACCTGCTCAGGAACCGTGCCGTCATAGACACCTCGGATGCGCCGCTCTTTGTCAACTAATAAGAATGCACCGCTGTGGATGTATCCACCGGGCTCGTTGGGGTCGGAGGCCGCCGTGACCATGTAGCTACTCTCGCTGATATCATAGATGGCGTCCTGATCACCGGTCACGAAATGCCATTTATCGCTAGATACGCCAAGACGCTCAGCAAAGTCGCGGAGTACCGCTACTGTGTCATGCGTCGGGTCGATGGTATGAGATAGGATGCCCACTTCCGGATTGGTTTCATACTCACTATAGACGCGGAGCATTTCCTTCTTCATTTTTGGACAAATCGTAGGACAAGTGGTGAAGAAAAAGTCTGCTACATACACCTGATTATCAAAAGTCTGATTGGTCACAATGACTGAGTCCTGATTGACGAAGGCGAAGTTCTTGACTGTATGAGGTAGCGTATCATAGAATACTTTGCCATTCTCAATACGCTCTACCAGCTGCGTACGGCCCAGTACGGGTAACTTGTTTTCCGGTAGGGTCTGCGTACATGCCACGCCCAAAATCATAAGGGCTAGAAGTAGTTCAAGTCTTTTCATTGCGCTCTCTAATTTTCTTGTATGATTTGACGGCTATCATCAGTATCCCAACGATGAGAAAGATGCCAATAATTCCCCAAATCCAGCTTAATGTGTCTTTAAATACGATGATGAAAACTACCGCTATCAAGATGATCGTGGCACCTTCATTCCAAAGCCTAAGTTGAAAGGAAGTGTTTTTGTAAATGCCCTTTTTCATCTGATTGAGTACTTTCTGGCTATACAGATGATAGATGGTAAGGAGGAGGACGAATGCAAACTTCAGTAGCATCCAGGGTTGTGTCCAGGCATTGAGAATAGTGACGAGCCAAAGACCAAAAATATAGGTCAGTATGGCTGAAGGCCAGGTGATAATGTACCAGAGCCTTGACTCCATAAGGCTAAGTTGCTTGATCAATATGGACTGCTCGGGTTCTTCTTTGGTGCTGGCTTCTGTATGGTAGATATATAGTCGGAAGATGTAGAATAACCCCGCAAACCAGGTAACCACAAAGATGATATGAAGTGCCTTGACGTAGAGGTATTCCATTACTACAAAGTTAATACAGGTTAACCATCATTTTCTGTTTCAATGGTTTATCATAAGGTGTCTGCAATGATGTTACTTGATTTCCTTCATCTTCTGGATGAAGGTATGGCGTTCTACATTGAGTGCGCGTAGCGTTTGGGCAACTATGAACGTGGGAACTGGATCAATGTGACTTTGAATTACGATGGGTCGATTTAAACCTTGTTTTGAATAGGTATAATGTCCTCCTTTTGTTCTGATATGATTGCATCCTTCTGATTCCAGGAATTTCAAAAACTTCTTTAATGGAACATTTTTGATATTCATTAGGCAGGAATGGCGACCTGGCGTGTGACCTTTTGGTAATTTATTTCGTTGATGATGCGATTGACCTCTTGGTTGTGCTTGGCCACCTCCGTGATAGTAGGTGGCTGAACAGGCTTTTTCAAATTATTCTTTTTGACTTTCCAACCAAGCCTAGTCAATTCCTTTATCAAGGTTTTCTTTTTCAAGGTATAATCAAGGAATTCATCCATCATTATCTTGTAGCTGGCTTCAGCTTCTTCGGGAGTGTCGCCATAGCCTGTAATATCTAGTGGAGGGCACATCATAAAGTGAAGGCCCTCATCTTCAAACAGGATAACAGGTACACTCACTCCCAACTGAGTGCCGTCTTGAGCATTAAACGACCCTACGATTCTAGCCTTTTTATTCCTATGCATGAGAACTATGTGAATGAATATTAATCATGAAGTTAATTGTAAATTTAGATATACCAATCAGAAGTGGTTTTTACATCAAAAGGTTCAACTGAGAACTATCTCACCCCCGACCTTGACTTTGCCCTCTTTAGAGCACAATACATTCATACCAAACTTGATCTTGTGATTAAAATTTCGGTAACGCGCGAGGGTCTTGATTGGCTCTTTGCCCATCTCACCTGACTCCTGATTGATAGTCGGAACCTGGCACCTGCTGCACGGTTTGGCTCCATAGAATTGGGCAGTGCCAATACTGAAATCAGCCCACTGATCCTCTTCATGAGGCTCACCGCCAGTGAAGACCAGGTTGGGACGGAAGCGGTTGATCAGGATCGGGCTGGTAAGCTTCTCATTGAGGAGATCAAGTGATGACTGTCCAAGTATCAAATAAGGGTAGCCATCTGATAAACTGGTCACTTCTCCGTTCCTGGCAAAGTCTGCATCTACGTACCGTCTGTCTTCATCGACCTGATAGGCTAGTCTTACATCCAAGTCCAAGATTTTGCTGAGCCATTCGTTGACTTCACTATTGTAAATAATGGCCTTACAGGTATCTCCCCATACTTGCACATCAGAGTGATCAGTGCCAGATAAGGATTTAGGGATTACCCTTTCCTCGTTATTATAGTTGAGTTTGAGACCATCTGCTGTAAGCCCTAGTTTGACAAGGCTAAGGTGGGCATGCTCTCGCTGGCTAACAAATTTCCCGGTAGGGTCAATGAGCATCCAGCGCCGGTCGTACTGGAGTCCTCGTTGCTCACACAATGAGGTTTCGAGCCTAATGCCTCCCATTGACTTGATGGGGTAGATGTATATATCTGTTAATATCCTAGCGGCCATAATTTTTCATCTCTTGGAATTGTAAACTATATTTATGTGTTATCAGCATTGGTCAGTTAGTTAAAATCAACCGAAACAACCCGTCAGATCAATATGAGCGATCAATCATCCATTTGGTATTTTGAAAAAGTAGACCTCTACGAACTACTGTGTCCCCACAAGGTTCCGCATATGGCGGAAACCCACACTTTCCATCATTTTGATAAGGATAAATATATCTACTTCCCAGAAGATGCTTCCTCACATATCTATATGATCTCAGATGGTAGGATAAAAATAGGCAGTTATACCGATGACGGTAAGGAAATCGTGAAGGCGATCTTGGGGAAGGGTGAGATTTTTGGTGAGATGGCCTTAGCTGGTGAAGACAAGCGCGCTGATTTTGCCCAGGCCTTGGACAACAAGACCGTCGTTTGTCCTATGACGATCGAAGACATGCATGAGTTGATCGCTGAAAACAAGTCCCTCAACCTAAAGATATTGAAGTTGATTGGCCTTCGATTGCGCAAGGTTGAACGCAAGATTGAATCGTTGGTGTTCAAAGATGCCCGCACCCGCGTGATAGAGTTTATTAAAGACCTTGCGATGGAAAAAGGTCAAAAGGTAGGCTTTGAGACGATGATCAAAAGCCATTTTACCCACAAAGACATGGCCAGCCTAACCGGCACTTCTCGACAGACCGTTACCACAATCCTGAATGAACTGCGTGAGGATAATATACTCACCTTCGATAGACGCAGGATATTGATTCGCGACATGGATCAACTGAAATAGGCTAACGCATTGTTAGCCTATTAAAGATTAAGCCTCAGTTACAGCTTCCTTCGCAGTACGATCTATCACTTTCGTTTCTTCAGCATTGAAGGTCAACCTGATCTTTGACTCAGACAGCTTTTCGATTACTGAATGATCATTGTATTTCTTGTGAAGACCCTTGATTAGTGAGATGAATAGATCGATCAAGTGACGATCAGATTTGTATTCGATTTCAAGGACATTCTCATTGAGCTCGTCGTAGTGAAAACGAGGAGGTCGAGCATTTTTTATTCGCTTCGTTACCACACTGTGTACCCAGTCAAGATTAAGCAACGCTTCCTTGGTATTATTGGATCCTTCGAAAAAAGCACCGTAGAGAGTCGGGGCATAGACGACCGACCAGTGCTCTCCAAAGTCATCGAATATTTGTGCAATTGAAACGTTGGCCGCCTCGGCAGACTTTAAGAAAAGATTGATACTCTCCTTTTCGTCTATATCATCTCTAATAGCTAGATCAAATGTGTGGCCTTCATCGTACCCCATCAATTGGACGCATTTCTCCCACGTCTCCTGACCATATTTTTTGAGCATAAGCTCCTCCAAACAATAGTGGATTGTTCCTTTCATAGCTGGCTTAAAATTTAGTAGAAACTAAATATAGGAACTAATGTCCGGATTTTTAGAATTCACCCTCTTCAAAGTCGTCACCACCGCCGCGACGTGATCTTCTTGATTTCTTTTGATTTAACCGATAGGTGAAGTTGACGATCAATTGACGGGTTCGCCACTGAAACTCCGTGTAGCTGAAGAAATTCTCTCCTTCAGATTCGCCGCGTCGTTTGCGTGTATTGAAAAGATCCCTAACATTCACACCAATGCTAGCTTTCTTACCAAGAACATCCCTAGTAAGGCCCATATCAACACTATAGTACGATAACCTACGACCTTGAGCGGTTTCGCTAGGTGCTCTATAGTTAAGAGAAACTTGATAATTCCACTCTTTGAGTACGGTAAACCTATTGATTAATCGGGTGCGCCATGAGTAATTGGTGAAATCAAAGTCTTGATCGCTGAAACTGCCCACAGTTGCAGAACGGAAGAAGTTAAAACTACCGTTTATGTTCCACCAATCAATCACCTCAAATGAGCCATTTACTTCCAGGCCATAGCTATCTCTTGTGGAGAGGTTGACGGGTAAAGTATAGGTGATTCCATCTTCATCAACTTCTGAAATCCGCTGGATAACACCTGTTGAGTGACGGTAGTAAGTGCCAGCATAGATGTTTGACTTTTCAAAGTTCTTAAGGTATCCAAATTCGTAGGAATCGGTATACTCAGGATCCAGGTCAGGATTTCCCGTACGAATATTTCGAGCATCACTAAAGGTGAAGAACGGGTTAAGATCCCAAAACCTAGGTCTTCTTAATCTACGACTGTAGCTAAGCTGAAGTGAGCTTTGCTTACTTAGTTCATAGGTAAGAAATGCACTAGGGAAAAAATCAGTGTAATTCTTATTATTCACCTCATTCGTCTCTTTGAGGTCTGTTGTGATATCTGTCGTTTCTGTACGTAAACCAACCTGATAAGAGTACTTATTTATCTTGCTTCCGACCATCGCATAGAAGGCATATATATTCTCATCGTATACGAATGTGTTGCTGAAACCATCGAGGGTTACCCATTCATTATCGATGAACTCTTCGACCAAGTACTTATTATTAATGTTCCTTAGTGTACCACGATAGCCAGCCTCTATTTTCCCTTTATTGCCAAATGGATAGATGTAGTCAACCTGACTCAATATGTTACGATTGGACTGCTCATTGGCCGAGCGCTGCTGTAGCTCTGGTGCTTCGTTGCTGTATGTTTCTATAAAATCCGAATTCGCATCTTCCTGACTTTCTCGATATTGAAAGTCAGCGGTTAAGACGTGATCATCATTATCGAAGGTTTTCTTATAGTTGAGATTGTATTCAATATTTTCATCGATCTCCGTTTCAAGATCAGTTCTAATAGTCTCATTGATTAGATTGAACTCTTCATCTAAGTCGCGATAGATGATTGTACCTTCATTTTCCTCATCTGATCTTCTGTAGAGGAAGGCCATTGTGATGGAGTTCTGATCATTGATGAAAAGATCCATCCCAGTTCTGAAATTATTGGAAAGTCCTCCTCTTATACGATTCGTCGACCGATCTGTGTAATAGGTACTATCGGTCAAGAAAAACTGCTGTTCTGCCAAACCCACACCCGGTGTTTCACGGTAGTTGATTCCATAGTTGACAAAAAAGTTGACCCATTTCCGCCTGAAATTGACATTGGCCGAGGCACCATGGAAGTGCGGATAACCTGTGGTCAACTCGAAAGCACCATTAACACCTTTCTCTTTGTCTTTTTTCAGCACAATATTGATGATCCCACCCGAGCCTTCAGCATCATATCTGGATGAAGGGTTGGTGACCACCTCTATCTTTTCAATGATACTACCTTGTAATTGTCTCAGAGCGCTTGATCCATTGATACCCACCAGTCCTGACGGTTTCCCATCCACGAGTATCTGTACACTTTCACTACCGCGAAGTGAGACATTGCCCTCGATATCAACTTCTATGGAAGGCAGATTGTCTAGTATATCAGCGGCCGTACCACCCATGTTACTGAGGTCTTTACCAATATTGAAGACGCGCTTGTCGAGGCTGAGTTCCATTTGACTTTTCTCAGCTTGTACCACTACTTCGTCGAGCGTCTTCACATCGATTGACAGCTTGATGGCTCCTAGGTCTAATGGAGAAGTGTCGGACGTCAGTGCTACTGGAGAGACCGTGATTAACTCGTAAGAGATAGACTGAAAGTTGACATGATAGCGTCCGGGTCGGGTCTTGATCGAGAACACCCCTGCATCATCAGTAATCCCCCCTGTGACTAGAGAAGAGTCCCGTAGCGAAAATAGGCTAACAGTCGCATAGGCTAGTGGCTGACCTGAGTCACCATCTACGACTTTACCGACTATTTCGAGACCTGGTGGCTGCCCACCGGATCTATTGCTTCCTCCTGGTCTTTGTGCCTGAAGTAGTGCCGAGCTGAATAGTACAGCTACAATGGTTAGTAGTATTCTCATTAGCGATGTTATTAACCACCAGATTGAGTTTTTGATATCAAAAACTTGCCCAACGGGTAAAATAGATTGTGTTTGGTGGATTAGATGTTACCAGCGAGGAGAACTTGTACCGCCTATGGAATGATCAGACCGAGCGCATCAACATCGCGCATATCATCAATGTCACGCAGCTCCTCGAGTGTATGGTAGGAGGCACCCAGAGTTTTGATGCGAGCTATGGTTTGTTCGAAGACCTGAGAGGTGCTCCATTCGACGGACTCGAATATGGAAGGAGTAAACGAACTCATTCCCAATAGGTAGTAGCCACCATCTATGGCCGGGCCGATGACAAAATCATGCTTATCAAGTGAGGAAAAAGCTTCTTCCAGGATTTCAGTACTGAGCTGAGGGCAGTCACTACCAATGATACAAACCTTCTTACTCTGCTCAAATGACTGCTCAAAGGCGAACTTCATCCGATAACCAAGGTTACCTTCGGGCTGTTGATACTTTTCTAGTCCATCCCATAGATCACAATCATTGATATGATCACCATACCAGACAGCTTTACTGAAGGATAAGGGACGTATGACATCCGCAGTGCATTCAAGCAGTTTCCTATAGACCCAGACAGCCTTCTCATCTCCTATGTCTTTGGCCAGCCTGGTTTTTACCCTACCGGGAATAGGATTCTTCACGAAGATAATAAGGGTGCTATTTGTCATATACCTTGACCCCCTCTGTTAGCCAGACACCCCACAGCTTATTAAAGGCATGTACACTGTCTGTAGGTTGCGATGCTTTATTGACAACCTCTTGTTGCTCGTTTTTCCACTCAAAGATACCCCCGTACAGATTACTAACATTGGTGAATCCTGCTTTCAGTAATTTTTCTCCAATTCGTTCGCTCCTATAGCCTACTGAGCAGTATACAATGATGGCTGAATCCTTGGGTAGATCGGCTAATTTTTTGACTTTAAATGAGTCATAGTCGACAAATTGTGAGCCTGCAATATGGCTCACTTCATATTCATCAGATGAGCGAGTGTCGAGAAACACCGCTTGCGCATTGTCCAGCACTTTTTGCGCACTGTCGGCTGAGATCAATGGGACAGTTTCCTTGTACATTCCTTTGAGCATGAGATCAAAAGCACCCTGAGCGCTTGAGGCGATGGGTAACAATACAATACAGACAATGAATAACAGTTTCGTCATACAGCCTTAAGATTAGCTTTTACACTCCTGATTTCCCAAATCATCAACAAATACAAGCCGACATATTCTATGATTATCCAAAAGAAGGGTGGTGCGTATCCACTAGCTTCATAGCCGATATACGACAGGAAAATTAACCCTGACCAATAGATTGGAAACCGATAATTAGTGACCAGGCACAATCCGATCATTGGGATGCAATACCATGGATGTACGATTAGCGCTAGCGCTAAATAGATTAACCAGACCCACATCATTCTTTCCGACAGATTACTGTTTTTCCTGCTCAAGAAAGCATAAATCACGATAGTGGCTACAGTGATTTTGGTCAGTGCCGGCCCCAGAGTTTCAATGATATTGTAGCCCCTGACCCAGAAGCCTACTTCTCTGGTGAGATAATAGATGCTAGCGTTGAATTCAAACTTTTGAACGAATAGGGTAAGACTGTTTTGTAGGCCATCAATCAGACTACTATCAATAATAGGTACGAAAAGCACTACTAAACCTATAACGCAGCTCGTACCTATTATGATCCATCGCTTAGGTGGATCGCTTGTGATAAAAAGGGGTGCAAGCGCTAGCGGGATTAGCTTAGTAGCTACGCCCCCAGCTAGTGCCAGTCCGGCTGGAATATCTTTCTTGGATCTATGGTACAAGACCGTTAATAATACGAACGACAGCATGACACCTTCAAAATGAAGATTACCTGTGAGCTCTAATATGACCAGTGGGTTGAGGAAATAGAGTGCGACAAGTGAATCTGATTTCTGGTAAGAAGAGAGCAGCTGTCGAATCAAGAAAAAGTTGAGTAGCTCCGCTCCGAAGATGACCAACCGCATCACCAGGACTGACCCAGCGATCGAGGAGCTGAGAACCGCTGATAGCCAAAAAGTGAACTGGCTGATAGGAGGGTAGACGGTGTAGTAGTTGGGAGAGTTGAGCAAGGCAAAGAGTGACGAATCTATTTCAGGGCTGCTATTTCCTTCCTGCATATACCAGATAGGTAGCTCCGCAAAAGGGCTGATACCAATCTCGAGCAGTCTCCCGTCCCAAATGAAGCGGTAGTAGTCATCCGATAAACCAGGCAACCCAGCAAATAGTACCAGGCGAGCCACTATGCCAACTGCCAAAATAAGCTTCCATGATAGCTCCATTCGCGATAGCATCAGATAGGCTACAAAGCTCACAGCGAATGTTGGGATCAATCGAATCGTCTCCTCTCTGGCAATGCCATAGTGGATATAGAAAATAGCCGCTAGGAGGAGTGTGAGTAGTGCCCAGGCCGAATTACGAGGCAGTGGCCGCACGATAAGTGGCTGATTGGATGCTAAAGAAAAAGATGCCACCAAAGCCAATGGCAAGCATCAGATGAAAGAAGATCAAGCCATAGTCACCGAGCGCAATTCCCTGATAGAAACCATATACAAAGTACAGGCTTATCAAACCCTCTATGAGTGTTTGGAAATTGAGGCTGGCCTTGATGTATTTATTGCCTGACCATGAGCCATTGCTTCCGCTAATGTTGAATTTGGGTGTGCGGATAAAGGGCGTTTTGATACCCAGATAGCCTTCGGTGACGGCCATAGCATTATGAAAGGCCAAACCCATCGAAAAAGTCAGAAACATAGGGAAACGTACGACCCAATGACGGAAAGTGCGGTCCGGCTGGATTTTCTTAGTGGCATGCCAGTAGAAGTAGGCGATGGCCAAAAAGCCAATGATGAAGATACTACCTGCGTGGAAAACCAAGCTCAACTCTGGATTAGCATCTTTTATCAGTAGCATCGGCACACTCAACAATGAGGCTATCAAAATGAATATGAAGCCAGTGTTATTGAGAAGGTGGAGCAGCGCGTGTGTCTTCTGACGCTTTCCAATTGGTGCATTCCAAATCCTTCCTACATTCTTTTTGGCGGTTTCGGCGGCACCTTTATTCCATCGGTACTGCTGTGACTTAATAGCTGGCATGATCACGGGAAGCTCTGCAGGTGATACTATGTCTTCCAGGTACTCAAACTTCCAACCCTTGAGCTGTGCGCGATAGCTCAGGTCTAGATCTTCCGTCAATG
>JAVKDO010000003.1:0-51577 GCA_040222235.1 Cyclobacteriaceae bacterium
TCCTGGAACGGAAACGATCATGAACACGACCCATGGCGGAACTGGCTGGGAGACGCTGACCTTCGATACAAGTACGGGGACGATTAATGGTACGCCGAGTGCAGTTGCTGTAGTAGTAGTGACTCCAAGGATCACTAATGTCGAGGCTAATGCGGTCAATCCAAGCACTGATGAAGTTTATTACTTTGATAATTTAGAGGTAGATGGTGGCTCTGGTGGAAGCGAGCTTAAATTACCTATCAACTTTGATGACGCTATTGACTATGTGTCTAAATCATCCACTGAACCAGGTACAGTGTTCAGTGTAGTAGAAAATCCACAACAAGAGGGAATCCATGATATATCTACAAAGGTAGGTCAGATTGTCAATGGAGGTGCGGCATTTGATAATGTCAAATTCGCTATGGATCAGACTATAGACTTGAGCACGCTGAAGAGTATTAAACTGAAGTTATATTCTGAGCAGTCTCTTCCCGTACTGTTGAAGTTAGAAAATAGCCAGACTGATGCTGTTGAAAAGCAATTGACTCATGCGGGAAATGGTTGGGAAGAATTGATTTTCGATTTTAACTCTTCTGCTTCTTTCAGCAATATTGTATTGTTCGTGGCATTCAATCAATCGGTTACAGGTACTTTCTATGTAGATGATATAGTTCAGGTAGAATCACCGCCTAAAAATCTACCCACTTTACCAGTGGCTTTCGAATCAGAAGATTTTGATTATGAGTTTGGTCAGTTCGAAGGTTCGCCTAGTGAACGTATTGACAATCCAGTATCCGGTACCGGTAATACAAGTCCAAAAGTGGTAAAAACCACTAAAAACCAAGATGCAGCAGTTTTTGCAGGCACCTTCTTTTCACTGGCAGAGCCAATTGACTTTAGCACTGGTTCCAAAATAAGTCTCAATCTGTACTCTCCAAAGAGCGGCATTAAGATTAAAATGAAATTGGAAAATGCCGCCGATGCTGGCATTAATCAGGAAACTGTTACCGTGAACAATGTCGCTGATGCTTGGGAAACGTTGGAGTTTGATTTCAGCAATCTTGTTACTACCGAAGAGTTATCTAAGGTAATACTCATCTTTGATGATGAGGTGGTTGGCGATGGAAGTGAATACTATTGGGATGACGTTACGCTCATCGGAGATCCAATCGTTCCACCAGCATTCCCGGTAGACTTTGAGTCAACGGCCTTTACTTACAACTTCCTCGACTTTGAAGGCCAAGGTAGTGCTGTGATAACAAACCCTGATCCAAATGGAGATAATACCAGTGCCACAGTGGTGCAGACCAACAAGGGAGCCGGAGCAGCTACATTTGCGGGTACGGTCATCGGATTCAATGCACCCATAGATTTCACTGAAGGTAAAGTTTTGAGTTTGAAGACCTGGTCACCTAAGGTAGGTGCCAAGGTTAATTTGAAGCTGGAAAACCGCGACGATGCGACCATTGGTGCCGAATTAGCAGCAGTGACAACAGTTGCCAATACATGGGAAACCTTAACGTTTGATTTCGCAGGTCAAATTGAGGGTAAGTCACTTTCTAAAGCCATTGTATTCTTTGATTTTGAACAACCAGGTGGTGACACTGAAACCACCTATTACTGGGATGAATTGCAAATACGCCCTATTCCTGATGAGGAGAATGCGACACTCGATAATATCCTTATCGGTGGTGTGCCTATTGCAGTTTTTGACCCTGAGGTATTGGAGTACGCGGTGATCTTACCAGAAAACGATCAGTCTATTCCAGTGATCAGTGAAGTAAAGGCTTTTGCCGGAGCTACAGCGGTGGTTACCCAGGCAAATAACCTTGCTGAGAAAGCAACAATCGAAGTTACTTCCGAGGATGGAAATACTACGTTGACTTATGAGGTTGGTTTCACCGTCCTTACCGCTACGAATAACCTGATCGTTAATGGCGATTTCGAGGCAGGAGGTTCATGGACAGGAAACGCATTTAACATCCAATCCGAGGGTGGTAATCAATTTAATTTTGCCGACGTAGAATCAGCCGGAGCAGCATCTAATGTAAACCTTAGCCAAGGCTTGAACATCGCGCAGGATAAGACTTACTTCCTTACGTTTGATGCGTCAACGAGTACTGGCGCAACACGGACAATCCTCGCGGGAATCGGGTTAAACGAAGGGAACTTTGCAAATAACAGCAAGGAAGTTACCCTGACTGATCAAAATCAGACATTTACACTCATACTGCCTGCTGGTGGTTTCGGTAGTGCTAATAGTAGAGTCTTGTTTGATATGGGAGCGGATGTCGGTGTAGTAGTGATTGACAATGTCAGTCTAATCGAGCGCATCGTACCACCGGTACTACCTACAGCCGCGCCAACTGAACCAGTTTTTGATTTGGCTGACGTTGTATCCGTCTACAGTGACACCTACGGAGAAAGATCAGGTGCTGTATTCAATGACCAAGGCTCAGCGGCTTTCGATCGTATTGATCTAGGTGGTAATGAGGTATTGAGATACACAGCGAGCTCCTCAAGTGACTTTAGTCTTATTGAGCTTGGTGCAGGTAATAGTGTGGATATGCTTGAAGAAGGAATGTCCAATCTGCGGTTTGACTTATGGTTTTCAAATGAAGTGACTCCCAGTTCAAGCTTGATTTTCAAGGTAGTAAATCTTGGATCGCCCGTATCCGAAGCTGAAATTATAATCAGGGACTCATTTGATCCTTCAATGCAGCAAGGAGAATGGATCACTTTCGATTTCTCTATTGCTGACCTGACCGATTTGGGTATGGACGGGTTTAGAGATATTCGACAATTCGTATTGGTCGTCGGGAATACGCCTGACGTGTATATGGATAACTTAATGTTTTACAAGGCACCTATTGATCCTATAAGTGACGCATCCTTGAGTGATCTCACCGTGGGGGGTACTACTGTAGAAGGATTCAATACATTGCTATTAGGGTATAATGTAGAGCTGGCTTTCGGGGCTACAGTTCCTACAGTCATTGCCACAACAACAAATGCTAATGCTAATGCTGTAGTAAGCCCGGCACCACAATTGCCGGGTGCAACTACTGTATCGGTAACAGCAGAGGACGGTACAACTCAATCTACCTATACCATTGATTTCATTTTGGTAGATCCACCAACAGCTGGACCCAACGCACCTGATGATGATGCTGCTGATGTGTTCTCAGTTTTTAGTGATAGTTATGATGATGTACCAAAAGTTGGCTTTGCCGAAATCGGTGGAGCGGAATTCGAAAACGTCGATCTAGGTGGAAACGAAGTTTTGAGATATGCTATAGGTGATAACAACTTCTCCATTATAGATATGGGGGAAAGTAATAAGATTGACCTTGCTGCGAGGAGCATCACAAATTTCAAATTTGATGTTTGGTTCTCTAAGAGCTTAGAAGCAGGAAGCAATTTGTTGCTTAAGATCAACGACGGTACTGTATCCAATGAGGCTATCTTCACGATTGATGCGACTTCCAGCCCAGCCATTACTCAAGGGCAATGGTTAACCTACGACTTCAAGTTATCAGAGCTTGGTCTTGCAGCAAATACGAACGTGCAACAGATTGTTATTGATATCTTAAATGTCGGCGAGGCATATTTCGATAATATGTATTTCTATAATGGTGGAGATCAGCCTGTCACGAATCTTCTTACTAACGGAGATTTTCAGGATGACGCTACTGGCTGGAATACCAATTATGGTGGACCTGAGATTCAGGAAGCGAGCGGCAATAAGTTCTTCTTCGCCAATATAGCGGAAGCCGCAGCGAATCCTTACGACGTTAATATGGATCAGATACTAAATCTGACGCAGGGCGAATCATATATACTATCATTTGATGCATCAGCTGGTGCAGGACAGACACGATCTCTTCAGGTGGGTATAGGACAGAACTTTGATCCATTTACATCTGTAACTGAAGATGTCAACTTGCCAAGTCCGGGACCAAATGGGGAACTCCAAGCATTCTCTGTTGAGTTAACCGCAGATTTCGATGTTGGTGCTAGCAATAGAGTGTTCTTCAATCTAGGTGGTGACGCGGGTGTTGTTGTGATAGACAATGTCTCTCTCGTTCCTGATACAGGTGGACCATCTGATGATGCAACATTGAGTGATCTGAAAGTGGCAGACGTAAGCATCGAGACATTTGATGTAGCAATGCCTGATTATCAATTTGTTCTTCCATTTGGTACGCCAGCACTACCTTTAGTTTCGGCTACCACAACAGATAATGACGCAACACTTGATATTACTCAGGCAAGTACAGCGACTGATAGTATTGCCACAGTATTGGTGACTGCTGAGGATGGTATTACTACCAAGTCTTACACTGTTGACTTCTCTATTGCGCCTCCGGCTCAGGATGCTTCCTTGAGCAGTATTTTGCTGAATGATAATGCGCTAGATGGGTTTGTTGAGACAGATTTAGAATATGAAGTGATATTGCCCTCAGGTGCTACGGTTGGCGATATACCAACGGTCACAGCAACTACAAATGATGAGAATGCCTCCTATGAGGTGACTGAAGCCGCTACTACCCTACCTGGTACTACCACAATAGTAGTGACAGCCGAGGATGTAGAAATTACTCAGACATATACTTTAGACTTTAGAGTGGCTGGAGTAACGGAAGATGCGTCCTTGAGTGATCTGCAGGTTGGCGGACAGACCTTAGAAACCTTTGAACCTGTTAAGTTGGAGTATGACAGTATTTTACCTTTCGGGACTGAGGTTGTACCTACTGTAGTAGGTATCCCAACAATAGCAGAAGCTGTTGTGTTGGTCACTCCAGCAGATGACTTGCCCGGGTCGACTACTGTGCTGGTGACATCAACAGGAGGAGAAGAAAAAGCTACCTACACGATCAATTTCACCATTGGTGATCCAGGTACAGATGCTACTTTGTCAGGTATTACTTATAATGGCATTGCAGTGCCTGGATTTGATGCGGCCACTGACAGTTACTCGGTAGCATTGGCGGCTGGTACCACAGCTATTCCTACAGTAGTCGGTACACCAACAGATGATAACGCTACTGTGGTTGTGACAGATGCTGGAGCCTTACCAGGTGTTACTACTATCGTGGTGACAGCTGAAGACGGTACAACAAAAGGCACGTATACGCTAGGCTTTACAGTAGAAGGCGATGATAATCTATTAACGAATGGTAACTTTGAGTCAGGTACTTCAGGTTGGGCAACCAATTATGGTGATAATCTTCCTGAGATACAGACTACTGAAGGGAACAGTTTCTTCTTTTATAATAACACGGGTGCTACACCCAACCCCGGCAGTGCATTTGAACAGAACTTAGGCCAGGTATTGGATCTGGAGTCTGGACAATCATATGTCTTATCTTTTGATGCTTCCTCAGGAGACAATCAAACGCGTACGATTGAGGTTGGATTTGGACAGAACTTTGGCAGTTTCAATTCAGTAACTCAGTTAATTAACTTGCCAAGTGCTGGCGCCAATGGTGAACTGACTTCATTCAATGTATTGTTGCGTGATAGTAGCTTCTATGATTTTAGTGCTAACAGTAGAGTTTTCTTTAACCTGTTTGGTGATGCAGGAGTAGTCGTGATAGACAATGTCTCTCTTGTTCCAGCTGAGTCAGCATCTTACCCAATTACATTTGAGCAAAATGATGTTGGGTATAGATTCAGCGATGTTGATGGCGCTCCTTCGGATGTAGTTGCCAATCCAAATCGTACAGGTATCAATACAAGCCAAAACGTAGCGTTGACTAAGATGACTGGTTCGGCATTAACAGCGGTTACCATCCTGAACTTAGACGATCCAATAGACTTCAGCGCTGGCAAGACCGTCTTTATGAAGACTTACGTACCCAAAGCGGGAATCAAGGTACGTCTAAGGTTTGAAAACGCTACGGATGTCGACGTAGGAGCTGAGCTCACAGTTACCACTACAGCGGTTGAGGCGTGGGAAGAACTCTCTTTTGATTTCAATGATCTCATCGATGATAATATCTCACTATCAAAAATGATAATGCGATTTGATGTTGATAATCCGGGAGATGGCAGTTCTTATTATTGGGATGATGTGTCGCTCATAAGTCCTCGAGCGGATGCTACCTTGAGTAGTATCCTTGTGGATGATGAACCTATTGAGGACTTCTCATCTAGTATTCTTAACTGGGAGGTTGAAATTCCTTTTGGTACTACAGTAATTCCGACAGTGGCCGCTACCGCAAATTCGGTAGGCGCAGATGTCGTGATTACCCAGGCTCCTGATCTTTTGGATTCTGCAGAGATTGTTGTCACCTCAATAGACCAAGCAAATACAAACACTTACTATGTCAAATTCAAGGTCGGTGAGGCCAGCGACGATCCGACTTTGACAGATATTAAGGTGGATGGGCTCTCCATAGCTGGATTCAGGTCAGATTCTTTAGTTTATACTATTGAACTTCCATCAGGCACAACCGTCATACCTCAAATAACAGAGGCGATTGTTTCAAATGATAGTGCCACTGTCGTGATTACGCAAGCCACCCAGATTCCGGATACTGCCAGAGTGGTAGTTACTGCGCAAAGCGACTCGGTACTCACTTACAAAGTGGCATTCAAACTGCTCGATGCAAACAAGGATGCTACTTTGAGTGAGATAACTTATGGTTTGGACAATATACCGGTACCCGGTTTCAACCCATTAGATACAGCCTACGAAGTACAGCTACCTTTCGGATCTGCTGTTCCTACAGTTGCGGCTGTAGCCAGTAATGAAGAAAATGCTGATGTAGATATTACCCAGATCACCGAACTTCCTGGTAGGGTCACCATAGTGGTAACAGCAGCTGATGGAGAGACGAAAAAGACGTATACCATCGACTTTAGCGCGCCGAATACAGATGCTAGCCTGAGCGACTTGAGACTTGGTGATGAGACGATTGAAGGGTTCTTGCCCGAAGAATTAGTGTACAAGGTTACTCTTCCATTCAGTGCTCAGATTATTCCAGCAACTACGGCTACCGCGACCGATGTGGATGGTGCTACCGTCGACATTGAAATAGCTTTGACACCAGAGGACTCGACATTTGTAGTAGTGACCGCTGAAGATGGTACAACTGTCAATAAGTACATCATAGCTTTTGAAGTTGCACCGGCTGGCACAGACGCTACACTCAAAGAGCTTTTGGTAGATGGCAACAAGGTGGCTGATTTTATTCCATCAGAGTTGACGTACACTATTGTATTATCTGAAGGAGCCTCCGGAGTTCCTGTCATTGATGCCGTGCCAACTGACGAAAATGCTGTTTTGGTTATTACTCAGGCCGCTTCACTTGAAGATGCCGCGGTAGTTTTGATCACAGCTGAAGATGGTGTTACCATCAGCGAATATAGAGTCATATTTGAGGTGTCTGACAACAAAGCTCCGGTGGTCACCAATAGAATACTTGATCAAAGTATAAATCTGGACAAGACTATTACTTTCATTTTATCTGACCATTTTTCTGATCCTGAAGGTTTGTTGCTCACGTACTCGTTTGACAATCTTCGCGATGAGGTCGTTACTGTCTCTATTACAGAAGGAGTATTGAGTGTCAGTGGTATTACTGAGGGCACTTCCAATATACAGGTAGCCGCCACAGATGATATCAATGGCACTGCTACTTTAGATTTTGATATCACAGTGGTTGCAGAGGGTGTCGAGATTGCTCGCGATATTGCTGGTAAGGTGACAGCCGATGGTGATCCTTTCACTCAAGGAAGAGCTGTGATGTTTGATGTTAACAATATCAACAATGCTTTCAGTTCTAATCTCACCGAAGCAGGAGGATTTGCGTTCTCCTTTGTGCCGGAGGGCAGCTACTATCTCTACGTCACATCGACATCACCAGATTATGTGACTACTGTTTACGGGGATGTCTCTACAGTACTGGATGCCAATGCGACGGTTCAGACCTTGGAGGTGACGAGTAGCATGACGGGTCTACAGATCTCCATGGTTGACAAGCCTACTCCGGCTATTACTTTCCTTGATAAGGAGACTGGAGGTACACTTAACTTTAATACAAGGTCGGTGACCGGAAGCGGTTCCAGAGTATTGGAAGGTAATAGTACTGAAGGCGATGTGCTGCCTGGTGTAATCGTAATACTGCAAACACTGCAGGGAGAATACATCGCTGATGGTGTGACCGATGAGAGCGGACACATCCAGTTCATCGGCTTACCTACGGGATCGTACAACCTTGTTGTTGACGTACCGGGAGTAGGTAGAGTGATCTCAGAGATAGCTGTAGAAGAAGGTAAGCAGGCTTACTACACTGGTCTGATCGACGAAGATGGTATAGCGGTCAACATAGCTACTGGTATTGACGATGACCTGCTGAAGGCGATTCTACTTTACCCAACTAAGGCAGAAAGGGAGCTTTACATTGATTTACCCGCTCCAATTCTCCAACAATTTGAGTTGAGAATCACGAGTATGTCAGGTCGTCAGATCATACCCAACTTTGAAATTGAGAATTCCAGAATTATGATTCAGGTCGATCAGTTGAGTGCTGGTCTGCATATCGTGATGATTAGTACTCAGGATGGAACCTGGTCTGGTAAATTCATAAAACAATAATTAAGAATAATTGATGCGCAAGCCAATGCCCTCGACCAGTTGGGGGTATTGGTTATTTTTCCATCAGCCTAACCCATATACATTATGAGAAAAACTATACTCTTAGTACTTATCACTCTTACGGCATCCATAGTCACCGCACAAACTCAAAAGGTGAGTGTAGTCAATGATGATGGAGGTAGTAAGTTGTTAGTAGATGGCAGTGAGATGATGATCAATGGTATGAATTGGGATTATTTCCCGATAGGTACCAATTTCTCTTACAGCCTTTGGAATCAAACAGATGATCTGATTCAGGCAGCCCTGGACAGGGAGATGTCTTTACTCAGTAATATGGGTGTGAATTCAGTGCGTATGTATACCGGTGTACCGGCAAAATGGATACAGTACATCTATGAGAAGTACGGTATCTACACCATGCTAAATCACTCATTCGGTCGCTATGGTTTGACCATTGATGGTGCCTGGGTGGCCATCACGGACTACTCTGACCCAGCAACACAGGAATTATTAATGTCTGACATGACTACTCTCGCTGAGCAGTATAAAGACACACCCGGGTTGTTGTTGTATCTAATGGGAAATGAAAATAACTATGGCTTGTTCTGGGCTGGTGCAGAAACAGAAGATTTCCCAGAAGGAGAAGAACAGCTCAAGGCTGTTGGTGAAAATCGTGGCAGGCCTATGTACAAGTTGATGAATGATGCTGCAAAGGCTATTAAGGCGATTGATGGTTCTCACCCTGTCGCTATATGTAACGGAGATGTGCTATTTCTGGACATAGTTGCAGAGGAGTGTACTGATGTAGATATCTATGGTACTAATATGTACAGAGGAGAGACATTCGGAGACGCTTTTGAGAAAGTCAAGGAGGTTTATGGTAAGCCGGTAATGTTCACGGAATTTGGAGCGGACGCTTTCAATGCGATAGAGAATACAGAAGATCAGGAGTCTCAGGCTTACTACATGGTCAACAACTGGAGAGATATTTATAGAAATGCCTACGGCTTAGGTAATTCTGGTAATTCAATTGGAGGTTTCACCTTTCAGTTTAGTGATGGTTGGTGGAAATTTGGTCAAACTAAGAACCTTGACGTCCATGACAATAATGCTTCATGGGCAAACGGAGGTTACAGCAGAGATCTTGCCGAAGGTGGCAATAATATGAATGAAGAGTGGTTTGGTATTTGTGCCAAAGGGCCAACCAATACCAGGGGATTATATGACTTATATCCAAGAGCGGCTTATTATGCTCTGAAGCAAGCACACTCGTTCAACCCAATGATCAATGGAACCAGTGTTGAGTCAGTAGAAGAACACTTCGATAATATTAACTTAATGGATGCTGTGCTAAAGGCCAGAGGCGATAAGGCAGCTCTTGGAGGAGGCTCGAGCGCCAAAGTCAAGGTGAGTGAGTTGAGAGCAGAGCTCACTACTTTCACTACTGGTGGCGATCTTATCACTACACCCGACGTACAGGATCCCACTAATCCATTAGCGTTACCAGCGCGAACAGGTTTTGATCGTATGGAGTCTATATTCGTGGGGTTTGAGGCTAAACCTGACGAAAGTATAAGAGCGAATGTATCTTTCAACATTCTCGGTAATGTGCCTGTCAACCCTATCAACGAAATCTTCTATGAGAATAGAGGGTTGAGTCAGGCAGTACTCACAGTATCGCCCGGTGGAGGCCAGAATCTTCAATTATCACCTAATAGGATACAGCTATATCAATCTGAAGCAAGTTGGAATCATGAGTATTTCAACATGGAGTATTTCTACCGTACAGGTCACTATCACTGGGGATATGAGGGAGACTTCTTTGGTGTATATCCTGAGGCCAACTACGGACCAAATATTGATATATATAATGGTTTTGCTCCTCATGGTATTGAGGTTGAAGGTAAGAAGCAGTTTGAAGGATTGAAGGTAGCCTTTGGTCCTGAACTGTGGTGGGGAGCTAATCCTGCCATACTTCTAAAGTACCGAAAGCATATTGGTAAATATGATGTCTCGGCGATTTTCCATGAAGATCTCGATGAGCCGGGAGCTGCACTCAGTTCGATAGCGATACCTGTTCCAAGAACTAGAAGAGCGACACTCTATGCCAAAAGGGAGTTTGGTGAAATTGGCGTAGAAGTTGGTGGTATGTGGGGTGGTTCCCCTTTAGTAGATCGAGAGTTTCAGGTAGTCAGAGATGAAGGTAATAACTCTGCTGTATTTACAGATCAGGTAAACATGAGTGATACCTGGGGTGGAAAGTTTAAGGTGACTTATCAGAAAGGTAAGATGAATGCGTATGCGCAAGGTGCTAGCATGGGTCTTGTTGCCGGCGGAGGAGTTGATCAAACGCAGACCTTCACCGGTTGGAGATTGAGGGATACCGGAAGCGGTAATCAGAACAACTTCCTTGCCGGTATGACCTACACTATGGGTAATTGGCAAATAGCCCCAAATTTCATGTGGCAGAGACCATTGGTAGATGCGATTCCATTGGATGCTCCAGCACCAGCCAGGGCTAGAAATATATTAGACGACCCTTTTGTGGTAAGGGCCAATAGAGAGATGACAGCTGGTGAAATACTGTTAACATTTGACCCTACACCAGGCACCTGGATGTACGAGTGGGATAATGATCGCTCTGAGGACGCGTCATTGGCAGCCAGTATAGGATTCGTCTACCGAAATCAACCGACAAATATGGATGCGGCCATTATTTTCCCTGGTACCAGTCGTGTGCCAACCGCAGCACCTTCGGCTCCTCCTGCACAAGATATATGGGAGGTTTATACAAGAATTGTTTCTAAGGTCAACCCTGAGCTAGGAATTGTAGCTAATCTCTATGGAGGTAATGGACAAGCCAATGGTCCGGATACTAGAGTGATTGAAAGGTTTGGTGGTGATGTTAGGATGATTTATAAACAGTATAAGTTGATGACACATCTCAAGGTCAATGACTGGGGACCATTTGACTACCATAGAGATTTTAACCTCACATTTCCGTTACAGGTCATGGCAGATATATCGCTAACTGCTGGTAAACCAGACTGGTTTATACTACCAAGTACACAAATGGGATTAAGATTCACTTGGAGATCTTTAGATGAATTCTCACCCAGGTATACTTACCAGGATGCTTTGGTACCTTTCGGCATAGGAAACGGTAGCGAGTGGGAATTCAGAACCTACTTACACATCAACATTGGCAAATAATCATAGGAGAGAAAAATGAAGAATTTAAGAATATATAATAAACTAACAGTTGCTGTTCTTGGAGTCATTTTGAGTACTCTTTTTATAGCCTGTAATCGAGAAGAAGATGAGTTGCCAAAGGCAGGATTTCCTGAAGTTGGAGACATTTTCACTAATGATAGTTTTATCGGTCTAGGGACTAATTTTTTCTTTCCTTTTATAGATGGTGGGGCTAAGCCTGATGTATTCACTGTAGATATGTCTGAGGGTTATCAAGGAACATCTTCTATAAGGATTGATGTGCCAGACGCTGATGATCCAGGAGGTAGTTTTGCAGGAGCCGGATTCATTATTGATGGCGTTGGTCGAAATCTGACACAGTATAATGCACTTACATTCTGGGCGCGAGCTTCAGAGTCCGCGACTATCAACGAATTTGGTTTTGGAGTTAATGCTACAGGAAACCAATATCAGACTGCCGCGACAGGCCTGAAATTCACTACCAATTGGAAGCAGTTTATCATACCGATACCAGACGCATCAAAGCTAGTAAATGAAAAAGGCATGATGTGGTTTGCCGCACCTGGAGTATGCCCGAGTGGAGAAGGGGACTGCTTCCCGGAAAATCCTAATGGCGGGACTAAAAAAGGATTCACCTTTTGGCTAGATGAGATAAAATATGAAAACCTGGGGACAATAGGCCAGCCAAGGGTCGAAATTCAGAATGGTGATGATGCTGTAGTGGCAGCCTTCGTTGGGCAGGTACTTGAGGTCTCGGGTGTGAATGTATCCTTCAATATGCCTAATGGTATCGACTTAGATTTAATCACCACATCTGCATTTTTCGATTATCAGCCTTCTGAATCTGGGGTCGTTTCTACCGCTGGATCTACTTTGACCGTTGTTGGAGAAGGAACTACGACCATCACGGCTAAGATGGGTGATGTAGATGCTGCCGGTTCTTTGACCGTACAGACTGTTTCTAAAGCTCCAGAACCTACTCGTGATGCAGGCATAGTGACATCCATTTTTAGTGATTCGTACGAGAATGCCCCGGTTGATTTCTTTAACGGTTTTTTTGGTGGTCAGACCACTCTTGGTGGTGCGGTTGAAACCGCCCCTGGAAACAACATTCTTAATTATTCTAATCTCAATTTTGTGATTGCTGAATTTAAGAATCCGACAATTGATGCTTCTACGCATACGCATATGCATGTCGACGTTTTTACCTTCGATGACACAGATCGTGCAGAATTGATCATAGGACTAGGTGATTTTGGTGAGGATAATGCCTTCGGCGGTGGAAATGATGGGCGTGGAGACTTTAAGCTGCGTGGCTCAGGGTTCAAGTCCGGAGAGTGGATATCGTTAGATATTAGAATAGATGAGTTCGTCGGTCTCAATAGCAGAGCCAATTTGGCGCAGTTGGTATTCGAAAGTCCCCAGATTGATAATCTTATTGCAGACAATATCTATTTCTATTCGGAAAGCCCTGCTCAGGATGCATCACTAAGTAGTATTACAGTTAACGGTATACCTATTGATGGTTTTGCCTCGGGCATCTTGAACTACCCTGTCGAACTACCCAGTAGTGGTATAGTTCCTGAAATCATGGGGACGACTAGCAATGAGGATGCTCAGGTGGTAGTTACACCAGCGGCATCCGTACCTGGTACCACCACGCTTACCGTCACAGCAGCTAATGGTGTGACTACCCAGACTTACAGTATCGAACTAGTAGCCACTGACATAGCAGATGTCATGTTGAGTGATCTCCAAGTGGATGGAATGACGATTAGCGATTTCTCTCCATCTGTAATGAACTACGCTGTGCAGCTTGCAGATGGAACTACTATGGCTCCAGCCGTGAGTGCAACCGCTAATGACGATATGGCTACATTATCTATTACTGATGCCTCAGGTGTTCCTGGTACTGCCTCGGTAGTCGTTACAGGCAGAGATGGGGTAACTCAGAGGACTTACAGTATTGCCTTCTCGGCTGGAGAGGCACAGGGTCCTGTTGAATTAATCAAGAATGGGGGTTTTGATTCTGATGGAGATTGGACAGGGAATGCTTTCAATATACAAGAAGATGGGGGCAGTCGTTTCAATTTTGCGAATGTTGAAGTGGCAGGTAATCCTTTTGACGTTAACATGAGTCAGACTGTCACGCTTGTACCTGGATTAGCTTATACGTTAAGATTTGAGGCATCTACTTCTGCTGAAACAGGCTCCCGTACGATGGTAGTAGGAATAGGTCAAAGTGCAGATCCGTTCTTTGCAGATACTGAGACGGTCACTCTGACCGCTCAGGCCCAAACATTTACACTTGAACTTACTGCTTCAGATGATGGTACTGGAAATGATTTTGGAGATGCCACCAGTAGAGTCCTTTTTGATATGGGGGCGGATGTTGGTGTAGTAGTGATAGATAACGTTTCGCTACTCGGTGGATCTGGTGGATCAACTTCAGGCCCTACACTCAGTGACCTTCAAGTAGATGGGAGTACAGTTACCGGCTTTTCCGGCAGCACAACCTCATATACTGTAGAATTAACGGCTGGAACTACCACAGTGCCGAGCGTCACGGCGACAGCCAGTGATGCCAACGCGACGGTTGAAGTTAATGATGCCACCGCCATACCTGGCGCTACTACTGTAGTTGTCAGTGACAATGGAAGTCAAACTACATACACGGTTGAGTTTACTGTGCCCGCCGGACCAGTAGAGCTGATAAAGAATGGCGGTTTCGATAGTGATGGAGACTGGACTGGAAATGCGTTCAATATTCAGGAAGATGGAGGAAGTCGATTCAACTTTGCAGATGTGGGAGTCGCAGGTAATTCGTTTGATGTTAATATGAGCCAGACAGTTACACTGATACCAGGTGCGTCTTACACTATGACTTTCGAAGCGTCTACATCAGCTGAAAGGGGCACTCGCACGATGATAGTTGGTATAGGTCAAAGCGCAGATCCATTCTTTGCGAACACACAGACCATCACCCTCACAGCTCAGAGCCAAACATTTACGCTCGACTTAACTGCTACAGATGATGGTACAGGAAGTGATTTTGGAGATGCTACCAGTAGGGTGTTGTTTGACATGGGAGCAGACACTGGTGTGATTGTCATTGACAATGTCTCTTTAATTAGAAAATAGAGATTGTATTTATTTAAAAAAGCGAGTAGCGAAAATCGATTAAAGATTGAAAAAATATAAAATGATGAGCTTACGAAATTTGTTATTGGTAATAGTTACTTCAGTAGTCGCTCTTTCCTGCGATAATTCTGAAGAGTTAAATCGAAACTATACCCTGGAATGGGAAGATGATTTTGAAGGAGCTGCTGGTGAACTACCAGATGCGTCAAATTGGAATTATGACCTGGGCGGTGGAGGTTTTGGAAACAATGAACTTCAAGTTTACACAAATAATCCGGAGAATGTATCTAAGGACGGTAACGGCAATCTGGTGATTACGGCCATTAGAAATGGTAATTCATTCACCTCTGCCCGTATCAAGACACAGGGCAAGTTCGAACGAACATATGGAAGATTCGAGGCTCGCTTAAAGACGCCCTATGGTCCAGGTATCTGGCCGGCTTTTTGGCTTCTCGGGGGAAATATTGATGAGGTTAGTTGGCCACAATGCGGCGAGATAGATGTTATGGAGTTAAGAGGCCAAGAACCTAGCAAGATTGCTGGCACTTTACATGGTCCTGGCTATGCAGGTGGGGCTTCAATCGGAGCTGATTTTGAATTGGAGAATGATAGATTTGATTCAGACTTCTTTGTCTATGCAGTTGATTGGGGTCCTGATTTTATTGATTTCTTCGTAAATGATCAATTGTTTCAAAGACTCACTCCGGATGATGTAACAGGAGAGTGGGTTTATGATCATGACTTTTTTATCATTTTCAATGTAGCCGTGGGAGGTAATTATGTTGGATTTCCTTCACCGGATACCCCTTTTCCACAGAAGATGACAATTGATTACGTCAGGTATTATACCTTCTAAAATGTTTGGCAGGTGTCAAGCTTAATTCTGCACCAGAAATTGATAGATAATTTGAGTTGAACTATTTTGCTTTTACAGTACACAGACAATCAAATCAATAATGAATAGCAGTCGATATTTTATACTAGTCTTTGTGATCATGGGGTTAGTTTCGTCCTGTCAAAAAAAGCAAGAGAATTCAAAAACAATGGAATCAGAGAAAAAAGTCACTGCTGAGATGATATTGGGTAACCCTGATTATCCAGCCATATCCTATGGTGGCTATCGCGATACAACAAGATCTATACAACCTACTTTAGACGAGCTGAAGGATGACATGCGCATCCTATCCGCAATGGGAATCAAGGTGATAAGAACCTACAATTTGCAACTCGCTCAAGCACCTAATATCCTGAAGGTGATTAGTGAGTTGAAAAAAGAGGATCCCGAGTTTGAGCTGTATGTTATGTTAGGTGCATGGATAGATTGTAAAAATGCCTGGACCGATTTGGAACCTGATCATAATGTCGAGAGTGCAGAGAATGCCGCAGAAATCGGTAGAGCTGTAGCACTAGCCAATCAGTACCCCGACATTGTTAAGATTATTGCGGTAGGCAATGAGGCTATGGTCAAGTGGGCAGCTTCCTACTTTGTGCAACCTGACGTGATTTTAAAATGGGTTAAGCATCTCCAGGGCCTAAAAGCTGCTGGAGAATTACCCAAGGAACTATGGATCACAAGCTCTGACAACTTTGCTTCGTGGGGTGGAGGTAGTTCAGAATATCACGTGGATGCTCTAAATCAGCTCTTTTCTGAGGTTGATTTTGTTTCGCTCCATACTTATCCAATGCACGATACGCATTACAATCCCGTGTTTTGGGGAACGAGGGAAGAAGACGAAGGGCTTTCCGATGAAGACAAGATTAAGGCCTCAATGGCTAGATCTATTGAGTATGCTCAAGAGCAGTTTGCAAGTGTCAAGACGTACATGAACTCATTGGGAATCAATAAACCAATGCACATTGGAGAGACGGGGTGGGCGAGCTTCGATGCTGACAATCGCCACTATGGAAAAAAAGGCTCAAAGGCTTCTGATGAGTACAAGGAGGCAGTCTATCATGAATTGATGAGAGAGTGGACCAATGCTGAAGGTATATCATGCTTCTTTTTTGAAGCTTTTGATGAGCCCTGGAAGGACGCGCATCACCCAGGAGGATCTGAAAATCACTTTGGGCTTTTCAAAGTAGACGGCAGAGCCAAATATGCAATGTGGCCTTTGGTCGATGCGGGTGTTTTTGACGGCCTTACCAGAAACGGTAATCCAATCACTAAAACATATAACGGAAACCTTGAAGAGCTCATGAAGGATGTACTAATTCCTTCCTTACCTCATGAAATAGCAACGACCAACTAAAGCATGCCAATATGAAACCTATTCTCAGCCTCCTTGTCTTATGTATTATGCTCAGCGCCTGCGAAACATCCAATCCTCTACCGGTGGAAGTCTATGAAACCTCAGCAGGTGGGAACAAACTTCAAAAGCTTGACCAATTCGAAAGTTCTGAGAACGCTTCAAGTATTCGATTGGCTCCAGCTACTAAGTATCAAAAGATTACAGGTTTTGGAGGCTCATTCACCGAAGCTTCGGCTTACCTTCTCAATCAGCTCGGCACTGAGAATCGCGAGAAGATAATCGAGGCTTATTTCGGTGAGACTGGAGCGAAGTACTCTTTGACGCGAACACATATCAACTCATGTGATTTCTCTCTATCGCAATATGCCTATGCGGAAGAGGGCGATACGGACTTGGAAAACTTCACGATAGAGGAGGACATGGATGATATCATCCCAATGATTAAAGATGCCCAGGCCGTTTCTAAGGATGGCTTTAAGATCATCTCTTCTCCATGGACAGCACCACCTTGGATGAAAGACAATAATGCCTGGACAGGAGGTAAGCTCCTACCGGAATACTACGATACCTGGGCGCGATACTTTGCGAAGTACATTGATGCTTATAAAGAGCAGGGTATTAACATCTGGGGGCTAACCGTCGAGAATGAGCCACTTGGTAATGACAGCAACTGGGAGAGCATGCACTTCACACCTGAGGAGATGACCAGTTTTGTTCAAAACAACCTTGGGCCAACGCTGGAGGCTGATGGTAAAGCAGACGTGAAAATTCTCGGATACGATCAAAACCGTGAGCACCTGAGCGAATGGGTAGATGTAATGTATGCTAACGAAGCTTCATCTAAGTATTATGCCGGCACTGCAATTCACTGGTACGCCAGCACTTTTGAAGTGTTTCCTGATGAGCTGCAAAACGCTCACGCCAAAGCACCAAACAAGCACCTGATACAAACAGAAGCATGTGTAGATGCAGAGGTGCCCAAGTGGCAGGATGATGCATGGTATTGGAGCAAAGAAGGTACAGACTGGGGCTGGGACTGGGCGCCAGAGAAGGACAAGCCAATGCACCCTAAGTACGTCCCAGTGTACCGCTACGCCCGGGACATTATCGGCTGTATGAACAACTGGGTAGATGGATGGGTAGACTGGAATATGGTGCTAGATCGTCAGGGAGGACCCAATTGGTTCAAGAACTGGTGTGTAGCACCCGTGATAGTGGATCCTGATCAAGACGAGGTTTACTTCACACCTATTTACTACACCCTGGCACATTTTAGTAAGTTCGTAAGGCCTGATGCTCAGGTGATCGGAGTTGATAACACAGATGATTCGTTGCTAGTTACAGCAGCTCAAAATACAGATGGATCTATAGCTGTAGTAATATTGAATCAGTCAGAAGATCAGAAGTATTTCAAGCTTGATCTTGCGGGACAGACGTCAAGTATCTCAATCAGCCCTAAGGCTATCCAAACTGTAATCATCTCTAACCAAATCTAAAGCCTATGTCAGATATCAACATGCCGGCAAAGGACAGAGTACCCTTTATACAAAAAGCGGCTTTCGGATCAGGTCACCTTGTGAACAATTTGATGCCTGGTGCTCTGGCTGTATTTATGTTTTTCCTCCTTACAGCCTTTGGTATGGATCCATTTATGGCAGGGTTGCTCGGCGGTTTACCAAGAATAGTTGACGCTATATCAGATCCCATCATGGGTTATATTTCAGACAACACGAATACACGTTGGGGAAGACGAAGACCTTTTATTTTTATTGGAGCCATCCTTACAGGCCTCTTATTCATTTTGCTTTGGCAGATGGATGAGAACAACTCACAGGATTATAATTTTTGGTATTTCCTCATACTATCGGCTGTCTTTATTCTTGCTAATACCGCCTTTTCAACACCGCTTATCGGACTGGGGTATGAGATGACATCCGACTATAATGAACGAACCAGACTTATGGGATTGGCCAACATTGTGGGTCAGGTCGCTTGGATGGTTGTACCCTGGTTCTGGGTATTAATCGCTGATAAAGATTTATTTGCTACACAAGCCGAAGGGGTAAGACAACTCTCCATTATTGTCGGTTTAATTGCCATTGTCTTTGGCGTTTTACCAGCTATTTTTTGTAGAGGCATTGATGCCAGTAAAATTGAGAATCGCCAAGAAATATCACTTAAAGAAATGGCGAATATCTTTAAGAAATTGTTCCAGGGCATAGTTGAGGTATTCAGACACAAGCCATTTTTAAAATTATGTGGTGCCACTTTCTTAGTCTTTAATGGATTTCAAATTGTGGCATCTTTCAGTTTTTTCATCATTTTATTCTATCTATTCAATGGTGATTATGCAGCTGCAGGAACCTGGCCTGCTATGTTTTCTACCGTTCTCGCAGTGATTACCGCTTTCTTTGTGATTCCAATAGTTTCCTGGATGGCGAGCAAATGGGGAAAAAAGAACTCCTTTATCATTTCTACAGCCATTTCAATAGTAGGTTATGGATTAAAATGGTGGGGCTTCAATCCAGATAATCCTTTGCTTATGTTCGTACCGCTTCCGCTCATGGCCTTTGGCCTAGGTTGTTTGTTCACATTGATGATGAGTATGACAGCTGACGTCTGTGATGTGGATGAATTAGAAAATGGGATGCCACGTAAGGAAGGTACATTTGGAGCAATATATTGGTGGACTGTCAAGTTAGGACAGGCTTTGGCTTTAATCGTCGGTGGAGCAGTACTTTCATGGGTGGGATTTGATGGAAATGCCGCCAGCCAATCAGCAGAGACGCTTATACAATTAAGAATCGCAGATATCATCATTCCGTCTGTTACGGCAGGTCTGGCAATAATAGTTATGTGGAATTATGGCTTGTCTGAAGAGAAGGCAAGAGGAATAAAATCGGAATTGGAAGAGCGAAGAGGTGCATTGTGATTAAGTCATACTAAAACGACAAAAAGATGTCAGCAAAATTAATTATCATCTTAGTGGGGATCGGTCTCATAGGCATGGCGGTCCTCAGCAGTTTGGGTAAAAAAGATGCTAGCAGGCTCATCAACCCTAAAGTGGGTATACCATTGGGAATTCTGGGAGTACTGATGATCATTTTCGGTAGCTATACTTCTGATGTAGGTTACGTGAGTAGTCAGATGGAACAAATTTCAAGAGGAAATAAATTAGAGATTCAAGGCCCGGTAAATGCGATAAAGGTGATCTCTCCTCTTGAATCAGACTCTGTCGATTGTAGAATTCTTGCCATGGGTGTTTATCCCGAAGGTCATAACAAGGATATCTGGGTGGTACTAAAGCCTTCGGACAACAAATTTTACCCACAATCGGATCATACCAATACATCTTATAAAAGAGATGGAGAATGGCAGGTGGTAACGCGGTTTGGTGGAGATTATGGAGAAAAATATGCACTCATTATATATGAGACAGATGCATCTGCTTCGCAGTTTTTTAGCACGACCATTCAAGATTGGAAAAATCAAGAATCTTATCCTGGTCTTGGAGATGAAGATATGCCTGGAGGTGCAATTGAAGTAGACAGAATAAATGTGTACTTACAGAAAAATTGTAGAGGTGTCTTCTGATTAATGTCACAAAGTACACAAATATCAACCTAGCATGAATAGTACTACAGTATCCGGAAAAGTCCCGTTTGGGCAAAAGGTAGCCTTTGGTGTTGGTATGCTCGCCAATCAGATGTTTCCAGCGGTGCTGGGCATATTCATGGTTGTACTTGTTCAGGATTTAGGATTTCCTGGCTGGATGTGGGGTGTGATTTACTTTTTTCCAAGGGTATTCGATTCGATTACTGATCCCATCATGGGATTCATTTCAGACAATACCAGATCGAAATGGGGAAGAAGAAGGCAGTACGTTTTTTTAGGAGCTATCATCATGGGCATTTCTTTTGTCATAATGTGGCAGCTCTATCGAGAAAATGGTGTCGACTATAACTTCGCCTACTTCTTGGGTTTCTCATTTCTCTTTTATCTGGGTTTGACCATTTTCAGCGTGCCCTATGTAGCTATGGGTTATGAGATGAGTGATGATTTTCATGAGCGCACCAGTATAATGGGTGTCGCTCAATGGGTTGGTCAGTGGGCCTGGGTTATTGCCCCATGGTTTTGGGTGATAATGTACGATACATCAATGTTTCCAACCGCAGAAGTAGCCACTCGACAGTTAGCGGTAGGTGTGGGTATCATATGCATGATATTCGCAATGGTACCGGCCATTTTCATCAAAAGCAGATCCACGGTTGATGAAGATTATTCTCCCTTAAATTTCAACACAATTGGTAGTAGTTTAATAGAGATTTTTAAGGGCTTTAAAGAAGCTTTTAGCTTGAAGCCGTTTAGAAAGCTATGCATTGCGACATTTTTCATTTTCAATGCTTTCAATACTATTGCCGCCTTCTCCTTTTTTATCATTGTCTACTATCTGTTTAGTGGAAACGCTGACGCGGCTCAACCTTGGCCTACACTATTTGGTAGCTTAGGAGCCTTGGTGACTACATTCGTTGTGATACCTATCGTAACGACCATGTCTAGGAAATTGGGAAAGAGAAATGCTTTCCTTGTTTCGCAGGGTATTTCTGTTTTAGGATACCTGTCTCTTTGGTTCTTATTCGTGCCCGGCGAGCCCTACTGGTTCATCCTTGCACTTCCTTTTCACTCTTTTGGTATAGGTAGTTTGTTCGTTCTCATGATGTCTATTACCGCAGATGTTATTGACATGGACGAGCTTAACACAGGTCTAAGACGTGAAGGTATCTTTGGAGCCATATACTGGTGGATGGTGAAGTTCGGTTTTGCGATTGCAGGAGGGCTCAGTGGCATTATTTTATCAGTTGTAGGGTTTAACGCAGATATAGCGCAGCAGTCCGATGAGACGCTTACCGGCTTAAGGCTTTTTTATACAGGGTTTCCAATCTTAGGAACGTTGATCGCCTTATATGTGATGTGGGATTACGATGTGACAGAGGAGAAAGCTAACGAAGTAAGAGAAGCAATCGCTAGAAAGAAAGAAGCTAAGATAGGTACTGCCGGTCATTGGCAGAATAGGCTGAGAACACTTCAAGGACACTTCACTGGCACTCCACTGCTTGACTTATCAAATAAGACCAATGCTGAGCTAAGATCAATTTTTTCGAAAACGTTGAACAATGGCATGCATGGATTGTGCTTTAGTCCATATGAGGAAGGGCAAAAAATTGGTGACATATTGAATAGGGATCAAATATCTAAGAGGATGGATATCATAGCCCCTCATACGAAGTGGGTACGATCTTTCTCATGCACAGACGGTAATGAACTGATTCCTGAGGTTGCCCACGAAAAAGGTCTGAAGACTATGGTAGGTGCGTGGATTGGCCATGACAAAGCAAAAAATCAGCTGGAAATTGATAATCTTGTGAAATTGGCTAATAATGGTTGTGTTGATATCGCCGTAGTAGGAAACGAGGTGTTGCTCAGAAATGAGCTCCAAGAAGATGAAGTCATCAGCTATATCAACAAGGCAAGGGAGGCGCTACCAGGTCATGTTCAATTAGGATATGTAGATGCTTATTATCAATTCCTTGATAGACCCGCACTGGTAGATGCATGTGATATTATACTGGCTAACTGTTATCCGTTCTGGGAAGGCATTCCCTGTGAGGAAGCCGCGCAAAGTGTCCAGCAAATGTATGCTGTAACCAAGGAAGTAGCCAAGGGTAAAAAGGTCATTGTTTCTGAAACAGGCTGGCCTAGTGGCGGAGATAGCATAGGTTCGGCAACCCCTACAGAAGAAAGTGCGATGAAGTTTTTTACCAATACTCAAAAGTGGTCACAGGAGCAGGAAATTGAATTATTCCACTTCTCATCGTTTGACGAGCCATGGAAAAGGGCATATGAAGGAGAAGCAGGCGCGCAATGGGGACTTTGGGAAGAAGATGGAAGTCTGAAATATTTGGAAACATTAACACATTCAGAATAAATTGCACGCATGTCGTACAGAAGCAACAAAATATTATCCCTAGCAGGGACACAAACTAGTCAACTCTCAGCGGAGGAACTATTAGACTTATATAATGAATACCTCCAAGGCGGGATGCACGGGCTTTGTTTCAGTCCTTATATGGAAGGTCAGGAGCCTGGTGATCAATTGTCAGAAGATCAAATTAGAAGAAGGCTTAGTATCATTAAGCCATACACCAGTTGGGTACGCTCGTTCTCTACCACTGAAGGCAATGAATTGATACCACAAATAGCCAAAGAGATGGGTATGCAAACTCTCGTCGGGGCTTGGCTGGGTGACGATGCTGCGATCAATCAAAAGGAGGTAGACGGACTTATCCAGCTAGCTAATGATGGCTTTGTGGATGTAGCTGCTGTCGGCAATGAGGTGATGTACCGTAAAGACCTCACAGAGGCTGAACTTCTTGACTTTATTTATAAAGCAAAGCGTGAGATCAACGGTGTTCCCGTAGGCTATGTTGATGCCTACTACGAATTTGGAGCCAGACCTGCGATCACGGAGGCTTGTGACGTCATTCTGGCCAATTGTTACCCGTTTTGGGAAGGTTGTCATGTAGACTATTCTTTGGTTTACATGAAGGATATGTACTATCAGGCTTCAAATGCCGCTCAGGGAAAAAGGGTAATCATTACGGAGACGGGTTGGCCTAGTCAAGGCACTGCCTTACATGGTGCCGTGCCATCTGACGAAAACTTCCTGAAATACTTCATCAATACTCAGAAATGGTCGAAGGAAGAAAATATTGAAATATTCTATTTTTCTTCGTTTGATGAGGCTTGGAAAGTGGGAGATGAGGGAGATGTTGGAGCCTACTGGGGTATCTGGGATAAGGACGAAAAGCTCAAGTACTAGTTCAGCCTTAGTATAGGGTTCATATAATAACTCAACATCCTTAATGCCGCGATATTTGAGAATTTCTAGATTTTAAGTTTGTCAGAAAGGCTGTTAGTACCGTGCCTATAAAGCATGGTTGACATTGATGAAACATAGTTTAACCTGACCATTGATACCATGACCGAGAAGAATAGTTTCATCACACGCATTGCTTTGATTGTAGCCCTTGGAGGCTTTCTGATGGGTTTTGATGCCTCTGTCATTTCTGGAGTGGTCAAGTTTATTGAGCCGGAGTTTAGCCTCTCCAAGCTTCAGCTAGGTTGGTCAGTCGCCTCTTTGACGTTGACCGCTACATTGGCCATGATGGTTTCTGGCCCACTGAGTGACATGTATGGTCGGCGGTCAGTTCTGAAAGTAGCTGCTATTTTGTATGCAGTTTCTGCATTAGGATCTGCTATCGCCCCTACTTTTCTAATACTGGTTGTTGCTCGAATGGTAGGTGGATTGGGTGTAGGAGCTAGTTTGATACTTGCGCCTATGTATATCGCTGAGATTGCTCCACCATCGATGAGAGGTCGGATGGTCTCATTCAACCAACTCAACATCGTCATTGGTATATCGGTCGCTTTTTTTACCAACTATCTCATACTTAGCTGGGGACAGTCTGATGCATCCTGGGCGACCGCTCTCAAGCTCGATGAGTACAACTGGCGGTGGATGCTAGGACTGGAGTTTTTACCTGCTGCCCTGTACTATTTCGGATTATCATTCGTGCCAAAGAGCCCTAGATGGCTGGTCATGAAGGGCCAGACTGATCAGGCACTGCTGGTCATGCAAAAATTCACGGATGTGAAGGATGCGGAGAAGCAAATCAATGAGGCAGTTCAAAGCATTGAATCGGATAGCAAAAAGGAAAAAGTCCGACTCACAGAATTCTTCAAGCCTGCTTATCGTACGGTCTTGGTCATCGGTATCATCGTAGCTGTCCTGCAGCAGATCACAGGTATCAACTCGGTTTTCTTCTACGCACCGATGATTTTTGAGCAATCAGGGATTGGTACGGATGCCTCCTTTATACAGGCCATCTTGGTTGGACTTACCAATCTTGTCTTCACGATCCTGGCTATCATTTTCATTGACAAGTTGGGTCGGAAGCCGCTACTTGTCGGCGGCCTAGCGGGAATCACCCTGGCCATGGCATTGTTGGCATATGGTTTTGGCTCTGCCACTTACACACTTACGGAAGACAAGCTGTCAACCCTCCCCATAGAAGTAACTAATGCCAACCTCACCTCATTGATCAATGTAGAGTATGGTGACGATGTGAGCTTCAAGAATGCCATCAGAGCTGCCATTGGTGATGAACTAGGCCTGACCTATGAATCGCAGCTGATAACAGCCTCGATTGATATGAATCCAACTTTGATACTCGTAGGTATTCTAGGTTTTGTGGCTTCATTCGCTATATCGATAGGGCCTGTGATGTGGGTATTGTTTTCAGAGCTTTTCCCTATCGGAATAAAAGGAGCTGCCATTTCGTTTGTGGGGTTTATTAACTCTGCGGTGAGCTACTTGGTACAGCAGTTTTTTCCTTGGGAGTTAGCCACTTTTGGAAGTAGCATCACATTTTTGATTTATGGAGCCTTTGCGGCTGTGGGACTGATTTTTATTATCACCTCAGTGCCTGAGACCAAGGGCAAGTCTCTGGAAGAGCTAGAGCAAATCTTAATAAAGAAATAGTAGTAAGTTTCTGTTGGGCCGATAGTAGCAACCAGCATTAAAATTGACCGATATGTCACACAATATATACATAGGAAATAGCCCCGTAAGTGATCGCTTCACTGAGATCAATGGAGAATATGTCGATCTCGATGGTGATCGATTTTATAAGATATCCAACTATGACGCCATGCGGCCTTTTTTTATCAGTTTGGTCAGCCACTCTGATCATTGGCTTTTCATCTCTAGTAGTGGCGGTTTAAGTGCAGGTCGGAGAAATGATCATAGTGCTTTGTTTCCCTATTATACTGATGACAAGATCAGTGATTCTTCTGAGCTGATAGGTAATAAGGCGATTCTGCTGGTAAGCAGATCCGTGGATAGGCAGCATCTCTGGGAGCCCTTCTCTCAGCGCCTTGCTGGCGTATATCAGATCCAGCGCAATATGTATAAAAATGTATCTGGCAATAGATTGATTTTTGAGGAAGTCAATCAAGATCTCCAGTTGACCTATCGATACTCATGGGAGTTTTCTGAGAAATTCGGTTTTATCAAAAGGTCAAGTATTGAGAATGCCGGAGAAGGAGTAAAAGTCAATCTTGTTGACGGCCTTCAGGGCATCCTTCCCTATGGTATCAATAGCGGTCTACAGGATATTCGGAGCAACCTGGCCAATGCTTATAAGAGAAGTGAGTTAGCGGATGATCGTGGATTAGGTGTATTTGCCTTAAGCTCGATGATAGTGGATAGGGCAGAACCGAGCGAGGCACTCAAGGCTTCCACGGTATGGTCGACGGGCCTACCGGCAAATGGGTACCTCCTGAGTAGCTTGCAACTGGATGCTTTTAGACGCTCTGGGGAAGTAAATGCTGATAGTGATGTTAAGGCTGAGGTAGGATCCTTTTTCGTACATAGCCATGTTGATCTCAATGCTGCTGCCTCAATCGATTGGGTCACTGCTGCTGAGGTGAATCAGGACTATGCTGATGTGGTCAAGATCCAAAACTGGCTCTCAGATCCCGATAAGCTTAGAGCGGAGGTTGATCAGAGTATCGACGAAGGAACGGTTGATCTAAGAAAGAAAGTGGCCTTAGCAGATGGTCTCCAGAAAACTGCTGACGAGTTGAGTACAGGGCGTCACTTCTCCAATGTCCTATTCAACATCATGCGTGGAGGCCTGTTCGAAGATCAGTACCTGCTCTATACCGATGATTTGAAAGACTATGCTGCACAGATCAATAAGAAAGTATTTGTAAGCCGGGCTGAGTTTTTCAACAGCCTTTCCAATACCATCATGGTAGAGGATTTGATGAGTAAAGCTCACGAGGTTGGTGATGTTGATCTTATCAGAATATGTAGAGAATATTTGCCATTGACTTTCAGTAGGAGACATGGTGACCCTTCTCGTCCCTGGAATCGATTCTCGATAGAGCTGAAAAAAGAAGATGGTTCTGTCAATAGACAATATGAGGGCAACTGGCGCGACATATTCCAGAACTGGGAAGCTTTGGCCGACTCTATTCCAGGTTTTATCAATAGTATCATTGCCAAGTTTGTCAATGCATCAACGGTAGATGGCTACAATCCCTATCGAATCAGTAGAGATGGGATAGACTGGGAGGTAATAGAGCCCGATGATCCATGGTCATACATCGGTTACTGGGGTGATCATCAGATCATCTATTTGCAAAAACTACTGGAGCTTTCAGTACAACACTTCCCAGATAGAATTCATAGCATGCTATCAGAGGAGAGCTTTGTCTATGCTAATGTTCCTTACAGGATCAAGAACTATAAAGATATTGTTGCCGACCCTCAAGACACCATCATTTTCGATGAGGCAATCGAAGATCACGTCCAAATCAAGGTAGCCCAAATAGGCGCGGACGGCAAGTTGGTAGTCGAGAGTAATGATCAACTTACTCATGCAAATCTCACCGAGAAACTTTTAGTGATGGTACTGGCCAAACTGTCCAATTTCATTCCTGAAGGAGGCATTTGGCTTAATACACAGCGCCCGGAGTGGAATGATGCCAACAACGCACTCGTAGGCAATGGTGTGTCCATGGTGACGCTGTACTATCTGAGAAGAAATATAGCGTTTTTGAAAGAACTGTATGCTGACGTTTCGGAAGAACAGTATAATGTTCACTCAGCAGTAAAGACCCTGTTCGATGAACTCCATAAATGTCTTAATACCTATCAGGATCATTTGCATGGTGGCTTTTCAGATAGCACCAGAAAGTCGATTGTTGATCAGTTAGGAATAGCAGGAGAGCACTATCGTGAATCAGCTTATGCTGGATTTAGTAACAAGGCTCAATTGAACAAAGCAGATCTTATCTCATTTTTTGATCTCTCGCTCAAGTACATTGATCAATCAATTTCGGTCAACAAGCGAGAGGACGGACTGTACCATGCATACAACTTGCTGTCCTTCGAGGGAGATGAATTAAAAATAGATTATTTGTATGAAATGCTTGAGGGCCAGGTTTCTGCATTATCGGCAGGGACGTTTAGTCTTAAGGAGTCTTTGGCTGTGCTGGATGCATTAAAGAGCAGTGACATCTTTAGGCCGGATCAGTACAGCTACATGCTGTACCCAAATCGTAAGCTTCCGAAATTCTTAGAAAGGAACATCATCCCTTCATCATTTGTTGAAGAGTCGGCACTTGCGCAGCAGTTACTTGCTGACGGCAATAGACAGTTACTCTTCAAGGACGCAAAAGGGGCATACCATTTCAATGGCACTTTCAATAACAATATAAGCCTCAAGGCTTGCCTTGATGACCTTAAGGAAGGGTCTTATGCAAGCTTGGTTGAGAAAGAGTACACTGACTATCTGGATATTTTCGAAGAGATGTTCGACCATAAGTCATTTACCGGTAGGTCGGGTACCTTCTTCGGGTTTGAAGGATTGGGCAGCATCTATTGGCACATGGTTTCAAAGTTGCTTCTCGCTGTACAAGAGTGCATTTGGAATGCAACAGACGAAGAGAAAGAGTCTCATGAGCTATATCGAATGATCGATCATTACTATGAGATCAGAGCGGGTATCGGTATCAACAAATCACCTGAGCTATATGGCTCATTCCCTACTGACCCCTATAGTCATACACCTAGCGGTAAAGGAGCTCAGCAGCCCGGTATGACCGGTCAGGTGAAGGAAGACATCCTCAATAGATGGGCAGAATTAGGAGTGAGGGTAAGTGAAGGAAAGATCAGTTTCAAACCTCTATTCTTAAATTCAGAAGAGTATCTAAGTACTTCAGATAGCTTTGAATACTTCGATTTAGCAGGTGAAAAACAAAGCCTTGAATTGACGGAAGGTCAGTTGGCATTTACTTACTGCCAGGTACCGATCGTTTATACCAAGGCTGATAATATGGCCATTTCATTATCACTCTCGGACGGCACTAAACTGGCATTGGATGCAGGCAGTACTATGGATGAGACCAACTCGCGGAAGCTCTTTGAACGAACTGGCGAGATTGTGAGGATTGATGTAAAGGTGAACAGTTAGTTCAGTTATTTCTTGATGCGATTAGGTTGAGTACTTGTCAGTGTATGAATTAAGTAAGGAATTTGCATGTCCAACCGAAGTGGGGCAGTAATCAAACTCTTGATATTCTAGTCAAAGCATCATTATGAAACACTGGTACTCCTATATTATCGATTTGGTTATTGTCATAGTTGGTGTGTCGGCTGCATTTTGGCTCAGTCAAGTAGCCGATGACAAGAAAGAGGCTGAAATTCGTGATAACTATCTAACGGAGATCCAGGCCGACCTCAAAAGGGATCTGAGATTGTTAGATTACTGCATCGAGTTCAACGAAGCTAAGATTGAGAGAACGTTCGAAAGAGCAGGATTATTTGCAGATGCGAGAACTAATGCTCAAGAGATATTTGAAGGGGCAATGGAGATTGGCAATTATCAGTACTTCAGCCCCGAGGATTTTACTTACCAATCGATGATTGCGAGCGGAGACTTTAAACTAATTGACAATCAAGATATTAAGAATAGACTGATTCGCTTGCATTCGCAATATCAGCTGATCAATCAATTACAGATCAACTTCACACAGGCGTTAGATGATAATTACTTTCCCTTTCTAATCCAGAATGTAGATTACACCACGTTTACTCCAGTCAATGATGACTTCCACAACTCCTTGACATTGAAGAATTTCTTTATGTATACGGTCAATGACCTGGGGTCTCATGTCAGTAGCTATAAGTCAGCTAAAAGGACAGGCGCGAAATTAGATTCTTTGATTGAAGTAGCGCTATATAAGTAATCTGAGAGACCAGATTAGTCTGCTTCATACTCCAATAACCCGAAAAGTGCTACTTCTCCGTATACCAAATCCTAATGATCTGGTGCCAACTGGTGCTTGAGGCATTACCTGTCCAGAGCTCTGTATCTTCACTTCCTTCCTCGTCTGTATCATGGATATTAGGAAGTACGACGGTCTCTATACTGATAATATTCACATCATTCTTAGAGCGCCATTCATTCATGGCGGAGATTACATCTTTGAAGGCTTCAATCTTATCTGACTTAAAAAGTCCTCCTTTTTGCTTTTGAGGAACAAAATCGGTGGTTTGTATCATGGGTTGAGTCGATTAATCCAAAGAATTCCTCGAGGCTCTGCCTCGGGGTTCCAATAAAAACGTCATCCCCGCGAAGGCGGGGATCCAAATAAATAATTTCGGTTTTTGATCTTCAGATCAAAATGAAACCAGCGAAATACCCCCGACGGCTTGCCTCGGGGATAGTTGGTTTCAAGAAATTTTTTAATCCTCTCAATTAATGAAAAAATACAATCGGAAGCAAATATCCCGTCCAGGTGGCAGGCCAAATACTACGACCGAGGGAGATTTCTCAGTACTCAATCAAAATACTTCTACTATTTCTTTTGCTCATATCGTAGTTTTTTCCATTGATACGAAGCTTCTGCTGGCCTTCGGGTACGATCAACAGAGGAGTCCAGGTTTTGTCGGCTATTTCCACTCTATAGTTGTGTGTATCACTGTTTTGATCATAGCTAAAATCGAGTGTTGTGTTACCGATCACTACATTGGAAATGCTGGCTTCACCCCAGTTTTCCGGTAGGGCCGGAGCAATGACCACCTTCTGCTCATGCGCGATCGGCTTGATACCAAAGAAATGATTGACGATCGGTACGGCTACTCCGTAGATATTCCAGGCCTGGACCATCTGTCCATAGTCGGGCGACACCTCGTACATACTTCCCGGTAGGGTGTAGTTGAACGAATTGTAGAGCATGTGCATGTACTTGATTGCCTCGTCTGTGTTGCCATAGTTGGCTTCTGCGATAGCCTGAACCCCTGTAGGGAGCGTCATGACGGCTCCCACATAGCTGAATGACTTCCATCCAGAGCTCTGATCATTGCCCTCATCGCGATCTATACCGGTCACATAGGTGCCAAATCGGTTGGTATATTTTCTGGCAGTGGCCAACGCTAGAGCGGCCTTTTCGGGATCAGCGATGTTCATTTCGAGAGGAGTATTGACCACCCAGTTGTGGTGTACGACAAAGGGTGCCGTACCCGAAATATTCTGTGATCGAAGCTGCTCAAGTCGAGCTTCCAGCTCCTCAATAGCCCATGGCTTATCAATGGTATCCGACCTGACGATAGCCGCCTCTATGAGTTCGATGGCTTCCTCTTTGGTAGATTGAAAGTCAGCGTAGGAGTTATCTTCTGCCACCCACCACTCATTATTAATCTTGTCTTTTAGCTGACTGGCCTTTTGCTGATACGCGTCAATAACGTCATCATCGTCCAATTCCTTTGCCATCTTAGCCGCTGCTTCATAGGCCTGCTGTGTGTAGGCCACCACATCGATCATCTCGCTGTGAAGTCCGTGGATTTCCATCATCCCGGGTCCATCAGGATAGCCATTTTGGTCTTGATCCTGATCTTCGCTCAGCCATTGCAGGCCTTTTTTCACGGTAGGGTAGTAGCGCTCGAGCATTGCGCGATCACCGGTCCAGCGATATACCTCCCAAAGCAACCAGATAAAATGTGGCGTTTCATTGAGATTGCCTTTGTTGAACACTACGCCATTCGTAGAGGCTTCATGCATGATGCGACCATTGTCATTGACTGACTCGGAAAGCTTAATGAGCAGATCGATGGTTGCCAATACTTCGTCATGACGACCCGTGGAGAGCAGTCCCTGTAGAGCATAGCAGTTATCTGCGCCAAACCACCAAGGGAAGTCAGCAATCCCCGCTGAAAGTCCACGACCAACCTCTGGCACATCACGAATCAGCCAGTCCGTATTCCAGCGCACCCAGTCGTACATCTCCATGAGTTTGGGATCAGGTACATTGATTTCTGCTGTAGTTCGGATATTTTCAAAGCGAGCAGCCTTCTCTTCGACCAGCTTCGTCGCATTGCGCAGCAATTCTTCGTAAGTACTGAGCGCATCATCCTGACTGAGATAAGATCCCGCGACGATGTACTTTATAGAAGCACTGCTTTTGGCGTCAATGCTCACTTTATTTACCAATGAAGCATCAACACCCAAGCCTTTTCTATCTTGAGTACACCAGGCACCTTCCTGGTAGGTCGCGCCTTCCAGATCAGCGCCGAATACCGTGAACCACGAGTTGTTAGCATCCCTAGCCACTACCTTGTCATCAGCCCATCTCGCCTGGTCCTGACCATCAGTAATATCAACTTCCTCCCAAAGCCATACAGGTGTCAGGTCAACTCTGCCTGTAAAGCCTACGGTTATATTTTTATCCTCATTGCTATTGTTCTCAATGGTAACTTCCACGATCAAGCCTTCCTCACCATCAGGTACCACTTGTGACTGTATTACATTAAGTCCAAGATTTGGGAGTTCATACTTGAGTTGATTGCCTATCGGAAAATTGGTGAAACTGGATGCTTTGGGTAAGCACTCTGGTGTATTCTCACCATTAGCTATCGCAATCGAGAAACCATCCATCAACTTGATCGGATGATCCCAGATGCCCGCCATCTCGCCTTCCACGTGCCAGCCATAGTCAGGAAAGCTGCCATCTTGAAAGCCGACCATGTACAGCCGATCTCCGGCGGTCACAAACGGTGAAGCAGCGTATTCACTCTTACCATAATAGGAAGGGAAATCACTAAGGATTGATTGAATGGAACTTGATGTCTTTTTACTACCGTCGTTGCAAGCAAGGAGTAATAGGAAAAGGCCGAGGATTAGATTAGTAGGTTTCATTTTCAACTATCAATTTTTCAACTCTCAACTCAATTATATTTTGTCATA
Source organism: Cyclobacteriaceae bacterium (assembly GCA_040222235.1). Classification (GTDB taxonomy): domain Bacteria; phylum Bacteroidota; class Bacteroidia; order Cytophagales; family Cyclobacteriaceae; genus UBA6059. Next base: position 33,066 of record JAVKDO010000003.1, read on the forward strand.
ACTCGTCTTGATCCCTTTGATCAAGGAAGAGCTAAAGCCTTGGTGCTCCATCTCATTGAGGCCGGCGATCGTGCATCCCTGAGGTGTGGTCACCTTATCGATCTCGTGCTCAGGGTGAAGGCCATTCTCCTGTAGCAGAGAGGCAGCTCCCTTCACCGTCTGGGCAGCTATCCGCTGGGCTACTCTTGAGCTAAATCCAATCTCTATCCCACCTTGGGAAGCAGCTCGGATAAAACGCAAAGCGTATGCAATACCGCAAGCCCCCAAGACCGTAGAGGCGTTCATCAATTCCTCTTCTATGATAATTGCGTCACCTACCTGCTCAAATATTTTGACGATCAATTCACGATCTTCTTCATGATCATGATTAGTTGCAATACAAGTCATGGACTCCCTGATGGCAATGGCTGTATTTGGCATAGCACGAAAGACGGCAATGTTCCTTCCTGCCGCTTCGATCATGTCCTTAATGAGTACCCCCGTTACTACAGACACGAGGATCACATTTTCCGATAGGCCTGTCTTGATCTCGGCGATGATATCAAGACACTGCTTGGGTTTAATCGCCAGGATCACGATATCAGCACCCATTGTGGACTCGAGGTTATCATCACTTATATGAATGCCTTTATCACTCAGATGTTGGATCAAGTGCAACTTCCGTCGTGTCACGGTGATCAGCTCCGGCTTGACGAAATGACTTGCGACCAAACCTTCAGCAATTGCAGCCCCAAGGTTTCCACCGCCGATGATCGTGATTTTTTTATCCATTGTCTTTATCTTGTTTCTGTTATCAAATATAGATTGAAGTGGTCGGACGACTCTTATAAATGGATTGGCTAGAGATAATGAGCTATGCGGATCTTTCGATCAACAGTCGTCCGACCACTATTCTATAGAAGCTGAGGTAATTATCAAGAATCCGTTTCTATGATTAGAAGAGCGCTATTTTATGGGTTGCTGTTGAGTATACTACTCGCTGGCTTGAAGTTAGTCCAATACTATTTTTTCTCCTATCGGATCGAATTGGAATTTTATATTGGGATCATCGCAATACTCTTTTTAGTCATTGGGGTTTGGGCTGGTAGTAAGTGGATCAATTCTCAAAGTCCGATCCTGGAGTCCTTGGATTCTATAACCATTAATGCCAACGAACTGCTGAGCGAGCGGGAGATGGATGTCTTAGCAGGAATAGCCAGAGGGCAATCGAATCAGGAGATAGCCGATTGCCTATTCGTCTCCTTGAATACGGTCAAGACTCATATCAGTAATATATACATGAAGCTGAACGTCAGTCGACGTACGCAGGCATTGGCCAAGGCTAGAAAGATGAATCTGATAACAGAGAAGGCTTAATCCATACTGAATTCACAATTGAAAGTGCTGGTTTTTGTTTTGAACCGGGTACTGGGATCAGACTACAGTAGCTGTTTTTAAGTAATTCATGCTATGATCTCAATGATGTGAAGTCAGTTTTGGAAATAGTGATCTTTTTGGCGCAAGTGTAACAAAAAGCTCTATTGGGTTTGATTGTCTCATGGACTCCATGTAAATCATACTTTCGGGTGAGCTGCTTTTTTGAGAATATATATTCATTTACCATCAAAAAAAGATGACAAGATTAGCATTGATTTATGGACTTATCGCAGGTGCGATGATCACAGTCCTACATTATTCGACAAAGCCGCTGTGGGAAGACGATATGAATTTTGCTTTAGGTGAAATACTGGGCTACCTAGGAATGCTTGTTTCCCTGGTGACTGTTTTTATAGGGATTAAATCACTTCGGGACAATCAGCTTGACGGTATCATCAGTTTTAAGCAGGGCTTCCTTCAAGGCTTATATATTACACTGGTAGCGTCCTTTATATACGTCGCAGGCTGGGAACTTTACTATACCAATTCTGACAGTGACTTCATGGAGCAATATACCTCCTACATGATTGAAGAATCCAGAGCTGCAGGAGCTACTGCTGAGGAGATTGATGAGCAAATAGCTGAAATGGAGGAGATGCAGGAGTTGTATGAAATCGCACCCATCCGATGGGGCATGACACTGATGGAGATTTTTCCGGTAGGTCTAATTATTACGCTGATAAGTGCTTTTGTATTGAAGAAGTCAGCACCAGTTACAAGAAATTAAATTGTAGAGTACCATGAAAAAAGCAGTAGTACATTTTGAAATAGGATGCAGTGATATTGCGGAGACCGCAGGTTTTTATAAAGAAGTATTTGATTGGAGTATAGTACCTAGCGGAAATTCAGCCACTATCGATACAGGCAGAGATGGAGCCATTCCTGGACACCTCACCAAGCTAGCGCCGGATGAGCCGCAGAAGTACATCAATATTTACGTGGAAACTGATACAATTGAAGATGATCTAGCAGCGATTGAGAGGAAAGGTGGAAAGAAACTAGTCGGCCCAATAAAGTTACCAGACGGAAGAACTTTTGCTTGGTTTCAAGACACGGCCGGTAATACGTTGGGGCTAATTACTCCCCTAAGTCAATAAAATCGGTTCGTGGGAGCCTAACGATGGGGCGCTGAAGGGGACAGCTCCGGCTCCTTCATAAGTGTCATGAAAAATGGATGAGCGGACTTAAGTGACTGGTTGATTTGCATACATTTGCAGCCACAACTAGAAAATTAACCATGGGGAAAGTCTTGATCATAGGTGCTGGTGGAGTAGCAAGAGTTACTGCTTTCAAATGCGCCCAGCTACCGGAAGTTTTCGGTGAATTTATGATGGCTAGCCGCACCAAGTCGAAGTGCGATGCGATAGCGGCAGATATCAAAGCTAAATACGGTCGTCATATGGATACAGCCGCTATCGACGCGGAGGATGTACCCGCACTCACCGAACTAATCAATAGTTACAGGCCTGACTTAGTCGTCAATTTGGCTTTGCCTTATCAAGACCTGCCTATCATGGACGCTTGTCTAGCCACCAAAACGAATTATCTGGATACAGCTAACTACGAGCCGAAGGATGAAGCGAAATTTGAGTACAGCTGGCAGTGGGCTTATCAGCAAAGGTTCAAAGATGCGGGTATCCTAGCGGTGCTTGGTTGTGGCTTTGACCCAGGTGTGACTGGCGTATTTACATCTTATGCTGCGAAGCATCACTTTGATGAGATGCATTACCTCGATATAGTCGACTGCAATGCCGGAGATCACGGTAAAGCTTTCGCTACTAACTTCAACCCAGAAATCAACATTCGTGAGGTAACCCAGAAGGGCAAATACTGGGAAGATGGAGAATGGAAATATACAGAGCCTCATGAGATCAAGAAAATGCTAGACTACCCCAATGTGGGAGAGCGTCCTTCTTACCTCATTTATCATGAGGAGCTCGAATCATTGACAAAGAACTATCCAAGTCTTAAGCGGGCACGCTTTTGGATGACTTTCGGAGATGAGTACCTCACTCACCTTCGCGTAATCGAAAATATCGGTATGGCATCCATCAAGCCCATCAACTATGAAGGCAAAGAAATTGTACCGCTACAGTTCTTGAAAGCCGTACTGCCTGACCCGGGTGAACTCGGCGAAAACTATGAAGGCGAGACGTCTATCGGCTGCCGTATCCGTGGTATCAAGGATGGCTCAGAGCGCACTTATTATGTTTATAATAACTGTCAACACAAGGCAGCATATGAAGAGACAGGTGCACAGGGAGTGTCTTACACCACAGGCGTACCCGCAATGATTGGCGCCATGATGATGCTCAATGGAGAATGGTCTGGTTTCGGAGTAAAGAACGTTGAAGAGTTCAATCCAGATCCCTTCATGGAGATGCTCAGCAAGCATGGCCTGGGATGGCATGAGCTGCATGATGTAGACCTGGAGATGGATTAGAATCAATTGATAATGGACAATGGATAATTATCAATTTCTGTACATCCCTGAATAGTGTTGACCGGTTTATATATAAATTCTCTATTCAAAAATAGTTATAGTTTTCTTTGACTTAGGTGATTCTTTGAATTGATCGGGTGTTTGATATTTTAAGTGACGGTGTGGCCTTCTGGAGTTGTAATTATTAACAGCTTTCCTTAAACAGCCTTTTAGTTGGCCTAGTGATGTAGGCTTCCAATGATCAATGTATTCCTCTTTGATTGTTCTGTTGATGCGCTCAGCATAAGCATTGTCTTGAGCAATAAGTCCCATACTTATTTTGCATCCACTGGTCTTTAGCATTGTGGTGTATTCAATAGATGAGTATTGTGAGCCCCTATCTGAATGATGAATTAGCGGTGGCTGATACTCTTTAAATGCCATCTTTAGAGCTTTTATGTTAGCGCTAGCCCTCATGTGATTCGAGACTTGATACCCTACAATTTGCTTTGTGTATACATCAATGATGAAAATGGCATAGTAAAATTCACCTTGCATAAGGATGTAAGTGATATCAGTCTGCCAAACCACACCGCTCTCACTGACCTTCAACCCTTTGATGAGATTGGGGTAATACAGCTTACCAGCAAAAGTGGTTCGCCTATGGTTTTTCACTTTTTTCAGACCGAACCCCAACTCCATGAAAAGGGCAATAAAGCGATCCCTACCCATGAAATCTGGCTTCAGTGCATAGTACATCTTCTCTACCCCACAACCTGGATGATCTCTTCTCAACCCCTGCGCTTCAATCAACAACTGTTCAACCTTATCATCCAAGACAGCTTGTCTTTTAGCATGCTGATGCACCGCTTGCTTGCTGATCCCCACACATTGATAAAGCTCATTCATCGAATAACTCATTTTTTCCCGGTTGCTCTTGAACCAGTCGATTGTGGGGTAGAGGAGTTTTTTTTGATATCCACATTTAGCTCGTCTTTTGCTATATCAATGAGCTTTTCTAAATAATCGATCTGGATCTGTTTCTGTCCCACGATCTGTTCAAGCTCTGAGACACGCTTTTGAAGCTCTGATGCTTTCTGTGATAAACTTTCCTTCATTTCTACTATCCGACAGCCTACCTCATTATAGTTCGAATATTTGTAAATCCATCGGTAGATGGTAGTCTGAGTACAGCTATACATTCGTGACAGCTCAAGTGTACTACAAGCTCCCGATTCGAAATCAGCGACAACCTTACGTTTCACCTCTTCTGTAAATTTGCGATACTTCTTAATCTTCCTGATATTGACTTTCATTGACCTCTATTTGTGGTCAACCTATATCAGGGACATACAGTCATTTTCAATTCTCCATTTTCAATTCTCCATTCTTTTATGGTTGATTACTCCAAAATCCCGTCTGCCTGCTATGTACTAGAAGAGGCAAAACTCCGAAAAAACTTGGAGCTGATGCGCCATGTGCAGGAAGCTGCAGGCGTAGATATTATCCTAGCCTTCAAAGGATTCTCGATGTGGGGAGCATTTCCTATGGTCAAGCAATACCTCAGGGGAGCGACAGCAAGCTCCCTCCACGAAGCTAGGCTGTGCTATGAAGAGATGGGATCCCATGCCCATACCTATTGTGTAGCTTATCAGGAAAAGGAGATTAAGGAAATTGCTTCGCTGAGCAGTCATTTGACGTTCAACTCTTTGACCCAACTTGAGCAGTACGGAGATATGGTCAAAGGGTACAACCCTCAAGCTTCCCTTGGTATCCGTGTCAACCCTGAGCAATCTGATGTTACCACAGACCTCTATAATCCTTCCTCACCTACGAGTCGGTTGGGTATGACCTCCAGTCATTTTGGGGATCACCTACCGGAAAATGTGGAAGGGTTGCACTTCCATGTATTATGCGAGTCGACATCATTTGCACTAGAAAAAGTACTGGAAGCATTGAGTGAAAAATTTGCTCCACAACTTCGAGAGGCCAAATGGGTCAATATGGGTGGTGGACATTTGATGACAAGAGAAGGGTATGATGTCGAGCACCTGATCAGCACACTCAAAGCATTTAAGGAGAAGTGGGATGTGGAGGTAATACTAGAGCCCGGCAGTGCAGTGGCATGGCAGACGGGTGATCTGGTTACCACAGTGCTTGATGTTGTTGAGAATGGTGGTGTGCAGACGGCCATCATCGACGCTTCGTTCACCTGCCATATGCCGGATTGCCTAGAGATGCCGTATAAGCCGAAGATCACGGGTGCGAGCTCTGACCTTGTTCCTGATAATCCAAGCTACAGGATCGGAGGCCTCAGCTGCCTGGCGGGTGACTTCATGGATGCCTATTCATTTGACCAACCTTTGTCCATAGGCGATCAGCTCATCTTTGAAGACATGATCCACTATACGATGGTGAAGACTAATACCTTCAATGGTGTACCACATCCTTCGATAGGGATATGGCAGGAGGACGGTACTTTCAGGCTGCTACGAGAATTCGGTTACGAAGACTATAAAAACAAGCTGTCTTAGTGGGCATACGCACTCTACTTAGTCAGGCAGAGTATTATTCATCAATCCATTTTTTATATTCCGCTACAATAAACCCAAAGGCTAAATCCACCCTTTCTGAATTGCCTGCCCAAAGTGGCCCTAAATGTCCAATTTCTTCTAGTTCAAGAATTATGGAGGAATTACCCCTTTCAATCATTTTTTGATGAAACTGTATGCCTTCATCTCTAATTTCATCATTTTCTGAAACAACGATTATTGATTTTGGTAGTTGACCGAATTTATTGAAAAGCAAGGGGGAGATTAAAGAATTACTCTTGTCTCTCTCGAAGGGTACGTACCAATCTATAAATACCTTGTAAGTTTTATAAGATGATGATTCAGCGCGTAGGTCAGTAGCAGGGTTTATAAGGATTTGCCCGTCAATCTTCACTGGAGTATCAGATGTCATATTTTTTATACACAGAGCAGGGGCTAATCCACCACCAGCACTATCGCCAATCAAAAATATTCTACCATTACCCCTTAGCATTTCTTCGTTAGCTTCTATCCATTCCAAAACAAATAAACAATCATTGAGTGCTGTAGGAAATTGGTGCTCTGGTGGCCTTCTGTAATCAATAGCTACTACTACTGAGTTGGTTTCAACAGCCAACCGTCTGCAGATATTATCATGAGTTTCTAAATTTCCCCCTATCCAAGCACCACCATGAATTTGAAATATGATAGGAAGGGAATCCTCATTTGTAGGGTAGTAAACTCTAATGGGTATTGTGAAATCGCCGCTGCTAATTTCTTTGTTCAATATCCGAAAGACATTTGCCGGTGCTGTATTAATAGTTTCACAGCTTTCTGCTATCGATTCGCGAATGTCATAAGGATTAGGTTGTGCTCTGATGTTGAAAATAACTAATGCAAGAAGTACGATTATTATTATGTATTTCATGGTCTTTGAATATGTTGTCACCCGCAATTTTATAAAAGGAATAAAGTTGCACATACTTATTTTATATCAAAGTGATCTTTTAAAGATATGATCCATTATACTCTGGTGAAGACGAGGACCTTCTCCACATCCTTCTGGGGTATGGGAGGAGGATGATACCTTCAAGCTCCTTCGCCAATTCGGGTACGAGGACTATAGGAATAAGCTCTCCTAACCTGACCACTTCCTTCTTGTACCTATTGCATAATTACCTATTTGGTAGATTTCTGATGATCATCTTGTCTATTTTAGTGTCAATCAAAACCAAACCGACATGAAAAAAATTACCAGTTTGCTAGTGCTTATTCTTGTTGTTTTTGCTGTACAAGCACAAGAGGATGCTGCAAAAGTAGAAATTCAGAAAAGTTATAAGAGTGAAGTTGCTAAACTGATGAAGAACAAGAATCTCATCAAAGCAATGGATCTAGTTAGAGAACAGGATGCGCAGACCATAGCAGACCTGATCACGCTGACTCAGATCGAAGCTCCACCATTTAAGGAAGATAACCGTGGGCTCAAATTCAAGGAAATGCTTGAAGCCTATGGAGCGGACTCAGTATGGATTGATGATGAAGGCAATGTGATAGGTCTGCGAAAAGGCACAAAAAGGGAAAAGGTGGTTGCGCTGGATGCTCATTTGGATACTGTATTCCCAGAAGGTACAGACGTCAAAGTTCGAAATACCGGAGATACGCTTCGTGCGCCTGGCATTGCAGATGATACCCGTGGACTGGCTGGTGTCCTTGCTGTACTTAGAGCCATGGAAGACCTTAGTATCGAGACCGAGCATGATGTGCTCTTCATTGGTTCTGTTGGTGAAGAAGGCCCTGGCGACCTTAGAGGTGTCAAGTACCTGTTCAGCGAGAACGGCCCAAGAATTAATAGCTGGATTGCCGTTGATGGGGTTAATATCTCAACGATAAATACCATGGGACTGGGCTCTATCAGATACCGTGTGAAGTTTCTAGGCCCTGGCGGCCACTCGTGGGGCGCATTTGGTCTTGCCAATACACATCACGCCCTAGGTAGTGCAATTCACTACTTTGTCGAAGCAGCTGACGAGTACACCAAAGATGGGCCTAAGACCAGCTACAATGTCGGTATTATCGGCGGAGGTACATCAGTTAACTCTATCCCGTTTGCCTCATTTATGGACATAGACATGCGCTCGATTAAGCCTGAGAGATTGGAGGATATGGATCGTATCCTTAAGGAATCAGTTCAGAAAGCGATCGATGAGCAGAACGCTATCAAGCGTAGAGGTAGACCTATGAGCGCTGAGTTTGAGATGATCGGCAACCGACCCTCTGGCGAAGGAGACCCCAATTTGCCTTTGATCCAGCGAGCGCTGGCCTCTGCCGAGGCACTTGGTGGACAGCCTTCACTTACTCGTGGTTCAACCAACTCGAATATTCCGATATCCAAAGGTATTCCTGCAATCACCATCGGTAGCGGAGGCAAGGCTTTTGGAGCGCATTCCCTAGCGGAATGGTACTACAACGATGAAGGCTGGAAGGGAACTCAGTTGGCGTTACTCATACTGGTTTCCGAGAGCGGACTGGCCAAGTAGATAAGAGAACCACTTGAACACATCTTACGAGAATCAAAGAAACTGTCTCAAAAGCTCATTTGCTAATGCAACTGTCACATTGAGCTTCGTCGAAATGTATCCGTAAAGCCCTATGGAGGTTTCGACGGGCTCAACCTGACAGTCTTCGAGCTTTTGAGACAGTCTCTTAATGTAGAGTCAGTAATGCGGGTTCAATTGTCTGGTCAAATTGTAAATGACAGACCCGTTTTCCCCAGTCGGTGGCATAATTACCTATCTGGTGAATATCTAAGGATGATCTTGTCTATTTTAGCATCAATCAAAACCAAACCCATATGAAGAAATTTACCAGCTTAATGATGCTTCTCCTCGTGGTTTTCACCATACAGGCGCAAGAGGATCTGAATGTAGAAATCCAGAAGACGTATACAAATGAAGTTGCCAAGTTGATGAAGAATAAAAATCTCATCAAGGCAATGGACCTGATCAAAGAGCAAGACGATCAGACTATGGCTGATTTGATTACCCTCACGGAAATAGAAGCTCCTCCGTTCAAAGAGGACAACCGTGCACTGAAGTTCAAGGAGATGTTGGAAGAGGCTGGTGCCGACTCTGTATGGATTGATGGCGAGGGCAATGCTATTGGACTGAGAAAAGGCAAGACAAGAGAAAAGGTCGTAGTGCTAGATGCTCACTTGGATACAGTATTCCCAGAAGGAACCGACGTAAAAGTTCGAAATACAGGAGATACCTTACGTGCTCCGGGTATTGGAGATGATACCCGTGGCTTGGCGATGGTCATCGCTGTGCTTCGTGCTATGGAAGATCTGGGCGTGGAGACAGAGCATGATGTGCTTTTTATCGGCACGGTAGGAGAGGAAGGCCCTGGAGACCTCAGAGGTGTCAAGTATCTCTTCAGTGACAATGGCCCAAAGATTGACAGCTGGATTTCCATCGATGGAGGTGATATCGGCCGTGTGAATACCATGGGCTTAGGATCTATCCGATATCGCGTAAAATTCCTCGGGCCGGGTGGCCATTCGTGGGGTGCATTTGGCTTGGCCAATACGCATCACGCTTTAGGAAGTGCTATTCATTACTTTGTAAAAGCAGCTGACGAATACACTAAAGAAGGACCTAAGACAAGCTACAATGTTGGGATCATCGGTGGAGGTACCTCGGTCAACTCTATTCCTTTTGCTAGCTTCATGGATATCGATATGCGTTCGATTAAGCCTGAGCGACTGGATGATATGGACAAGATACTCAGAGAGGCGGTCGGCAAGGCGATCGATGAGCAAAATGTGATCAAGCGCCGTGGCAGACCAATGTCAGCCGAGTTTGAAATGATTGGCAATCGCCCATCTGGCGAAGGAGACCCTAATGGAGCCTTAGTGCAAAGAGCCATGGCTGCCACTGCTGCCTTCGGTGCAGAACCGAGACTGACGAGAGGGTCTACCAACTCTAATATTCCTATCTCGTTGGGTGTGCCAGCAGTGACGATAGGTCGTGGTGGTAAGGCCTTTGGAGGCCACTCTTTAGCGGAATGGTTCTACAATGATGAGGGCTGGAAAGCCGTACAACTGGCCATGCTCATTCTTGTTGCTGAAAGTGGATTAGCTAAGTAAATGGACAAAAAAGAACTACTAGAAAAAGTATATCCAAAGATCGAAATCCCCTTCATATTGGAGGGGATTTCTGCTTTGATAGCTAAGTACGAGCCACTTATCGATCAGCGTAAAAAGCACTTATCAGAAAAGGATGTAATGCTGATTACCTATGGGGATCAGGTAAAGTCTGAAGGGGAAGCACCCCTCACAACATTAAAATCCTTCTTAGATACACATCTCTCTGAGGTGATCAATTCTGTGCACGTACTTCCATTTTACCCCTATACTTCTGATGATGGGTTTTCGGTGATCGATTACAAACAGGTGAATCCAGATCTGGGTGATTGGAAGGCTATAGAGACGCTTGCTGCTGATTACGAGGTGATGTTTGATGCGGTGATCAATCATATCTCCAGCAAGAGCCCATGGTTGCAGGGCTATCTGAGCAATGATCCTGACTATCAGGATTTCTTCGTTGATCTTCCTCCTGATACTGACTTGTCACAAGTGACCCGTCCACGGGTTTCTCCACTATTGACTGAGTTTCAAGACTCACACGGTCGTGCTCGAAATCTATGGTCTACTTTTAGCCCTGATCAAATTGACATTAATTACGCCAATCCCAAGGTGTTGTTGGCCATCTTAGATGTGTTGCTCGACTACACTTCCAAAGGTGCAAGGCTGATCCGATTAGACGCAATTGGCTTCATGTGGAAAAAGCGGGGTACCACATGCATTCACCTCGAGGAAACTCATCTCTTGATTCAGTTGATGAGACAAGTGCTAGAGGAGGCTGGGACTGATGCACAACTCGTCACCGAGACCAATGTACCCCATCTAGAGAACATCAGCTACTTCGGTGATGGCCACAACGAGGCGCATATGGTGTATAACTTTACTTTGCCTCCGCTATTGGCTTACAGTTTACTGAAGCAGGATGTCTCCGTCTTTGTGGACTGGGCTGCTTCACTGACCTTGCCATCAGATCAAGTGTGCTTCTTCAATTTCCTAGCTAGTCATGATGGGGTAGGCGTGAGACCACTCACAGGTATCCTACCGGAAAACGAAGTGCAGTTCCTCGCTGATCAGGCAGTAGACCATGGAGGACGGGTCTCCTATAAAACCAATCCTGACGGCTCCAAATCACCCTACGAGCTCAATTGTGTTTATTTCAACTTACTGTCCGCAGATGATGAGCCTGTGGAACAGCGGATCAATAAGATGATGCTGGCTCATGCGATTTTGTTAAGCATGCCGGGCGTTCCTGGTATTTACTTTCATTCACTTGTGGGTAGTCAAAATGACCAGAAAGGGGTGGAACTCACTGGCCAAAACCGATCTATCAATCGGAAGAAATTGGACTTGAATACGCTGACTGAGCAATTGAGAGATACCTCTTCATTGAGGCATCAGATATTCAATGGACTGAAAGAGCTCATCCAGTTGAGGATTGATGAGCCTTGCTTTGCTCCTAAGGCAAGTTTCAGCATTGAGCGAATAGGAGCGGCTGCATTTATCATCAAGCGTACTTGGCAAGAAAGAGCACTCACTGGGGTATTCAATCTCTCTCAATCTCCAATCTCGATACCGGAGACATACATGGAAGGCATGAAGCCTATCACGAAAGGATTCCAGACTGAACTAGGTGCTTTTGACTTTGCCTGGCTCGTGTCAGTCGAATGAGAAGTTTCGTTTAATGAGTCCTGGAAAAGCAGGCCTGAACGACTGCTTTTCCCTACCCAAGTAGGTGATCGGCATGGTGCCGAGATGGTAACGAAATTCGCTAAAGTTCCAGACGCTTCTTTGGGATACTACAATATGGCTACCATTTTGCAGGTAGAAGATGATCACACTGAAATTAAGGCTCTGTGATGTGCTGAAGCCTTTGAAATCAGCCCAGAAGAAAGTCTTTTTGTGAAATAGTAGGGGGTATTCAAAGCTGATGACTTCCTTATTATAAAAGATGCCAAACGTGCTGCTCACAGCACTTCTGAGTAGAAAAAAGGCAACAATAAATATAGCTACTAATGCAGCAATGATCGCCAAACTACCAGGCTCAGTCCACCGATCGAAGAATCGGACATTGAAGGAGATAGTATAATAAGCCAACATCATCAATCCATTGATGAAGGTGAACTTAAAGGTTAGCCAGGGTAAATGTACACGTGTGGAGAATTGCTCAAACTTCATTTGGGGCTTGCGAGGAGATAGGCTCCAACGTCATCTTTGATTGTTATCTGATTTCTGTCTCGGGTGCCAATTCGCCTCTTAAAAACAGATTATACTCGTCACAAGTCAGGAATCCATCACCTCCAGAGAATGGGCAGGTCTGATAAATAGGATCAAACTTGCCTTCTTTGATCAACACGCCGCTACCGTTACAAACCGGGCAAAGCATTCTTCCGGTAGGACAATCTATCCTCGTATCTCTTGACAGCTCAGCCACGACTTCAGCTATATCTTCATTGCGCTGTGTGGCAAACTTTGAGTTGGCCACCTCGAGCAACTGGATCGATTCATCAAAATATTGTCCTTTAGTTCCTTTGAGCTCAATGTACTTATTGAGCCAGTTGATCGCCTGCTTGTTCTTCTCCAGATAGAAACTATTCCTACCGAAATAGAAAGCCAGCTCTGCCGGAAGCACCTTGAGATTTCTAAGCACCACGTGAAAGACAGAATCGGCCGTACGATGATCTCCAGAATACATCGTTTCAGCTGCTTTATCCATCATGCCCATGTACTCACCATCGGTAGGACGCTGGGCGCTTGCCGTAACGGCTGTGGTAAGAATGATAATCAAGGTGAGAAATTTTTTCATGCTATTGTGTCTAAAGACGACAATTCAAGAGGAATGCGAAGTTATCAGATTTGGATGCTTCAATGTTAACGAATTGTTCATCTCTTTTGATTAGCAATAATTATATTTATTGTTTAACGACTACTATGAACAAATTTCAATTGATTATTTCGATACTGGTTCTTTCGTTGATATTCGCTTCATGCGGTGAGGACGAGAGTGATAACGATGAGATGCCCGAGCCACAATCCGATTTAGTCGGCAACTGGAACATCACTTCATATGATTTCAACATTGATTTCAATGGGCAAGACTTCATACAGTTCTTCATAGATGCTCTGGAATTAAGTGAAGAGGAGGCCATTGAATTGGAGACTTTGTTTATCGAAGGGGCAGATATCGAAGATTTTGATGAATTTGAACAGATCATTTTTACCTTCAACGCCGATGGCACCTATACCATCATCGATCCCGTAGATGGAGATGAGAACGGAATATACTCGGTTAACAATGATGAAACGGAAATTACTTTTACCAGTGAAGGTGAGTCATACACCATGCAAATCGGTACGCTCACTGCCGTGCGCCTGACGCTGATCATAGCAGAAGAGATCATTGAAGATGTTGACGAGGATGGCCAATTGGATACCATTTCCGCACGTGCTGAACTAGAATTGTCCAAGAATTAAGAGTTCTTGACTGACCATCAGATATCCCGTGTTCAACTCCCAGGGGGTTTCGAACCCCCTGGGAGTTGAAACCTCATCAAGGTGTACTCACCAAACTCCCAAAGAACAGCGCATTCAAAAACAGCTTGTTGGTTCCATACCAGTAACCCCTGAAGTTGGAGTTGTCAGTCATCAGGACTGCTCTGCCACGACCCACTTTTGATACCACGATTGGCGCAGATTGCTTGATGTAGTCGAGATTCTCAGGCTTGAGATAGCCACTCATCCACGGATTAGCAGTGTATTGAGCGACAGTACTGAATGCGTTTTTGCTTGGTTTGAGAAAGATGTTGCTATTACGATAGACTGGAAGTTGACGCTTGCTGTAGCCAAATCCTATGGGATGGGTAATATCAAGATCCACTTCGTAGATCGAGCCTCCAATGACCTTAGATCCGCGGTAGTCTCTTGCAGTGACATAGTCCATGCGTTGATCGTCAGTGTCCTCTTCTACCTTGATCAATTCTTCTTTGACCAGCTCTTTGCTGATCGCCCAACGCACAGCAGCTTTCTGTGCAATTAATGTGTTGCCAGCTGAGAGCCAGTTTTTAACATCCGTCACAAATCTGTCCGATAGGTCATTATAATTGCCATTGACCATGACCAAGGTGTTGTAATCACCGAGATTGACATTGCCAAGATCAATTTTATCAACTTTGGTGATGGGCATTCCAACACGAGAATCAAGTAAATGCCAAATTTCACCAGCTTCATAGAGATATACCCCTTCACCAACGATCATCAAAGCTTTAGGCTTCTCGATGATTCTGAAGTTACGAGACCCTAGATCAATCCCGGTTATGCTGAACCCGGTGTTGACCGGAGTAGCAGGTATGCCAGCCTTGCCCACTGCGGCACTGACCAGTTCATGTACTTCATCAACAGATTTGTGCTGATCTACTACAGAGACCATGAGACTTCCGTACCCGAATGATTTATCACCCGATGAAGTTTTAACTGTAAATGGCTTGAAAGCCGTATGCACAAATACATCATTCTCCAGTAAATGATTCAACGCCATTGGGGCATTGTACTCGCGCCAATCAATGATGTAGGCGTATTCAGCCTTGGCTGGTTTCGCATCCATTTTCGCAATACTGGTAATCTCATCACCGAGGGAGAATTTGGTCGTTTGGAGTCCTTCATTAGGTAGTCCGAATGCTGATGCTACTGTCCAGGTACTTGCGTCATAGAATACCGAATCATAGAATGTCTTCACATGCTCAAAGACTGACTTCACCATTAGGTGCTGACGCTGATTGGTGGGTACGATGTACGACATACCCTTTTTGAAAGTATCACCACCAGCTGATTGGTCGATAGGATTCTCATATACCTTGATTTTGTGTTGTAGCAGTATGTTGATGAAAGCCTCATTTCGGGTACGGTCATATTCATCACCGAAGATCCAAGCCTTTACAGGATTTTTGGCGGCCTGATCGAGTGCATACTGGAAAAAGTCTCGCTGATGATTTTGGAAGAGCGTCTTGTTGGCCACCGTGCCCTTTACTGTAGCGATAGAGGTGGCCACATGATTGCGGATGGTAAAAGGGAAACTGACCTGCTTGGTTGTACTTTGCTGTAGATGACCTCTGGAGCTTGCTTGCTCAAATACCAGGCCGAGCCCGCCATGGATATCCTGATAAGTCGAGCCATATCCGGGATAGGAATTGTCATACTGCTCTTTGGTGAAGTAAAGTGACCCAAGATTGTCCAGTGCATTGGCAAAAAATGGTGCCAGTGCATTGTTCAGTCCATCATAGTTCGTTCTGGGAACGAGTGGATTCTCTGTGGCAAAGGGCTTGGTAGGCTCAAAAAAGTAAGTACTTGATGTCCCCATTTCATGGTAATCTGTACCTAGGTTAGGTAGCCACTTATGATAAAAGTTGATGCGCGCCTGACTCTCTACATGCGCGAGCGGTAGCCAGTCCCGGTTGAGGTCAAACCAGTAGTGGTTGACTCGACCACTTGGCCACACCTCATTATGCTCTCGGTCGTTAGGGTCAGCCACTTTGGGGTTACCCTTGTGCATATTGGCCCAGTTGGTATGCCGGTCACGGCCATCAGGATTGAGCACTGGCTCGATATGAATGATCGCCTTGTCCAGATAGTCGGCCACCTCGGTACTTTTTGACGCGAGTAGGTAATAGACCATCAGCATAGAGGCCTCACTACTGGACGGTTCATTACCATGAACATTGTACCCCAGCACGATCACCAGAGGTGTGTCATCCAGGCTAGGCATAGTCGCACCAGGGTCGGCTATCGCCAAATGCCTTTGTCGTAGCTCTTCCAGGTTGGCATGATTGTCTTGACTGGTCACGGTCAGTATGATCTGTGGACGATGCTCATAGGTCATACCAATAGTCTGAATGGTGGCTTTATCAGAAACTTCTGCCAGCTTCTCATAGTAGGCGACTATGCGATCATGACGCGTATGAAATTCACCAATAGGGTAGCCCAAAAACTCCTCCGGGCTGGGAATAGCGCTATCGAAATCATCAGCGTCTGGGAAGAAGTAGTCGTTTTGTGCGCTGACCGAAAGGGAGAGCAACAATAGGAAGAATGCAGTGCCGAGGTTTTTCATCATTATGCTTATTTTACCTTGAAATTAGGGAGAACCCACCAAAAAGCTGGACTGAACTCCACCAGCGGCAAATCTACCTTCGGGATCACTGAAGTAGACAAGTATTCGTGGATTCAACTCCGCTAGTATCAGCAGTATATGTACGCAGTTATAGATGTAGAGACGACAGGGGGCAATGCTCAGTTTGGTAAGATCACCGAGATCGCTATCTATGTGCATGATGGACTACAAGTCGTAGATGAATTTGTGTCATTGATCAATCCGGAGTGCGCCATTCCACCCTTCATCACACAACTCACGGGAATCAGCAATGAGATGGTGGCGGATGCTCCAAAGTTTCATGAGGTGGCCAAGCGTATTGTTGAGATTACAGAAGAGACCGTTTTTGTGGCACATAACGCTGGCTTTGACTACGATTTCATCAAGTGGGAGTTCAAGCGATTGGGCTATCATTATGAACGCAATACCCTCTGTACAGTCAAACTCAGTCGAAAACTTATACCCGGAAGGCCTTCTTACAGTCTTGGTAAGCTTTGTGGGCAATTTGGAATTGAGATCAACGGTCGCCACAGAGCAGGGGGTGATGCATTTGCTACCGTCAAACTGCTGGAAATACTGATGCAAAATGCTGAAACAGGAGAGTTTGAAAAACTGCTGAAGCGCGATGTGCTGCCTAATCGGTTGAACGATCATCTTGATAAGGAAGTGGTACAGAACCTGCCAGAGAGTATAGGAGTGTACTATTTCTTCGATGAAAAAGGTGATCCGCTGTATGTCGGTAAGAGCCGGAATATCCGTACCAGAGTGACCAAGCATTTGGCACATGCCAATACCAAGCGAGCCCAGGACATGCTTCAGCGAGTGGCCGATGTACAATACGAGCTTACTGGCAGTGAGTTACTCGCACTTCTTTTGGAATCACAGGAGATTAAGAAACTACAGCCTTTCTACAATCAAAAGCAGCGAAGAGACTCCTATCGATATGGCATCTTTGCAGATTTGCGCCTCGATGGGTTTATCCATTTCAGTTATGGTAAGAAAAAAGGACTGGAGCCTGTGGTGGTCTGTAGCTCTGAGGAGGAAGCCCGAAAGCTCATGTATGAGACCACCAAAGTACATGGACTATGCTTGCAGAAAAGCGGCTTGGAAGTAGCACCATCCGAACCGAAAGCGTGCTTTCATCATTCCATCAAATACTGCAAGGGGTCGTGCATCGGACAGGAGACTATAGATGAGTACAATGATCGAGCAGCAGCTGCGATGAAGACCTTTCAGTTTGATTACCCGGACTTTCTGATCATCGATCAGGGAAGGAGTGAAGAAGAGGTATCAGTCGTGAAGGTGGAAGAAGGTAGATATCGAGGGTTTGGCTATGCTGATACTACGGTGGGTGACCAGAGCCTCGAAGCACTAAAGGATTGCACGTCCTACGCGCAGGATAATCGTGAGGTAGCCCGTATCATTCAGGGCTATCTTAAGAAGAGTAAAACTGCGAAGGTGGTCAAGTATTAGTTGGTAACTGCATAAACTAGAAGTCCAACGATTCCTGCAGTCGCTATGGTGAGGTATATGATTAAGAAGCTTCCAACTTTTTCAACCATTGATAGCCTTCTTTCAGCAATCTCATTTGCATGAATCAACTCTGCGGTTATTGTTTCTAAGTCTATCATACGTTTACGCAAATCCATAAGCTTGATACTATAACAATACGAATATCACGGATAAAGGATTGTCATCCAAATGTCAAGATCAGCTAGGACGTCAAAATAGGGTCTGCTGAGAAACTAGACTCAAATTTCTGTCAAACCCTGACCAAAATCGACACTAATAGTTGAGGTTCGATTGGTTTTAGGTTGAAATTCTCGCTCATTAGCCTTAAAGTATGCCATAGTTGCCTTGCATCAT
>JAVKDO010000004.1:0-6597 GCA_040222235.1 Cyclobacteriaceae bacterium
ACCAGAATAAAAGCCTGTCTCATAGATAGACCTGCCCCAAAAATGAACCCATATTACCAGGCAACACCCACCGCATCTGCCACCAGCTTGAAGTAACTCAAAAAAAGCACTCATATTAGCGAGGTGAATAATGGGGGTTAAGCTAGGATGGGGGTGAAAATCCTTATAGCAAATTAGCCTATGGGCTTTTACCGTTATGCGCTTTTACTCGATCAAGGTTCTTTTGATATATGTTTAATTGGTTTTGAAATTTATCTCGATCCATTGAACCCTCTTTAGTCCTAAGAATCTCAATTGCCATTTCGCATGATTCACGAGCTTCCTCATTATTTCCGATTGATTCATAAAATTCGCCTCGACTATCATACAGATTGTCATTATTTGGAAAAACTGTTATTGCCCATTCAATTATTTCGATTGCCTCAAGAGGCTTATGTTTCCAAAAGCATTGATATGCCATTGTATTTATGTGATCTGGTGTCAGTTCAATGATATTATTTTCTGCCAAATATTGATGGTAACTAATTACATTTTCTGCATTATGAAATTGGTAATCAATAAATGATGAAAGACCATCTAAGCAACTTTTAGAATAAGAACTCCAATGTTCAGATTCAGGAAATTGGCGATGGATAATGTGAACTTTATCTGAATGGATTTTTTGTAATATTGAATATACTACGACATGAGATTCTTGCCAGCCATCCCACTTTTCGCCTGCATTACTTAGATAAAAGAACTTTTTCTTTTTGATCTTATTCTGATCAAAGGATTTGAATCTTTTTACCAACTGTTCATTATCATATGCGTAATTTGGTGATTGAATAATATAAGCATCAAACATATCAGGTTGTTCAAGAAAGCAGTGACTTAAAAAAGTAGCACTATTAGAATGACCTACAGCTAATTTAAAGGGAAGAGCTCGGTAGTTGTTCTGGATTAGTAGGAAGATTTCCTCTTCCAAATGCTTCATGAAATTGTCGGCATTTCCGTTAGAGTTTGTTCCAAAATATTTGTCTTTTACGTTTTCATCTTTCGCTGTGGGTAGCATATCATGATTTCGTCCATATACTTTATCTTCAATTTCAAGGTATGGTGATTGAATCCCAACAACTATAAAATTGGATTGATTACTGATAAACCTTAAGGAAGAGTGTACAAAGTCAAACATTTCTCGATTTTGCGCGTCCAAGACATAAATGACCTCAAATTTTCTATCTAAAGAGTAGTTAAATTCTGAAGGTGTATAAATTAATAAACTTCTATCCTGATCCAATATCTCCGAATAGTAGGTCAATTGCTGTATGTTTTGAGAAATGGCAAAAGCAGACTTGAAAAACATTAAGAATATGATTGAGTATTTCATTGTTTATTTGAATTACACCTAAAAGGCTAATATTGGTACCATCAATGATTCGAATGTGTCAGTATTTAAGCTATTATGGGGGTGAAAATCATTATTGTTTAGAGGGAGTGAATTTTATTAGCAAAATCGATCTTACTAGTACTCGAATTTGGGTGTTTGATTGAATTGACTACCGTGAAAGATGAGAATGACAGCTCGTGAGAATATGATTGTTTGGGAGATTTGTGTTGGACAGAATTCATACTTGGCAAAATGTTATTTCCGATATAGTTTAACTGAAGTGTCAATGACCAAGAATAACTTAAGAACATAAGCCTGGTGCAGCAATAGTTATGGCTCAAAACATGAAAATTTTTCTTCTAAACATTGCATTATTACTCTCAACCTCCTTGTATTCACAGGATTTGCATGCAATTAGGCAGCAACTTGAAGAAATTGAACAGCAAAACCTGGAACTCAGAGATAGAGTAATGCCAACGGTCAATGAATTTGGGTTTGATTCACCACAAATGGATTCATTAAATCAACAAATACAACTATTTGATTCAATCGCATTAATCGCAGTAACTGCAATACTTGATAAACACGGGTGGCTGGGTCAAAATCAAATAGGAGAAATAGCCAACAGAGCAATATTTCTCGTAATTCAACACGCACCTAATAATTCAATACGAAAAATGTATTTTTCACTTTTGGAGGCATCAGCCAGAAATGGAGAATCTGAACTTTCTGCCATGGCGACCATGAAAGACAGAATCCTTGTTCAAGATGGTGAACTTCAGATCTATGGCACCCAATCTCGAATGGTCAACGGTGAACTGGAACTCTTTCCAATAGAGAATATTGACAACATCAACGCACTAAGAAAACAGGTCGGATTAGGGGAGATGAAATAGCCGTGGTAATTCCTGCAAATGATTAAAAGACTTTATATATATGTAGCCCTACGTGCTTCCCTTATGGGTTGTTTTGCCCAAAACCCCATCACCCCTCCTGGGGTCTATATGGCAGATCCTGAAGCAAGAGTATGGCCAGATGGCAAACTTTATATCTATGGCTCCAGGGATGAAAGCGACGACTACTGGTGCTCATACGCGCATGACGTATTCTCAACAAATGACTTAAAGAATTGGACTCTCCACGAAAACGTATTTTCTTCAGTAGGGGCAAATGATGAAGTAGACTATCATGATGAGTTGCTTTTTGCTCCTGACTGTGCCTACAGGGATGGTACCTACTATCTCTACTATTGCTCACCGCATGAGCGCTATACGGAGGGGGTGGCAACCAGCAGTAGCCCTACTGGCCCATTTACCAAAGGGCAGCACATCGAGGGGGCCTACCAGATCGATCCGGCAGTATTGATCGATGACGATGGACAGGGCTACTACTACTGGGGGCAGGGCACAGTCAAAGTGGCTAAAATGAAAGCTGACCTAACGGAAATAGAGTCCACTACGATCATCGAGCCGATGGATAGTATCGGCAACCTCTACTTTCATGAAGGTGCCTCCATACGGAAAATAGGTACTACCTACTACCTCGTATTCGCCGATGAGAGCCGCAACTGGCGGCCCACCTGTCTTGGCTATGCGACTAGCCAATCCCCCATGGGGCCATTCAAGTACCAAGGTGTGATTATAGACAACTACGGCTCAGATCCCGCTGTATGGAATAACCACGGCTCGATCCAGGAGTACAATGGCCAATGGTATGTCTTCTACCATCGGTCGACCAACAACTCTCAGAAATTCAGAAAGGCATGCATAGAGCCCATTACCATCAATGACGATGGATCAATCAATGAAGTGCCAATGACCTCCCAGGGTGCTGGACAACCTTTGCTGGCAACTGAGAAAATAGAAGCTGAGTGGGCCTGCCGACTGAGTGGTAATGTCAGGGTCAAACCAGATACGACCGGCACTGGCATGCTTGAAGTCCTGGGACAAATGCTGCCTGAAGATTATACTGTGTACAGGTACCTTGATTTTGATAAAGGAGCGGGTTCAGTAAAGTTGCGGTCTGCCAGTAGTGCTGGTGGCACCATCGATTTTCGGTTGGATTCACTTAGCGGACCTTTGCTTAGTCAGATGACCATTACGGCTGGCAGTGGATATCAGACACATGAAGCACCCACGGATCTCACCACGGGCGTTCACGAGCTTTATGTCATCTTTAGCGGGGAAGAAGATAGTGAGGTCACTATCGATTGGTTTCGGTTTACAGAGAAGCGAAAGTAGCACTGCTACTCAAACGTCTTCGCCTTGGTGTGTCCTCACTCACCATTTCACTGGTTATTAATTCTGACGTGCTATTGTTAACCCGCATTATTCATTAAGGTCAGCGTCTTTTTTGGTCACTTTAAGTTGCTGGTGGATTTGTTGGGTGCCCTATGTTGGTTGGGGTGCAGTTTTTGGGTTGACCGATCTATGAGATGGGCTATTTTTCTACTTTTTGAAGCTGATTTTGTTGATTGGACACACTTATCCCTGGTGGTTGGTGTTGAGTCCACCAACTAGCTTTGAGGGCTCCTTTGCCTTTTTGACAAGCTGATATAACGCAACAATCTGCTAGTTAAATAAACGAGAAGTTTTCAGGATTGATTCTGTATTTGCTCTTTCAATGAAGAGTACTGATGGCGAAAATGACATCAGGTCTTAATGTAATCTTGATGCTTACCAGTCGCTGAGCGTCGATCCCACGGAGTTATCTCAATTTGTCTACCATAATTGAAGAAAACATAACCATTCACCAAACATCTTAATTGGTTGATGGAGACGAATTTCTTACTAACTTCTTACATGTCTTGCACCAATTCTCTTTATGAAGATAAATTATACTTTTTTTAGCTGAAAAGTCTTATTTGAAACTTCACATGTCGATATCGAGAATTTTCATTTCATAAAGAAATGCAGAATTCGGTAAGTGCTTTGAAATGTCTGGATTAATGGTAGATATTAAGAATGAAATCTCTTTGTCATCGAAGTATATTGTCTATGATTAGAAAAGCGGCTATACGATTTTGCATGGTCATTTGGATAATAGCAATGTATGCTCCGCACCAAACCTGGAGTCAGGTACCACAATCGGAAATAGACAGCCTCATCCAACATTTTGAAGGCACAAATAGTGATTCGATGCGGTTAAGTCTCTCCGATCCGTTGCTCAGCATCCTCATTAAGAACAAAGATTCCATACGGGCTGAATACTTCATCAATGAAGCAACACAGTCCGCGAAAAGACTTGATGATGAAAGAGGCGTTTTGAATATAAGACTTCACAGAGCAGCTCTTTATCACGAGATGCAAGCCTATGAGGCAAGTGGAAAGGTACTAGATCCAATAGTGAATCACGCTGAGATAGACCGATGGTTGAAATTGAAAGTTGAGAGCATGCAGTTACTCGCCCGACTTACTTTGCAACAGAATCAGGAAAAAGGACTGGCCATATTTGATGAAGCACTGGAGCTGTCAGTCAAAGAAGGGGATATCAGCCTTCAGTGGTCGGTGCTTTTGGATATTGGCAATGTATATTTCCAAGAATACCGGTGTGGAAAATCCCAAGAGTACTTTGAGCAAAGCTACGAACTAGCCAAGAAAGGTGATATAAGAATGAAGATTGAGTCGCTTATTTCACTTGGGCGCAATTTGAGATGCCTTCGAGACCTTGATGCCTCATTACAAGCGCAGCAAGAAGCTCTGGTTAATGCCAGAGCAATGAATAACAAATATTATATCGCCTTTAGCCTTATGCAAATCGGGGTGGTCCATCATGAACTCGGGCATCATGCACAGGCCCTGAAGGCTTATGAAGAATGTCTTAGGGTTGGTGAAGGGTATTTAAATGAAAGAGATATAATCGGTACTTTGACAAACTTAGGGAATCGATTTGGGGCTGAAAATAACTTTGAAAAGGCAATTCAGAAATACAAGGAAGCCATAGCCCGTTCTAAGGGAGGACGTCTAGATCTAAATGTTGCCTTACCGTACGCCAATGCGACAGTTTATTTTTTTTTATTATCAGAAGTGGATTCTGCCATTCTTTATGCAGATCGGGCCGTAGAAATCTACACCCACCATAACCAATTGGGCTATGTGATTTGGGTGCTGACCGAAGTTGGTGTAGGCCTTTCAGAAAAAGGTCAGTATTCTCGTGCCCTTGATTACTACTACAAAGCGTTAGGCCTTGCTGAAGAAACAAAGGACTGGTATCATAAAGGTCATATACTATTGAATCTGGCAAACTTGGAAGAGTCCCAGGGTCGTCTTGTAAAATCACAGGGTTATGTTGAATCTGCGATTGAGTCATTCCAAATAGCACAAAATGAGGCAAATGAAGCCTTGGCCAGAAATCAATTGGCCGATTTGCTAGTTAGCCAAAAGGTTTATGACAGGGCGTTTTTCGAAGCTTCCCAAGCGTTGAAGATACTAGAAACATTGGGTGATAGTTGCTCTTTCGCAATGAGCGAGTTATCCATTGGCAAATCATATGCTGCGAGGCAAGCGCAAGATTCGGCTTTGCTTCATTTTCAGGCAGCAAAGAAGAGTGCTAAGGCTTGTAATAACAGAGTTATGATGTCTGCCGCATTACTTGAGATAGGAAAAATATTCGAATCTCGTACGCAAATGAGTATAGCAGTCACCACCTATGAGGAAGCTTTGGATTTGGCTCAGTCCCCTGCTGATCTCAGAGCAACCAGGGAGGCAGCATATAAGCTGTATCCTCTATACAAGAAACAGGGGAAGTTCAAAGAGTCGTTGAAGACATTTGAGATTTATCATGCAGCTCATGACTCTTTATTCAATGAAGGAAACACCAGGGCCTTGGCTCAGAAAGAGATGAGCCATGCTTATGAGAAGGAAAGGCAAGAACAAGTACTCCTTCAACAGCAGGAAAAAGCCATCCAGAAACAACGTTTACTTAGACAAACATACCTTACCTATGGTTTTATAGCGGCCTTTATCTTGATGCTAGCACTAGTACTAGCAGTCTATCGCAACTTCCGCAACAAGCAGAAAGCTAACCTCCTGCTCAGTGAGCAAAACCATGAAATAGAAGCGCAAAGAGCACAGCTACAATCACAAAAGGAAGAGTTGCAGGAACTTGATCAATTCAAATCCAGATTCTTCACCAACATCTCGCATGAGCTCCGCACGCCGCTCACCTTGATTGCAGGCCCACTCGAAGAATTATTAAACAGGAATTTGACGAAAGACGTACATCATGTACTG
>JAVKDO010000005.1:0-29828 GCA_040222235.1 Cyclobacteriaceae bacterium
GGAGTTTAGCGGTACCGGTGCAGAGCCTGGTGCAACAGTTAATCTTTTTTCCAATGTACCTGCTGCTTCTACGCCCATTGGGTCTGCTGTGGCGGACGGCAGTGGCAATTGGTCGATTGTAGCCACTACGCTGAGCGAGGCTACCCACGCCATTACTGCGACACAGACTGATCTCGCAAGTAACACTAGCAGTGCGGGCACGGCACTTACCAACGTGGTGATTGATACGAGCCCTGCTGTATTTGATGCAATTTCCATTGTGTCTAACAACGAATATATCGATCTGTCCTTTGATGATGGAGTCTTTGGTACTACTACCGGGGGTATTGTTACGCCATCTAACTTCAATATTTCCATAAGTGGTGGAAGTGCAACTAGCCCGGTAATTGATGCGGTGACTACTCAGGGTTCCGAGTTGGACGCAGCAGCCCAGGAAACCTCGGATCCCCTTACTGCAGGAGAAACAGACTACAGGCTATGGATTTCTTACAGCGGTACAGCCAATGGCTCTGAGACTGTGACAATAGAGCCTGATAATGACAATGGTCCAGCCACACCTATGGCTGATGATGCCGGTGGAGAGTCAATCAACCCGCAAGCAGGCTCCAAAACAGTGAGTTTAAATGTATTGTCCATCCCACAGATAGTGAGCAGTACCTGGCTCGATCAAAATGCTGATGGAAGTATTGACGCGGTAGAGGTGCGCTTTGATATTGATGTTAATATTGTAGACAATGGTAATAACAACATCTTTAACAACTTTGATATCAATGGAGATATCGGGGGCAGCTCTGCTCAGTCTGGCGTCATCACGGCAGGTAGTCCATTCACGCTGACCTTTACACCCGCAGATAAGAGCACAACAGGCAAAAGGAATATTTCAGGATTGACACTTTCTTATGAGCAGGGCAGTACAGGTGATAAAATCAGGAGCGAACCTCAAGACACTGAAATTGCTGATGAATTTGCATCTCCACTCCATATCGATGGAGCAGATCCTTATTTTGAAGCTAATCCCAGCGCAAGTGGAGCAGGAGTTGGTGACGTTTTTGGAGGCACGGAGGTCATCACCATAAGTGCAGACCTTGGAGAGAGTGGTTTAACTGTGACTGCAGACCTTGTTGACGTATTTGGTATCTATTCATCTACTGAGACCATGAGTGAGATCGGATCTACAGGAGTATATACTTTTAGCACCTTCCAATCTCGTTTTCTGAACACTGGCACTGGTATAGTCATACCCATTACTGCGGAAGACGCTGCTACCAATAGTACTACTAACTCTACATTGACTGTAGACATAGATAGTGAGGCGCCTGAGGTTACAATAGATCAACTCTTCACAAGTGATGACAACTCAGCAGGCCAGGAAATTACCATTGAGGGCACCACGGATGATAACGCCATGATCCTCGATGTGACAATTGATGGGAACACCTACGAAAGCGATTCTGGCACTCCTGCAATAGCAGCGGCCTTCACCATTGGTAGTGGCACTTGGTCTCTGGATCTGAATGCTGCTGGAGCAGGTGTTCTCGCTGGTGCATATGATATTGATGTAGATGCTGAGGATGTCGAAGGCAATATAACTTCGGAATCTCTCGCTGATGGTCTTGTTGTCACTCCTGGCGGTGCAGTAACAATTACGCCAGGTTCTCTGAGTACCGCCTGCATCAACGGTGAATTTGTGACCATGACTAATCAAATTGTTTTTACAGAAGCGGCTGACAATGCCTTTTCCGAGGGTCTTGCTCAGACTATCCTAATAGCACTACCTTCAGGTTTTGAGTTTAACACTTCCGGATCTGCAACTATCGGTCTATCAGGAACGGGACTGTCCAATTCCGGTTTTAGCTTCTTATCACCAACCACGTTACAGGTGAGGTTCGACGCTAATGCCGCCAGCTTATCGGCCACCAATACTATTACAGTTAACGGTCTTCCTATAAAGACCACTTCTCTTACGTCCACAGGAACCTTAGATATGACCTACCAGGGCGGCACTGCTGTTTTGGGAGATCTAGCCATAGGTGCCGACCTTGGAGACATCTCTAATCTCGTACCTACTGGACCTAACTCGGGCAATGACTTCACCGCAGAGTACTGCTTCGGCGCTAATGATTTTTCCAGTATTGCAGGTGTCAATAGTGCTAATCATATCTGGTATGATGATGAAGATGATGTTTACACAGCTACCATCAATCATTCAGGTAGTGCTATTACGAATATTGCCACAGACTTAGGGATCAGTGCTGCCGGGGTACATACCTTTTATGTTACTAATACTGGTGGCACAAGCTGTGAATCTGAACCTATCCAAGTGACCATTACTATTAATGCAAATCCTGTAGTCGATGCGGGAACTGACTTGATAGGTGGGTTGGCTGTATGTAGCGCCGAAGGTATACAGCTTGGTGGCTCTCCAGCAACACTTACTGTAGCAACGGAAGGTCCCTACACTTATTCCTGGACTTCCAATGAAGGTAGCGTAGCGGCATTTTCTGATGATAATCTCGCAGGTAAGGCGTCCCTTTCGAACCCATCGATAGTGGCTCCAACCAACACCAATGCCTACGGTGGTGCAGACGCGACAATAAGATATACTTTGAATGTTTCTGATGGGAATACTTGTTCTGGTACGGATTTTAAGGATGTTGAAGTGCATCCAGCGATTGAGCCTACGCTGGATCTTGATCCGGTAGGAGGGACTTACACTGAGACAAGTATTCCTGTTGATTTGATTGTGGATCCGGCCGCTGAGAACCCCTTTAATGAAGGTATATTTAGTGGTCAAGGGATCATTTATAATTCCACATCTATGCTCTATGAATTCCGTCCTCAGGTAGTTGGAGCTGGCATTTACCCTGTAATCTACACCTTTGAAGATGCAGTAACCGGTTGTCAGGAATCTGTTGGAACTACGATTACCGTTACTTCCGGAGCTGTTGGTGCTACTTTCGACAATCTTCCTAATGCGGATGGAGGTGTTGATGCTGGAGTCTGCGTGAATGAAACACCATTCACCATTTTTTTAAATGCTGCCGACGCTGCGTTTATGGATGGCTTAGAGGCACCTGCATATTTGAATCGATTTGAGGCGATCGATATAAGTTTGCCAGACCCTGATGATCTGTTTAATGCTGCAGCCGCAATTTATGATCTGCCACGTCTATCAGGAAGCATAGGAGATTTTAATAGCAATGATACCTATTCATACAATCCTCAGGAAATAATTGATAATGGAGGAGAGTTTGGTGTAAATACATTGAAATCGAAATATCGATTTTATCAAGGGAATCCAGTTGTTACCACGGACGATTACTTTTGGGTGGAGCAACAAACCAGAATATACCCTCTACCAGAAATCAAAATTTTAATTGAGGATGAAGGGACATTAAATTTCACGGACAATGTAGTCAGCACGGTGGAAGAGGATTATTGTGAAGACGGTGGCAACCTAGTCTTTACAGCTACTGTATCTGGTCAGGAAACGGCTAGTGGGGCCTATCGAATACGAAGAGTCAGTCCTTCTGCGACCGCATTTTTTAGTTTTGGAAATACGATTGATTTAGCAGATCCATTAGGTGCCAATGGAATTTTTGAAGATGGTCAATATGAAGTTGAATTTACCAATGTCATAGGCGATGATGCTGCTGATTTTGGTGGATCAGGCTGTTCTACAACCACAACAACATTATTTAACATAAGAGCAACGCCAGCGGCGCATCTACTTAATCTAGCCGGCTCGAGCAAAGGCATAGATGATTTTGATGCAGACCCCAATTCCGGTGCGGATTATACTTTCAATTATTGTGTTGACGAAACGAGCTTCGAAGTTTTACGCGTTCTTGGAATTGATGCAGATGAAAATGTTAACTGGTATGATGAGTCTTTTGACGTTTTGGGTACTTCTACGGCCGATGGATCTAAAATAGCAGGATCGGAGCTATTTGCTACTGCATCCGCATTTCCCCCGGATCCAGATGTTTATACTTTTTACTATACCGTTACAGACTATATAGGAGCTTCGGCTGGTTTTGAAGGTTGTGAAGGAGACCTTACACAGGTGCAGATCAACGTATTCCCCGAGGTGGTTAATCCACCTATTGATCTAACCAGTTCGTTGCGAGGAGAAGACAAGTCTTCCGGCTCTGAGGAAAACTATTTTGTATTTGAATATTGCCAGGGTGAGACTGTTGAAGGACTCGCAGTAGTTCAGGATAATCTTTCGGAAGATTTTAATAGTGGTGTACCAGCTGGTTGGTCAGGAACGGGTACTTCTCTTTCTGGTGCTGGAAATGCCCAGGGTGGAGCAGGTGATGCTATACAACTAAGTACCAGTAGTACTTCCAATGAAATAGTGACAACTGACTATCAAAGTATCCAGCGGGTGTCTTTTGATTATCGCACAACTGCTGTGGGTACAACAGGAGCCAGCTTTGTGGTCGAGGCTAACGGTAGTGAAGCTAGTTATCAAATAGGTTCATTGGTGGCTAATTCAACGACTTATCAAACTTTTGAAGCAGACATACTCGGAAGTCTAACGGATGCTGATATCACCATTTACGTTGATGTTGTGGGTGACGTAGATTTGATAATAGATAATTTCAGTGTAGCAAGCACTATTCCTGGTAAGACATTCTATCAATGGTTTGATGATTCAAATAATCCTATAACCGTGAGTGCAACTGGCGGAGTTAGTGCCACAGCCACGGAGCTGTTGGGCACCACCACGCCAGCAGCGGATTCCTATACTTTCTATGTCAATAAGATTGAGAATATCAATACAACAGATACACCCAACTTCGATGGTTGTGTAGGAGAGACCACACAGATCGATATTATTGTGTATTCTATCCCGGTAGCTCCGATAGGGTTTACTACCGATATCAATGCACATAGTGGTGAGTTGAACATCAACACGCGTCTCTTGTCAAGCGATTTATTGGATATTCCTGCTTTGGCAAATGTGGATTACATATGGTCAGCCACAAATGCTATTGGAGCTACTGATAGCATCAACTCCTTAACCTCCTTTCCTACAGGAGACAATGATAACGCCGACCTATCTTACGGCGAGTTGCTGGCGAATCTTGCGTCTCCGATCGCTGATCCATCCGGTTATTACACAGTGACATCAACGTATAACTCCACCGCCTACTTATTTCAAGTGACCAATGAGTTGAATCGTGAAACATCAGTATTTCCAGGTTGTGGTAGTGCTACAGGTACACCAGTTAATTTCACAATCTACCCGTTAGCAGAGCGCCCTATACTGTCAGACACGAATGATGTCGCCAATACTAATTTGTTCTTCGATGACAATGCAACTGCCGGAGATTTGACGGATGATCTAGGCGAGAATCTTGAACTTAACTTCTGCGCTGGGGATTTGGCTGCCCTAGATTCTATTAGTGTTGTCTCACGCTATGTGAGCGGCAATGATCAAGACTATACCTGGTATCGCTCTAACGGTGCTGGTGATAAGCTTCTTGAAATCGCCATATCTGACAGTGATGGCAGTAGAGCAACGGCTTCCGAGCTATTCCTGACCGGTATAAGTAATGACTTGACGACATATTATCTAGTCACCCAGACGACAGATATAGAAAACGGTATATATGATGGTGGGGAATCTGACTCTGTTAGGTTGAGAGTAAACATTTATAATATTCCTATTGCTCCTGAACCTGCGATAGCATTAAGTGACAGCACTGAGTTTTACTATTGTCAGGGTGAAACTATCAGAGACTTATCTGTGCAGGGCGAGGCTTCTGTTGATTTCTATTGGTATGCTTCTGAAGCTGACGCCTTGGCAGGTGTGAATTGGATTCATTTAGGAGCAACATTAACACCGGTATTAATGACTCCAGACGAAAATGATTTTGAAGGTGACCCAGTAGCTAACCTGAGTGGAACGCCAAATGCAGGCACCTATACGTTCTACGCGACACAGGTGACTGATGTAAACCCGGGGAACGAAGCGGGCTTTACGGGACCTGCGTTCTTGGGATGTGAGAGTGATCCGATTGAGTTCACGATCTTTGTGAGGGATGTACCGGATGCTCCCGTACTCAATACTGATCTCCAACGGGTATGTCAAGATATTGATATAGCACCCTTCTTAGTGAGTAACAGAGCAACGGGTGCATTTGTGACTTGGTTTGAGGATGATGGTACAACGATTATAAAAAATCAAACAACAAATACTTTTGATCCAGATGACGATCGTACTGGAGGTGTTGGCGTAGGTTCGGTTGATTTCTTAGTGGCACAGCGGACAGATGTAGCTTTCAATGGTAGTGGTTTTGCGGGATGTATAAGTCCGACTACTCCGCTGAATGTGACTCGCTTTGCCTATCCTAGCGCACCTACAATAATTCATGTTGGTGATGCTAATGTGATGGTTGCTGATGGCGGTGAGGCAGGTATTTGCGAAGGTGATCTTGGCGATCTCAACTTCACGAGTACAGGTAATACTGCTGCGACATTTAACTGGTATCAGTCTAATGCTAGTGGTACTCCTATTGGAAATGCCGTTTTTACTGCTACTGGTGCTGGAAATACGAATGGTAGTGATTTGGATTTACTTGCTGAAGCAAATGGCATTCGTTACTTCGTAGTATCTCAGACTGACAACATTGTGGTAAGTGAATTCTCTGGTTGTGAAACTCAGGTAGCAAATATGACTCTTGTTCAGGTAAACATTTTTGACACTCCCGAAGCGCCTGAATTTATTGAGGATGATCCTACTCCGGCTTTTGATAATCATGACAATGATTTGACTAATGGTAATACTACGAACTTCTTCCTCACTTTTGATCCAACTGGTGACTATGACAGTCAGGTGGGAGGACAATTGACGATCACTGGTACGGGTGTGGTAGATATGACAAACCCTGATTTGAGCAACGATCCAGCTGGTAACATCAGCTATAACTGGTCTTCTCCCTACAATACACCTGTCGATATCACCGATAGAACTGGAAATACCGCTACAATCGATGAGCTCAACGCACTTGATGATCTGGTAGGGGCAGCCAACAACCCAACAAGTACGGTGATTCGTACCATTTCTGTATCTCAGACGCAATTTGATGGTCAGGACAACAACCCTGGCTCTTGTGAAGGAGTAGCTAGGACTATCAACTTCAACGTATTTCCGATTCCAGCTACGCCAATACCTGCTGACACTGATATTTTTATCTGTGATGATGAGACAAGGGATCTGAACACTGATATTACACTTACTATAAATAATATAGCTGCAGGAGCTTTAGTAGAGTGGTATCTTGGTGACCCTGACGATCTAATTACTCCCGGGACACTACTTCAGAGTAGTAGTGCTATTACATCCTTGACGCCAGAGAATGTACCTGGTCATGGCAATCTTTTTACGGCAGGCGATGGTTTTGATGAAACCCTTGAAATCTATGTGAGACAGATCACCAATACGACCGTTGCACTCGATAACGGAGCTACTTACAGTGGAAGCGTGAGTGCTACGGAGCTGATTACCATCACCAAGTTTGAAGAGCCTGATACACCAACTATCACGTACAATGGTATTTCATCTACTGGTACTCAACCCAATACCGCCTTCCAGGTTGGTATATGTGAAGGTGATCTAAATAATGCCGGTTTTAGTTTCAGCTTTGGTTCATTAGAGACGACTCCTACTATACGTTGGTATAGTGTGACTAATGCAACCAAATCCAGTCCAAGTTTAGTTTACAGCACTGGTGTCGGTAATACTGTAACAGCAACTAATCTTGATCTCCTCACTGCTGGTGAAGATGAATATTTCTTTGTAGTGACACAGGTAGCCGAGACGGCAAGTTTTGATGGCTGTGAAACTACGATAGCAGAAGGTCAGCTCGTTCAGATTAATGTATTCGGAATTCCTGACTTTCCAACTTTCGACGCTGGAAGTAATAATGCTCTTACTACAACAGGTGATGTTACAGACTTTTATCTTGTATATGATTCGGCAGGCATAGATGTTGATAATGGTAACGTAAGTTTTTATAATGATCAGCTTAAAGATGATGTTTTCACCACCACCGGCCTAAATGTCATTAATGGATTAAGTTTGACCAATACCGCTGGCCAACAATTCAACTGGTACTACAGTAATACTGTGTCCCCAAGAGTAACGCCCGGAGCTACTGCTGATTTTGATGGGTTGAGTATGACGGCTATTCTTCCTCAAGATGGTCCTGGAGCCAATGATTTCAACAACCCAACTACCATTGAGGCATATTCATTTGAAGTAAGACAAGCGCAGTTTAGAAATCAAAATGCGAATCCAGAAGCTTGTGAGAGCCCATCACAATTCGTGAATGTCAATATTGTACCCGTTCCTGATACACCTACTCCGGCAGAGACTCTGGTAGAAATATGTGAAGATGAGAGTGTGGGATCACTGTCCATTACCAACAGAGCTCCGGGGGCTCAAGTGCACTGGTTTGGAGTCGATCCGAGGGGAATGAATCCAGAGCCTGACACGCTCAACTTTGTAAATGGCGTATTAGATGGCCAAACTTATATTCCTACTGAAGTAGAAGGTAATGCAGGTACTCGTACCTATTTCGTGAGACAAGTCAACAATATCGAAATAGACGGCACCAATTTCACCGGTGCGGTAAGTGAAGTTGCTGAGGTGACAGTCACGGTCTACCCCAATGCAGGAGTGCCTGAGTCGACTGCAGAGAATAATGAGTACATCTATTGCTTGGGTGATCGGATAGAAGATCTTCAAGTGCTTAACCCTGAAAATGGAGTGACCTATGCGTGGTATGG
The DNA here is from genome assembly GCA_040222235.1 of Cyclobacteriaceae bacterium. Taxonomy (GTDB): domain Bacteria; phylum Bacteroidota; class Bacteroidia; order Cytophagales; family Cyclobacteriaceae; genus UBA6059. Next base: position 8,803 of record JAVKDO010000005.1, read on the forward strand.
GGACATTAACCTTAACTCCTTTCTTGGTAATACTACAAGTACTAGTAATTTTTTAATTCCATCATTAAATGGAGCTTTTGATGAGAACACTGTGGGTACCTACAATTATTATGTGACTTCTACACTCTCAGGACAAGGATGTGAAAGTAATCCTACCTTGGTTCAAATAATCATCAATGGTCTACCAGACCCTGAGATCAAATTCAATACAGGTCTGACTTTTGAAAATGAGGAGGATGTTCCCGAATTCTATCAAATATGTATAGACGAGTCGCCATTGGCAATACTCGGATCGAGTGCAGGTAGTGTTTTTGGTACATTCACAGGTGAAGGTGTCACCCAAGGGGCTAATGGTAGTGCGACCTTCGATCCATTATTAGCATTAGGTATCGATGATCCGTTGGAGATGCCTGAGTTTGGTATTGATACGATCATGGTGAATTACAACCTTGCTAATACAAATGATTGTGACGATGACTTTAAAGTGGGTTTTGTCGTCACGGCGCTACCTAGACCTAATTTTGAAGCAAGTATCAGCTCTCCTTTAAACGTCCCTGTACTATTAGAAGGTGAAGATGCCGGAGTAGCATGTGTGGACGTTGATCCAAACAATTTGGCCACAGTTACAAGGATGACGCTTAGAGCCTCTGGAGGAAGACGAACAGGTAGCTTCTTTGTTAGAAATAGTGCTAAGGATACAGTGCTGTCAATAGCAAACGGCAGTGTTGAATTCCCATTAAGTGATTGGAGTGACCCTACCGGAACGAAAACACAGGACACCCTCTTTATTACCTACACATTTGCTGATGAATTTGGCTGTTCTTACTTTAAGGATAAGACCATTATTCTTCATGAGAATCCAATAGTGGAATATCAGCATATAGTTGGATGTGTAGGTGAGCCTGCCACTTTTATGGCCAATGCCGTTGCACCTTTCTCGGATACGGATATTGAGTTTTGGGATTGGAGCCTCGTTAATAGCCGGACGGGGCAAACTGATGAGAGTACGTCATTCACTAATGGAGATCAGACGATTATCACGACTTTGTTAGACTCAAGTTCCTACATAGTATCCGTTCGTGGTAGATCAGCCAACTATGAGCCTATTGAAAACTTGGCTACATGCGTCTCTATTGATGAATCAACTATAAATGCTAGTACTCCGGCCGTAAATGAAGAGCGCGACGAGATTGGCAATACTCAACTCATTCCGATAGGTGATTTTCCTGTAGTTGACTTCTCTTGGCAGTTTATTACTGAGAATGAAGCGACCCTTATTGAGGGAAAAGAAACTGGGTTGGCAGACTTGAGAGATGTCAATAACGTTCTCGTAAATGGAGTATCTCAAGTATGGATGGACTGGGGCGATGGCTCTCCTCTAGATACACTTCTGGCTACCGAAGGCATTGGTAAAGCATTTGGTTTTGAAGAACACACCTATACATCCGATGGATGGTATAATGCCAAGCTCAAGATCAATACAATCAACGGCTGTGTAGACTCAACCACAAAGGTGATTAAAATACTACCCCACATCATAGTTGATCCTACGATAGGCCTGTTAAATGATTTTGAAGCATCCACTCAACCAGAGTCTGGGTGGTTTGTAGATGAGACAGAGATGGGCAGTGCTTTAAATAAAGAACCCACAACCTGGAAATATGGGTCTCTATCCGTCGATGGATTTACTGGGCAAGGATGGAGTACAAATAGTAATGATCAAGCTGGTGTTCTGGGTGGTTACAAGTCAGATCCAGGTTCATGGGTATTCAGCCCATCATATGATATATCCGGGTTAGAGAAGCCAATGGTCAAGTTTGACGGAATCTATGATTTTGCACAAAACGATGGTGCGATAATGGAGTATAGTACCAATAACGGCGCTAGTTGGAACATACTAGGAAAATATTTGGACGGTGATGATCAAGGTACCGGTATTTTTTGGTACGGTACTTTAGACATTCGGGCAGATCCAGGTAAGCAACGTGATCAGGCAAATGTGAACAATGCATCAGGCTGGGGATTCAATTCGAATGTAGAGTTTCTTGGTCCAGTTTCAATTCGTCACAAATTGGATGAGATTCCTGAGAATGAAAGAGAATCAGTTAGATTCCGATTTCATTTTGCTTCGTCAAGTGCGAGTGCAGCTGATATACCTGGTTTAGTCTTTGATGACTTTGCGATTACCGAAAGAGGTCGCATTTCTCTTGTTGAGCAATTCAGTAATTCCAATATTAATAGAGATAACTCGGCTGGTACTTCGAACCCTTCTGTAATCTTGAACAATGAGCTAAACGCCAGGTTAGATAGCGCATTATTGAATAACAACGATATCGTTGCTGTCAACTACTATACAGAGTTATATGGCAATGATCCTTTGTTTGAGATTAGTCAAGATGGTCCAAGTGCAAGGACTTTGTTTTATGGTTTGAGTGATGTCACCTCTATACTTGATGGTGATGTATCGATGGGTGCTAGCCTATCTACTAACGCTAGCACAACACCATGGACGGGTGCAGAATCTAACAGAAATACCCTACAGGATGCTGAGTTTGGTTTGGAACTGATTTTGAATTCATCGAATAATGATGAATTATCAGTAACAGCTAATATCACCTCCCAAAAGGATTTTACAGGAGAGGATGTTAGGGTCTATCTAGCCGTGGTTGAAAAAGTACTTGTAGGTGTTAGTTTACCAAACCTCGAACTTGAACCTAGGAATGTATTCAGAGAATTCTTACCAAGTCCATTGGGTCATGTCTTAACTGACCTGACTGATGGTGGAAGCAATACACTAACCGAAACCTGGAAGATAGATGCGCGGAAAGTGCTAGATCCAGACCAACTGGCAGTGGTTGCCTTTGTACAAAAAGCTAACGGTGATCGCGAAGTGTATCAGGCTGCTAGAGTAGATATCAATGGTAAGACTTCTATACTTGGTGTGGGTGATTTGATTGAGGTAGATGACCTTAACCTATACCCTAATCCTGCCAATGATGAATTTTTCATCACTTTCGATTTGACCTTGGAAGAGGACTTCCAGTGGAGGTTGTTTGATCAATCCGGTCGACTCATGAAGAATGGTGAGGTCTTCAAAGGAATGGACGGTTTCCGAGTGGAAAGTGCCAACTTACCAAGTGGTTTGTACCTGATGTCCATTGGTAATGAATCCAAACAATACACCCACCTAAAAGTGATTGTGAAGCACTAGAGTGCTAATAAGTGATATTGAGAAGGGAGCATTTGACGATGCTCCCTTTTTTTGTCTTCGTTTTAGGAGCTGACTAAGATCAGCTGTGACAAGTGATCTCTGACATTGCTAAGTAATGGTTGTTGCACTAACTATGTAGTAAAGAAAAGACAATGGCAACTGTTATACTGATATTGATAGTGATGTTCTTCTACCTGATTTATCTAGGTGTGAAGTCACAAAATTGGGAGGTGTGATTAGCGTAGTTTTGATTTAGAACTTCATTTCTGGAATTTCCCCATCTACGATCAAGCGGCCTGCGGTGACTGCAATGACCTGCGCCGTGCTGACTCCAGGCGCTCTCTCTATTAACTTAAACCCATCAGACGTCACATCCAGAACCGCTAGGTTAGTAACTATTTTCTTGACGCATTTGACCCCTGTCAAGGGTAAGGAGCATTCGGGCAAAAGCTTTGATTCTCCAGCTTTGTTGGTGTGCATCATCGCGACAATGATATTTTCTGCTGAGGCTACAAGATCCATCGCACCACCCATGCCCTTTACCATCTTACCAGGAATTTTCCAATTAGCGATATCGCCTTGCTCAGAGACTTCCATAGCACCCAGCACCGTAAGCTGGACATGTTGCCCTCTGATCATCGCAAAGCTTGTGGCTGAATCAAACAGCGTCGCTCCGGGCAACAAGGTGACCGTTTGCTTGCCGGCGTTGATCATGTCCGCATCTTCTTCACCTTCGATAGGGAATGGCCCCATACCCAATAAGCCATTCTCCGACTGGAACTCTACACTTATACCGTCAGGTATATAGTTCGCCACCAAAGTAGGAATGCCAATACCTAGATTGACATACCATCCATTTTGTAATTCCTGTGCTATTCTTTGAGCAATGCCGTTTTTGTCTAACATATCAATTTGATGATTAGCTGATGTGCTGATTAGTTAATTTGGTAATTAGTTAATTTGAAAATGTTTTGATTGGTTAATCATATACATCTAATGAGGTTTGTTTTTCTTGGTTGACCCGATAATTTTTGAGAGCACTTTACGGATGGCTAGTAGTTCTGTTTGCAAGTGCGTGGTACTAGGGTAACCAGAGGATTGGTCGCAGAGAAGTAGCCAATACTCAGTTTCGTCTGCCTCCTTAGCTGCGACTTTCAGTTTGTGGATAAAATCATTTCGACTTTCAGCATTCTGAGATTCTCTGATGTTCGCACCTATGGATGTGCCTGACTTGAGTAGTTGTCGAGCAATCACATATTTTCTTTTTTCTTCTAGTTCCTCGGTGTAGCTGATGATTTTCAAAGCAAACTCCAGGCTAAGTTTGACTATTACATTCTCTTTCTCATTTTCCATACTAAAAGTCAATTCTAGAGGTGCAGGATAAGTCAATGACCTTGATGATCCTCACCATTGACCGATTCCCACATTTATTAATTATCTAATCATCACATTATCTAATCATCAAATCCTTTGTCTCACAGTACGTTGTTCAATTCTCTTCTCGTAATTGACACCTTGAAAAATGCGCTGTACGAATATGCCTGGGGTATGAATGAAGTTGGGATCAAGTTCTCCAGGTTCAACAAGCTCTTCCACTTCCGCAATAGTGATTCTTCCTGCCATGGCCATCGGTGGATTAAAGTTGCGCGCTGTTCCCTTGTAGACAAGATTACCAAGACGATCGCCTTTCCATGCTTTCACTAAGGCAAAGTCTGCAGTTAATGCAGATTCCAAAATGTGAGGTTTTCCATCGAAAACACGAACTTCTTTGCCTTCTGCTACCTCTGTACCGTATCCAGCAGGAGTAAAGAAAGCGGGAATACCTGCACCACCTGCTCGACACCTTTCCGCTAGGCTGCCTTGTGGAATGAGATCTACTTCTAGTTCACCACTCAGCATCTGCCTTTCGAATTCAGCATTTTCCCCGACATAGCTGGAGATCATCTTTTTGATCTGATGTTGTTGGAGGAGGAGACCTAGCCCAAAGTCATCAACACCTGCATTATTGCTAATACAAGTAAGGCCCTTGACTTTTAGGTCGACTAAAGCCGCAATACAGTTTTCCGGGATGCCGCAAAGTCCAAAGCCCCCTAACATTAAGGTCATATCATCCTGTATGTCTTTGATGGCTTCCTTTGCGTCATTTACTACTTTGTTCATGCGACCTTTTTTAGATTTCGTCAACGATTCTCAGAACCGCATGCCCTTCATGAGCCTTTCCTTTTTCAATATATTTCTTTCCGATGCGGTGAAGCCCATCTTTAATCAAATCTCTCTGTCCTTCGAACTCTAAGAATAGCTCCTTCACCTTCAGAATGTGTCTGGCTTCATTGATCTCATCCTCAGTCGGCTGCTGCTCTAGGTTACCAAGCCGCCCAAGGTTATTGGCGGTGAGTATGTTGCTATTGCGAATGCTTGGAGACAATTGATCCACGCCAATGCCCTTTGTTCTAACTGGCTTTGGTATTTCAAACAAGGCTTTTCCATGTGCTCGGACATACCAGTTCTCCCCCAACCGGCCTACATAGTCAAGCTTTTCTGTATCCAACGTCTGATCATCCTTCATGTAGTCAGAGTCGATATGAATCCTTTGGATTCTTGAGATGATTAAGTTGCCAGCACCTCCCTCTTCACCTAACTCGATCACCTGATCAACAACACACTCAAAAGATACAGGAGACTCGAACACGCGAGGAGGCCTGACAGTCTCTGATGGACTCTCTCTAAAGCCCGCTTTGATAAACTCGTTTACGCCTTGCTCATATTCAGTACTTGCCAAGGACATTTTCTCGACCATTGCAAAGTTGACCATATTGATTACTACCTCAGGTACGGCCTTTACATTATCATAAGTATGCTTATTGGTACCATCCCTGCCTCTTTTCGCAGGTGCGAATATTAAGATCGGTGGGTTAGCACTGAACACGTTGAAGTAGCTGAAAGGGCTGAGATTCACATTGCCGTCGACATCTATCGTACTGGCAAATGCAATCGGCCTTGGTCCAACACCAGACAGGAGATAACCGTGCAATTGCGGTGTAGTCAGACTGGATGGATCTATTGAGAGTATTTTGCTCATTTCTTCGTTGGGGTTATCACTAAGCTAGCGCAAATATTCAGAGATTGCAGAACGTAGTAGACCTTTTTGATTGCCTTCTTGCCGTTTTATGGAACTCAAAAGCTCTGAGTAGTCTGACTTTATATAGGTTCCGATATTGATTCATATATGGGTCAAGCCTTTTTTGACCACTGCCATAATTGGGTTTCGATTCTATCATATTTGGCTCTAATTTCCAGTTGTCAATAGAAGACCATACCATGAAAAGAAGACAAGCCATCACCAAGTCAGCAAAAGCAGCAGCATTACCATTCTTTGTGCCTATGATCAATACTGGATCATTCGAGCTCTTTGCAGATCAAGACAGACGGTACAAGAAGCGGACGCTGGAAGTGATGGAGAGCAATACTGTTATGGATATGCTCAGTCCGCTTACTCTGAATGCGACTCAGCTGTTCAACCTGATCATGCGTCCAGGGATATTTGAAGTAGGCGACTTGGGCAAGTATAAGGAGGCAGGTATTGATGTCTATCATTTTGCGGTAGGCTTTGGCGGGCCTAATGCCTATCAGGACCTACTCAAATATTTCGGGAGTCTTAACGGCTTCATTGCCAACAATGGTGAGCAGCTTATGCGTATCGATAGCATCTCAGACATAGATAGGGTTAAGGCGAGTGGAAAGACGGGTATACTTCTTGGTGTTCAGAATGCTGAACACTTTACTAAAGTGGAGGATGTGGATGACTTCTACGGCTTGGGCCAGCGCATTTCACAGCTGACATATAATACCCGAAACAGAATCGGCAATGGTTGTACCGAACGCGTGGATGGTGGCATCAGCGATTTTGGCTTTGATGTGATCAAGAGGATGAATGAGATTGGTATGGCAGTGGATGTCAGCCACTGCGGAGAGCGAACTACTATGGATGCCTTTGAAGCGAGTAGCAAGCCTGTGCTGATCACTCACTCCAATGCGCGAGGGCTCAACGATCATGTGCGCTGCAAGACGGATGAGGCGCTCAAGGCGATGGCCAAGTCAGGAGGGGCGATAGGCATTACCGGCATGCGCAACTTCGTAAAGGCCACTGATCCGACGACCATTGAGGATGTGCTCGATCACTTCGACTATGTTGCCAAGCTGGTAGGAGTAGAGCATGTGGGAGTGGGGAGCGATATCGACTTATATGGCTATGATGCACTCCCCAAAGAGGAGCTCGCCAAGCTGCGCAGTAATCGTGACAATGATAAGTATAAGAGTCGCGAACGGTCAGATATTGACCTGCTCAATCATCCCAAGCGTATGTTTGATTTGACCGAGGGACTGATAGGCCGTGGGTACTCCGATCAAGACCTGACGGGTATACTCAGCGGTCATTTTAGGAGGGCCTTATCAGAAATCTGGAAGTCGTGATATCGAAATAATTCAAACGTTTGCATAGAATTGAGGTGAATTATTAAAAATTCAACAATAATACCTTGATTATGATAAATATCATGTAAATCTACCCTTTGGGTATTGAATTGATGAAAAAGGCATCCTACATTTGTCATATGTAGTATCTTACTTTTTCGCCTATGATGTTCCTTCACGACTCTCAGCAGACACAATTTTTCAAGTTCTACAAGCAGCTCAAACACGAAGCGCCTAACAGGAACAAGCTCAAAGAACAGAGAGAGGAATACTACCGCAAAGGGCAAGAGTACGGCTTCTGCAATGATGAGATTCAAGAGATCATCAACGAATACCTCAACGAGAACTAAACGCAACTTCTATTGATAGCTTTTAAGTCCCGGAGCTTCTTCGGGATTTTTTTTTATTTATTAGTTAGACAAAAGTGAAACTAACCTATTACATTCACGTTTGTCTAACTAATAATATTTATCCGTAACCAGAAAATGCAACCCTCGTTTTGCACTAACCACTAACCACTAACCACTAACCACTAACCACTAACCACTAACCATGAAAGGATCTTACCTCGGAGAATTTGAAGAATTAATCCTGCTCACCGTTGGCTCGCTATATAAGGAGGCCTATGGAGTAGCCATCATGGATGAGATCGAATCTCAAACCGAGCGCAGTGTCAACGTCAGCGCGGTACACGCGGCACTGAAGCGATTGGAAACTAAAGGCTTTGTCACCTCATACATGGGCGGAGCTACCAATGAAAGGGGGGGTAGGCGCAAACGCTACTTCGAGCTGACCCTTTCTGGTAAGAAAGTACTCGATGAGTCGATGGCCTTACGCACACAGCTTTACAATAGAATACCTAACATCTCTTACAGCTTTAGTTATTGTTTGAAATCTGATTTAGCTGGAGGGGCATTTTCAGCCTCAAAAGCTTTAGATAGCAGTCTTTTATCTAAATGGCTCATGGGCTCCATGTGATGCAACAACAACCGCCCCGATGGGCTGATCGGTTTCTACGCTGGTATTGCAATCCAGAATTGCTGGAAGAGATCCAGGGCGACATCTACGAACTGTACGATCGTGAGGTGGAGCAAAGTAATGCGCGAAAGGCTAATGCGAGATTCATCTGGAATGTGTTGCGTTTCTTTCGCTGGTCAAACATCAAAAAGTCAAACTCAAAGTATAAATCAAATCAATTAGGCATGTTCAAAAACTATTTTGTCATTGGCTTTCGGAATATCCGAAAGCAATGGAGCACTTCGCTGATAAATATCTTAGGGTTGTCGATCGCCATTGGGCTAGCACTGACCACCTTCATTTTTATTGATCAGCAGCTCAATATGGATTCGTTTCACACGAAGCGCAACAGTATCTATCAGGTGATTAACACTGTCCAGGAAGGTGATAGTGATTTAGCCCGATGGGGAGATTCTCCTATTGAGCTGGGCCCTCAAGCGAAGCTTGACCACTCTGTTATTAAGGATTTCACCCGAATTGAATTTCGTTACGCGAACCTCAGAAGAGGTGATAATGTATTCAATGAATTCATGGCCTTTGTCGATCCAGCCTATTTACGGATGTTTGACTTTCCGCTGAATTATGGCAACCGGTCTGCCTTGGAGGAGAAGAAGAGTATCGTAATTGGTCAAGAAACTGCCATCAAATACTTTGGAGATGCAGACCCAATGGGACAGCAGATGTCGATCAAGTTTTCCAATGGTGTGATTCAGCAATATGTAGTTGGGGGCGTGATGATGGATTTTCCAGATAATGCTAGTTTCGGATACCAGATTCTGCTCCCAATGGACAATTTTTTTGATCTGGGTTTCGAAGAAAACTATGACTGGTCCTATTTTGCTGATGCCACTTTCGTGGAACTACAAGAGGGGACGAACAGCCAGGCTCTAACAGGGCTTTTTGATTCCTATAAAGAGCTACAAAACCAGTCAGATTCTCGATGGTCAATTAAAGACTTTGAACTTGTTTCACTTGATGGATTAGGTCTACAGGGCTTTGAAATTCAGGGGTCAATTGCCAGGGGTAGTCATCCGGCAGGTAGGTTGGCATTGGGTGGGTTATCGATCATTTTGCTCTTACTCGCTTGCTTCAATTATATGAATATTGCAGTAGCCTCAGCTTCAAAGCGCTTGAAGGAAATAGCACTGCGCAAAGTAATGGGTAGCGATCGAAAGCAAATCATCTACCAATTCATGTTGGAGAATTTTATTCAAGTTGTGCTGGCTATGGTTGTTGGGACTCTATTTAGCTATTATTTTCTACTTCCGGGTTTCAGCCATATGGTGCCAATTAATGTGCCATTCACCTTCTCATCTTGGGGTGCTATGTTTGCCTTTTTTGGTACGCTACTTTTTATTGTAGGTGTACTGTCTGGCGGCTATCCTGCACTGTATATTTCTAAGTTTCAGCCCGTATTCATTTTCAGGGGTACCGAGAAGTTTGGTTCAAAAAACATATTGAGCCGTATCCTACTCGGCTTTCAGTTTTTCTTCGCTTTTTCTACCATAGTGGGCAGTTTCATATTTGTGGACAATGCTAATTATATGGCAGAGCGGGATTGGGGCTATGAGCCAAAAGGCGTGCTTTCCATACCTGTTGCCAACCGTCAGGAGTACGAGAGCCTTAGAAAGGCCGCAATGGAAAAACCAGAGGTATTGGCAGTGACAGGAGCACAAGCTCATATAGCCAGAAATACGACATCTACCACTGTCAGCCATCTTGATGAGGACTTCAAAGCATATGTTTATCGAGTAGGACCGGAGTACGGAGATGTCATGGGACTAAGACTCAAGTCAGGCCGATTTTTTGAGAAAGATAAAGCCACAGATATGGCGAGTGGTGCCTATGTCAATGAGAAGTTTGTCAAAGAACTTGGTTGGGACGACCCTATCGGGAAAACGTTTACCTATGACAGCAGTCGATACAATGTGCTAGGCGTAGTAGAAGACTTTCACTACTTCACTTTCTGGGTGGATATCGAGCCAGTTTTTTTTCTGATGGTGCCAGAGGACAACTATAATTATCTGGTATTACAAAGTGATCCTGCCAAGTTGGTTGAAGTAGATAATTACCTTTTAGGTATTTGGCCTTCTATTTCCCCAAATGACCCATATGACAAGAACTATCAAGAAGACGCAATGAAGGGCTTTCATCAGGAAAATCAAGCCAATATCGTCATAATTAGTTTTATCGCTGGTCTAGCTATTATATTGGCTTGTTTGGGACTCTTTGGCTTGCTTAGCTTCAATATCAGTAGAAGGTTGAAGGAGTTTAGTGTTAGAAAAGTACTGGGAGCGCCATCACTGGAGATCATTCGAGTAGCTGGTAAGGAATACATTTGGGTATTAGCTGTAGCCTTTATACTCGGTGCTCCTGCAGGTTTCTTTATGATTACTCAGCTGATTAACTCTATCTACCCCGACCCGCAGCAGGCAGGCGCATTACCCTTTATTGTTGCGGTATTGATAGTTGTAGTAACCGTGGTTATTACGATTAGTGGCCAAATTATTAGAGCCACACGTGTGAATCCTAGTGAGAACTTGAGGACGGAGTAATATGAAATTAGATGCGGACGCTAGTTCAAGCGTCCGCTTTGACTTCAGCATGGCTGAGATCCATGCCGTAAAGTCAAGTCGCCACATGTCCCTCTCATTGAGAGGGTAGGGTGAGGTGATCGAGAAAGTGACTTGACTTTATGGTGTTGAGCAGTCAAGATCCCTTTTCTATTGGCCATTGCACTTTAGAGCAAGTGTAATCCCCATATAGTTCAAGCGTCCGCTTGGACTTGCTTGGAATGCTATAATTCAATAATGAGGCTAAGCATTTGTTGAGCCTCATTATTTTTAAGTAAGTGCTCCTACCGCTTCGATCACCTTGCCAACCTCATCCTCAGTATTATACACCGAGATACCCAGGCGTGTCACACCACCTACTTCCGCCAGGCCCAGACATTCTATAGCACGAAGGGCATAGAAATGGCCATCCCAAGCACAGATGTTGTGCTCCGCCAGGTGCTCACATACCTGCTGCGGGTTGAATTCCCCAAGCGTAAATGACACTGTGGGTGTTCTGGTTGTGCTAGAGAAGTCTTGACCTATAATAGTTAGACCAGACAGTCGGTTGAGTCCATCATAGAGCTTGCTGGCAAGAGCAAACTCATGCTCACCGATTTGCTGATAAGCATCATCAAGCTTACTCCTTAGGTCATCTCCTTCACCAAGACTCGCCAAGAAGTCAATCGCACCAATCACCCCAGCCATAGCTGCGTGATTGAGCGTTCCCGTCTCGATGGAGAAGGGAGCGTGTTGATCGGCAGTTCGCAATCTGTCGGTGGGCATTCGATCAAGCAGTCCTGTTTTGCTGTAGAGCACACCGATGTGTGGACCGTAGAACTTGTAGGCTGAGCATAACAGAAAATCGCACCCAATAGACTGAACGTCGATTGAGAAATGCGGAGCATAGTGAACTGCATCCAAGAGTAGCATCGCACCAACCTGATGGGAAAGTGTTCTTGCCAAAGTATAATCATTCACGGTACCCAGCGCATTAGAAGACATACCCATGGCCACCAATCTTGTATTCTCATTGAGCTTCTGCTCAAAATCGGCATAGTCTAGTGTACCACCGGGCAACAGCTTCACCTCACGAACTTTGATGCCATGCGCTCTGAGCGTGAGCCACGGTCCGCGATTCGCTTCATGATCCAGCTGGGTGATGAGCACTTCATCGCCTGGTTGAAACATCCGAGAAAACGCCCGAGCGAGCGAGTAGTTAAGAGTGGTCATGTTCTGCCCAATGGAAATACAAGACTTGCCTTCTGCATTGAGCATGGTCGCCAGATGCGACCGCATCATATCCAGCTTCTGATCTGTCTCTTTAGTTGTGGTAAAGGCACCATGAGCATTGGCATTGGATCGCTTATAGTAGTTACTGATGCCGCGTATGACCCTATCGGGAACCTGTGTACCACCAGGACCATCCATGAAGATAAGTGGTGCACCTTTCACCTTTCTTTTTAATGCTGGAAACTGCTTACGGATGTCATCAGTGTTGCTGAACATGGCTGTAAAGTTGTTTGCTACAATTTAGAAAAATCGACTTATTATTCTAAATGTTATCAAGGATATGACAAGGCATAGTTCATCAGTACGAGAACCAATACAAGTAAGTGGAGTCACCAAATATCCCTCTTTGGAGAGGGCAGGGAGAGGTCCAAGAAAATTGACTCATCTTACTTGTATTGGTGGGCCAGGGACAGTAGAACTCTAGATCATCTGAAAATCAGAATAAGAGCGAATCAAATTTTGGATGGTTGCTATCTAAGGATTATCTTGTAGTCATATTGACTATAAGATAATCCATTCTGCCCATGTCCCACTTTCTTGGAATCGATTTAGGAAGCTCCTCCGTAAAGCTCGCAGTGCTAGACGGTAGTCTTGGACGATCTATAGCTCAGGTCACGTACCCGAATGAAGAGATGGTCATATCAGCACCCCAACCAGGATGGGCCGAGCAGGATCCCAATCTTTGGTGGGATTGTATAGTACAAGGATGCAAGCGGCTTAGCGAGCAAATAGATCTGGCTAAGATTGAAGCCATTGGTATCTCCTACCAGATGCACGGACTGGTCGTCGTGGATAGTGAAGGAAAGCCACTGCGCCCTTCAATCATCTGGTGTGATTCCAGAGCAGTGGAAATTGGGAACAAGGCTTATCTCCAAATGAACAAAGACTATGTCAATAACCATTTGCTCAATTCACCTGGCAACTTCACAGCATCCAAGCTCAGCTGGGTTAAGGAAAATCAGCCTGAGATTTTTGAGAAGGTGGATAAAATGATGCTGCCCGGCGACTTTGTCGCCTATAAGCTCACTGGACAAATCCAAACTACCGCGGGAGGGCTGAGTGAAGGTATCCTATGGGACTTCAAAGAGGAATGTATTTCCAATGAACTCCTGTTGTACTACGGACTTGACGAGAAGCTTATTCCTGAGATCGTTTCAGGGCTAGGTGTACAATCAGGTGTGCAAAAGAGTGCCGCCGATTTACTTGGTTTGAAGGCAGGCATACCTATCTGCTATAGAGCAGGTGACCAACCCAATAATGCTTTTTCCCTAAATGTGCTTAACCCAGGCGAGGTGGCGGCTACTGCGGGTACTTCTGCCGTGATCTACGCAGTAACAGATCAGCTCGCAGGAGATCAAAAACAGCGAATCAACACTTTCCGGCATGTAACGAGTACTGCTGAAGCCGTTCGCAACGGACTACTGCTCTGTATCAACGGCTCTGGAATTAGCTACAGCTGGATCAAAAAGCTACTCGGAGATATTGACTACCCTATGCTCAATGAACTGGCAGATCCTATACCTGCTGGAGCTGAGGGACTGATGTTTTACCCATTTGGGAATGGTGCCGAGCGACTCTTTCAAAATCAAACCTTGGGCGCTCAGTTCGTGGGACTAGATTTCAATAGGCACGGAAAGGGGCACATGATCAGAGCGCTTCAGGAAGGCGTGGTGTTTAGCATGAAGTACGGATTAGAGGTGATTGAGCAGTTGGGTGGAGAAGTAAAAACCATCCGTGCTGGGAATGCCAATCTCTTTCTGAGCGAACTATTTCGACAAGCTTTTGTCAATACAACGCAAATCCCGCTGGAGCTTTATGATACTGATGGTGCTGAGGGAGCGGCGAGAGCAGCCGCTTTGGGTGCAGGCTACTATAAAGATGCCCGGGAGGCGTTCGCTAACCTGTCACTGATTGAGTGTGTAGAGCCCGATTCTGATAAGTCCAAAGAGTATGAGGGTCACTACCAGCGCTGGGTCGACTATTTGGAGAAAACGATACTTAGCAATACAATTTAAAATCAATACTATGGAACCAATCATTGGAAATACCGAATACTTCAAAGGCATAGGAAGTATCAAATATGAAGGGAAAGAGTCTGACAATCCTTTCGCTTACAAGTACTACGATCCTACCAAGCAGGTCTTGGGTAAGAGCATGCATGAGCATTTCAAGTTTGCGGTCGCTTACTGGCATACCTTCTGCAATACTGGGGGTGATCCATTTGGGCCCGGACCAATGGTATTCCCATGGTCTGTGTCACCCGATCCGATGCAAGCGGCTTATGACAAGATGGATGCTGCCTTTGAGTTTATCTCGAAACTCGGACTAGGATATTTCTGTTTCCATGATTTCGATTTGGTAGATGAGGCCGATTCACTCAAAGCTTCAGAAGATCGGCTAGAGAAAATCACAGCATACGGCCAGCAGAAGAAGCAGGGTACGGATATCAAAGTACTCTGGGGTACCTCAAACCTCTTTTCTCATCCCAGATACATGAATGGAGCCGCCACCAATCCAGACTATCGGGTGGTAGCGCACGCAGGAGCACAGGTGAAGAATGCCATTGATGCGACTATCGCAATGGGAGGGGAGAATTATGTTTTTTGGGGTGGCAGAGAGGGCTATATGTCGCTGATCAATACCGATATGAAGCGTGAGCTCGATCACATGGCTCGCTTTCTTCATATGGCCAAGGACTATGCCAGATCACAAGGCTTTAAGGGGACTTTCTTTATTGAGCCTAAGCCGATGGAGCCTTCGAAACATCAATATGATTTTGACTCGGCTACCGTAATTGGCTTCCTTCAGAAATACGGACTGGACAAAGACTTCAAATTGAATATAGAGGTGAACCATGCGACGTTGGCCAGTCACACTTTCCAACATGAACTGCAAGTAGCGGTGAATGACGGTATGCTGGGTAGTATTGATGCCAATCGCGGGGATTATCAGAATGGCTGGGATACGGACCAGTTCCCCAACAATATCTACGAGATCGTAGAAGCACTCCTCGTCATTATCAGAGGAGGAGGTTTACAAGGGGGTGGTGTGAACTTTGACGCTAAGACCCGCCGCAATAGTACCGATCTTGCTGACATCTTCCATGCGCATATTGGTGCGATAGATCTTTTTGCAAGAGGATTGTTGATCACCGAAGCGATCATCGAAGATGGCACCTATGATGCGTTGATCAAATCTCGCTACGCGAGTTTTGATGGAGGAGAGGGCAGCAGCTTCGAAAATGCGAAAATGACGTTAGCCGACTTACATAAGGCTGCTCATCAGCAAGGAGAGCTTCCATTGACTTCTGGACAGCAGGAGCTATTTGAGAACTTGATTAACAAATTCATATAACCTCAAAGCTCCCATAGGTTGTAGCAGAACGGTGATGCAATTAATGTGGATAAATAGGTGAATAACCTGTTGATTATTTGTTGAAAAGTAGACTATTCAAAACATTGTATTTGTAAAGTTCTAGTATACCTTAGTAATACCAAGAGAGAGATAAGGAGCTGAGACGAGAGTTTCAGGTAGAGAAGGGGAAGCAGAGTTTAACTACGGTGAAATGCTGCGAAGCTTCGAAATCTTGGAGGCGAAGAGACTGGCAACAGTAAGGAAACCTACAGGCTCTGAACAGTATTTTGGCAGTGGGCTGGACGCTACGGCAGCCAGCGGACTGAAGAGGGTAAGTTGAATCGCAAGAGGAAGCTTACCCTTTTTGTATTTATTGAGGATCAAGTGAAATAACTACAACTCCATAATGAAACTGGTAAGGTTCGTATCATGATCCAGGTTGAGTTTTTTTCTGAATCGGTAGCGGTTGGTTTCCACAGAACGGATAGATACATTCAAAAGGTTAGCAATGTCTTTAGAACTCATGTTCAGCCTAATGAATGTGCAAAGTTTCAGTTCTGTTGGTGTGATCTGAGGATAGGCATCTCTCAGTTTTCTAGAGAAGTCACCGTGTACTTCGTCAAAGTACATTTGAAATGTGTCCCAGTCTTGATCACTGTTCATACTACGATCTATATTTTTGATTATTCTGGCTATCGCCTTTGAAGGGCCACTACTATTTTCAAGATCCGTTTTTAGAGACTTTAGATCAGACATGATCTTCTTCATGGTCTCATTTTTTTTGAGCAGGTTCATGGTGCTTGAAGCTAGTTCTCTTGATTTATGCTCTAAGGCTATGACGGACTTCTCATTTTCTAACCTCTGAATCTCCAGCTGAGACTTGCTGGATATCTCTTCCAACAAACTATCCTTGCGGCTCAGTTCTTTTTGTTGGGTGATCATCATACCCTCTCGCTCATTTTTATATTTCCTTCTCTGATTGACGAAAAATATCACCAATAGACCAAATAAGAATAACCCTACTGCGATCAAAAAGGGTACTGAACGGTACCACGGTGGAGCAATGTTAATTACAATGGTCACTGGTTCAGAGACACGGTTGGTGGAGGTTTTAGCTTTTACGCTAAAACGATAGCTGCCTTCCATGAGCGATGAAAACTCACGAAAGGTTTGATTGCTCCACTCTGTCCATTGATTGTTGTCAAGACCCTCC
Organism: Cyclobacteriaceae bacterium; assembly: GCA_040222235.1. Classification (GTDB taxonomy): domain Bacteria; phylum Bacteroidota; class Bacteroidia; order Cytophagales; family Cyclobacteriaceae; genus UBA6059. Next base: position 25,913 of record JAVKDO010000005.1, read on the forward strand.
ATTTGTGTCGAATACTCGACTGGGTTTGTGAAATGCGGTGCGGAAAAACTAACCCGCATTGACCGCTCAGCATAGGGAAGCTCAATCTGCTCATCAGGGTGGTCTACAAAATAAAAGGTTTCCAGTTTCAGGGAATCAGACTTCAAGGATGATGATAGGCTGGTCATGTAAGTTTTAATGGGCTCCACTTCCAACTCAAGTGAAGTAGGGTCGAAATGTATGAAGCCTTCCTTTGCTCCGAATATCACATTGTGATCATCGACTACTCTGACCAAAGGAAAATCATCGTTGAGGAGTGGTCTGATGCCTTCAAAAATAGACACATCTTTGGAGAAAGCCCCATCAAAGCTTCTCCGCAGAACGCCGACTTCATTTTTGCCGATAAAGTAGACATTTCCAAAACTGTCAGCGCTCATATCATAGACGGTGTTATCAAGCAGAAGCTCATCCAAAGGTTTAAAGGGGACTATTTTTTTGAGCTGAGTATTATAAGTAAAGATTCCTTGAGATGAAGTGAAAAGGATATGATCCAAGAGCTCAAAGACATTAATGTTCGTATTGCTGGGAAATCCATTTTCGCTACCGTAATGTTCACTATTGATGACAGTACGAAAATCTTTTGATAACGTAAGCCTGAACGCGCCTTTATATCCATGGCTTACCCAAATCGTTTGCTGGTTTTCAAAAACCATAAGACGCGACGATTCGTCGAACCCGTGAATTTTAGTGATGTTTTGAGAGCTAGCCGATTGCTTACTCATAAGATATAGGCCATCGTAAGTTCCCGCAACCACCAAATCTTCTCTGTCAGGAATTGGCAAAAACCCCCACCAACCATCCTTATCTGAAAGTTGAGAAAGGCCGTTATCGTCTTCTACTCGGTAAGCTCCGCTATGGGCAGCTAATAGAAGGTCATTTCCAATCTTATTCACTCCAAATGTCTGGCCTGTTTCTGTTCCTACGAGTTCAGCAGATATCACTTTACTGTCACTCTGGTCAATAAGAAAGAGACCGTTTCGCGCGCACAGGTAGAGCTTGTTATCATCAACAAACACGTTGTAGCCTGCGCCCTGAATCCCAATTTCTTCGGACAAATGGGAGAAAGAACCAGCAAGTTCAATTTTCGAAAGGCCGTCATTTAACCCACACCAAAGGTTGCCTTCTCTGTCTTCATAAATGTTAAGTACAGCTTGACTATTGAGTCCCCTCTCTTTTGTAAAATGAGCGATCATATTGCCGGATGGGTCTAAAATGATCAAGCCGTTGTTTCTTGTTGCTAGTGCAATATTTTCATTAGTCAAACGTAGCAAGTAGTCCTTCGTAAACCGGTCCAGTTTAGCCACTTCTTCACCCCACCGATTCAGTGTTCCGTCTGTACCCAGTTGATACAATCCGTCATCAACGGCAGCAACCAGCCAACCGCTATTGTTCCATATGACAGATGAAATCTCCTTGTTTTTGAAAAAACCACCTCCTGGGATTTGAAGCCATTCTCCATTGACGTAGTACAGCAGTCCTTGATCATAATCCCCCACACCGATGGTTCCTCCAAACTTGAATCCGAAACTCAAATTGGATTGATGCTTGATAGACTTTACGCTATCCCCAGAATAATGAAATACTTCGCTGAAAGTCTGAAAGTATACATCATCGCCCAAACAGAGTACCCTCCAGACATCCTCAAACGACCGATACTCTTCTGCAAGCAGGTCTATCAATGAATGATAATACAATGCTCCCGATTCATCAGCTTTCAAATAACCCAATTCGTTTTCACCTCCTACATAGATGAGACCATCTTTCGATATGTCCAGACTTCTTGTTTTTTTCCCTAATGCAAAATCAATTAAGCTCCAACTGGTTCCGTCATACCTCAGCACTCCTCTATTATTTGCTGAGTAAATGTTTCCCAAAGAGTCCTGGATAATCCACCAGTTCTGCATGCCTCCCTGGTATTGCTCAGGCGCATAATTGTCAATAAACGGTTGACCTTGAAATTGACCCATGGAGATATGGGTAAGTAAAATCAGATAAATAGCTAAGTATCTCATTCTGGCTTATTTGAAGCGAGCCAATCCTACATAGATGCTACCAGATAGGAATAGATATGAACTAGGCTGTCTTATCAAATCTACTGAATGGAAGCCATACTTTATCGAAGAGTGTAGTATATATCCTATTTGAGCATGTCTCATTCTGCGGCGTATTGGACAGTATTTTTTTTCATAACCTTCAAATTATCAGTAAGTTAATTCCCCAATGACGAACTATTGACGTAGTGGACACATCAGCGATGTAGTAGCATTGTCGACTGCAAAATTCTTACTTTCAATAAGAACAGTATTTATTTGGCGGGATTATGAATTTCATAAAACAAGTGACTCACGAGTGTGCACTCTTAACATTATTTTGTTTTTGATGCGATCAAGCGATCAGGATTTAAATATTATCTGACTTCCTAATAAAACCCATATGAACATGAAACAGACTATTTTAAAAATGAATTTGCCGGCATTGACACTACTACTTTCTCTCAGCTTATTGATGTCCTGTGGCGAGGATGATGGCCCAGATACACCGCCGGAGGCTCCAGAAGTCACGGCGATTTTTAGTGTTTCGGTATCAGGTACCACAGTTACGTTTCAAAACGCTTCTGTCAATGCCGATACTTATGCTTGGGATTTTGGAGATGGTGTAGGCACGTCTTCAGAAGAAAACCCTGTATACGAGTATGCCGAAGCTGGCACCTATGATGTAACGCTGACTGCCTCAAATACCGACAACTCAAATCAAGCTACCGAATCTGTGACCATTGAAAGTACGATCGCTCTGGCCATCACTGGCAAAACCTGGATTCCTGTCAGAGGCGAGGCACTGGCGCTGATCTTAGGTGACCAGGCCACCGTAGATGGTTGGGACTATACCTCTACCGTGGGTACTTGGTTTTCCTGGGGAGATTTGGATGGTGCATCAGTACCACTAGGAGCCAGGATGGCCGTAGCTAATGATGAGTACACTTTTAATACGGATGGCACTTACAACGTAGATTTTAATGGAGATTTCTACGGAGAGTTTGGAATCTGGGCGGGCACTGAGTTTGATAATGCCAGTATTGACATATCCAGTGAATCATTGCCACTAAATACTAACGGAAATGACGTTAGTGCTTTTGTTACAGGTAGCTGGAATTGGTCTGTTGATGAAGACGCACGGACATTGACAGTTTCGGGTGCGGGTGCCCATATCATCAACCCAAGGTATAAGAATGATCAGAGTTCTTATGAAGCGGGCGATGGCATCACCTATAACGTGGTAAAGACAGCCCAAGGAACAGAGGCTGATACACTGGTAATATATGTTGAGACGCTTGATAATGATTTTGGTACTAATCCGAGACAGTATTATGTCTTGGCTTCTTACCATGGAACTGTGCCAGATATTGAAGAGGTCGAAGTTATAGAGCCAACACCTACCCAATATGAAATTTCAATCAACTCGGGAGACGTTAATCACACATTTCTTTCGGAAACAGGGATTAGTAGCTCACTTCACGCTTTTACTCCATATGATATTGACTTCAATGCCAGCATAGGAGGTGAGAGCTGTACCCAAATGAGCAAAGACGCTACAGAACAGGATAGATTTGGTAATTACCTTTTCTACGCTGGTGTAGATGCCGACAATCGGGCAGAGATTGATTTAGCAGATGGCAACACCAAAGTGAGCCTGGATGCGTATATGCCAAGTACCAATGACTACAGTGGTGAATTCAAAAATTGTAACTACTCAGGAGGCTATAAACTGCTGATTTGAATGTTGATGTTACCTATGTTTCTCTTGGATTGGCCGTATTAGAATCGACGATTCAGGTGATTTTGGACTGGTTTTGATTCAGGATGCTGAAAATCCAAAAAAT
>JAVKDO010000006.1:0-69340 GCA_040222235.1 Cyclobacteriaceae bacterium
CCTGTGACCTTCGGGTTATGAGCCCGACGAGCTACCAACTGCTCCACCCCGCGATATGAGCGCAAATGTAGGCAAGGTCTAAGGATTACCAAAATGTTAGCCTGAAAAGTATTTAGAATTTTGAGATTTCGAAGAGGATAGTATCACTGGAGATCCCAGTGAAGATGCCAAGACCATTTTCGATATTGGATGGAGGCTCATTGAGATTGCGGGAGTCCTGAAGCTGGTCGGCATAGAGATCGGCATATTCCTGATTAATCCTGTAGAGTATCGCTCGATAACTGCCATAATTCTGGAGACTTAGGCCAACTACCGTGTAGGTGGAGTCTCTGGAAGGCTCTGACACCAATCTGAAGTTGTCAAAGAAGGTGCCCACATTAGAAGGTATATCCTCATTGAACAGTGGTTCAGTATTCGCTGTGTCCGCAGGCTCAATGACCAGAAAGTGAAAGTCTTCAGCAGCATTTTCCCAACGGATGTCTAGTCTTGCGTCTTCAAAAAGAGCAGTGAGCACTTCTCTTAGGTCTCTTGAGAGCTCGATCTCTGGAATGATTATTTTCGAAATCGAAGTATTTAACCCTTGAGGGTAGGATGGTACTAGTGTTTGACCAGTGGCCGACAGTTCTCCAACTTGAAGATCGAGCCTCAGATCAAGACCCGGTTCTACGATAAAATCTTGAGGTCCTTCATATCGCTGCGTCTCAGGGTTGAATGTCAATGGAACAGATTGACCATCCATATTGATAGTCGCCTGGGCCGTAGGAATAGGCTGCCCTGGAGTGCTTACAGCGTCGAATGGAACGGTGGATTTGATGTTGATGTCGGTGATTGGGCTACCAGCGTAGACAAAACCCTCTACAACGAAAGTATCACTCCCTATCTCTTCTTCTTCGCAAGAGAAGAGAACGAGCAGTAGGCATATTGACGCTACCCATACTTTGTTAAGTGCGATAGGAGAAACCAATTTCGTCAGATTGAACCTTTCGAAATCAATGCACCTGAAGCGTTTCGACAAGCTCAACGTGACCCGTTTCATTTGTTGACAAAGTGTAACTAGTCTTTTCATCAAAAGGTGACTGTGAATGATAGGTTCGGAGTAAACCCGAGGTAGGTGATCTCGGTGGTCAAAACAGGATCCTGATTGAAGTCATATTCGAAATACCAGGTGTTCAGTCTTCCATAAAAATTAAAAACTGAAATTCCTATGTCACCCTTGGCTTTGCCCATAGGGAAGATGTGGTGAGCAGAGATATCTAGTCGATGGTAGGGCTTGAGTCTTGACCCGTTTCTCGGCCCCACACCTACGAAGTTGGCGTTAGTGCCATCTAGTAACGTGATGTCATATTGATTGGATGGGCGCGAGTAGGGCCTACCGGAACCATAGATAAAACTGGCTGAGAAATTCCAGCCTTCGATTTCATAACTGTTGACCACCTTCAACTCATGAAGCTGGTCTTGCAAGGCAGGGAAGGGCTCCCCACCATTGAAATCCGTAAATGTATTCTTCACCCTTCCTAATGTGTAAGCAATCCACCCAGTGTATTTGCCTTGTTTCTTTTGAAGAAGCACTTCTATTCCCTTGGCCACACCATCGCCGCTGAAGAAGAGATCAGCTGGATTATCTGACCCATTCCCAACCCGCTGAGAGAATTCTGTCAGGTCAGACACATCGTTGTAATACGCTTCAATGTTGAGCAGCCATTGGTTGGCATTATAACTCGCACCCACCACATACTGATGTGACTTGCTTATCTGTACTAGTTCGTCATCGGCCATCAACCAAAAGTCTCTACTTCCCTGGGTCACATTTTCATTGATGATTCGATTTACGTTTTGGTAATGGCGACCGTAACCGGCCTTGATTTTCAGATCATCCGTGATGGCATATTGAAAAGACAGTCGGGGAGCCAGCAGCATATCTTCTGTCAAGTCGTAATAAGAAACCCTGGCACCACCGGTCACTTGCAGTTTGCTATTGGGGGTCCAAGTGTCTGATAGATAGCCTGCATAGAGCTTTGACTTTTGATTCAGATCAAGAAGTATGGTAGTGTCATTGAACACACCCAAATAGTCTATTTCAGAATTCGTGAGAGCGGCTCCAAAGGATACCTTGTGTGAAGAATTGGCCAGCCACTCTCCGTCGTACCTTGCTGATAAGTCATCAATAATGTTTTCCTCTTCAAACTTGAAATTAAACTCAAGAATCGTGCTGTCCCGGCTAGGGATAGTTGCCTCTACATCCACGTTCACATCATAGTTACTTTTATACCTGGAAGTTGCCAGCTGCATAGTATGAAAGTACCGCGGACTCCACTGACGTGACCATGTGGCTGAGATGCCCTGATTACCCCAGTCTGTCACCTCATCTACATCGATCAAGGCAAGTATGTCATCATCAGAGTCCTGAATATCGATCTCATTTCTGATGTCGCGTGACTCATCTAGGAAGTCGTTTCCACGATAATAGCTCAGACTGATCATGTCTTTTTCAGAAGGGCGGAAATTGATCTTGCTATTGAGGTCATAAAAATTGAAGTCTGGCGTGACCCGCGCCAAGCCAGGAATGTCATCTTGTTGATAGAGATTCTCACTGATGGCATTATAGACTCCTGTCTGCATGAGGTCAGTAAAAGACCGCCTACCGGCAAAGAAGAAGGATACCTTTTCCGATAGGGGAACTTCAACGCTCGCATTGGCACTTAGTAGATTAACTCCGACACTACCGTTAACTTTTTCGAAACTACCCGTACGACCCGTAAGGTCTACGACCCCACCGATCCTTGCGCCATACTTTGCAGGGAAGGCGCCTTTGTAGAGCTGTACGTCCTTGATGGCGTTAGCATTGAAAGCACTGAAAAAGCCAAAGAAATGATCAACGCGATAAATGGTCATGCCATCTAGAAGCACTAGGTTTTGATCGGGCGTGCCTCCTCGGATAAATAGGCCTGATGAGTTCTCATTGGTGCCACTTACACCAGGGAGTAGCTGTAGTGATCGAAATATATCCGTCTCTCCGATGCTGGGCAGCAATGCAATCTGCTTTGGAGACAGGCTGATCTGACTAATGCCTCTGTCCGTATTGATAAACTTATTGGCATCTGCCGATATCACCACTTCTTTTAGCTGTGCAGAGAGTGGTTCCAGCTTGACGAGCAATTCTTTAGGTAAGGCGGATTGGGCGTAGCTGAGTGTCTGTGACTGATAGCCCACGTAGGTGACTTTGATGATTAGGGAATCCGCAGAATTATAGAAAAGGGTGAAATTGCCCTCCGTATTTGTGGACACACCTCTATTGGCGTTCACGTCGATTACATTGGCCAGCGGTAAGACCTCATTGGTGCCGACCTCCATGACCCTACCGGAAATGAGCTGTTGCCCATGTCCTACCGAACAGAGCACCAAGAGGAACAAACATGAAAGCAAGGATTTCTTCAACCCTGAAATGTCTTTGATGAAATAATTTTGACAACCGAAAAGATAGCCTTTCGAATTCACATACCTTTGAAAGAAAAGAGAAATTGACTTTTAAATCAGGATTTGTAAGCATCATAGGCAAGCCCAATGTGGGTAAATCCACTTTGATGAACGCTTTGGTAGGGGAGGACTTGTCGATCATTACCTCTAAAGCACAGACCACCCGTCACAGAATTTTTGGGATTATGAATGGTCTGGACTTTCAGATTGTCTATTCCGATACTCCCGGGATTCTTGACCCTCAGTACCAGCTCCAGCAAAACATGATGGGCTTTGTCAATGCCTCTCTGGAAGATGCTGATGCAGTCGTGTATGTCACGGATATCTATGAGACTTTTGAAGAAACGGAAGTAGAGCAACGCATCAAAAGGTCAGGACTACCAGTGATTTTCTTGTTGAACAAAGTGGATCAAGCCAAAGGAAGCCAGGCAGATGATAAGATAGAGTATTTTAAGACGCAGATCGAAGCTATAGACTACCTCGCGGTTTCAGCGCTTGAAAAAACCAATCTCGAGCCAGTCATGAAGACCTTGCTATCACTGATGCCGGAGCATGAGCCTTATTTTCCTCAGGATGATATTACCGATAGGTCGGAGCGGTTTTTTGCTTCTGAGATCGTCCGCGAAAAGATATTCATGAATTACAAAAAAGAGGTGCCTTATAGCACACAGGTAGTGATTAGTGAGTTTTTTGAGGAAGAGACCATTATCCGCCTAAGAGCGGAAATCTACGTCGAACGCCAAAGTCAGAAAGGTATCATCATCGGAAAGGGCGGGGCTGCCTTGAAGAAAGTGGGCATGGCCGCACGTCAGGATTTAGAGAAATTTTTCGGGAAACAGATTCACCTCGAAACCTTTGTGAAGGTGGAAAAAGACTGGCGGAAGAAAGACCAGTCATTGAAGAAGTTCGGGTACTAGTAGCGACCCTGTGAATTGTTATGAGTCATTGGCCATAGGCTAGTGTAGCGTTTTGTCCAGGTGGTTCGTCCTACGGACGAAAGCTAAAACATGACTCATGAAACGAATTATCTACTCCTTCATTCTAGTTGCGATTTTTCAAATAGGCTGTGATTCGGCCAATGAAGATGCTGTTCCTTCAGTTCTGGCTATAGATTTTTTCACTTATCAGAATGCGCCAGTTATTACCAGCCCATCACAGTTTTTTGTCGAGAGCTCAGAGCCACCTGAGATTAACGGGAGGCCTTCAAAAGGTGTAGTGGAAATGATTGGCGAGAGTAATGCCCTGAGATACTTGCCCAACGTGGATTTTGTGTCTGGGGCTGATCGATACAGTATTCGACTCGTGGATACAGAAGGTAAGCGATATGATGCAGTGATCAATGTGCTAATGCTGGATAGTGGGTCTTGCGCCAAAAATGGTGTTTATGAATATGTGACTGTTTCGCAGGGTCAGAGCATTGAACGTGACCTACTGGTCAATGACTACTTCTGTGGGTTAACAGCGAGTCTCTCAAGGGTTACTCTTTCATTTGAGGATATTTATGTTGACGATTCCTTTGGAGAGAATGAGGTATTCCTAAGCATAGGCCCTAATGGTCTCGACTTGAAGTATACTGCTCCCGAAGATGCCTCTGGAAGGATGGATTTGGTATATCAGGTGGGAGTGGGCCATGGTCTTATTAATCAACCTGTCTTTCTTGACGATCAGAACATTAACCCAGCAGCTTACCAGCAATTCATTACTGCGCAGGTTACGATAGAGATCATTGACTAGTCAATTAACCACTTCTGACGGATCTGGATTCCCAAGCTAACCAGGTTCTTCCCTTATGACGAATTATTCAACTCTTGTCCAAAAGTGCACAGAGGGTGATGTAAGGTCGCAGCGACAGTTTTATGAGCTGCTCAAGGGAAAGGTAATGGGCATATGCTATAGATACTCCAAAACAACTGAGGACGCAAACGATATTTTTCAGGATACGATGGTCAAAGTTTTTAACAACATGGGAGAGGCTCTGGTAGTGGATTCGGTGATTGCCTGGGTAGTGAGAATTACAGTCAATACTGCCATAGATCACACCAGAAAGCGACGACCAAAACCCTTCATCGAGGTGGATCATAGTGATACTGTAGAGATGACAGATAAGGAAGCTTCAGTTATTGAGAAAATGGAGACAACTGAGATTTTGGCATTTCTAAAGCAACTTCCAGAATCTCAAATGCATGTTTTTAACCTGTATATGATAGAGGGCTATTCCCATCGAGAGATCGGGATGAAGCTTGGGATTGCGGAGAGCAGTAGTAGGGTATTACTCTCCAGGGCTAAGCAGCACCTGATTCAATTACTATCCACAAGACAAGTCTATGAAAGAATCGGTTGAGCAAAGGATAAAGGAAAGTCTATCCGACAGGTTTGAGCGTTTTGAGCCAATGGTCGATAATTCCCATTGGGAGCAGATTAACACCCAGATTCCTACTGTGAAAAACGGTAGCGTCTCAATCAAATTTCCCAGCAGACTATTAATTATTATGGTTTTCGCATTAGCCTATCTGGAGCTGGGTGACGATCTACCAACACCAATTGGCCAGCATGGACTTAGCAGCGGTGAAGTCGAAGCAATGAACATCAGAGGTTTATCCAAAACGCCTAAAAAATCAGCCCCGGTAATGCAGGGGAACAACTCAAGTAATGCATATTCAGCCAGCTATCAGATATTAGAGAATGAGGCGGCTACCTATCCGAGCACTTCGGGTCTTATGAAGTCGGATCCGATACAAGTGCCAACTTATAAAGATACTCAGCTAGAGAAAATACAAACGCGCAGACTGGCTCAGCATCGATCACCTTTTAGGCGACCGCTAATCATATCTCCAATCCTATCCGTAAAGCCAGATTTGAAAACAAGAAGGGTCTCATGGCAATTTGAACTTGGTCTGTCCCTCAACTTTGCCAACCTACAGCCCAATACGACAGACGAGGTGATCTTCGATTTATGTCGTGATGGCGCGGATCTGCGTTTTGAGAGGTTGGGTATGTCACCTACGGTCCTGATCAACCTTCCAATCAGTTCGCGCTTAGGCTTTACTACGGGAGTAGGAATACATTGGAGGCATTTCGACATTTCAGAGAATTACGAGATATTGAATGAGTTTGGTGACGGGTTGCCAGGTAACCAGCTCAACGAGTCTGTATCTATTTGGTCGCTCTCAATTGCTCCTGCCATAGAGTATTCACTCACTCAGAAATCTCCCGAAACCAAAATACTAATTGGGTTAGAATATGAGCATTGGGTTTCCAAAAGTCTCTCAAAGGAAAGCCTGCTGGATATGCCTAATCAAGAGGTTAGCATGATGCTGGGCATCAGTAGACAGGTGATAACAAGACCAGGTGGTTCAGGGTACATCAGGGGCTATGGCTACTACGCACTCAATCGAAGGCATACCTCTGGGGCATTGAGAGTAGTTCCCTATGGTTTTGTGATGGCACTAGGATGGGACTTTCACAAGAACTGATTACTCCGCGTTCTCGTCCTGAGTTAGTTCATATAGACTCTTGATTTTAGTGAAATTGATCTTGTGTAAAACATTCAATAAACAAATCCATTTGGAGATCTTTGTGAAAGTCGAAAAAGACTGGCGGGAAAAGGATCAGTCCTTAAAAAAGTTTGGATATTAACAGCTCAATTTTTAAAACTAACTTCTCATTTATGAGTTACTCTTCTCAAAAGTCAAGCGATGTGGTTTTAATCACGTCAGTCTTGCAGTTTTAGCTATCTATTATCGTATTGAAGAGAGTTTACAGCATCACCTCAATAGTGCTTATCTGCACTTTGATGGTTTTAACACCTGATGCAGCTCTTCACGCCCAACCTGCCCCAACCGTTATTCCTAATGATTTTGACCGTTATGATCTGTTTGAATATCAGCTAATAGAGGAATGGTATTTCTTACCTGAAAGCTCCAACCTTTCTGCTGAGGAAGCTCTTGCATCTGTAGACTCATTCACAAAGCCAACCGGAGAGACTATGGCCGGATGGTGGATGCTCCGTTTAATAAATCAATCATCCACGCGTGAGTTCGCTTTAAGGTTACCTACAGACTATGATCGACTTGAGGTTGTTAAGAAGAGCTCAGATGGATCTATAGAAAAAGACTGGATTGGTCTGCAAATCGTAAAAGGGGGACGAGTACAAGATCGCCTTATGACTACCACTATTACGGTTGATGGTGGGTCTGAGGTTATGGTCTTGATCAAAGAGGCTTCTCAAGACATAAAAGTGCCTAAGGTTACCCTTAGTAGTTTATCTGCTGTAGAAGACTACTCTGCGTCTTATGAGAGGCTATCTCTGATTTTTACGGTAGTATTTTTGTTCATCCTTCTTTATCAGCTTGGCACCCTATCGCTAATTCGTTCTAGGTCATATATTTATTATAGTATGTTGGCTGCTGGTTACCTTTTGCATGCTATTAACTATCTTTTGGACGGTTGGACGACTACTGCATTTGCCAATGATTTCTCTATTTTGTCAGCCTCATTGATTTGCGTGGCAGGCATTTGTCTTTGGAGGAGATTTTTAAATGTGGAGGAGGGTGTCTGGCTCTGGTTATTCCATATAATGAAAATGCTAGGAATGGGAATAATGGCTTTAGTGCTAGCCTATTTAATCTTCCCCTCGTACCTACCTAGACTAAATAAAATCGCAACGATTTCAGCTGCATTGTTGGCAATGAGTGTAATTGGCGTATGGATAGTTTCCTCGATTGTGATGAGCATCCAGGGCAGAGAGAATGCAAGATCTTATTCACTAACAAATATCCCGTTATTAGCTGGAGGTCTTTTTTTTATGACCGTTTGGATATCCGTGCGATATGGCTGGATATCCTCTGTTGGTACCCTACCTATCCTTACGAACTATGTCTTCTTCGGAAGTGCCGCCGCTCAATGCCTCCTATTTTCTTTAGTAATTGGGATTACGCTTAAGAAAAGACTGGTGGGGAGTTATAAAACTGAGAAGAAGCAAAAGGAGCTATTTGAGGATAGGGTTAAGGAGCGAACGGAAGAACTGGAGAAAATCAACGATCAACTAAGTCAGAAAAATAAGGAGTTAGAAAAAACCAATGGCACCAAAAATAGATTACTGACCATACTTTCCCATGACTTGCGTTCACCGATCAACAATGTCGCTAGTCTGGTAGCATTGCTCAAAGAACATCAGTTTAGCCCAGAGGAATTTTCTTCTTTGATCCCTGACATAGAGAAAAGTATATCTGATACTACGAATTTCATGTCCTTGCTCATCAGATGGACTCAATCTCAAAATGATGGACTCATCCCAAACAAATCTAAATTCGAGATTCAATCTGTCATCGATAGAAATATCAGACACCTTGGCTCAGCCCTTGAAGCAAAGCAATTGGAGCTGAAAGTTGATGCTGATGGCATACAGGTATTTGCTGATCAAAACATGATGGATTTGGTAGTGAGAAACCTACTATCCAACGCGATCAAGTTTTCTCACCCTAGCGGAAAAATTCAAATCAATGCGACTAATGAAGCTGATGAAGAAGTGCGTATCCAAGTAGTGGATGAGGGTGTTGGTATTGATGATAGTCGCACCAAATTATTTTTTGATGTTACCCAGAAGAACACAATGATGGGCACAGGAGGGGAGAAAGGATTTGGTATGGGACTGATCCTGTCTAAGGACTTTGCGGAGTTGAATGGTGGGACACTCAGTTTTACTTCTAAAAGAGGAAAGGGATCGACCTTTACAGTTACGATCCCTTCATAGAACTTGATTGGCCTAGTTCTCCTTTGGAGACATAATGAGCATTTCATTCATATTGATCTCGGTGATGTATCGCTTGGCACCATCTTTCTCATAGTTTCGATTGACCAGCTTGCCTTCTAGCGCAATTTCCTGACCTTTCTTTAGGAGCGATGCTGCTAGTTCGGCCTTCTTACCCCACGCCACGATATTATGCCACTGTGTATCCGTGACTTTCTCGCCTTTGTTGTTTTTGTACACCTCGTTCGTTGCTAGTGAGAAAGTGGCCATTGTTTTTCCACTTTCGAAATTTCTCACTTCTGGGGCATTTCCTAATCGACCGATTAACTGTACACTGTTTCTTAAAGAGTTCATAATTGTAATTGTTTTAGTTGAACATATTTGATTTCATCTGATCGGCAGATGTTTGTCATTGTTGACGAAGCAAAGATTGGGGTGGTCGTGAGGGATACTCGGTATTTAAATATTTACAGTCGTTTATATCTACTTGTAGTCGTTTGTTGTTGGATATATTATTGATAATCAGTACTATTGATAATGGAAGAAAAGTTATGTCCGGAGTGTGAAAAACCGATTTACGGTAGGCAAGACAAGAAATTCTGCTCAGATGGCTGTCGCAATGCCTATAACAATAAGCTGAACGCCGACACTGTCAATCATGTCCGTAACATCAATAACATCCTGCGCAAAAATCGGCGAATCCTTGAGTCACTCAATCCAGAAGGGAAAGCGACTATTCTTAAAAGGAAACTTCAGGAGAAGGGTTTTGACTTCAACTACTTCACGTCAATTTACCAAACCAAGGCGGGGGATGAGTACCGCTTTTGCTATGAGCACGGGTATCTGCCTATCGAAGGAGAGCGGGTGTTGTTAGTTAAAAGGAGTGATTGACTTGGTGAACAGATCGGATAAACTCATTCATGCTGAGAGGAGCAGTCAGCGTCTCAAGTTTACCCGAATCAATACGATAGGATAACAATTCTTTACCATTTACTATCATGATTAATTGATTGTTACTCAACCAGTCAATATCTCCAATCCGTGTATTCGTCAATGCTGTAGTGTAGTCCCCAGATAGACTATATAGGTTGACACGATTGATCTCTTCTGGTGTAGATTCATTTCTGAAAAGTGTTTCTTCATAGACTATGTGTTGATTATCTGGCGACAAGGATAAATGCGTTACATAGAACTCTGTAGGGATTAAAATACCTGACTTCTTAGTTTCCGTATCATATAGCATAATTTCACCATTCTTGATAAACACAATCCGCTTGCTGTCCGACAACCATTGTCCGTCTCGGAGGTTGATGATCTCACCTTCAGGAATGATAGGAGTAGGAAGGTTGGCAATCGGCTTGTTTAAATTACTATAAACTATATACTGATCTGAGCCATAAACATATTGTCCTGTTGGTATTCCGTACCCCCGTCTGACTAATAGTTTATCGCTATCAGGAGACCATCTTAATACATAGTAGAGGTCATCGCTTTTACTGGTTAAAGAAATGACTTGCCGTTGGGAAGTGTTGAGCAAACTAATCAGATTTCCATCCCGAAATGCGGCAAAGTTACCATTGGGAGCTACGCTGATACTAGACCCATATTCTGGTATGCGGCCAACAAATTCATCAATACCGGTGATATGTCTTTTTCTTATATCGAATTCCTTCGTATAATAGCACCAGGAGCCATTCCAATCATAACCTTGATAATCCTCTAAAAACAGGCTTGATGTTGAATCCAGATTATTTAGAATGTAAAGCTTGGGAGGTCTGATTCCTGAAGAACTTCTATATGCCTCGTAAACTAGAGTGGGAGAATCAATTATTGATAGGTCCTCTTCAATACATGACGTCAGGACGAGTATTGAAGCAAAGATTAGTTTTCTAAAGTACATAACGTTTGCTCCTTATTTTAGAGCTACACGAAAGTTAAAGAACTTATTCGGATTAAGAAAGTATAGTCGGTGTTGGAAAAGGATGAAGCACTTTCTCTACATATCGATGTTGTTAAAAGTCCTGTCAAACAGCAGTTGCTTGACGTTATCTCCTTGCAAAAAGTCGTGAGGGAAGCCGAACTCAATGGCACTCACTTCGTCTAGTTCCGCGACTGATTTTTCCGGTAGGTGAATAGAGGTACTTTTAAGACTGTCCTCTATCTGATGAAGCTTACAGCCTCCCACGATTGGTATTGATGTGAAACCCTTTTGTATTGCCCACTTCACGGCTACCTGTGCAGGACTGACACCTAGTTGATCTGCAAGCTCCACAACCTTTTTGGTGATAACAACACTCCAATCACTTCTTCTCGCACTACCCTCAGCGACTCTACCATCTTCGCCTTTGAGGTATTTGCCTGTCAATGCTCCTACGGCAAGTGGTGCCCAAGGCGTCAATGCAAGGCCCAGATATATCTTTGCCATAGGGATGAGATCGCGCTGCGATGTGCGCTGTAACAGACTGTACTCCACCTGCAGACCAATAAACTGACCCCAATCCCTGAACTGGGCGATGATCCATGCTGGTGTGTTAGAGATACCGATGTAGTTCACCTTACCAGCACTGATCAGATCCTTCAACCCGCCCATCACTTCTACGGGTGTGATGAAGTCCCAGGCATGCAGCCAAAGCAGATCGATGTAGTCAGTGTTGAGCCTTTTCAGGTTCTGCTCTACTTGAGTGCATCATATTTTGCAATGATTTCCAGAGAAATTAGGATTGTCAAGCTTGTCGTAGAGTGAGTACTTTGTGGCCAGTACGAAGTGATTGCGATCCGCATGGATCAACTCGCCTACATATTCCCCGCTGGTGCCTTTGGTATATCAGTTGGGTGTATGCAGAAAATTAAGACCGACATTGGAATATGCATCAAAAATCTGACGGCTCGTTTCTTTATCAGCTCCCCAACCCCATTCTGTACCGAAGGTCATCGTGCCTAGTGAGATTTCTGAAACTCTAAGTCCGCTATTACCGAGTAGTTTGTATTTCATGTTTACTTTTTTCAGAATGGAACATAAAAAATCCTCCCAAGGATGCTCAGGAGGATCATAGTGTTGTTCTTCTTTGGCTACTTCACATTGATCTTGTAGATCGAAGGAAGTGCTTCAGCACTATTGACAGTTACATTCAGATTTTTGAGGTGCCCGTCTTTGAGGCTAAAAACCCAGCCATGGATGTAAGGGAATTCTCCTTTTGCCCATTTTTCTTGGATGAAAGAGAGCTTGGTCATATTTCTTACTTGCTCTATGACATTGAGTTCCACAAACCGATCCCATCGATTCTCTTCTTCAGTGATGCCCACTAATTCATCTTCGTGGGTATGGTACACGTCTTTGATATGACGGACCCATTTGTTCAAAAAGCCAAAATCTTCATTGCCCATGGCGGCTTTCACCCCACCACAACCGTAGTGACCACATACGATGATATGCTTCACATGGAGAGCCTCTACAGCATAGTTCACCACACTGAGCAGGTTCATGTCAGTGTGCACCACCATATTGGCAATGTTGCGATGGACAAATATATGTCCGGCTTTAGCACCAGTGACTTCATCGGCGGGTACCCGACTGTCAGAGCAACCTATCCACAGAAACTCAGGATGCTGTCCTTTTGATAGGTCTTCAAAAAAATGCGGATCTAATTCAAGTGTATGGGTGGCCCATTCGTCGTTTCCGGCAAGTAGTTCTTGGTAGGTCTTCGGCATAGTTGTTTAGTTTTTTGATTATGTAATCATAGTGAATGCACATCATTTATCAAACCTGTCTTGAGGTCAAACATCCAGCCGTGTAACCAAAGGGCATGACCTTCTGCTTTATGTTTTTTTACAAAATCAAACTCTGCAAGGTTCTCCACTTGACGATGAACACTGATTTCGGCTAGTTTATCTGCTCTTTCATGGAGGTTGCCTATTTTGCGCAACTCTTCTTTGTTTTCCTGATAGAGATCACCGAGAGGGTGCAGCCATTTAGACATGATTTCCGGTAGGTCACCCATCATACTCATCTCCACATAGTCACAATTGGTATGGCCACATATCACGATATGGCGGACATGGAGATTGACTATCGCGTGGTAAAGCGCGCTCACGCTGTTAGGGTCATCCCTTTGAATCAATGGTCCGGCGTTTTGATGCTTGCATACATCACCAAGTTCTCGATTGAGAATGACCGTAGGGGCTACACGGCTATCTGTGCAGCCGATCCAAAAGGTCTGTGGATGACGTGGTTGGTTGAGTTTATTGAAATACTTTTCATTGACATGGAGCTTTTCCTGCACCCAGGCTTTATTTTCAAGTAGAAGCTTTTCGTATACGTCCATTTAGCTAATTGATTTATATCTTGAATTTAAACGAAAATTGGAGATATCGTTGCTGCTTTTTGCTGAGCAGCATCACTGGATAGATCAAAGGCAAGTTATCATGTACTAATATCAATTATAGCATTAGCCTCTATGAACGATAAGAAAGAATCAGCGGTTTCCAGGAAAGTGGTTTTTGCCGTATTTCCTGGCGTACACCTTCTTGACTTGACGGGTCCTGCCCATCTCTTTTATGAAGCTATCGACTATGGAGCAGATTATGAGCTGACCTATTTCTCGGTGGGTGATGAGAAGGTGATCAAAAGTAGTGCTGGCATGATGATCGGCGAACTAGTATCATTCTCTCAACTACAACTTCGCGAACAAGACATTATCATCATCCCCGGGATGGAGGCCCACTACTACATGGAGGTTGATATTAGAGATATACTTCGATCATTTCTGCATTGGCTAAGTAATCAATCGGTCAAGCGCGTGACGATATGCTCTGTCTGCACAGGCGCTTTTGTGCTGGCGGCCTCTGGACTGCTCGATGGTAAATCATGCACTACGCATTGGCGCTACTGCGACAGGTTTGCCGATAGGTACCCCAAAATAGAAGTCATCCGCAACAGGCTGTTCGTGGAGAATGACAACCTACTCACAAGTGCCGGCGTGTCATCGGGGATCGACCTGGCTCTTCACCTGATCGAAAGGCACCATGGCAGTCGGTTTGCGGCCGATATAGCCAGAGAGGTCGTCATCTATCTCAGGAGGGGTGAGGAGGAGCCCCAGCTCAGTATTTTCCTTCGCTACCGCAATCATCTCGTGGATCCAATTCATACCGTGCAGGACTATTTGCTCAAGAGTTTCCATCTCAATCCTTCGCTAGAGGAGCTTGCTGATCTGGCGCATACCAGTGAGCGTAACCTTACCAGAATGTTCAAAAAGGCGACAGGTATTACGATAGGAAAGTATCAGGAGCTCTTGCGGATCGAAAAGGCAGATCAACTTATCAAAGAAGGAAATAAGATGGAAGTGGTAGCAAAATCGTGTGGCTATGCAGATGTAAGTCAGCTCTACAAGCTGCTGAAGAAGACCTAGTGTGGCTGGATTTGCCATGCGCTTGTCCTAGGAGAATGGAAGTAGTGGTCATAGCTTTAAACCTGTCAAACAAATCAAAATAAAATGAAGAAGATTTTAATCACTCTGTTAGTCGTAATTGCATCGTTCTCTTTTTCTTGTGAATCACAGCAACTGGTAGCCTCGAATGAGGTGGCTTGGTATTGTAAACCATGCGGATCATCCTGCGACAAAGTAGCTTTTGATAAAGCTGGAAAATGCACACATTGCGGTATGGAGCTATCCGAGAGATCAGCGGCTGAGCAGTTGGAGTTACTTGATAATAAAATGACCATAGCATTCTACTTACAGAACAACGTGGAGGTGCTGGACTTTGCCGGCCCAATGGAAGTATTCGCCTATGCTGGATACGAGGTGTTCACGGTCTCCAAGACCCGAGAGCCGATCAAGACACAAAATATCCTTACCTTCATACCTGACTACAGCATAGAAGATGCTCCAGCGGCTGATATCATGGCCTTTTTTGGCGGAAACAGTGGAGCCGCCTCTGGAGACAAAGCCGTCATCAATTGGGTGAAGTCACGCATCGATGAGACCGACTATTTTTTCTCGGTTTGTACAGGTGCTTTCGTCATGGGCGAAGCAGGTTTGCTAGATGGCAGGACGGTCACGACCTTTCATAATGCCATCGATGGCTTGACTAAGAGCTTCCCTAAAGCTACCGTAAGATCTGACGTACGCTTTGTCGACAATGGTAATGTGATCACTACAGCCGGCGTATCAGCAGGTATCGATGGAGCGTTGCACTTAGTTGCTAAGCTAGACGGTTTGCAAGCTGCCAAGGATGCGGCCTTCTACATGGAGTACGACAAATGGAAGCCTGGTGAAGGACTCATTTTGGACGAGGAGACTAAGGCTGTCTATGCTGAGAAGTAGGAGCTACACAAACTTCACACTATGGATCATGGGCAGATTATTCGAGATAGTCTGCCAATGTTCACCCCGATTCTCTGATAGGTAGAGATTGCCTGTAGTCGTCCCAAATGCCAAGGTATCTCCTGCGATATCCAGCCCATGACGATAGGTGATATCGAAGACACCCTCCTGGGGAAGGCCGGAGGTAAAAGTCTGCCAGGTATCCCCGCCATCATCGGTTCGACAAACACATAACGCTTCATCGACAGCTACTCTCACTTCATCGCTGACACCTGGCACTACCCAAGCCACTTCTGGATTTTGCTCGTCTACAGCTACCGCAAAACCAAAGTTGGCCGGGCCATTCTTATCTGTGACATCTCGCCATTGCTTTCCGCCATCCCTTGACATGAAAATACCACAGTGATTCTGTTGCCAGAGGACATCAGGGTTGCTGGGGCTCATGACGACAAGGTGAGGGTCTTGCCCCACTTCTGCATTTTCGTCTGGAAGGAAGTCCGCTTTAAGACCTTTATTGCGTACCATCCAGCTTGACCCCCCATCTGTGCTCTCATACACTCCGGCACAGCTGATCCCGATGAAGATGCGATTCTCATCTCTGGGGTCAATCAGGATGGAGTGAATACCAGCATTGTCTCTACCCCCGCCAAACCATTGTGTTTTGCGTGTTGGCTGATCCCAAAGTCCACGATTGAGCTCGAAGTGATCGCCATTGTCCTCACTGACGAACAGACCTCCTGGCTCAGTGCCGACATAGACTTTTCCTTTTTGATTGGCACTACCATTGGCGAATGCCCAGAGGTATTTGGTAGCTGCTAGTTCTCCATCCTTGACTTCCTCACCCTCAGGGTACTTGGGAGCCTCGAGCTCTTCCCAAGTCTTGCCATCAGGAGACCTATGTAGCTTGCAGCCCCAGTGACCATGATCCAGCATCGCCCACCAAGTACCCGTGTGAGGATCGATGGTTGCAATAGTTACAGGAGCACCTACGAACTCAGTTCGCTGATAGGCCCATTGTCCATCTGGTTGCTGATCGTAGATAATTAGGCCCTTACGAGTGCCTAGAAGAAGTCTTTGTTTGGGTTTCATATCGCATAGTTTAAAAAATCAGCCTCCAGAGAGCGCCTGCATGATATATACCTCATCCTTATCGGTGAGTTGATCGCTGAGCTGCTCTCGGTCAGATACCATATCATTACCTATAAAAATATTTACATGCTTCCGCAGCGCTCCAGTTTCGTCCACGATGTAGTCTTTGAGACCAGGATGGGTTTCTTCCACACTATCGAGCAACTGGCTCACTGTGGATCTTTGGATACTCATTTCCCCAAGCGTAGGATAAAACCTTTTCAAATTGGACGTAAATCGAACTTTGGCCATGGTCAAAATCTATGTTGAATAAAATTAATGAATATTTGAGTAAAACGATTTTTCTGGTAGGGGGAGATTGACTTTACCCTGTGTGAGACTTGCCTACCGGAAGTTTGTTCGTTGCTCGAGACAACCGCTTGAATGAGAGCTCTTGGAAATTTCTAATCTTCTGCCGTAATTCAACTCATCATAACCAACTATATCATGAAACAATTTAACAACGCTCTTTTTGGTTCCGTGCTTTGCCTTGCCGCTTTTGGCCTCTGGTCATGTGGCGGTGGTAACCAGACCAACGATAATGCTGCCACAACAGAACCCGCATCAGCGCCTGTGGATCATGCTGAAAATATACAAGGAGCATGGACTACTACATATACGAACGAAGCTGGAGAGGAAGTGGAAGTGATGACCATCGTAGTGGATGGATACATCGCTGAGACCTTCTACAACCTTGAAGAGAAGCGATTTGACGGTACGGTGGGTGGGTCATGGACTATTGAGGGGAACAAGTTCAATCTCAACTTTGAATTCAATACGATGGACACAACGCGGGTTGGGAAAACTTCTGTACTTACTTTCGACCTCAAAGGAGACACTATTCTTTTTGAAGGAGATGATCGTATCTGGACACGAGTGGATGACGGCACACCCGGCAAGCTCAACGGTGCTTACTTGATTACTGGTAGGAAGCGTGATGGCGAAATATCCAGAAGGACACCTGGTGCGCGGAAGACAATGAAGATTCTCTCAGGTACGAGATTTCAATGGATTGCATACCATACTGAAACCACCAAGTTTTCAGGTACTGGCGGAGGTACCTACACCACAGTGGGCGATGACTACACTGAAAACATCGAGTTCTTCTCCCGCGATAGCAGTAGAGTAGGGGCCAGTCTCGGCTTCAAATGGGCGCTGGACAGTGGCGAATGGCACCATAGCGGCCTGAGCAGTAAGGGAGCACCAATCTATGAGATTTGGACGCCTAGGGGTATGCTGGATGCTGCTGCGGCACAGCAGTAGAGCCTAGCTACAATAAGCTATTCACATTCTCAGGCGGTCTTCCCAAGACCGCCTTATTATTTTTCACGACTATTGGCCGCTCTATCAAGATGGGATGCTCGACCATGGCTTGAAGCCATTCATCATCATTGAGCGCTTTACCCTTGAATTGTTCCTTGTAGATAGTTTCACCCTTCCGAATCAATTCATGAGGTGACATTCCCAGTTTCTCACATAGCCCCTTTAGCGTATCAAAGTCTGGGCATACCTTGAGATATTCAACGACTTTGGCACTTTGTCCACTATCATGAATGATTTTGAGTGTCTGACGGCTTTTACCGCATCTTGGGTTGTGGTATATCGTTAGCATATTTACTGTCTTTTCAATCAACACCCAAAACTACCACGATGAAAATCCTTTTGAAAATACTACTCGGCCTTCTAGCTACATTTTTTGTGCTCCTCATTTTAGGTATTGGGTTTATATGGCTTAAGAGTCCCATGACGACCCCTCAATTTGAAAATGCTCCAAATAGCATTGCCTCCATTGAAAAATTTGAGCTCAATGGTGAGGAACAACATGTGATACTTCGCGGGAAAGATCAGGCCAATCCAGTGGTCCTGTTTTTACACGGTGGACCAGGCTCACCAGAGTATCCGGCATTTTACGCCTATAACCGTGAGCTGGAGAATGACCTGACTTTCGCCCACTGGGAGCAGCGCGGAAGCGGCTTGTCTTATCATGAGGACGTGGATATGAGTAAGGTGACATTGGAGCAGCTGGTAGCGGACGGCATTTCCCTATCGGAACAATTAATCCAGAGATTTGGCAAGCAGAAGATCTATCTCCTTGGTCATAGCTGGGGTACGATGTTGGGTATGCACATGATCAAAGAGCGACCTGACCTCTTCCATGCCTTCTTTTCTGTGGGGCAGGTCTCAGACCAGAAGCTCGGAGAACAGCTCTCCTACGAGTGGGTACTCAGCCAAGCGAAGGACGATAGAAATAAAGAAGCTGTAGAAGAACTCTCGCAGATTGATCCGTTAATGTCTGTCGACGATCCCAAGTACATGGACTACATCATGACGGAGCGTAAATGGGTGGATCACTATGGGGGTAGCTTCAAGCGTGGAAGCATGTTCTTGGATATAGTCCAGTTGCTAGTGATGGCTCCTGAATATGACTTAAGCTCAAAGATCAATTATATGAAGGCTAATTTGCAGGCATTGGAAGCACTTTGGCCCACTGTGCTGAGCAACAACTTATTTTTGACCGTATCGGAGGTAGATGCGCCAGTATATATTTTTCAAGGTCGTTATGACTACCAGACACCTTATCCCCTAGCCAGGCAGTACTTTGACTCACTTAAGGCGCCAAAAAAGGCGTTCTATACTTTTGAAAACTCAGCACATGGAGTTATGTATGAGGAGCCTGAGAAGTTTAATGAACTAATACTGAAACTGGTTGACCCTGATCATTAACTTTAGATGATGTTAGGTTCGAATGAATGGTATGTCCCCTTTAGCCTTTTTCTTGCATTTTTTGCTATTGCTGCTTGTGGAGATGATAGTGATTTGCCTAGTGAAGTACAAAAGGAGGTGTGGGTAGATCCACTTGGCGAGCTGCCAAATCTCGGACGAGTAAGCTTTCAGCAACCTCAAGTTGGACAAAGGTCAAGCTATCTGGAATTTGAAGAAAACTATAATCGTCCTACCGGGA
This sequence comes from Cyclobacteriaceae bacterium, assembly GCA_040222235.1. Classification (GTDB taxonomy): domain Bacteria; phylum Bacteroidota; class Bacteroidia; order Cytophagales; family Cyclobacteriaceae; genus UBA6059. Next base: position 19,634 of record JAVKDO010000006.1, read on the forward strand.
CTGCTAGTACCACTTACACTGGAGATACATTGATAATGGGGATTCTAGGAATTCGAGGTGATACATTGGAAATCGTGGAGTATTACTCTCAGTTTTCGCCTATTGAAGATTTTGGTAGTGACGCTTCTGGTGAGAGAATACTGTATCTATCGACAGAATTGCTGTTAGGTGATTCTCTCTATATCAGACCATTGCAAGGTTATTCCCACATTTTTTTACTTAATCCATTCCTTCCTTTGACCGATAGACTGGACACCTTGGCACAGCACATATCAACTATCCCTGTTTATGATCTAAACGCTCAAGCTTGGATGGCAAGGGTTGATGAATATGCTGTAGGTGAGGTTAGGCTCGATAGCTTGATTGTTTATTTCGACTACACTAATATGGCCACTGATGGTCTTGGCTTATGTTCGTTGTACTCCATTGACTTAGGCGTTATAAGAAGTGCCTACATCAACCCATGGGATTCCAATAAATCTAATGGCTGGGATTTATTGCTAGAGTAAACTATTCTGTTCCACTCGTCTATTCCTTACTAGCAATTCTCTTAAAAAGATGGGATTATTGTAATTCAACAAAACTCAAACTCCCGATGAAGCGATACCTACTACCTCTTTGTATTATTCTATTCTTTTCTGGGCCAGATTCCTTTGCTCAACGAAAAAAAACTGCCGAACCGGCGAAGCATTACCTCGAAGATGTATCCTTATCTGGAATGAAATTCCGCAATATAGGGCCGGCTATTACTTCCGGTAGGATATCAGACTTTGCGATCAATCCGAATAACCCAAGTGAGTATTACGTGGCGACCTCTGCCGGAGGTGTGTGGAAGACCAACAATGCCGGCAACACCTATGAGCCTTTGTTTGATAGCCAGGGCAGCTATAGCATAGGTGTAATCACAATGGATCCGAGCAACTCCAGCACCATATGGGTGGGTACAGGTGAGAACAACAATCAGAGAAGTGTAGGTTTTGGTGATGGTGTATACAAGTCGAACGATGCTGGTGCGTCATGGCAAAAAATGGGCTTAGAAAACTCTGAGCATCTTGGTAAGATTATCGTACATCCTGATAATTCAGATATAGTTTATGTTGCGGCTATTGGCCCACTTTGGAGTGCGGGAGGTGATAGAGGTGTTTATAAAACAGCTGATGGCGGCAAAACCTGGGAAAACGTTCTAAGTATAGACGAACACACTGGTATCAACGACCTTGAGATAGATCCAAGAAACCCTCAGGTACTTTATGCTTCCGCTTTTCAGCGCAGACGACATGTGTTTACTTATATCAGTGGGGGACCAGGCTCAGCTATTTACAAAAGCACAGATGGGGGTGCTACCTGGGAGAAGTCTCAGAAAGGCTTACCAGATGTGGATCTAGGAAGGATCGACATTGAAATTTCTCCTGCAGATCCTGAGATTATCTATGCGATTGTTGAAGCTGCACAGGGTAAAGGAGGCTTCTTTAAGTCTACTGATCGAGGAGCTTCCTGGAAAAAGCAGAGTGGCCATACTACCAGTGGCAACTATTATGTAGAGATTTTCGCGGATCCTGTTGATTCTGATAAGGTCTACTCGATGGACACCTGGATGCATGTCACCGAGGATGGAGGAAAATCATTCAGGGTACTGGGTGAAGACTATAAGCACGTTGATAATCATGTGATGTGGATCAATCCATCCAATACCAACCACCTGCTAGTCGGCTGTGACGGTGGGATATACGAGACCTGGGATATGGGTGCACATTGGGACTTTAAGGAGAACCTACCGGTAACCCAATTCTATAAAGTAGCTGTTGATAATGACGCTCCTTTCTATAATGTCTATGGAGGTACTCAAGATAACTTTAGCCTTGGCGGACCGTCACGTACTACTTCACAAAATGGTATCTCCAACGATCAATGGTTTATCACCCACGGGGGTGATGGTTTTGAGTCGCAGGTTGATCCTGAGAACCCTGATATTGTCTACGCTCAGTCGCAGTATGGTGTGTTGGTGAGATACGATCGCAAAAGTGGAGAAGAGAAAGGTATCCAGCCTAAGGAGCGAAAGGGAGAAAATAGCTACCGATGGAATTGGGATGCCCCGCTAGCCGTAAGTGCACATAAGTCAGGCCGGATCTATTTTGCCGCCAACAAGGTGTTCCGAAGTGATGATCGTGGCAATAGCTGGGAAGTGATCAGTGATGATCTATCTCGACAGATCAATCGCAACGAGCTAGAAGTGATGGGGCGGGTCTGGAGTGTAGACGCAGTGGCTAAAAATGGCGGAGTGAGCCCCTATGGTGCTGTTGTGACCTTTTCAGAGTCTCCGCTTGATGAGAATCTACTTGTTGTAGGCACAGATGATGGCCTCATTCAAATTACTGAAGACGGAGGGGCAAGCTGGCGCAGTGTTGGCAGTTTTGCTGGCGTACCTGCGCGCACTTACGTCAATGCTGTACTGACTTCTAACCATGACCAAAATGTGATGTATGCAGTGTTTAACAATCACAAAAACGGTGACTTTAGGCCCTATGCCTTTGTGAGCAAGGACAAGGGAGCATCTTGGACGAACATCACCAATAACCTACCGGAAAAAGGATCGACGTATACCATAGCTGAGGATCATATTGATGCTAACCTCCTATTTGCTGGAACTGAGTATGGTGTATTCTTTAGCAATAATAGGGGTGCTAATTGGAAGCAGTTGAAGGCTGGAATGCCGACGATTGCTATTAGGGACCTAGCTATTCAGCAGCGAGAAAATGATTTGGTGATGGCCTCTTTTGGACGTGGCTTCTTCGTTTTGGATGACTATTCCGCATTGCGCGAATTGTCTGAGGAGAATATGACTGCTGATGGCAAGCTGTATCCTGTAAGAAATGCGCTGCTTTTCGAGAGAAGCACACCTTATGGTCTTCCTCGACAGGCATTTCAAGGTGACAATTTTTACATGGGGGACAATCTGGGCTCTGTAGCGATTTTCACCTATAGTTTGGGAGAGGAATATAGAACTGCTAAAGAACTCAGGTTGGAATCAGAGAAGGAGAAAAGAGAATCAGGTGGAGACAATGCGTATCCAAGCTACGATGCGCTCAAAAAGGAGCAAATGGAGGCCGATCCTTATCTACTATTTACGGTAGTGAATAGTCAGGGAGAAGTGATTCGGAAACTTACCGCGAAACCATCAAAGGGGGTCAATAGAATCAATTGGGATTTGCGACATGCTTCAAAGGAGCCTGTTTCACTCACCCCGCCTCCATTCTACAATCCATTTGGAGGTACCAATGAAGGAACCCTAGTTGAGCCTGGAACATACAGTGTAACGCTCTCTAAAGTCTTGGATGGTGAAGTAACGGCACTTGATGGGCCCATGGAGTTTGAAGTGATACCACTTGATAATACTGTTCTTCCAGCGATCGATCGAGAGGCTGTCGTGGTTTTTCAGGCTGAAGTCAATACGCTCAGCGGCAAGGTCTCAGCAACCAACCAGCGAATGCGAGAGCTGTCTAATCAGATGCGTCACATGAAAGAGGCCATAACTCTTGCTCCTGCCAATCAAGAAGAAATGTCGACTCTTCTTGAGCAGTTGGAATCCGTAGCATACGAACTTCGATCGAGACTACAGGGTGATCGAGTAGCCAGCAGATTGGATATCGAGGGGCCTCCATCTGTTGCTAACCGAGTAGGATTCTTAATGTATGAGCAGAGCAACTCTACTTCTGAGCCTACAGCGACGCATAGAAGCAGTTTTGCGATAGCGAGTGAGGAGTTCTCAGCGATAGAAAATGACTTCAAACAACTATTGAGAGGCACTTACCAGCAAATGCAGGATAAGCTCAAGGAATCTGGCGCGCCTTACACACCATATTCGTTTTAGTAGGCCCAAATGAATGAGAATATTTGAGTCGCTGAAATGATTACCAAGTGAGTCTTAAATAATCGCGGAAATAGTGGCTCAATTGAGAATCTATCCGCAAATTTGGGCTCTCAAATTGAAATAGTGCCTAGATATATCTATTTTATCAAGGATTAAATCTAATTTTAGACGTCAAATAGACTAGCCTTAACTGGAACTTAAAACAATCACCATGAAAATGAGAATTTTGCTTTTTGCCCTTTTTATTACGCAGATTGCTTTTGCGCAGGAATCTGGAAAAAGGGACTTCCCAAATTATACCTCAGAGATTATGGGTGAGAATATCAACTCGCCGACCAACCACGATATTATTCCTGTGGTGTCAGATGACAATGAATTGCTCTACTTCGGAAGGAGACATCATGTGGAGAATGATGGTGGCGTTAAAGATAAAATTGACATTTGGTGGTTAAAGAGAGATGGCGATGATTGGGGTACAGACTTACACCACATGGAGTCTAAATTGAATAATAACGGATTCAACTTCATTAGTTCAAATTTTGGTTCGGGCTGGGATAACATCCTGCTTGGTGCTATTCTATTTGATGATATCACAAAGTCAGGTTTCTCTACATCAACCTATGATGGAGAATTTTGGAGCAAGCCTGAAAAGCAGAAAATAGAGAATTGGTATAACAACGATCCAGAAGTTCATTATCACGCTACAGAGGATGAGGATATTATCATCGTCTCTGCCGACCGTGAAGATGGTCAAGGTGCGAAGGATCTATATGTAATTAAGAAAACGACTAATGAGGAAGGCGAAGTAATATGGACAGAGCCAATGAATCTTGGTAACATCAACTCTGCTGGTGATGATGTCACTGCCTTCATGGATTTTGACAATAAGACTTTGTACTTTTCTACCGATGGTCGTGGAGGCGAAGGGTCATATGATGTATTCAGATCTGAAAGACTGGATGATACTTGGACTAACTGGTCTGAGCCTGAAAACTTGGGTACTGGTGTAAACACGTCCGAGTCTGAAATGTACTTTGTAATCGCTAAGGCTGATGACTATGCTTATTTCTCAAGAGGAGAGAAGTCAAGTGAAAACGGTGATATTTGGAGAACTGAATTACTTGATCTTAGTGAGGTGACAGTATGTGGTATTGTTTCTGATAGTGTGACGAAGCAACCACTACCTCAGGCTTCAGTTGTTGTGACTGACTCAAAAGGTAATGTAGTTCAGACAGTAGAGTCTGATGACGATGGTAAGTACTGTGTCACTTTAGAAGCTGGTGACGAATATGCTCTTACTCCAAGAAAAGAAGGTTATTATGCGAAGGATTTCTTCTTAACTATACCGGACGTTCCTGAATCTGCTGAGATGACCTTGGATCTTCCAGTACCTCCAATCGAAGCTGGCATGCTTGATGTAATCGTCTACTTTGATTTTAACAAATACGAATTCAGTCCATCTTACTTTGACAGATTGAATGAGTTGAACCAAGAGCTTTCACGATATGTTGGTGCTACAGTTAAACTTCAAGGTCACACGGATTACATAGGTACAAAGGCATATAATCAAGGTTTGTCTGAAAGAAGAGCCCAAGCTATTGCGGATTACTTATTTGGCTTAGGTTTAAGCAAGGACAAGGTGACTGTAGAAGGTTTTGGTGAGGATCGTCCAGCTGTTGACGAGCGCACTGATGAAGCAAGAGCTAAAAACAGACGTGTAGAGGTGGTTATCGAGAAATAACTTTCTTATACCAAGAATATTGAAGCCTCCCGTTTGGGAGGCTTTTTTTTTACCTGAATTTTATGAAGTCTTATCCGACTATTGGTACTCTTGTCATTCTGATTCTGATCGTTCTTTCTGGCTGTTCTGAAACGCTCAATATGAGAACCTGGAGCTCAAGCGAGGACTATGATAAACACTTCAAAAAGTTGCTCATTATGGGGCTCGTGAACAACGTGAATCTCAGGAATGATGTGGAGAATGAAGTTGTCTTTGCGGCGAGAAAAGCAGAGATCTTATCTACAAATGGGATGTCTCTTTTCCCTCCAGAATTGGGCAAGCCATTTGAAGATATAGAACGGGTAAAGTCTAGGTTGAGAGAAGGTGGATTTGACGGTATTATTACTGTGACATTGATCGATGTGCAATCTGAGCGTTATACCCCTTCTGATACCCAATATCAGCCTTTTGTATATTATGACCGATTCCGCAATTACTACTATCAGACTTACGAGTTGGTCTATAAGCCAGGTTATTTTACAAGAAACACGCGTTACTTCATAGAAACGAATTTCTATGAACTTGGCACTGGTAAGCTCGTCTGGTCCGGTAGATCCAGCACTTTTGAACCATTTGAGCTAGAAGAATATCTTCCAAAATATGCAAGCGCATTATTCAATGAACTTAAGCGAGAAGGAATAACCCAAAATTAGCGTGCTCGTTGGTTCAAATTTTCCGATGCTTGTGAAAGCACTACTCACCCTGTTGATAGCACAGGTATTTGAAAATAAATAAAACAGTAAATCCGAGGCTGATAGAAGGATGAAAGATTTGGATTTCCCGAACTATGATCTGGGATTTTGAGCCGACTCTATAGCGATTTTTCTTGGGAAACAACGGTTAGTTTATCAAGTAAAGCTAGTCGTATAATTCACGCCCTTAGTCGATGCTTTACTTTGCTTCGTCTAATTGTACTGAACCAATAAATACTGTTGCTTTTCTTTGTTTGCGATTAGGCTGTAGATATGGCCGCTAATATCATTTTCTTAATTGTCTCAAGGGAATGATTTCGTAAAATTTAAACCAGCTAAATGGAGTATTCAACAATAAGATTGTGGGTCTTTATACTAACAGCAGTATTCAATTGGGGAGCAGTGAAAGGTCAATTCTATTCAGGTAGCTATCAGCCTGTCTCAGAAGTCAATTTCTTCAATTCACTAGAAGTCGAGCACCGCTCAAGTGAACTAAATCCTTTTGAAGGAGATCTTTCGATAAAAGCGTACAGTGGCTCTAATAAAAAGAAAGACCACTACTGGGATTTTTCTGCTAGTACAACAGAAGCATCAATGTCACTAGATCTTGAGCAGGTTTACGCAGAGTCTGGTGATGTTCTAGGTGTATTCGACTATGACCTATTTGTCGATGGGTGCTACTTCCTTTATCACATCCTTACCTTGCAGAACCAACAAGATGAAACACAATTGCTTTTGGTAGAAGAAATATATGACGTTACGCGAGGAGAGCGTGAGCCTCTGGAAACCAACACTATGCTTTGGAACAAGGTAAAATAATTAGTTAGACTTATCCTCTTCCATGAAAGTAGGATTACTCAACTCTCTCCACCACCAGATTATGATTGGTATAGATACAAATGTCTGCTGCGATATTTAGACTCTCTCTGACCATCTCTTCTGCGCTCATGTCTTTGGAGTGCTTAATCAAGGCCGTAGCGGCAGCCTGAGCATACATACTCCCTGAACCTATAGTGGCAATACCATTGTCAGGCTCAAGCACGTCACCAGTTCCTGATATGACAAGTACTTCGTCTTTGTTTGCTACGATCATCATAGCCTCTAGCTTGCGTAGGTAGCGGTCCGTTCTCCAATCTTTAGCCAGCTCAATTGCCGCGCGTTTCATATTGCCGCCATAGGAATTGAGCTTCTCATCAAACCTGTCTAGCAATGTGAACGCATCCGCTGTAGAACCAGCAAATCCAGTCACTATCTTGCCATCTTGGAGCTTTCTAATCTTCTTCACATTGCTCTTGGCAACCGTATTCCCTATAGTCGCTTGGCCGTCTGCACCAATGGCCACTTGTCCATTATGCGCGATTGCACAGACTGTTGTTGATCTTATCTTCATTATTCTAAAGGTCTTTTAAAACAAAAATGTCATTCCTCATGGTACAAGGATTGTGCCCTTGCATATCCATGACGGAATGACAGTCTTTTATATTCTATTTCCGGAAAAAGATTAAACCAAAATCCTTACAGGATCTTCCATCAGCCCCTTCAACGTTTGCAAGAAAGCTGCTCCACTAGCACCATCTACTACACGGTGATCACAGGATAGCGTTACCTTCATTACATTACCAGGGACTAGCTGACCATCCTTTACCACTGCGGTTTGCTTGATACCTCCTACAGCCAGAATGCATGCGTCTGGTGGGTTGATGATTGCTGTAAACTCCTCTACGCCAAACATGCCCAGGTTGGAGATAGTGAAGGTATTTCCTTCCCATTCCGCTGGTTGTAGCTTCTTAGACTTGGCCTTACCTGCCAACTCTCTTACCTCTACTGCAATGTGAGATAGGGGCTTGTTGTCAGCAAATCTGATTACAGGCACCAATAGCCCTTCATCTACTGCCACAGCCACACCGATGTGGATGTGCTTATTCGTTCTGATCTTATCACCCAACCAGCTACTGTTGATGCTAGGGTGCTGTCTAAGAGCAGCAGCACAAGCTTTGATGACTATGTCATTGAAGCTAATCTTAACAGGTGATACCTCGTTGATGCTCTTTCGTGCTTCGATAGCTCTGTCCATGTTCATTTCCATGGTCACATAGAAATGAGGAGCAGTGAATTTACTGTCTGCCAAACGCTTGGCAATAGTCTTTCTCATCTGCGTCACTGGACGCTCATCAAAGCTTTCCTCTCCCACAATACTCGGAAGACTAATTGGGGCAGCACCACCTTCAGCGCTCGCTGGGGCGGCTGGAGCCGCGCTTGCCTGCGGAGTAAAGTTCTCGACATCACGCTTGATAATTCTCCCACCTTCCCCTGATCCAGGGATTTGTGCGATATCAAAACCTTTGTCAGAAGCTAATTTCTTTGCTAGTGGAGAAGCGATAACTCTTCCGTTGCTATTTGAACTCGCCGGAGCAGCAGACACTTGTGGAGCTGAAGCAGCAACTGGTGCTGGTGCAGATGCTGGCTGAGCTGCCGGTGCTTCTTGCGCTGGTTCAGCTTCAGAAGACTGGTCAGCCTTGTGTGCCTTGATCAAAGTCTCATAGTCGGCACCTTTCTCGCCAATGATGGCAATCACACCATCTACTGGGACTGATTCTCCATCACCTACGGCCGTATATAACAACTCTCCGTCATCATAGGACTCCAGTTCCATGGTGGCCTTGTCTGTTTCTACTTCGGCCAATATATCGCCAGACTTCACTGAATCGCCGACTTTCTTAAGCCATTGAGCAATAGTGCCTTCCTCCATTGTATCACTCATTTTAGGCATAGTGATTACCTGCGCGTTGATATTGGAGGTATCGATTTTTTCAGCAGTTGCGGCCGGAGCAATGCTTTCAGCAGTAGCACTAGCTGCTTCGGTGCTTTCACCATTACTAACTCCGCCACTAGCTATTTCTTTGAGCAGGCTATCTATATTTTCACCTTTTTCACCAATGATGGCAATCACACCATCTACTGGTACAGAATCCTTTTCTTTTACACCGATATGAAGCAGTACACCGTCATCATAAGACTCAAGCTCCATAGTCGCCTTATCCGTCTCTACCTCGGCCAAGATATCGCCAGACTTCACTTCATCACCTTCCTTTTTCAACCATGTGGCGATGACGCCTTCTTCCATGGTATCGCTCATCTTAGGCATTTTGATTACTTCGGCCATAAATAGTTGATTTATTAGTTTATCGTTGGAAAGTAGAATTCAAATTTAACGAATGTTCGCAATGGCTGACAAATATAAATTCAATTTGTTGCCACTTGTACTGATTTCAACTTATCCTTGCTTTAACGCCATTTAAATGGCGATTTTTACTTACCAGTAATCAACAAAATGCCGTACATCGAAAGTTCAAAGTACAAGGGACCGAAGGTACTTTTCAATGGACATATGCAGACGGTCATTCCCGCTGGTCTTCGCAAAGTCAAGAACGCCCCTGAGCTGAAGAGAGAGCGAATCAGTACGCCTGATGACGACTTTCTTGACTTGGACTGGGCAAAAAACAATAATGACAGGCTGGTCATCATCTCGCATGGCTTGGAAGGTAATTCTACCAGGCCCTACATGCTGGGTATGATCAAGGCATTTTACGATAGTCGATACGATGTGCTGGCATGGAACTTCAGAGGGTGCAGTGAGGAGATCAATAGAGCTGCCAGACTCTATCACAGTGGGGCTACAGATGACCTAGCGACCGTTGTTGAGCATGCAATCACAAAAGGATACGCCAAGATTTTATTAGTTGGCTTCAGCTTGGGTGGCAACCTTACGCTGAAATATTTGGGTGAAGACGCTACACCTAAGTTCAGTGCAGTGAAAGGAGGGATTGTTTTTTCTGTTCCTCTTGACTTGAGGGCGTGTTCAGTGCAGATCAATCGTCGCGAGAACTATATCTATTCCGCTAGGTTTACGCGCTCACTCAAGCAGAAGGTGCTGAGCAAGGCAGCTCAGTACCCCGAGCTGCTCGATACGACCAAGCTACCGCAAATGAAGACCGTGTACGACTATGATGAGCATTATACGGCACCTTTCCATGGTTTTGAGAATGCACTGGACTATTATGAGAAATGTAGCTCGAAGTACTTCTTATCAGGAATAGGAGTACCCACGCTGGTGGTCAACGCAGCAAGTGATCCTTTCCTTGCAGGCGACTGCTTCAACCCAGCGCTGTTTACTGATCTTGATGAAGTGTATTTTGAACTCCCTCTGGAGGGAGGGCACTGTGGATTTGCGAGTTATCGCAATGGTGGTATGTTTTGGTCAGAGATACGCGCATTGGAGTTTGCCAGCGAGATATTATAACTACTTTTGACGATGATGATAGGCCACTATGCGATATATGCTGAACCCGAAGAGCTTGCGAGCCAGTGGTCAGTCAAAATGGACAGTCAGTATAAGCCTACTTATAATGCTCAGGCTACACAGCAGCTTCCTATTGTTACTAATTTGGCCAGTGATGAACTTAGCTTTTTTCATTGGGGAGTGATTCCTGAAATGGCTAGAAAGAAGGCCGTAAGCGCAAAACTGCTCTCACTTGACCAAAAGGAGTTGAAATCCAAGTCAATCCATCAGACGAATCTAATCAGCCATCGATGTGTGATTCCGATGCAAGGTGTCTATTGGAGTCGCCCTATCGGAAAGAAGAAAAGCACCCCTATGTATGTCTTTCTGGATAATCATAAACTTGTCGCCGTGGCAGGCATATGGAGCCAGTTTGATGATTTTGATGGCAATGTACATTACATCTTCAAAATGTTGACACAACGCGCTGATGGTGAATATCGAGAGTTTGGAGAAGAGTTGCCTTTGATTATTCCTACAGCGAAGATCACAGAATGGCTCTCACCCGATCAAACTTATGAACAACTTCGGGATATAATGTCCCTACCGGAATTAGCTGGCATGGGAACTCACGCTGTTTCACCCAAAGTCTTTAATGCTACAAACAACGATGCGTCCTTAATCCAGGTTACAAGCCCGTCAGATCAGCATGGGAATTATACATTGTTTGATTGAAACCTTACCGAACCAGACTTACGAAGTTTTCAAAACTTCGTAAGTCTTAACACTGCAAATATTCATTGGGGTATTTTCCTCAGATTCATCAAGGCTTCACCTGAGCGAGCAAGAACACATAGCAGGCGCTATTTATCATCGCATCGCTATCGGCAAATTCATCCATCTTTCCTCTGTTTTCTCCACGATTGCCACCCAGCCCAATCGCTGGATAGCCTTGACTAAGCGCTACATTCATATTAGATGAGCCGGCATTGGAGGTGCCAGGCTCATAACCGAGATATCTTGAGATATCAAGGCTCTTCTGTACCTTCCAGCTATTCAAAAACCCGTCGATCTGACCTCCGTCCATGATCTGAAAAGGCTCGAGCGTGAACTCTACCTCAGTTTCTGTGCTGACACTCTTTAGCACATCCTGCACCGCTGCTTCTGTTTCCTTGATTACCTCATTATCCAATGAACGAATGTCAAGCGTAAAGTAACCTTCCGAAGGCTTGTGGTTATAGACATTGCCACTGTGGATCATACCTACATTCAGTCGGGTATTCAGACTATCATATCTCACTGGCTGTCTTAGGCTAAGTACTCTATCCACAGCTCTACCGATGGCCTGATTGACATGAGGCTGTCCAGGCCAGCCTGACCTCAATGTGTGACCTGTTGGGCCCATGGCGGTTACTTTCCACCAGTGAATGCCCAGTGCACCATAGCTGATCCTATGACCATCGCCCAGTACATCCACGAACAGCACAGCTTTGTCTTTGTATTGCTCGAATACCTTTTTCATGCCGACAAGACCAGTCTCCTCCTGAGCAACGGAAGCAAAAACGATAGTGTAATAGGGCTTTATGCCTGTGGCAATCATTGCTTCAGCAGCGGCCAATATTCCTACTGTAGTTGAGGAAGTGTTAGTGCCCGGGCCAATTACTCGTGAGCCTTCCACGTAGGGTGGTTTACCGACGGCTCGCTGATTATCAGCTACTCCCGCCAGATCATCTAGTGTGCTCACCATCACAATGACAGCATCTGTCTCACCTGGCAAGATACCAATAGTATTGGGCAGCTCATCAGTAGTGACAGACTGTAGACCTATTTGCTTCATATATTCGCTGACACGCTGCGCACGCTTTTGCTCTTGTCCTGAGGGCGATATGATACCTCCGATCTCGATCAACCAGTCATTGTATTTGGCTTGATTGCTGCGAATCATTTCCAATCCTTTGAGAGCATCTTTAGATGGCTTGAGGGTTGACTTTTGGGCGATAGCGGTGCTAAGAGTTAAGCTCAGAATAGCAGCGATAGTATATTGGATAGCTTTCATAGGAGTCAGTTTGGTATGAATATATGCAGTATCTGACTTGGAGAAAGTGCTATTATTTGATCGGTCAAATAGTTGCGTCAGTTTGATCCAGGGCAGGCGTCAACGCACATGACTAGCCTGTCAAACAAGAGTTACCGGACATCCAATTTCACGGTAGTGCGTTACCGATTAACAATTCCAATAATATCTTTGTTAAACGCTTGATTGTCTTCTCTCTTGTACCACATGGCAAGAATGGATAATTGACTATATTTCGATACTAAACAACAGACCCATGTCCAGATCGATCATCAAAGGAATAGGCCACTATGTGCCGGAGAATGTAGTTACTAACAAAGACCTGGAAGCCGTGATGGAGACCACAGATGAGTGGATTCAGGAGCGGACAGGTATCCAGGAGAGGCGCTGGGTGGCAGCCGATAGTGACGAGAGTCCCTCCACGATGGGTACTGCTGCTGCAAGGAAGGCGATCGATGATGCAGGTCTGACACCTGACGATATTGACTTTATCGTGTTTGCTACACTGAGTCCTGATTACTACTTCCCAGGCCCGGGAGTGATGGTACAGCAGCAACTTGGTATCAAAGAAATTGGCGCATTGGATGTGCGTAACCAGTGCTCAGGATTTGTTTACTCACTGAGCGTGGCAGATCAATTCATCCGCTCTGGGATGTATAAGAATATATTGGTGATCGGATCGGAACTACACTCTGGTGGTCTTGATAAGACAACTAGGGGCCGTGGCGTATCTGTCATCTTTGGGGATGGTGCTGGCGCGGTAGTGCTGCAGGCGACTGAGGATGAGAGCCGTGGCATCCTAAGTACACATCTTCATTCGGAAGGGCAGCATGCACTAGAGCTTGCACTGCCTAGTCCCAACACAAGACATTGGGTGCCGGAGATTTTAGCGGAAAACGATCCTGAGGATACAAGTTACTACCCGGTCATGAATGGCAACTTTGTATTTAAGCATGCCGTGACAAGATTTCAAGAGGTGATACACGAGGCACTACAGCAGAATGGTCACACACCAGAAGATATTGATATGTTGATCCCTCACCAGGCCAACTTGAGAATAAGCCAGTTTATCCAAGCTAAGATGAAGCTACGGGACGATCAGGTGTATAACAACATTATGCGCTATGGTAATACGACTGCCGCGTCTATCCCTATCGCAATGAGTGAAGCTCGGCAGGAAGGTAAGATCAAGGAAGGTGATTTAGTTTGTATGGCAGCTTTTGGTAGCGGGTTTACCTGGGCGTCTGCATTGATGAGATGGTAATTCTACTCCTTCTGTACGTTGGGTTGGATCAAACTGACGACTTTACGGATGGATAATTATAAAAATACTTCAGCTATGGAATTTTCAGATCAGGAACTTGAGTTCTTGCTAGATAAAGACTTTCTACTTACGAAAAGAAAGATAAGCGAGCGCATCTTCAAGATGCTTACGGCGCTAGAGACAGATCTGAAAACGACGGCCTTGGCCACAAGCTTCCCATATCCCAAGGGCACCTTGCTCAAGTCGGGTAAGATATCCAAGGGAGACAACTACAAGGGGTTGCCCTATTTTATCCTCGACTATCCACGTCTTTTTACCCGACGGTCAGTATTCGCCTACCGGTCAATGATCTGGTGGGGTAATCACTTTTCCACGACACTGCACATGGGAGGAGAGGCTAAAGAATACTTCGCACCTAAGCTGTTAGCCAACTTTGACGCATTGAAAACTCAGGATTTCTTTATATGTGTCAACATCGATCCATGGCACTACCATTTTGAGCGTGACAACTACAAGCATATCAGTGATGTGGATCGACCCGAAATGGAAAAGATTATCGCCAATCACGACTTTTTGAAGATCAGCAATAAGATATCATTGCAGGACTACAAGCAGATGCATGAGTTTTCTCTCAACAATATGAAAAGATTCTTTAGCTATCTCCTGACTTGAGCGATTCTTGCACCATTTTTGTTAAGTAGTAGAGCGGTCGGATGGTGTGCCCCATTATGGGTGCCATTCATTACCATTATTTCTACTTTAGATGCATTGCACTACATGAAAGTTTGCTTTACGTTTCTCCTGTTACTCCTTCTACCGACCCTGCTTTCTGCGCAGGATTTTGATTTCCCCCTTCAGGATTCGGCAGTCATCAAAATTATCGATCAAGTACCGTCCGACATTGAGGCTTTTGCAGCAAAGGATAGCATCGGAAATCGTGTGATTGGAGCAATGGTCGCGGGTAAGCCAGATGGTGAATGGAAGGTCTATTTTCCCGATAGGGGAGAGAGGGCGAAGTTCACTTACCAGAATGGACTGCTTAATGGCGCCTTCGTTCGATATCATGGCAATGGCAAAATTGCCGAATCCGGGGACTATGAAGCGGGTACGAAGATCGGAAACTGGGTCACCTATCACCTGGAGGGGCAGATCAGTGAGCAGATACCCTACGAGGAGGGTAAGCTCGAGGGGCTCTACTCGAGCTTTGACAAGCTAGGAGAGCCGATACTGGCAGCCGCCTATGAAGATGGCATACTGGTCGGCCCCTACCTGGAATATTACGATCGAGAGCGCATCGCCTTGAGAGGATATTACAAAGAGGGGCGCAAGGACAGTGTCTGGACCAATTATGATGATTGGGGTACCAAGGTGTGGGAGAAGGGCTACCGCAATGATCAGCCGCACGGTGAATGGCGCTACTACTTCCGCAGTGGGCGGATTTCCGGTAGGGAAAACTACACCTATGGGGTAAAAGACGGCTTCTTTGAAGACTACCATAGCAATGGCAAACTCGCCAGATCCTACTACTTCAAGAATAACCAGCTGGATAGTGCCTATCGAGAATACCATACCAACGGATCACCGAGTGTCGAAGGTAACTATCGGTTTGATCTCAAAGTGGGTACGTGGCTGAGCTTTTTACCAGATGGTAGCTTGTACGCCATTGGGGACTATGCCCGTGATCGTAAAACAGGTGTATGGAAGTACTTCTACGAAACGGGCGAGCTTGAGAATGAGGGAAGCTATCAGGTGGATATGCGTGATGGTCAGTGGATCAAGTATCATAAGAATGGTAAGCTGGCGGAGATAGGCTCCTACGACAATGATCAGAAAGTAGGACTGTGGGGGGTGTTTTATGAAAATGAGCAGCTCAAGCAAGACGAGAATTGGCGCAACGGCCGGTTGATGAATGTTAGTGAGTTTTATACGCCACAGGGTGAGCAGATCTACTCAGGCAACTTTCTTAATGGGACCGGGAAGCTCCTTGATTTTTATGAAGATGGTACGCTCAAGTCTGAGTACAACTATGCCAATGGCCGGCCTGATGGTATCTTCAAAGAGTATCATCCCAACGGTAACATCATGACTGAAGGTTTTTATGATGATGGTGTGCCCATAGGCTTATGGAAATCCTACAATCGCCGAGGAAAACTTAACAGTCAAGAAACAAAAGGGTAAACGCTCGGTTCCATTCCAAACCTCAGGATTATGTTTGGACTGTTTAAGAAGAAATCAGAAAAGGAGAAGCTAGAAGAGAAGTATCGTAAGCTGATAGACGAATCTTACAAACTCTCACACACCAACAGAACTGCCAGCGACCAAAAAGCTGCTGAGGCAGATGCAGTCCTCAAGCAGATAGAAGAAATTAAAGACTAAAGAAGAGCTGACTGGCAGGTGCAGATTTCAACTTATTGATCAAGTAGTTCGTCTATCGCTTGATAAATCAGCTGAGGTTGGTTCCAGGGGATAAAGTGATTGACTTCTGGGAAGATTTGTACAGTTAGGATATCAGGATTCATTTTACTTCTGGCAAACTGCGCATTCTCTACAGGTACCAAATCATCATCTTCACCGTGTATCAATATCGTTCTTACTGTGATATTTGACCACTCCGGTTCCATCAATTCCAATTCTTCTTTTAGAAAATAGATTTCCTCATTAGTGACCCAAAGTGATTTGGGTAGCATCAGTTTGCCTAGCCAGGTATGACCAAGAGGCCGGTACCATTCTCCCTTTTCCTGAGCTGGATCTATAGAGGGGGCCACCAGCACCATGCCATCTACCAAGTCCGGATAGTCCATAGCTAGCCTTGCCGCTACCGGTCCTCCGAGTGAATGCCCTACCAGAATGATATGCTCCGAGGGATGGTTGTTAATCACTTGTTTGATAAAATAGGCCTGCTCCTCAAGTGAAACCACGGCATCTCCGAAGTTGGAATAGCCATAACCAGGACGGTCAATTGAGAGTAGGTTGGCTTTGCTGGCCAGCTCATCATTTTTGAGATAGTCGACAAACGCTGACCAACTGCCTGGAGCACCATGTAGGAACACGACCATTGACGAATGTCCCTGGTCGAGCAAGGCATAGTTCATGGTCTGACCATCGATCTCATGTTTGAGTATCACAGGTATGAGCACTTGCCCCTCGAACTCTTTAGCAGCTTCTTTGCCTGACATACGAAACTCAAGGCAGGAGCTCAGGAGCAATGCAAGAGTTATAAAGACAAGTGGGGTTCTGATGACTATAATTGATTTGGTACCACTCCTAACGGGAACTGGATCAGGTTGTTTGGTAAGTCATATTATATGAGTACCCTATTATCGCTTTTAGAACTGGACATTGTAAGCTGTAGGAAACTGTTCCGGTATATCGGCCTTGTTTTCACCCAGGTTCTGGCGGAGGTCGATCTCGATTCCTCTGGCAATGGCCGAAATGGGTACGTCATTAGAAGTACCCTCAAAAGGATTGTCTCCTGTACGGCCGATGCGCTCCATTGTATGAAAGATCCAGGATACGGCCGAATAGATCGGTACTGCCAACCAGATAAATAGATCACCCAGCAACGGGTATTGTTCGGCCATGCCATTACCAATATCTGCAAATTGGGGTACCAAAGCGACAGGCAGGAACATCAACAGGATCCACATGAAGAAGTGGTTTAAAGTGGCAAACTGACGAGGGTAGGGGAAGTTTTTGATACGCTCACTCTTCCCTTGTAGGGTGAAGAGTTCTTGAAGTACTCCTTCTAATTCCAGAAATGAGAACTCCCAGATCACCCCTTTTTCTTTAAGACTTCTCAGATGATGCGATTGTTGATAGAGCAGAGCAGTTGGCCTATTGTCTTTATCGAGAGCGTCTGCCATATCGTTTTCCGCTAGGTAAGGCTTGAGGTCTTCTTCAAGGGTCGTCATTCGCTCTGGAGGTATGATTCCCCACTCCTTGTTCGTCTTTTGATTGGCTGTTGTTTCCCACTGCTTCGGTGCTCGCATGGCGTGCCTTAGGGCTGTCATCCATGCGATGTGTCGGTAGGTGATGGTCTTGACTTCTGATCTCAGCTGTTCTTCAGGATAAGCCATATTGCAGTACTCGTTGGTGATCATGTCTTGTAAAAACATGCCTAGGGTTCTAGAGCTATTCACTATTCCGCCCCATATTTTTCTAGCTTCCCAGATCCGATCGTAGGTTGCGTTATTTTGAAACCCAATGATGAAGGCAACTGCCGTACCTATCAACGCGACAGGCGTCCAAGGAATCCTTAGCCAACCCATATCCAGCCAATAATAGGCTGAAACCCACGCAAGAATGATGATCAGAAATCTGAAGGTATCAAATCGAGTCCATACAGCTAATTCTATGGCTTTGTAGGTGCGTCGGGTATACATAGGCTAACTCTTTTATTAAGAACTAATGTAATCAGGATAGATGACTCTTGTGTTGAGTATCTCATGATGAGAGTATTTGTCAAGAAAATGGAGCATATCGACCACAAACTCTTCCATCAGACTACAAAGAACTTCCAGACTATATATAATCGCATAAATGATAATCTTTTGGAAGCAATAGATCAACATGCGCCCGTTGAAGAAATTCAAAGTCTACTCCAAAGACTAAATTGGATAAATGAAGAGAACATTAGAGAAGTGGGCGTTCCAGGAGAGGGCAACATGAATGTAGTCCTGAGGGTGACCACTGACAAGCGAAGTGTCATCTTGAAGTAATCAAGGGGGTTTGTGAATAAACACCCCTCTTTGAATGCTTCAATAACTTGAGTCAACTAGCACCTGGCGGTCTTTCGTTTTCTACCTACACTCCCTCTATCGATTACCTTCTGGATATAGGTGGTCGCCAAAGGCACCTTGCAGGCCGTGCCTCCGACATCCACTTCTACTTTACCGATTCTTTCAGCTACCGCAATAGCCTTGTCAGTCAACTCAGGTATGTAGGCGCCTACCGCAATCACAAATCCATTCATGGCGTATCGTACTCTGTTTTGAGCGGAATGAATATCCCGAGCAACTTGGTCTAGCAGAGAAGTGTAGGACGCTTTGTCTAGCTTTTCATCCTCATTGACCGAAGCGTACGAGGCAAGGGTCGACCATCCGGCCGCAGCTGTGCCTTCCTCGGAAGATGCTATCCACTTTAGTCCTAGGTCAAAGCCAAAACTAGTTTCGGCAGCTACCCATGGTACAGCGTACTCGCTCAAATAGTACCAGTAAGCCTGGCTTACCCATTCGTCGAGTTGTGCCTCGGTTATCTGTTTCTCATCGGCCATCAACCCAGCGAGATACATTGCGTCGCTATTCCCTGTACTATAGAGATCAAGCGCTAGTTCTTGATTCTTTTTGGTCTTCTTGAGGATCTTTTTTAGATCCGCCACCTTGACACCAAAGAAGGGCTCTTTGGCCCCATGTTTTATTAAGGTCTTTTTGGTATTGGGATCGCCAAAGGCTTCCAACTCCTTGAGAACTTCTGCTGCAGTCATGGGCTTCTGTTTAGTTGATGACTTATACAATCTAACAAATTCTAGACATTGATCTGATACAGAAGAAAAATTGCTTCAGCCCTGTATCAGTTGATCACTAATCACTTTTGAAGATCACTGAACTTATTGAGCATATACAGATTGTAGTCATCGGAATTGGCAAATACCACATCCGTCCAGCCATCTCCATTGAGATCTGCAGCCTTCACATCATAGCTCTTATAGACATCATTGAGGACGTTAACTCGCTCAAATGACTTTCCTGATTTATTGATGAAGATGGCATTTTGAGTCTTATAGTTACCAACGACTACATCCATGAAGCCATCTTGATTAAAGTCTGCATTGGCTAAAGAGTAGGTGTCTTCATCTGCATCTCCGAACCTGATAGTTTCCTCAAACCTCAAATCCTTACTTCCTAAGTAGACAATATTTTGTCCGTTGATATTAGCAGTGATGATATCGGGAAACTCATCATTGTTGATGTCTGCTACCTCAATGGACCTGGTCTCGTAGGTGCCCTGACCAAAAGTTAATACCTCTTCGAACTTTCGGTCACCTCGATTGAGTAGCAATGTATTGGCAAAACCATCTCTGTTAGCGAGCACAAGATCTGAGAGGCCGTCGCTGTTGATGTCGGCCACTTCTATATCGATCGTAGCATTCTTTGCGGTAGCAAGGGCTGAGCAATCGAAGCTGAGGTTACCGTCATTGTAGCATAGGATATTCTGCTCACCCCGATTGCAGATGAGCACGTCGGTGAATCCATTACCATCAACATCTGCCAAGATGCCGTTGCGGGCCGAGGATACCCAGCCCAGGGTTGATGCGAAGGTGAATTGACCCTTGCCATCATTGAGATAGAGTCGATGCGGCGCAGTATCATTGATTTCGACAATATCGAGATCACCATCATTGTCCATATCCGCGAGCTCTGCGGCATAGCTCGTACTTTGAACGCTTCCTAGGACGCTGAAAGATGAGAATTTCCCCTTCTCATTGAAGAAGATTTGATTGGCTTCTGGCCAGTGGCGACCATTGGCGACTACAGCGTCAATGTCGCCATCTCCATCTACATCACCGGTACTAATAGAAGCTGTCCGCCACTTTTCTGTACCGAAGGTGAGTCGGGGCTCACCGCGTCCCATGTCATAGCGCATGACGAACGGTGCGTCTTGGGCGTAGAGTGCCGTGGTGCTGAGCAAAATGAAGAATGCAATGAGTTTCATTGTTGAAATATTGATATTACTATTAAACCTGATATCCACTTTGGCAAATATTTTTCCGAACTATTCATATAACTACTTGGGCCTGATCACTACCTCCCAATACTCACTAGGGGTCAAGATTACCGTTTTTTCGAAGGAATCGAAATTGAAATCTCGGGTATTACCCGTAACGATATAATCTGCTTGAGATGATCTGGCTAATTCAAGAAGTCTATTGTCAGGTTCATCTGAGACAATAGATAGTCTGAAAGTGGGCTCGAAAAATAGTGCCTCGGTTTTCAATCTGGCAAGAAGAAAAAGTGCGTTTTCTTGAAAGTCTTTATATCTGGCAAATTTAGTCCTCGAAAGCACCCCAATATACTCTTGAAGAAGCGGAGTTGATAAACAAATATGTGCTCCTTGATTAAGGCAATGTTCTAGAATACTGTGAGGTGCATTCTTTTGAATTAGGGCTGAAACCAGAACGTTGGTGTCAAGGATGAGTCTGTGCATCCCTATATCCTTTTACCTCAGCAAGGATTTCATCTTGTGTCATATTTGATAGACTATGTTTCTCTGCCAAATCCAGACTCTTTTGAAGTGTTTCCTGATTGACTTTCTTCTTTACTATATCGATTATTTCGTCTAGAGATAGCATATCTTTTTGAATACCCAGTTTGCTATATTCCTCGTCCGATAATTGAATACTAAGAGTTTTCATTTCCTCAGTGTTTAATTATAAAGATAGACATAATCGATCAGGAAGATTTTTGATTATCAACCTAATTAAAGTAAGCGTAAGCGGCGGCTTGAGACCTTTCATTCTGATATAAAGATTGGCTTTTGCTCTGTGGTTCGCCATGTGGTCTTGTACAAAGAGCACTGGGATGTATCGCTTGAGCTTCTTACCTGCAAAAGCATCTATGGTCTCATTGGCCTGGTTATCTGTCATCGACTTGATTCGTTCAGTCGCAAGCGCCATGCTCTCTTTGAGGTAATTTACCACCTCTGCCTTGCTCATTCCGCTTGTAGTAGGTACCCTGACCAAAGGTGAGCACTTCCTCAAACTGGCGATCTCCTCGATTGAGCAATAGGGTGTTGGCAATGCCATCTCGATTAGCCAATACCAGATCTGGAAGATCATCACCGTTAATGTCAGCCACCTCTATGTCGATGGTGGCGTTTTTGGCGGTAGCAATACTTGAACAGGCGAAGCTGAGGTTGCCCTCGTTGTAGCAGACGATGTTTTGTTCTCCACGATTGCAGATCAATACGTCGGTGAAGCCATTATTATCAAGGTCTGAGAGTATGCCATTTCTAGCAGAAGAAACCCAAGCCAATGTTGACTCGAACGCGAATTGGCCCTTGCCGTCATTGAGATATAGTCGGTGAGGTGCTGTGTCGTTGACCTCCACAATGTCCAGATCGCTATCATTGTCCATATCCGCGAGTTCGGCCGCATAGCTGGTACTGTGAACTGAACCGACAATACTGAACGACGAGAACTTTTGGGAGAATTTGCCTTTGTCATTGAAAAAGACCTTGTTGGCTTCAGGCCAGTGCCGCCCGTTGGCTATTACTGCATCATTGTCTCCATCTCCATCCACATCACCTATGCTGATGGATGCGGTACGCAGCTGCTCAGTTCCGAAGGTGAGGCGTGGTTCACCTCGTCCCATATCATACCGCATGGCGAATGGCGCATCTTGAGCATAACTGTAACTCGCAATCAAACAAAATACAACAAGGATATATTTCATTTGTCTAAGTTAACTATTGATATCATCATGTGCTTCTATCGCTCTCCGTGCTAATGAAGGGAATCATCGAATTCATTTGATTTGTCCCAAGTTTTGTAACAGCAGTATCTTTTGTGTATCCAAGATCAAAGTATTACATAGATATGAACCCATTATCTGAGAATTATTCGGAAGAGCATAATCAAAAATTGGTCAAGGCCTCTCTCAGCGGAGATAGGAAAGCGCTTGATGAGCTGGTAAGGATACACCAGCCCTTTATATACAATGTAGCATGGAAAATGGCATGGGAGCCTGACGATGCGCTGGATCTGACGCAAGAAGTGCTGATTAAGGTGATCACTAAACTATCTCAGTTCAACTTTGAGAGTCAGTTTCGCACATGGCTCTATAGAATTGTCGTCAACGAGTTTTTACAAACGAAAAGGAGAAAGACTGAAAATCAGTTTACAGATCTTGAGGATCATGGACGCAGACTTGATGCTGTGCCAGATCTTGATTTGACAGCAGAAGAAGAGATAGAACTTGAAGAACTCTCCAGAGAGGGCAAATTTAGATGCCTATCTGGTATGCTGATGTGTTTGACAAGAGAACAAAGATTGATTTACATTATTGGGGATACTTTTGGTATCGATCACAATGTGGGTGCTGAAATATTCAACTTATCTAAGGCCAACTTTAGGATAAAACTACACCGAGCTCGAAAAGATCTCTGCAACTTCATGCAGAATAAATGTGGGCTTGTTGATCCAGCTAACCCCTGTAGATGCTCTAAGAAATCCAAATATTTTCACCAAAGCGGGTTTCTTACCGAAGACAAACAAAAATTTAATGTTGGCTACAAGCAGAGGATCGCTGACTTTGTGAGTGAAAACCACCAGGCCTCAACTGATGCATTGGAGCAAAAGGTAAACGACCTTTTTAGAGATCATCCCACAAGAGACAATTTTGATTCGGATACGGTCATTGAAGAGATATTGAACGATGAACGACTAATGCAGTACTTCCGATAAACATAACTACCAAAACCGATTACTAATCGCACGACTGAAATCGTGCGATTTTTTTTGTGCGCAATTGTAACACCGGTATACTGGCTGCATCCAAATGACTGTAACAAAGCAAGAATTATGGATATAAGGCAAGAAATCATTGTGAACAGGCCGGCGGCCGAAGTATGGGAGGTACTGGGCAATCAGTTCTCCGATGCTTACAAATGGGCGCGTGGGCTGGATCATTCTAAGGGTCATGGAACACCATCATTTGATGATGCACCCTGTGGTAATCGAACCTGTCAAGTGCCTGGTTTTGGTCAAATAGAAGAAGTCATTAGGAAGTTTGAGTCGGAAAATCATGTGCTCTCATACGAAGTAACAAAAGGCTTTCCGGGCTTCATCTCGTCCGCGGTGAACACATGGACGCTAGTTCCTCAAGGTCTAAGCACAAAGGTCATGATGCATATGCAAATGCAAACTACTGGCATCAAAGGTGCCCTGATGGGTCCTATGATGAAAATGAATCTCAATAAGCTCATCACAGGGGTCGTGAAGGACTTTAAAACCTATGTGGAAACTGGCAAACCAAGTGCTCAAAAAGCCAAGGAAATAGCCAAGGCCCTTAAAAAAGCCGCATAAAATCATTTACTACATCTAAAACCTTACAACCGAGATGAAAACTACGATAAGAGGATTTAAAATGGACGAGTTGGCAACAGAACTGCCTGAGGTTCAGGAGGTGTTTGACTGGTATAAGGAGAACTTCCAGTTTGTACCGAATTTGACGAAGGTACTTAGCGCATCTCCTGCGGCACTACGGTCTTATTGGCTGACCCAGCTTCAACTGTCGGAGTATGGGACGCTAACACCTGAGGAGCATAACATAATTCAGATGGCCATTGCGGTAGAGAATAGATGCAAGTATTGCACATCAGGCCATCAAATGGCAGGTGTTGCCTTTTTTGGGTCTGAGGAGGCAGATCTTGAGGCAATAAGAAATGAAGCCAACCTCTCAACAGAGAAGTTTGATGCACTGCGAGCATTTACCCTTGAAGTCTATCGGAATAAAGGGCGAGTCGCAGATCAGGTATTGGAAGACTTCTTTGCTGTAGGTTATAATAAAGCTCAAGCAGTCGAGGTAATTACCAATATTGGTGTGAAAGTGATGTCCAATCTGACAAATCAACTAGCTATGACAGAGGTGGATGAAGCCTTCCGACCACTCGCGGAAGGATTGTTTGAATCAGACAAAATAGGAAACTAATAATCAAGAAAGAATCAATTAAACTAAGAACAACATGAAAGCGATAGTATCAATATTCACGGTAGTGCTATGCCTAGGTATCATAGCACCGAAATCATCATATGCTCAGAATGCAGATGCAAAGAAGACTTACACCCAGGTAGCAGAGGCTTCAGCCGATGACGTCTGGACGGTAATTCGCAAAATGGACGAGGTAGATAAGTATTCGTCGGGTATAGCACGGCTCGAGTGGAAAGGCGACATGGGTGTAGGTGGATCAAGAGTGTGCTATGCACCTGATGGCAAAGGATATTTCAAAGAGAATATCGTGGAGTACGATGACAATGCACGGTCTTTTAGCTATGCAGTAGTAGAAGGTGTGCCATTTAAGGGGATGGTTAACTCATGGAAAGTGGTTGACCTTGGATACAACAAGTCAATGATTGTATGGACGAGCAACTATGAGGAGTTTGTTGAAAACCCTCAGATGACCAAGGAGCAGTTTATGGGCTTTATCGATATGTCACTAAAGGAGTTCGTAGGAAACGTGTTGGCTGAGGCTACTATGTAGCCAATTTAAGAAGGGTATAAGCCAGCATGGAATGGCAGCAGAGACTACTCTGCTGCCATGATTCGTGAAAGTATCACCTAGCCTATAAAGAATGATGACTTCAGAACTGGTTCCTTGTTTTGTGACCACACCTGTTTATCAAGAGGTGTCAGTTTGGGTCGAGGACATCTTAATCGCTAGAACTAACAGGGCCGAGATGATCGTGATAAACACATACACAGCTAAAATCAAGATGGAATTGGCAATACCTGAAAAGGATATCGTTTCACGCTATTTTGTTTACAATAGACTTACCCGCTGGGATGAAGTTATTGGCCATGTGTCAGATCTTCATCTTCATATACACAACCCCTACACGATATCCATCAACGCGGTGGCTCTTCGCATATTAGCAAAAGATGGTTCACTACATCAAAAAGTGATTTTCTCGCCTAATAAAGTGAGTTTCAAGCTTGACCCTTTAAGCGCTTAGCTGTGCATGGCTCAATTGAAATAAGCGTAAGCCGGTGGTTTAATACCTTTTAACCGAATATATAGATTTGCTTTAGCTCTGTGGTTGGTCAGGTGATCCTGAATGAACAGCACAGTGACATAGCGTTTGAGTTTCCTGCCACCAAAGGCATCTATGGTTTCATTCGCTTGTTCGTCTGTCATTGACGTTATTCGCGCAGTAGCCAGTTCCATTTTCTCCTTGAGATAAGCCACCACCTCAGCCTTGGTCATCTCTGAAGTATCCGGATCTTTATACTCACCCCAATCACCATCTACAAATCCCTTGGACAGATAGTCGCAGGTGAAACCAATGTGACCAATTTGATCACCAAATGTCTTGGTAGTATCAGCGGGTTGATATCCATAGTATTCCTCGGGCATTGCTTCAGCTACATCAACAGCATTCTTCATGGATACAGTCCATACATGAAGGAAGTCTTTACCAAACTGTGATTTTGGCTCATCTTGAGCATTGGTAGTTAGTGCTAGGGCAGATAGAAATAGTGCTGCGAAAAAAGTCTTCATTGATTTTGGGATTAATTCTTATCAGAAAAATTGAGGCAATGAAGATAATGATTTGATCGAGCCTCTGGAAGTACATTCTTGAGAATACCGCAAACTGTAGGGTAGAGGATGTGAGAAGTAAGTACTAAGCTCAGTTGCGGTAGTTGTCGATAACGCTCGCCTTGACCCAGTAGATATTCCTGTCACTAGTAAAGAAGAGATACTTGCCATCTGCACTAACGAAAGGACACAGCTGATGCAGCTCGTCATTGATAGGTGAACCCATGTTTTTGGGTACTGTCCATCCATTTTCAAAATCTGAGAAACTGATATAAAGATCACCTTGACCAAGTCCCTCTTTCCAACTTGCCGCAAAGATCATGTAGGACTCATCGGGCGCAATAAATACATCCAACTCATACCATTTGGTATTGATCGGTGCTGGTAGCCGCTGTGGTTGTTGGTATACGCCATCCTTCTGCTTCGATCTATAGATGTCATAGTCGAACGGTCGATCTTCAGCGCTATTGATGTTGGAGCCAAAGTAAAGTGTACCCTCTTTGGTGAAGGAGATATAGAAGTCTTTCTTATCAGAATTGATAATCGAACCAGCGTTAACAGGTGTGCCCCAGCCCGTATCTGTTCGATCCATATACCAGATGTCGGGATCTTTAGCTGGTCCGGCCTGGTCGAGCGACGAGGTAGAGATAAAGTAGAGCTTATCTTCATTTGGAGAGAGCATAGGATCATTGAAGCCATAAATCTCATGTACCAGGAGCGGCCGAGGAGCTGTCCATGTGCCGGCTTCCAGTGTTGTGAAATGTATCTCGGGTTTACCATCGATATCAATGCCGAAGTAGAATTCATCCCCGGCCGCTGACATGGTACAGCCGAACTCATATCGATCGTCTTTAGAAATGACTCCAGGAGCAAAGACTTTGGGAATGGTATCAGGGGGCGTTTGAGCTAAATAATTCTGTACACTTCGTGCTTTATTGCTGGAGGACTGTCCGTGAGTATCCAAAGAAAAGAATACGCATGGTATAAGAATAAGGGCTGGTAGATAGAGTTTCATCCTACAATTATACATAAGATTCTTATGTATAATAAAACCTATCTATTTTATTCGTTGCTAAAGCTGCTATACGTGAGTTTCCTCCAGAGGTATTCCAAAGGCCCTTGTTGAAACTTGCTTAGCCAAAGCGCACTTAAGGTGATTTGTATTATCCACATTCCTACGACTATACCCAGGAGCTCGAACCTTGACCATTGATTGAATTGTGCCAGACCATAGCCATAGAATATGAATCCCAAGGTAACATTTTGGAAGATGTAGTTAGACAGGGCTGTGCGACCGACGTTGGAGATCAGCTTTGCTTTTTTAAACACTCTAAATTTCTGGAACAGACCATTGAGGATCAGGATATAAGCTACGGCCAGGATTTCCTTAGGAAACGTATGGAGTAAACCTCTCCATATATTGAGCACTGGATTGAAATAGTCGTAAGTCCAATGCCAATACCAATCGTAGTTAATCATTAGAGCTAGCAAAAGTAGTCCAAGGCTTATCGTCCAGTAGTATTTCCAATTGCGGTAGTCTGAGAATATACCGCTGCGATATAGGATGATGCCCATGAGCATCACGATCAAGGTGCGGAATAGCAGTCCACGATAATAGAGTGTGCCTTTATGAACATTGGCGTGGCTATAGGTTTCCTTGAGTCCGAGCAAGTAAGTTGACTTAGGAGGTGCGTGATACGATCTATCAGCAGCTTGGGGTGTTAGCTTTTTTTGCCATCGTTCAATGTTCTTGATATCATCTTCTGTTCTCTCATTCATGGGTACACCTTCTGATTGTTCCGCGGCTACTTCCCATTCCTGATATCTGACGACTTTATTAAAGGATGGTACTAGGAGCAATACAGCCAAGATGATAATTGTAAGCACCAGATACCTGCTACTGATTGATCTGAATGGAAAAAGCAGCAGTCCGCATATCGCATAATGATACAGCACATCACCTGTCCAAATAAGGTAGGCGTGTGCAACACCAATTAGAAACAACCATAGAAGTCTTCTGGCATAGATGTCCATAGCAGCCAGCCCCAATGATTTCTTCTCTAGTCGCTCTAAAAAAATGTAGAAACCCACACCGAATAGTAGTGCAAACATGTTGTAGAACTTGCCCTGTGTAAGGAAGTAAACCCAAAATCTAGTCGCATGATCGATAGGCTCTACAAAGCCAAACTTGTATGGACTCCAAGAATCTGGGTAAGCAAAATTCTCGATGTTGATGAACAGTATGCCGAGTATTGCAATACCTCTTAGAAAGTCCAGTGATGGGATTCTATCTGAGGTGGGAATGGGTTGCAGAGTTGATTGTGGCATACCATGAGTAAATCTAATACTTCTTAATAAATATACATAATACACTTATGTATTAAAGAATCCACTTGTGTTTGGATTTCTTTTTTACCATCGTCAATGCCTAATGTCCAATCTTTGGATTTTAGGATCAGCCTCAGGGCTCAGGGTAAAGAATACGTCTAAAGTATCAGTAGCGGTGTAGATATCAAATGACCCTCTTAGCTGATTGCGCGGTTTGATATCTCCTATTTCTAATATTTCTCCGGATTGTCTAAGCAGTTCATTGATAGCCTTCATTCTGTTGTCTCTAGGCTCATCGAGATAGAAGTTTTCCGCTAGGATCAGCTCCTCAAGGTTAGTGTCCCATGTGGTGATCATCTCGACGATTTGGTCACGACGTTGTACCAGTATTTCTGATGTTCCGGTTTGTCTTGGTTTCAGGTCCAGCTCGTCGAATAATAGCTTTAGGATCTCTTGACTAGGCCATGCCGAGGTGTAGGTTAGATTACAGAACGCCATGATGCCAATACCTAGTTTGGGATAGAAAACATAGTAACTACCAAATCCCGGTAGTGCTCCGCCATGGGAGACTCGCCTTGTGCCTTCGCAGTTTTCAGAGGTGCCCAAGCCATAGCCGTATCCGGAAATCACCGGGCATGGCTCGTCATTCCAGTCGGTAGCGGAAGAGATGAGCCGCTGATACTGTGGCTGATGCATCTTCCGCAGTGAGCTTCTCCTCACTGGTCCTTCTTCAGCGTCACCTCTTGGAGGCCAGGCAGAAAGGTGAAAACTCACATACTTGCTAAAGTCATCGATGGAAGTGATCAAGCCACCCATGGCTCCATAAACACCATGGTGTAACATAGGCTCTAGTTCTAAGGTCTTCGGACGGTAGCCGATTACGAGCTGGTCTTCGGGTACGTCATCAACTTCCCAATAGGTAGCATTCATCCCCAAGGGTTCAAGAATATTTTTGGTAATATATTGCTGATAGGGCTCACCTGATACTTTTGAAACGATCATGCCTAACATAGCATAGCCAGTGTTGCTATACTCGTAGGCATGTCCAGGAGGGTTTGAAAAGCTAATATTCTCTTTCATCAAATTGCGAAGCATCTCTTCGGGCTCTTCTAGTTGACGATCTCCCCATGGGTTGTCTTCAGGAAAGCCGGCTGTCATCGTTAGTAGATGTTCTACCGTAATGGTAGGCGCATCAGTCGTAGGATACTCCATACCTGCCATTTCCGGTAGGTAATTGCTCACCGGATCATGTAGGCCAAGCTGACCATTTTCCACCAACTTCATTATGGCCATGGCGGTGAAGCTCTTAGTCATAGAGGCGATACGGAAGGAGGATTCGGGAGTAGCGGGCAATTGCTGCGCTATGTTGATCACACCCACAGCTGAGTCAATGACAAGCTGATTATCCACGACTATCCCGTAGGAGATGCCAGGGATATTTTTTTCTTCTGCATAGTTGACAAAAAGCTCATGTAGTCGCTCGCGGATCGTAGCTATCTGTACTACTCTGTCATCTTTGGAAAAAGACGAAACTACATAGTCCGAGGACATTTTTCTAACCGCCGGTTGGGAAGCACCGATGGGTGTCTGTGACTCGCAGGACACTAAGATGATAGCTGCTAGAAGGGGGAGAAGGTTTTTCATAGTTACTGAAGGTTTACACTCAGAATTCCAAGTAGAAATTTAGTGATTGCTGAGCAGTAATCTCGCGATTTGAGAAATGCACCTTATCGAGCACTCACTGAGCCGCACCTATAATGATATAGGCTTAGATAAAAAACAGTCTGATCTACCGAATATCGCTATATTTAGAGATTAGAGACCCCAATAATTCAAATACCAAAACCAATCACAATGCAAATCACCAAACCTAGATTAACCTTTTGGCAGATATTTAACATGAACGTAGGCTTCCTCGGAATTCAGTTCAGTTTTGGTTTGCAGCAAACGGCGGTTAATCCGATATTTTCATTTCTAGGCGCGAGTCATGAAGACCTGCCGTTGCTGAATATAGCCGGCCCGGTCACTGGCTTGATCATACAGCCGATCATTGGAGCTATTTCTGATAAGACATGGTCACCACGATGGGGCAGAAGAAAGCCGTTCTTCTTAATCGGAGCACTGCTGGGCAGCTTATGTCTGTTTGCTTTTCCCTATAGTCCGGCTTTATGGTTTGCCGTGGGATTACTGTGGATTCTTGACGTGGGCAACAATATGGCGATGGAGCCCTATCGGGCATTTGTAGGAGACAAGTTGCCTGACACGCAGATGAGTTTTGGTTATCAGATGCAGAGCCTGTTTGTTGGTGCGGGTATCGTACTGGCCAATGCTTCCATTTTCCTTTTTCAGGATTGGTTTGGCGGGGCAGCAGAAGTAACTGAAACCAGTACTGCTATTCCCAGATGGTTGTACTACTCCTTTTTCATAGGCGCGATACTTTCAGTGTCTACCATCCTGTGGTCGGTACTGAAGACTCCTGAAATCCCACCTTCTGATGAAGAGATGGAGGAAATGAAGCTGCACAATGAAATGTCATTGATGGACAGAATCAATGCTCCATTCAAGGAGATCGTTGGTGCCATCAAGGACATGCCTAACTTCATGTGGAAGCTGTCAGGGGTCTATTTATTTCAATGGTATGCCTTGTTTATCTATTGGCAGTTTATAGCGCCCCTGTTCAGGGAGTCGATGGGTTTTGATCAGTCGCAGGCCCTTAGCCAGGCTGCCAAGATGAATACGACTTACAATATCTCCACTATGGTGATCGCTTTGGCCTTAGTGCCGTTGGCGGTGAAGTTTGGGAGTAGGAAGGTCTACACCGGAAGTTTGTTTCTAACCGGTTTGGGTATGTTATCTATCCCTTATATACATGACCCAGTATGGGTATTATTACCAATGGTATTCTTTGGTATCGGCTGGGCAGCTATGATGGGTATACCGTACTCGATGGTCTCCAAAATAGTCCCGCAAGATCGCAGGGGTGTCTATATGGGGATACTCAATATGATGATTGTCATCCCTATGGGAATTCAGACATTGACTTTCGGCCCTATCGTGAAAAACCTACTGGGCAACAGTGCCATCAATGCTATCCTGCTCGGAGGGGTATTCTTTCTGATCTCTGGATTGCTCTCATTGCGACTAAATGAACCGAAATCTGAGGGTGAAGAATCACCAATGGCTGCTGGAGGTGGCCATTAAATCATTGGATCTGTAGTCTTACATCATCGATGAATAACTCAATATCACTTGATGTGGGATTGGCGGTAGCACCAATCTGAAAGCGCTCATAGAATAGTGGTTGCTGTAGCTTAAAATTGATTCCGTTTCTGGCGAATTCTTCTCTAAAAAGAATAGGGTTAGGCATATTGATACCTTCAATATTAATCACTTGAGTGTCATTGATGGAAAGCTTGTTGAGCCCATCATCCTCGGTGGATAAAGTAAGCTCCCATTTCACATTGACCCATTCGTTTCTAGGAAAAGATTGGACTGTCTGAATCAGGGTTGTGCCCAATATTTTACCTCGCTCGATGGACAGATAGTCATTGCTCTTCATCATGAGCCGGATACCAGGACATTGATTGTCTGGAACAGATGGATCCCAGCAGGAGCAACACTCTAAATCGATGAGCAATAAGTTTTCGATATTCACTGTGGATGCAATGTAGAAGTTCGCTTCAATGATGACAGTAGAGCCTTCAGGAGCATTGAATCCACCTTTTTCTATGTCTGCTTTTGAAAGTATTTCGTTAGAAGTTTTTGCTACTACTCTGAGGGAGCTGCTTCCTTCACTGACTGGATCGCCCACTAGCTCGATTGTATTCTCTCCTCCATTAGGATCAACTAACTGGATGTTTGACCATCTACTACCATCCGACGGAAATAATTCCGCTAGGTCATTACTCACGGTTTCAAACCCATTTTCGAATTGATAGGCTGTCCCAGAAGGTAAGCTGGTGGTGTCGTCATCGCTACAGCCAGGGAGTAGGAGTGTCAGCACAAGAGGAAATAATAGCTCTTTCATTGCAAGAAGAAACGTGCTTCTTTGTCGAATCAGTATCTCCTGGTACATAGAATGACACCAGTCGACCAGTTCATCTTAGTCATGGTAAAGTCTTCTCTGGATTCAAGATAGGCTGTTAGTCTTTTAGCTTTCTCACCATGGCCCTCTGGCCAATTGGGCTGAGGAGTCATATCATCAATCACATAGAGACCACCCACTTTGACCAAATCAAGCGTTTCCTCGAGCTCACTGTATTTTCCTGGCCAGGCATCAGCAAAAATCAGATCGAATTGACCTCCATTGTACTCTTTTATCCATTGCGTGCCGTCAGCACAGACCAAGTTGACCCTAGGATCAGTTCCAAAAAATTCAAGAGCTATATCAACTAACTGGGGATCATTATCGACACTTATCAGTTTCGATTGTTGGTCCAGTCCCTCAATCATCCAAGCAAGCGAAAGGCCAATGCCTGTGCCTAACTCTAGAATTTTGGATGCTGGTTTCGAGGCGATGAGTGACTTAAGCAATGTGCCGATGTAGATGTCGGAAGGCATGGTAAATCCAATGGCCTTGCACCTGGCTTCCAACTGTGGATATACTTGAGGGGTGTCTAGAATATTTGATTGATTCATTCTTGCTTTTTGTATAAGGTAGAATTTAATAGAGTAGTGCTAGTTATCAAACAGGAATCACTTCGAAACGCGTGAGCTTTGAACTATCGCTCAGCGTAGGCGGCAGATTGAGTTTCGCTATTTTCTAGAAAGGCATCTTCTTCAGAAGACGATCCGTTCTTTTTCATAACGATGATGCTTACCCAGATCACCCACCAGGCATCAAATACGAAGGTGATTTTCTGTATTAAGGGGAGGTAATAAAAGCCAATCTTCGTTTCGAAACTGAAGAATACAATAATGCTCAGAATAAAGCATAAATAGGCCAAAGTCTTTAGGCCACCCTTGGGATAGCGCCTCATTTCAACGAAAAATGGGATCAACGCAATCGTACCCAACACACCAGTGGCTGTGACAATGTGATCGTGAACATCTGTATACATGAAAATGAAGACAATCATCGTGAGCATTCCCACATACCTGATGATGGCAGTATTTCGATTTGTCCAATCAAATACTTGTGGTAGTAGAAAAAAGAATAAAATCATCGTACCACTTAGGATCAGATGGGAGATAGTGGCCAAATGGCGGGCAGGATTCTGGATACCACTAGGCGTGAAAGGGAGCATGGCATCACAGAGGAAGTTGTGAAAGTAGCTATAGCCCAAATCGTGTGGAATGTTCTCAGAACCACCGGGATATGCCTGGGCCGCCAAAGTGAAAACAATGAGGTAGGCGCACATTCCCACAACGGGAATTAGGGGGTAATATCGTTTGATGACGTAAATCACGTACAGCTTAACTCAATAGTAAGCAATTGGGTTCAAGATTTTTTAGAAACTGCTGTAAGATTTTGGCAATGTACCTAAGTACAGTTGTCTGTTTCTTCAACAAGTTCGCTAATTCTCTCTTTTCTGTGCTGGTATTTCACCCTATTGCAGGTTCGTGAAACTCTTTGCTGACTACATCAAAGGTGGAAGAGGATCGAGTTGGATAGGACACAAAGGAGGAAGCTTGCGGAAGGCGGGTGAAACTCAGAACTCAGCTCAATTGTTGAGTTGAATTTTGACTCCTAAAAGTCAGTCCCCAAGCTGATAATGTTCTTTTCTTTACACCCAGGACACCCGTCTTTTTTCTTTTTACTAAATCAATCTATTTATTTAAAGTTTTTTGAAGTCACAGGTATTGAGCACAAATATGGCAGTAGAAAGCGATAAACTTTCAGGTTTGGACTGAGCTAAAACGCCGTATTATTTTTTCTAATTTATTCTTGCTTAAAAGCCAAATCAACGATTGGGAATTGTTGGTAGCTAGCATTGAACTTTCCTAAACTGCTGATGCCCTATTTGCTATATACGGTGTTGAAGTCGGTATTCATTTATTTTCTGTTGTCATATGCTCTTGAAGACCCCAGTGTCAAAAATGAGATGGATATAGTTTATTTTGTTATCCTCCATGTCAAATGTTTGTGTCATAATGGTCGACACTCCGGGCTTTGAAAAGTTGTAAACTAAGCAAGCTGACGAACTATCTTCATACGACTTGAGTATCCGGTATTTGAATTTTTTTGGAGGATCAGCCTTCATCGAGTTTATGTAGTCTTTAGCTGTATCAAAACTGTATAATGGCCCTTTGAACTTTAAATTATTAGCGAGTATGTGTCTCAATTTGTCAAATTCACCAGTTGAAAAAACAATGTCCATATATTTTTGAGCTAATTCTAATGGTCTCATTTTGTGTCAGTCATTTTTGCATTGGCTGCAGTAACAATGTAACGCACTGTGTGTGCGCTATCCATATTTCAAATATACCCTTCCTAATCAATTATCCAGCAGCAGCGTCAAATGGCTCTTACTTCCTCATCTCCTTCAACACTTCCTTCATCAACTTATCGCTAGGCACTGCTGGAGAGTTAGTCACTATTTTCCCGGCAGGGTCGGTGAGTAGCGAATAGGGGAGCACATCGTTGTAGAGCTCTTCGTAGATGTCTTTGTCAAGCTGGTAGTTGAGCCGTTCGTGGGTGATGTGTTTCTGGTTGAGGAGGTGGGCGTCCCGGCGGTTGAGCCAGCGGAGCTCATCCATCCCGAGACCGACCAGCACGAGCTTGGCTTTACCTTTCTTGATCTGCCGCTTGAAGTAACCCTTGGGGATGAGATCTAGGAGTGAGGGATAGCGGTTGGCTGACCAAAGGATGAAGTAGGTAGGCTGGCCTTTGTACTTTGATGCCATGTTTTGAAAGGCGTCTGAATCGATGATCGAGCCACCTCCTTCGAGCAGCTGATTGTACAGGGCGAACTGCTGCTCGATCGCCAATTTTTCCGATAGGTCATTGATAATCTTCTCCTCCAGGCTGGTGGCTTGTAGCACTGTGTAGTCACGCCAGAAGGTTGAGTCATAGTCGATGTTGATCAGCTGTTGCTGCTGAGGCTCCCCGCCCAGTGCGGGCTCCAAGTCATCAAAAACCAGCTCGGTATTGATCAGCTCGATGTGAGAAGTATGCACGAGTGAGTCGATGGTCGTGCCAAGGCTATCGTATTGGAAGTATTCAGCGGTGAGGTCACTCGTCACACGATTGAGATAATGCTTCCCCCGATAGGAGAGGTATTGCACCTTTTTGTCGAGGCGGTAGCGCGTGCCCTCCGTCGGATAGTTGCTCTCATAGGACTCGGTGGCCTCATGCTGCAGTATGGCAAAATTCCTCATATTGATAAACAGCTGCCCCGTGTAGGATCTGTTGCGCAGCGTGCCACCCTGATCCGTGAAGTAGCCGATGACCAATACCTCTTCAGATTCGTAGGATGTCGTGTCCTGTATCCAGAAATCCACCGCATTGAAGTGGGTGAGCAATGGGTTTTGATACTCGTAAGCCGTCATGTCATTGCTTAGCAGAAAATTGAGCGAGAAGGGCGGGTGCTTCAACTTGGAGCTGGCAGTGAAATCGAAACTTCGCCGAAGTTGGTTGACCCGAAAGCCTAGATTGTCCTCGGGGATCACGCTGCGGTAAGGCTCCTTTCCTGATCGATAGACGTCCAGTGCCGCTTCAATTAGTCTGACATAGGTATCGTTTTCGGCGCAATAGTGGCGGTAGAATGCCCGACCCATCGACTCACTCTTGATGTAGTTTTGAGGAATGCGCCGAATGGCTTTTTGAGCAATTCTCCTGGCCCGGTCATCGTATTGCTTCTTTTCTATGGTACCATTGATCACTACTTCATCGAGCGACTTCAGGCTGGGGGTAAGGCTGACCGTCAAGGATGGATTGATTCCTGACGAAAGACGAATCTCGGATGACACATAGCCTATGCAAGAGATTAACAGCCCCTGTTGATCATTGAGGTAGCGCGCTCTAAGTTTCAGATCAAAATCCCCCTCCAGATTAGAGGAGGTGCCGACAGCACTGCCTTTGATTTGTAAGTGGGCAAACGGAACGGGTTCTTGGGTCTCCGCGTTGACTATTTTTCCCGATAGGGAGACCACCTGCGCGGAAACTGCACCTGCCATCAGCACAAATGCCAATATGAGCAGCAAGGTCTTGCGCATTAATGCCTTACACATCAGTTGACATAGGGGCTGATCAGTGCCTGCCAGATTTTGTACCCATTCTCATTCATATGCAGCGGGTCTTCTTTGAATAGGTTGGGCTTGATCTCTTCATTCTCATCCATCATAGGCGACCAAACATCGATGAAGGCGAGATCATTCTGTGTGCAGAAGGCTTCCAGCTTTTCATTATACTCTTCATACTTGGCCTTTAGATGCCATCGCTCTTCGCTTGGTTTCGCCGAGATCAGTATTATTTCAGTTGTTGGGCTTTCTTCTTCTATTTTCCTTACCAGCAACTCCATGTCCGTGATGATGCGGGTCGCCGACTTACCAGAATTGACGTCATTGTCACCTTCGTAGATGAAGACCTTTCGTGGCTGATGTTTGATGATCAGGTCATTGGCATGATAAAGGAGTTCGCTTGTTTCGCTACCGCCAAACCCCAGATTGTACACCTCCACTTGGGGAAACCAATCATTGAGATTGGGCCAAAGTCGAATGCTAGAGCTACCAGTGAAGATGATTCCGTCTTTTGGAATATCGAGTTTGTTAATGGCATCTATCTCTGCCTGATAGCGGGTGGGATCTTGGGCCAGACTTGTTAAGCCTGTCAGAAGTAGTAGTACAAAACAGATTATTCGTTGGTTCATGTTGCTTGATTCGTTGGCGACTAAGATATTAAAATGACGACTAAATGGATTGGTCGTTTTGGGTCAAGAATAGTAAAAAAAGAACAATCGCTTAGGAAATCACCACCATTGGCTTATTGACATAGAGAAGCTTGAAAGCAGAGCGTATCTCCATTCAAAGGTATTTCACCCGTTTTGTCAAGGATGCCATCTAATCGGAGATGGGCGATTTTGGGTTCTTCTTTCATAGTGACCAGCGTCACATGATCAAATGAGGTTTCGTCTTTAGGGTTTTGGGAGCCGCTTGTCGTGCCGAGAATCATGTAATCTCGATCGTTCAACGTACGATGTGAGAAGCTATGGAAATGGCCATTGATGACGGTGTAATCTCTGTCGGCCATGGCAGATTCTATTTGCTGAAGTCCGTGTGTATCCTCTCGCATCCATACGGGCTTGTGCATTAGCAGGAAAGTCCACCTTACATCTTTATACTGCTCCAGTACTTGTTTGAAATAGTCGATCTGAGCATTGTTGATCTCTCCGGTTCTCCTCTCTTCCATTCTGTAGTAGAGCGAAGTATCGGCCAGCTCTGGCGTAGGCCCATCCAATAGCTCGATGGCTCTGGCACGTGCCAGATAGATCTGATGCATCCGGTCTTCATCATAGTCCTCCGAGTCCATCATGAGGAAGAGCACATCCTTGTATGCAAAATGATAATACCTTGGCCCATAGCGCTCTTGCCAGACCTCTCGCATCACCACATTGGTCAAGTCATGATTCCCACCTAAGTGAAAGAAGGGCGCTTCAGCTTTATTCACGCGTTGATCAAAATGCTCCCATTCTTTAATAAGCTGCTCACGATCTTCTGTTCCTCCATCGATGAGATCACCCACACTCAAGATAAATTCGGGCTGCAGCAGGTTGAGCTGCTCGACCGCCACCTCGAAGACGCCTGCCCTTTCTCCACCATAGAGGTCGGAGATGATGGCAAAGGTGAACTTATCTTCCGCATCATTGAAGTCATCGGAACTCCACGGTGTAGGGCCGGAAGTGACATCATTCACGAAGACTTGCGGTGCTGGTGCTTCAGGTTTTTCTTGCTGACAAGCGCTTAGACCAAGCAAAAGGACAAGAACAAACACAAGGATTGAGTTTTGTAGTGTAGTAGATGGCATGATTAAATCTACATAATTCGTTGTTGTGATGCTGCTTGAGGGTAAATGTCGCTATATGCAACCAGCTGCCGCGCTTTTGTAAAGCGTGGCGGTTTATCAACCATCAAGTACCTTTACCTTCATGCAGCGCATATTTCTAATCTCCATCACAGTAATCATTAGTATCATCCTCTGGACAAGTTTTTCCCAGGACACGGTAGATGATTTATCGGGAGGTTTTAAGGAGATCGCCTTCTACCGAAATGAAAATAATACTGGCCCCATCTTGCGCAAGTATGCTGTCAGTCTTAATGATACCCTTTGGCAGGAAATGCAACAATACGGCCAAATGATGCCCTACACGAAGTACGGCACGACCACCGTCTTTTTCTTCATTCACGGTAGTGAAACGCCGCAAACACTCAACCCCAGCTCACCGAGCTTTGATGCGCAATATCGACGAAGCTGTATCGGTAAATTCGACAGAAATGCCAGTGGGGTATCCAGCTTTACCCGATATCCTTTTCGCTCCAAGACGTACTAAATCGACACTGTAGTTGGTTGACTTATTCGTGCCGTTCATCGTGACGGATGGGTCATAGGCGTGCCTTGGCTAACTGCCACCAAGGTAATAGTGTATAGCAGTATGGACATAAAACCTTCAATATATCCATGCGCAAGCCAATCATCTCACTGTTTTCTCTGCTCTTCATCTTCCTGATTTCGTGTGAGCGGTTCACACCTGAAGAGAAGGCCGAGCTTTCGAAAGGGGAGGAAGTATATATCACACACTGCATTAGCTGTCATGGCCCTAGTGGTGATGGTCTCAATGGTGCCTATCCTTCGCTGCTCAAACCCCAGTTTACGGAGACGATCACTGATAATGCACTGAATATCATCAGGCATGGGTCTGCAGCTGCCGACGGTATGAAAGCGGTCAGCCTGAGTGACGAGGAACTTGTCCAGGTGGTCAATTACATTCAGAACAACTGGAGCAATGAAGCTCCATTGCTATCACAGTCTAATCTCAAAAGCGCTCAAAAACTATAATTATGGCATCATTTCAACTTCTGGTCAACGGTCAGCAACATTCGGTGGATGTAGATGCTGACACTCCATTGCTCTGGGTACTTCGCGATGAACTCAAACTGCACGGCACCAAGTACGGCTGTGGTATAGCCCAGTGCGGAGCTTGCACGGTACATATCGATGGCTTGCCCATTCGCGCGTGCTGCTTCCCTATCGGGAAATTGGCCGGGAAGAACGTCACCACAATTGAAGGACTATCTGAGGTAGGTGATCATCCAGTCCAGCTCGCTTGGCAAGAGATAGACGTGCCACAATGCGGCTATTGTCAGACCGGTCAGATTATGACCGCTGCGGCACTACTCGATCGCAATCCAAGTCCTTCAGATGAAGATATCAGTCGAGCCATGAAAGGCAATCTCTGTCGCTGTGGCACCTATCCCAGAATTAAGAAAGCGATCAACGAAGCAGCTAAAACCAGGATGTCATGAAAACCAATAGACGAAACTTCATCAAAGTATCAGCACTAGCCGGAGGAGGATTCATGATGGCCATCGCCATGCCTGGGTCTGCAGCCCTTAGCAGAATGCTGAACAATGGTCAGGCAGAGCTGAATAATTTCCTAACAATTGATACGGCTGGGAATATTGTGTTTAAGCTCACCAAGCACGAGATGGGACAAGGTTCTGGAACCGGATTGCCAATGATATTGGCTGATGAGCTTGGAGCGGACTGGAGTAAGATTTCCCTGGTAAGGTCGGCATATGACCCCAAGTTCACCTCTCGAGAAATGGGTACCACAGGGGGTAGTTCTACCATTGACAAGATGTGGGATGTCCTACGGACTGCTGGAGCCACTGCCCGAGAGATGCTCAAGCAAGCAGCGGCTAGCAGATGGCAAGTAGATGTGGGCACATTGCAGGTTGCCAATAGCGAAGTTATCAATCCTGAGAGCGATGAACGACTGTCATTTGGAGCACTAGCGGCGGACGCTGCTTCGTTGACCGTACCCGAAAACCCACCATTGAAGAAGTCGGAAGAGTTTGTCTACATCGGCCAATCAGTCAAAAATCTGATCACAAAAGACGTTATAACCGGAAAGGCTAACTACGGCATCAATGTCGAGGTGGAAGGAATGGTGTACGCCTCTATCGAAAAATGCCCAGTCTATAAAGGCACGTTGGTTGATTTTGATGACACAGAAGCGAGGAAGGTAAGCGGGGTGCTTGATATTATTCCCGTTCCACAAATGATGGGAGCTGTGGAAGGACATTTTGTGCAGACTGGAGTAGCGGTCATCGCAAAAAGTACCTGGAGTGCGATCAAGGCTAGAAAGAAACTCAGGATCAACTGGGACTATGAAACCAAGGGAGTATCTCTACCGGAGCTGGAAACCAGATTGACACAAAAAGCTGAGGAAACGGAGGAGGCCATTTTTGAGAGAGGAGACTATGAAGCGCTAAAATCGGCAGATGAAAATGAGGTGTTTACAGCAGCCTATGACAACCCATACCAGGCGCATGCCCTGATGGAGCCAATCAATGCAACAGCACACTACAAAGGAGACAGCTGCGAGGTGTGGGTAGGCACACAATCCGGTGAACGCGTCAGCCGCGAGATCATTAAGCTTACGGAATTGTCTATTGAAAAAATCACAATCAATGTTTGTAACTCTGGTGGTTCCTTTGGTCGCAGATTCTATGCTGATTCTACCATGGAGGCGGTATTTCTCAGCAAGGAGCTTAATCTTCCTGTGAAGGTTACCTGGACTAGAGAGGACGAGATCTCGCATGATTATTTCCACCCGTATCAGAAATCGATTTTTGAAGCTGTGATTACTCCGGAGAAGAAGGTGGTCGGCTGGCATTCAAGCATCACGAGAACAGAGAATTACCATTCAGGTTCACAACAATGGGAGATTCCATATTACTTCCCCAATGTTAGAACCTTTTTTGAGTTTGAACCCTCTATCGTACATACTGGTGCATGGCGAAGTGTAGCAGAGCATAGCTCCTCCCTGGGGCGTGAGTCGTTTATGGATGAGTTGGCTATCAAGCTGGAGCGTGACCCTCTCGAATTTAGGATGTCCTTGCTCGATCATGAGATTACACGTATTGGCACTGATAGCTTTGCCGATACGGTATACAACTACGAGACGCTATTAAATGGCCGCTATAAGGAAGTATTAGAAACAATCAAGTCAAAAGGATGGTACACAAGAAGTAGTACTCCAGGTAAAGGAGTAGGGATGGCCATTGAGAACTTTGGTCGCACAGTGTGCGCGCACATCGCTGAAGTGACCATTGATGCCAGCACTTACAATGGTTTTAAGGTGGATCGAATACGTAGTGTAGTACACTGTGGTACGGTGGTTAATCCGCACTTAGGTCTTGGTCAGATAGAAGGGAGTATCATCTTGGCGCTATCAGCATTGCAGTATGGTGGAGTGGAAATCGATGGGGGTAGAGTGACGCGTAGTAACTTCCACGACAATCGACTGGTGAGAATTGATGAAGTACCTGAGTTTGATGTGCACTTTATCCCAAGTGATGAGCCGCCCAATGGTCTTGGGGAACCCGGGACGCCTCCTTTAGCACCTGCAGTACTCAATGCGCTGTACGATGCTACTGGTGTTAGAGTAAGAAAAATACCGGTTTTGAAAGAAGATCTGAATACTTTCCAAACAACGGTTTAATAGCACAAAATAACAATGCTAGACGAGGAGATTGGTTGGTAATCCTCATTGTGGACTCCCGATTCTATTTGATCGGGAGTTTTTTTGCGTCAATGGCAGGCCATCTCGATCGCTAGTTGGTTCATTCTTAGTAAAAATCGTAGCTTTATAAAACAGCTATGGGTCAATCTGAATGAAGCTAGCTTCTCTCTGTCTTACTCTTTTTATCTATTTTTCGACGTGTGCCAATATTAGTGCTCAACGATTGGATAGTGTTTCCCTTCATCTGGGGTATCGGTTTCAGTTTCAGTTTGCTGGATATATCGCGGCTCATGAGAAAGGCTTCTATCGCGAACAGGGGCTTGAGGTGGAGTTTTACACTGGACAAGGAACTCCGTTCATAGATATTGACACAGTCAAAGATCATGAGTACTTCATAGGTACTGGCAGCCAGCTCCTCGGCCTGAACAGGCGCAACGAGCTATTGCTTGTGGCTTCCATATTTCAACACTCCCCATTATCACTGGTAGCAAGAAGAGATCTGGGTATTAACTACTTAATTGATCTAGAAGGACGAAGTATTGGCACTGGAGCGGAAAACATGGCGATG
Source organism: Cyclobacteriaceae bacterium (assembly GCA_040222235.1). GTDB lineage: Bacteria > Bacteroidota > Bacteroidia > Cytophagales > Cyclobacteriaceae > UBA6059. The sequence continues at coordinate 62,484 of JAVKDO010000006.1, forward strand.
CTCGTGAGTGCTGGTGTCAACATTGATAGTATCAATAACTCTGGCCCTACCTCACAGAAGTACTTATTAGAAACCGGTGAATTGCAGGCAGTATCACGGTATCTCCTTGATCCACCACTTGATCCTGAGAAATACATCACCTTCAAACCGCTGGAGTACGGTGTGGATTTTTATGGTGAGTGTCTGGTCACCCATCAGCGTGAATTAGAGAATAACCCCGAGCGCCTTGAAAAAATGTACAGGGCGACAATCAAGGGATGGCAATATGCAGTCTCTCATCCTGAAGAGTTAATTGATCTTATCAGAACCAAATACAATAGAGATAAGACCCTAGCGGAACTCGAAAGAGAAGCCGATGTGGTCATCAACTCGCTTATCCTGCCCAACCTTTTTCCGATAGGCTACAGTACCAAAGCCAAATGGGTAAATATGGAGGAGGTATCTCGGCAGTTTGGTGTAATCGAAGGTGAGACGGACTGGGACAACTTCCTGTACTCTGAAATTAGGGGTCGAGAAAGTGCTGCGACCGAGGAGTTGCTTCAAGTAATTAAAATTGTGGTCTCGGTGATCATGGTGGTCATTGTTATCCTAATCATCTACAGTGTGATGCTGAGGAGGGCCGTGAATAAGCGCACTTTGCAGCTCATGGTAGCGAACACGGATATTCAAAATAAAAACGAACGACTTGCAACGCAGACCCGAGAATTAGTAGAGCTCAATGCCTTCAAGAATAAGATGTTGGCCGTGATCTCGCATGATGTAAAGGGGCCGCTATCCAATATGGAATCCCTCATTCACCTTGTGAAAAGCGCGGACTTATCGGAAAAGGAGTTTAAGGAATTAGTCCATGATCTTCATAGTCGATTGCGAGAGGTCAGTGGCTTTCTATTGAATATATTGATGTGGGCCAAGAGTCAGATTTATGGATTTTCATCTGCTCCGGAAAAGATTTACCCAAAGAAATTAGTTGATGATACCACATCAGTCTTTCAATCGGAGGTAGATCAAAAGAAGCTCAGGATGATCAATACAATTGCGGCTGATAGTGAAGTATATGCAGATCCGTCATTGGCGAATTTGATCGTGCGAAACCTACTGACCAACGCCATAAAGTTTAGTTATGATGCGACAGATATTGAAATTAGCGCAGTGCGCCAAGGCGACTACTTGAAGTTTACCATTGCGGATAAGGGAATAGGCATTAGTCCTGAACGCCAAAGGCAATTGCTCAAAGGAGCCGTCCAAAGTCTCAAAACCAATGGCGGAGAATTGGGATCTGGCCTTGGGTTGATGCTCTGCAAGGAGTTTGTAGATATGCACAATGGCGAAATGGGTATAGAAAGTGTAGAAGGCAAAGGAACTTCCGTTTGGTTTACGCTCCCACTGACCAAACCAACAATCCAGACCTAACTTATCGCTCCAATAATCCGTCCAAGGCTTGTCGATCATAGTATTTTCCGTTTCTGAAGACACCTGATATTTTCTGAGTATTGCTGATTTCCTCAAGTGGATTCGATTCAAGGATGACTAGATCCGCGAAGTAGTCTTTTTTCACCAAGCCTAGTTCTGCCTCCAAACCAAAATACTGAGCAGGAAGTGTAGTGGCCGCTGCAAGTGCCTCGCGCTCGCTCAGTCCTGCATTAACCAGAAACTCCAACTCCTTGTGCAAGCTGAAGCCTGGCGTAAGAAAGAATATTGGAGTATCCGTACCCGCAAGAATTTTCACCCCTCGGTCGGCCAGGTATCTTACGAGCGAGTAGCAGAACTTGGCATACTCGATATTTTCTGGTGATGCTTCCGAAGCACTTAGAGCAGCGGCATTTTGAAGCCAAGCTGCTCTCGCATTTTCCGATAGGCCATCAAAAGTAGCTATCCATTCTTCCTGCTCCCACAGCGCATGCATGCGTCCCCCGGCAATTCCGAGTGTGGGTATCTGGACTGTATTATTAGCAGTGAGCGCCGCAGCAATGGCTTCTAGTCTGGTAGAGTCAATATTACGCACTGCTTCAATCCGCTGTGCGCTGTGGATGCTACTCCTCAACGCACTGCCCGGTGTGTTCCGACCTTCAGCCAGCAGTTTAAGTCGATCTTCTAACAGGTCTGGTGCATTGGCTGCTGCTGACATTTCTATATTCCGAAAATGCTCCATACTGCTCAGACCAGCGTTAGAGGCGGTGATGACATCCATGCTCAGTGGCACATGCCCTGTTACCGGCAGATTCTTTTCCTTGGCTATCGCCAAAATGGATTGGTAAACCTCTGGCCGTAGCATCTCATATGCCTTGAGCAGATCGACACCCGCTTTATCAAGCTGCTCGATCATCACGCGAGCGTCTTCCTCATTTTCTATACCCACACCGATCTCGGGATTGTTGAGTGTGCTACCATCATAGACTACCGTCTTACCGTCTAGCAATGGTCCGGCCCACATCAACCGAGGGTATCTCTGAGGATCGCTTTCAGCCTGGGACTTCATTGGTAGCATCTTTTCCAAAAGCCCTCCCGTATCCCGAATGCTTGTGATCCCATTGGCTAAGAACAGATCATACATCGATGGAGTGATCATTGAATCAAAGGTCAGATGCACGTGAAAATCCCAAAGTCCAGGTATCAGAAACTTGCCTGTTCCATCAATGACCTTGACGTTCTCATCTAAGGACAATTCTGTGCCGATAGCCACGATTCGTTCACTCTTGAGCAGCACAGTCATGCCAGCTTTTGGCTCATTCTCTGCATCCACTATCGTAATATTCCTAATCGCTAGATCCGCTACGATGAACTCCTTCTTTTCAGCACAAGACCACATTACGCTGACGAGCAGTAGCGCGCCAATTTTCTTTATTGATTTCATATCAATTATTTATTGTTTCCAGCCTGGTCCTCGTACCGCCCTACCAGGAAATTTATTAGTGTGTTCACCATTGGCAAGCACTTGCTCCCCATTGACAAAGACATGCACCATGCCTTCACTATACTGATGAGGCTCTTCGAAAGTAGCATTGTCTTGGATCTTGTTTGGATCGAAAATTGCCAAATCGGCAAAATAGCCTGGAGTTATCTTTCCTCTTTTCTTGATTTTGAGTGTAGTGGCAGGAGCAAGTGTCAGCTTATGAATCGCCTCTTCCATGGGGATCACCTTTTCCTCTCTCACATATTTGCCCAGCAGTCGAGCAAAGTTGCCATACGCCCTGGGATGCGTGCTGGTCTTGATAAACGTACCTTCGGTCGCCAGCGATCCTGCATCTGACCCGAATCGCATCCACGGAATCTGGATTTTCTTTTTGATATTTTCTTCAGTCATCATAAAGTAAACAGTACCAACACGACTGCCATCTGCGATTACCAAATCCATCATGGTCTCTATTGGATCTTTACCGAGAATCTCTGCTGCTTCGGTGAGGGTCTTACCTGTTAAGAAGCGCAGCGAATCATTCTTGAAGCCTACCAGTACTACATTGTCGGTCGATCCTGCGCCCAGGTATAGGTTTTCCCATTCATCGCTGGGAGTTGCGATTTCTTCTTTGAGTCTAGCGCGAGTAGCCGGGTCTTTCAGCCGTTCGGCCCAAGCTTCATATCCTCCAGCTTGCACCCATGGTGGCATAGATGCATTCAATCCCGTAGCACCCGCAGTATAGGTATACATGTCAGCTGTGATGTTCAGTCCGGCATTTCGCGCAGAGTCCACTTTAGCGATTACCTGATCCATTTTGTCCCAGTTATCACTACCCGCAGCTTTGAGGTGATAGATCTCAGCGTCTATGCCAGACTCACTGGAGATACGCAATAATTCATCGACGCTTTCAAGCAATCGATTACCCTCACTCCGCATATGTGAGATGTAAGTGCCGTTGTATTCGGCGGCCACTTCACACAGTGCGATGAGCTCTTCGGTACTTGCGTAAAAGGCTGGCGCATAGATCAATGAACTTCCGATACCCAAGGCACCTTCCTCCATCGCCTGTCTTACCAGAATGCGCATACTATCGAGTTCTGAATCAGTCGGTGGTCGATCATCTTTGCCGACTTGATGTATCCTAAGCGTAGTAGCCCCAACGAAGGAAGCAACATTAGGACTGATTCCTTTTTCCTCAAGGTATTCCAAGTATTCCCCTAATGTCGTCCAAGTCAGGTCAAACTTGATTTCCCCTTGGTTCTTGGTTTCATCCAGCCGCATTTCTTCCGATAGGGGGCCCATCGACCAGCCCTCACCGAATACCTCTAGTGTAACGCCCTGCTTGATGTCCCCCATAGATCGGCCATCTTCGATTAGGCTTTCTACTGCCCAACTCAGCATATTGATAAAGCCTGGAGCGACTGCCATTCCGCTCGCATCTACCGTCTTGATTGCGGTAGCTGAGGATAAGTCTCCGATGTAGGCTATGGTATCGGCATTGATACCGATATCGGCGGATACACCAGGCTGTCCCGTACCATCGTAGACCGTGCCATTAGCGATGATGACATCAAAGGATTGTTGCTCAGCACAAGCAAAGAATACGGCGCATAGAAATATGAGGTAGAATTTGTTCATGGTGGTTGTGATTGGGTGCATTAAGGTAAGAAAAAAATCATGCTGAACTGTTGAGAATATGCTAATTGAAATAGGGTGTCATTGAGAATATGGGAAAATTTTAGTTGATCGTTGATCAAGCGGAATATCCTGACAATCTTTATTCACTCTAACTCATGGATCATGGATACGCAGGAATTATTAGCCATAGACAAGCTTCACTCACTACCGACTTTCCGCAGGTTTCCGGTAGCATTTGAGCGAGCCAGTGGATCGAAAGTGTGGGATGTCAACGGCAAGGAATACATCGACCTACTAGCGGGAATAGCTGTGCTCAATGTAGGGCATTGTCATCCAAAAGTGACGGCAGCCATTGCCGAGCAGGCACAGCAGCTCATGCATATTTCAAACTTCTTTGTGACTCGGCCGCAGGTAGAACTTACCCAAAAACTGACCGAGCTCTCTGGCCTTCAATATGTATTCCTGAGCAATAGCGGAGCTGAAGCTGTGGAAGGTGCTATGAAGATTGCTCGGAAGTATGCCAGTAAAAATGGGCGTGGAGGTACCATCATTACTATGAAGAATGCCTTTCACGGTAGGACAATGTCTACTGTAGCGGCGACTGGAAAGCCGGCGATGATGATCGGATTTGATCCTATACCTACAGGCTATTTGCATGTACCTTTCAATGATATTGAGGCTTTGGAAGCGATGATCTCAAATGATGTAGCGGCAATCATGCTCGAAACAGTACAGGGTGAGGGTGGAATTAATGTTGCATCAGAAACTTACCTTAAACAGGTTAGAGCGCTCTGTGATCGAGAGAATATTGTGCTGATACTTGATGAGATACAATGCGGAATGGGACGAACGGGTAAGATGTTTGCACACCAGCATTTTGGCGTGATGCCCGATGTGATGCCACTAGCCAAAGGTCTGGGAGGTGGAATGCCTATCGGCGCTGTTCTCGCCAGCGATAGGGTGGGTGGAGCTATTGATCCTGGGGATCATGGTACCACATTTGGTGGTAACTCCATGGCTGCCGCTGCAGCACTAGCGACCATAGGTGTCATCGAAGATGAGGAACTATCGCAAAGCGCAGCGGATACGGGAGCCTGGCTCAAGTCTGAATTAACAGCTAGATTCAAAGGCCATCCATTAATCAAGGAAATCAGAGGCATGGGTTTGATGATTGGAATCGAACTAACCATTGAGGCTAAGCCATTGGTTTTGCAGATGCTTGAACAAGGAGTAATTGCGAATGCTACGGCCGGTAATACGATCAGATTGGTGCCGCCTCTCAACATCTCAAAAGAAGAGCTGCGTCAAGCGCTAGACGTCATAGCAAGTGTGATGGAAAGGGCAAAATAAAAGCCATCTTCTCTGAGACGGCTTTTGCGTAAACTAATATGAAGTATGAAGAATTTTGTATTTCATTGTTGACTATCATCCTTTGACAAAGGTTGATAACCAGCCTCGTCTTCGTTAACTATTGATAGTAATATAATTATTAATGATAGCATTACTATCAAATAACGACAGACTTGAAAAAAGGTTTATGTAGGGGGTGATTTTTTTTGTAGTGGCCTTAGTCAAAGAACTAATTCTCGACCTGTTTGACAAAGCCATCCCAACCCTGGTTTTTTAGTCGGGCTTGTTCTCGCTTGGCCTTAGCCGGATCAGTAAACAGTCCATAGTACAGACGATAAAGGGTATTACTCTTGATCTGGACCTCTTCGACTCTGGCACCCTTTAATGTGGCAGCTTTCCGAATGGCCGAGGCTTTGTCCTCAAAGCTGCCCAACTGGATCGTGTAGTGTGGCACTTTGAGGTCTGTAATATTGGAACCCCGCAGGGCATCTTCTGAAGCGTAGAGTCTGACGTTGGCGGTACCCGGACCGATCATATCCAGTTTTTGAGCTGCTGCTTTGGACAGGTCGATGATCCTGTTCTTAGCATATGGGCCTCTGTCGTTGACCCGCACGGTCACCGACCTGCCGTTATCCTTATTTATTACTTTCACTTTGGTATCAAAGGGAAGGGTACGATGGGCGGCAGTTAACCCATTCATGTTATAAACCTCGCCTGTAGCGGTAGGCTTGCCATTGAAGTTAGGGCCGTACCAGCTAGCAACACCTGTTTCGATGAGTTGTAAGCTGCTGGAAGATGGGGCGGAGGTTTTGCAGCCGAGGGTCAGTAATGTGAGCAATAATGAGATGGAGGCGAAGTAATGACGAGTCATGCTATTATATAAGGTATAATTTAGAGATAGATCCCTTTTCTTCAATTAAGGCCGCCAAAAGCACTATTTTGTTAAATAATGGATATTGTCCCATTTCCTTCAGAA
>JAVKDO010000007.1:0-13488 GCA_040222235.1 Cyclobacteriaceae bacterium
CACTCTTCTTCAGTCTGAAAATGCTCGACACTTTTCTGACGTTCCTCCGGTTTGCTCTGCCCATCCAGGTATTCGTATTTGATACCTTGTTCGACAAGCTCATGCTCGATCAGCTTGAGCATCTGTACAAACTGTGAAAATACAAGCAGTTTATGGTTATTAGTCTTCTCTTTGATATGCTGTAGCAGCTCCTTCATTTTAGCGGAGGTGGCTTTGTAATTCTCATCTTTGATGAGTTGCGGAGTGTCACAGACTTGGCGCAGCTTTGTGAGTCCCTCGAGCACTGAAAACCGCGATTGATTAAGGCCGTCCTTGGCGATCTTACCAATAATCTTGTCTCTATAATAATTGCGATAAGCATCATAGACCTTACGCTGAGCGCTTTCCATCTCGCAGTAGATCACATCTTCGACCTTATCGGGTAGCTCGGTCGCTACCTGCTCCTTTGTTCGTCGAAGGACGAAAGGATTGATGATCTTCTGCAAATCAGCGGCCCGATCTTGATCCTTATGTTTATCTATTGCGGTAGCATACAGCTTCTTGAAATTGGTCATATTACCCAGCAACCCGCGGTTTAAAAAATTCATCTGGGCAAAGAGATCAAAAGTATTGTTCTCGATAGGGGTGCCCGTCATCGCCAACCTATTTCGCGCAGGGACGACACAAGCTGCCTTGTAGCGCTTGGAAGTTGGGTTTTTGATGGCCTGTGATTCATCCAGGATCACATAGTTGAAAGTCTGTTTTTTCAATACCTCAATGTCACTGACCAGGGTGCCATAGGTAGTAAATACCAACTGTGCATCTTCGAATTCGGCTAAAGATCGATCTCGTCCCGTACCGTGGTGGATGATATAGCTAAGCTTAGGGTTGAACTTTTCAATCTCATTCTGCCAGTTGAAGAGCAATGAAGTAGGCACCACCAATAAATTAGTCTGCTCATTTTCCTTGGTCACATGCGTAAGAAAAGTCAAGACCTGGAGCGTCTTGCCCAGCCCCATATCGTCAGCGAGTATACCTCCCCATTGAAACTCGTCCAAAAAGCACAACCAGTTGAATCCATCTACCTGATAAGGTCGAAGGGTTGCATTTACATCCGATGGAACTACGCGCGATTCTATCTTTTCGAAGGCCAGGAGCTTTTCCTTTTTTTCATTCAGCTTTTGAAGTGTTGCCTCATCATCGATCAGGTCGAAAAACTCGTCGACCAGAGAAAAAAGCTTGTCAGAGACACGGAGTGCTCCATCGTTCATTTCCCCATGACGAAAGAGCTTTTCCATCCGATCAATCCACTCTTGCGGCAGCAAACCCAAAGTACCATCACCCAATTGGATAAACTCGGACTTGTTGATCATTGCCTTTTGCAACTCCTCCAGGCCAATGATCGTATCTCCGTACGCCACATTACCTTGTGCTTCAAACCAGTCTTCTCCTGAAGCAATAGACAAATTCACCTGCGGTGGATTGGGATTGTACTTGAATTTTTTAAGGTCAGTCCATCCATAAACCTGACAGTCGATTTCTTTGAAAAATCTAAATGCCTCAAAAAACCAGTTATCCTTGATAAAGGCATCAAAGGTCAGGTAGAGATAGTCCTTACTGTTTTGTGTTTGGAAAGATTCGTGCAGAGATTTTAACTGCTCCACAAAAGATTTCTCTGCCTCATCGTCTAACTGAGCCTTGACATATGTCTCCTCCTCCCTCAGATATTGGTTGGTATTTACTAAGGGATTGCTTGACAGCTCGCCCTCATATTTGATAATCGGCCGAATGATGATGAAGTCGTTTAACTCCGAAAGGTAGATCTCCTTCTGTAGAAGTTTTTTTGATTGGGATACCAGTATAAAAGATGACATATTACTAAAGTCTAGCTCGTACTTTTTTCCAAGCTTAACCAGATACTTGTCGAAAAAAGCTGGAAAATTGGGTTTGGTTACCTTAGGCTTATTCGATGAAAACAAGTCAAACGCCTCGGCTTTCTGGGGATCAATCAGGTATAGCTGGTCTTGGTACATCATGAGGACCCTACCGAGAATACTGATTTCCTCAGTGGGCAAAGCTACTTCCAGGCCTTGGAATGAAACAAAGTTGTTGGTATGAACGAATTCGTCATTTTCTGAAAGCCTTACTAACAATTCCGGTAGGACATCAGAGAACTGTACTGGCCGGAGATCTCTTCGTCGTATATGATTGATATGCCCAAGATCTGTCGTGTAGAGATTTGGAAGACTAAGCAGATCGTTGTAAGAATCAGATAGTAATGAATAGGCCATCTCGCTTATCTCTTCATCCGCAGCATAATCTAACTCAGCCGAGAGTCGCGCAATCAGTTTTTCACCATCAGACCAGGTAGCCACTACACCAAGGTCTGATTCTTCAAAACTATCCAGGCTTTTTTGAATTCCGCGATTGTCTTTATTTGCGCTCCCAAGAATAATCCCGATACAGAGCTGATCGTATCGATCAGTATAAAATATAAAGCCCGGCACTTGCTCTTTGGCGGGATTCATTGTGAGCACGGATGGTGGAGACCAACTGGTGACTTGATCAATCACCTCTTCATTGAGGCTATCGGGTACTACCAGATCTGCATGAAGGGCGTTAGGCACAAAATGAACTCCAGCACCTTTTCTGACTACCTCGAAATAGGTTGGCCAATCTGCAGACTCGGGTAACCCATATTGGTGCATCATTTGACTGCCCAGTTGATCCAGTTGACCCTTGTCCAGTGACTCCAAAATACCCCAGTCATCGTAGCAATACATAAGCACGGCATAACCATGACGACACAGTTTTGTAACACTGCGCGCACAAGTGCAGGTGATGTTCAAATCATCATCCTTTACTTGAACCTGTACCGTGAATAGTTGCTCCTCGTACGAGTTCTGATACCATACTCCCACATCCTCGCCTACTTTGAAAGCCATCAGGCCATCATTGCGATAGCCCGCCTCGCGAATAGATATACCGTAGGTATTACGAGATGAAGGCGTGGTATGTCTTGAAAACTGTGCATACGACAGCTTTTTGAAGTTAGCTACGATGTAAGGGTCTTTTGATGATCGGCTCTTTTTGACAGGAACCAAACTCTCCTGTGGTCTACCGACCTCCTCTACTTCGAGTGGAAAGTAATCCCCCAAATGTTGGAGTGCTGCTACACTATGCTTACAGCCAAAGCCATAAGGGCATTCACAGCGCACCACAAAGTTCTTGTAGCCGCTTTGAATCTTGATATCGATCTTGTAAAGATGAGTTCCACGAATTTTGTATTCTGCGGTCTTGTTATCAAAGTCAAAGGTACTCTCCTCAATACTGGATGCTAATCCTGGAGCTCTTGCCCTCACCTTAGCAGGTGAAATGTTCTTGACGAAGGTTGTAATACCTCTCTTAAACTCCTGACGCGTCATATTCATGCGAAGTAAAAGTTTTACTAGCGATGTAGCAAAATGATTTGGAGACTAGTTGCTTAAAAGTGGGGAGTTGAGAGATTGGAGTTGAAAATGGATAATTGAAAATGAAGAATTGATAATGGATGTACATCCCTGAATAGTGTTGACCGGTTGATGTATAAATTCTCCATTATCAATTGTCAATTAAGCCCATCAGCGCTTTGTTGACCTTCTCAAACCCAAACCCCTCCACTCTTATCTGAAACCTCTCCGCTATCAACTCATTGCCAAGGTTGCCGATGCTGCCTAAGTGTGAGTGATTGACCTCTCGATTAGCCTGATACTCGCCACTTTCGACTTTAGCACCGACTTGCTTGTAGGCGTCTCTGAAGGGCGCTCCTTCGAGTACCAGCTTGTTCACCTCCTCTACCGTAAAGAGGTAATCGTAGGTGTCAGCTTCAGTGATGGACTCCTTGATGATGATATTTTGCAACATGAACTCACTGATCTCAAGACAGGACTTCATGTTCTGAATCGCCGGTACCAGCTCTTCTTTGAGCAACTGAAGGTCCCGATGATAGCCAGAGGGTAGATTATTGATCGTCAAGGTTAATGTGTTGGGTAGGGCTTGGAGCTCGTTGCAGCGCGCACGGACGAGCTCAAATACATCTGGGTTCTTCTTATGAGGCATAATACTCGAACCAGTGGTCAGCTCGTCTGGGAAAGTGAGAAAGCCGTAGTTCTGTCCCATATAGAGGCAGATATCCATCGACATTTTACCCAAAGTACCTGCTAGGTAACTCATTGCGGTAGCCATCGCCTTCTCAGACTTCCCACGGGTCATCTGAGCATAGACGGTATTGTAGTTGGGGGCACTAAAGCCAAGGAGGTCGCTCGTCATCTGACGATCTAGCGGAAAGGATGATCCATAACCTGCAGCAGAGCCTAGCGGGTTCTGGTTGACCACTTCAAAAGCCGCTTTGAGGAAGTTCACATCGTCTGACAAGCTTTCGGCATAAGCACCAAACCAAAGCCCAAAAGATGAGGGCATAGCAACCTGTAGATGCGTATAACCTGGCATCAACTTGTCCTTGTGCTGCTCACTCAAAGCTTGTAGCGTATGGAACAGTTTTGAAACCAAGACGAGCGTCTCCTCTATCTCCCAGCGTAAGTACATCTTGGTATCCACCAACACCTGATCATTGCGTGAACGTCCACTATGGATTTTCTTACCCACATCACCAAGCTGCTGGGTTAGCATTAACTCCACCTGTGAGTGAACATCTTCAATACCCTCTTCAATGATGAGTTCCCTCTTTTCTGCCTTATGATAGAGTTTGATCAACTCTGCTCGAAGGCTCTCCAACTCGGAAGTTTCCAGCAATCCTATGCTTCCCAGCATTTGGGCATGCGCCAGCGATCCAAGCACATCAAATGGTGCCAACCAAACATCCAGGTCACGATCCTGTCCGACCGTAAATGCTTCGATGCGATCATTAATTGCGGTAGTCTTTTGCCAGAGTTTCATAATGCTGGTGCTTTAGTCAATTCAAAAATCTTATCAAGTAATCTGATATAACCGTCTATTCCTTCGCCAATCTCCTTTACAAAGATAAACTCGTCAGGGGTGTGCGACCGCTCGGATCTTCCTGGCCCCATTTTCACGGTAGGGAAAGGCATGACGGCCTGATCGGAAGTCGTAGGTGAGCCAAACTGCTCAATTCCCAACGCGGTTGCGGCCTTCAAAGCAATATGGTCCTTAGCAATGGCACTAGGGTTGAGGCGCATCGAGCGCTCTTTTACCTCCGCCTTTAGATGACTTTTGATGATCTCTAATGTTTCAGCATTGGTGTAGGCATCCGTTGGACGCACATCGATCACATAGGAGCACCTATCAGGAATTACATTGTGTTGACTCCCAGCATTGATTACCGTCACAGTCATCTTAATGGGACCGAGATGTTCCGACACTTTCGGAAATTCGAATGTTCTGACCCACTCGATATCCTGCATGGCTTCATAGATGGCGTTGAGACCAGTGGATCGTGCCGCATGTCCTGCCTTTCCATGCACCATACAGTCAAGGACCATCAAGCCCTTTTCGGATACGGCCATGGCCATCTCGGTCGGCTCTCCCACGATACCCAGAGCTATCTCTGGCAATTCCGATAGCATGGCCTCCACACCTCCCCTACCGGAAATCTCCTCCTCGGCAGTGGCAGCATACACCAGATTGAATGGCAAATCTTCCTGATCATTGTAATGCAAAAAGACCTGCATCAAACTGACAAGGCAGCCGCCGGCATCATTACTCCCCAAGCCATAGAGCTTTCCATCAATGATCACTGGCGCAAAAGGATCTCTGGTATAGCCAGCGTTGGGCTTGACCGTATCATGATGAGAATTGAGTAGGATTGTTGGCTTTGCCTCGTCGAAGTGTCGATTTTGGCTCCATATATTATTACCCTTTCGATTGATAGCCGCTCCCGCTGAAGTCAGCGCATGGGTGATCAATCCGGCTGTTTCAGACTCCTCCCGGCTAAAACTCTGGGTGGCAATCAGCTGCTTGAGCAGATCAATGGCCTGATTGCCTCGTATACTGGAGCTATGCATAGATTCTGGTGTATTCATTGAATTCGGCTACTGCCATCTCTCCTATCTTATCATACTTACAAATACCTACCTTACCCACACCACTCTCCACTACCGTCAATGCATTTTCGAGCTTAGGCAACATTCCACTGTGAATGATCTTCTCCATTTTCATGTCTTCAAATTCAGCTCTGTTAATACTCTTAATCATGGAACTGGGATCGGCAATATCCTTGAGCACACCCGTCAGTTCGAATGCGTAGATCAACGAGACATCATACAAAGTACTCATTGCTTTGGCTAGTGTACTAGCAATAGTATCTGCATTGAGATTGAGTAATTGGCCTTTTTTATCATGGGTCAATGGCGCGATCACGGGTACAAAATCGGAGCTAAGCAACTTATTCAGCAGTATAGTATTGACCTTATTCGGCTCTCCGATCAATCCGTAATCGATCCCATTGAGGGGAGCTCGTAGCGAAGACTCAATGAGGTTGCCATCTGCTCCGGTCAAGCCGAGCGCATTACAGCCTAGCGCCTGAAGTTGAGCCACTATGCGTTTGTTGGCCTCACCCGCATAGGCCATCGTCACGATTCTAATCACTTCTTGATCTGTCACTCTACGTCCATCGATCATCGTCACCGGCACCCCAAGATCGCTCGCCAGTTGGGTGGCCAGCTTGCCTCCGCCATGCACCAATATTTTCAGGCCTTCGAGCTTTTGAAATGAAGCTAGAAAGTCTGTCATCATGCCTGAGTCGTTGACGACCTGACCACCAACCTTGACTATATACAGCACTTCTTTCGTCATGAATTCATCAGTATCGTCTTGAGCACGGCTTGCGCGGCACAGACCCTATTAGCAGCCTGCTTCAGGATTACAGAATGCTGACTGTCTAATGCGTCATCCGAGATTACTACATTCCGTCTGACTGGAAGGCAATGCATGAGCCGGGCATTATTCGTCTTCTTTAGTTTTTCAAGGCTCACCATCCATGACCGATCACCCACCAGCTCTGCATAGTGCTCATAACCAGACCAGTTTTTGACATACACGAAATCTGCATCCTCCAAGGCCGCCTGCTGATCATGTACCACTTTTGCATTACCTACAAATTTAGGCGCTAGCTCCAACCCTTCCGGATGCACTATTGTAAAATCATACTCTGTCTTGTTCATCCACTCTGCAAAAGAATTAGGCACTGATTGCGGTAGCGCTCTCACGTGTGGAGCCCAGGTCATGACGACCTTAGGTTTCTCTTTCTTCTTCAATTCCTCGATAGTGACCAAGTCCGCCAACGACTGCAACGGATGAACCGTGGCTGACTCCAGATTGACTACAGGTACTCCAGAATATTTTGCAAAGTATTTTATCAAATGCTCACTATAATCTTCTTCTCTGTCCTTCAATGACGGAAAAGAGCGAATACCAATGATCTCGCAATATTGTCCCATCACCGCTGCAGCATCCTTGACATGTTCTATAGAGTCGCCATCCATGACGACACCATCCTCTGTTTCGAGTGTCCATGAATCATTGCTCATATTCAAGGACATTACATTCATTCCCAGATTGTAAGCTGCACGTGTCGCACTCATCCTAGTCCTTAGACTGGGGTTAAGAAAGATTAATCCCAGTACTTTCCGTACACCTAAGTCATCATAGACCAAAGGGTGGGACTTCAAATTCATTGCTTCCTTGGCAAGCGCCATGGGGTCAGCTACGTCTTCTACAGATAGGAAATGCTTCATAGTTGCTAGTATGCTATGGTTTTTAGACTTAAACCCTGATTTTCATCGAGCCCAAACATGATATTCATATTTTGAACAGCCTGTCCGGAGGCTCCCTTAAGTAAGTTGTCAATTACAGTAATCACCACCGCTGTGCTGTCGATGACTTGAGGAAACACAATCGCTTTGTTGGTATTGACCACCATCTTCAAGTCCGGGTTTTGATCTGTTACATGCGTAAAAGTAGCACTACCATAATAATCAGAGTAGCAGTCGAACATTTCCTTATTGCTCATAGAAGTGCTGAAATGACTGGTCGTGATAATGCCCCGGGGGAAATTTCCCCGATAGGGAATAAATAGTAGTTGGTTGCTAAAGTCAGGCAGCAACTGAATAACAGATTCGCCAATCTCCTGCAGGTGCTGGTGCTTCAGCGCTTTGTAGACGCTCATATTGTTGTTTCTCCAACTAAAGTGTGAGGTGCGACTTAAGGCTTGTCCAGCACCAGTTGAGCCAGTGATGCCAGATATGCTCACGTCACCCTCTACAACATTAGCATCGAAAACAGGTAGCAGACCTAGCTGTATGCAAGTAGCAAAACAGCCTGGATTCGCCACTTTCTCTGCAGTGGCTATAGCAGAATGATTCAATTCCGGTAGGCCGTAGACAAAACCATCGCGAGTCTTTTTAAGTCGGTAATCGTGACTAAGATCAATGATCTTAGGACTGCCGGGTAAGGCATTTTCTGATAAGAAAGTGCGGGACTGCCCATGTCCTTTGCATAAGAAAATCACGTCCACTTCCTGATCAAATCCTGTAGAGAACTTCATATCGGTATCCCCAATGAGGTCTTGATGAACTGAGGAAATCAGATTACCGGCATTACTCCCACTTTGGCTGTAGGTGATGTCTGCGGAGGGGTGATTCAATAGAATGCGTGTCAGCTCACCTGCGGTGTAGCCAGCTCCTCCGATAATGCCAACTTTCAAGTTATTCGTCATGATGTAGGCTTCTGTAGATTCTTGTCTGGTTACCGAAGATCTTGGCAAAGCCTCGCGCGTCCTGTGCTGTCCAGCCTTTGTTGACCTCACCATAGCTTCCAAAGCCTGTCTGCATGAGATCATTTGGCGACTCGATACCCAGCACTTGAAAACGATATGGTGCCAGAAGTACTTCAACCTCTCCTGATACATTCTTTTGAGAGCTCTCGAGGAACTGCTCGATATCACGCATTGCCGGATCGAGAAACTGTCCTTCATGGACAAGGTTGCCATAGGTATAGGATAGCTGATCTTTGATTTGAAGCTGTTGCTTGGTCAACACATGTTTTTCCAGAAGGTGGTGAGATTTAATTAGGATGAGCGTAGCAGCAGCCACAAAACCAACGCGTCCTTTGATGCCAATGATCGTATCACCTACATGGATATCCCGACCAATACCGTATTCATTGGCGATTGTATTCAATTTATTGATCAGGTCAATTGGAGCATAGACTTTCCCATTTAGCTTCACAGCCTCACCTTTCTCAAAACTCAGCTTGATCTTAACCAGCTCCCGCTGAGTCACAGGAAACGGAAAGGCATCCTCTGGTAAAAACTGATCAGAGGTTAATGTCTCCTTACCTCCCACCGATGTACCCCAAAGTCCCTGATTAATGGAATAGGCAGCCTTCTCCCAGTCTCCCTCAATGCCATGTGACTGGAGATAGCTTATCTCTTCTTCTCTAGTCAGCGTATTGTCACGAATGGGCGTGATAATCTCGGTATCAGGACAGATGGCATGAAAGATCATATCAAATCTGATCTGATCATTACCAGCACCAGTACTCCCGTGAGCTATTGCATCAGCATCAATTTTCTTTGCGTATTTCGCTATCGCAATCGCCTGAAAAACCCGCTCTGCACTTACAGAGAGTGGATACGTATTATTTTTCAATACATTCCCAAAGAGTAGGTATTTAACCCCCTTCTCGTAGTATGCTTGTGTCTCATCAATGACTTGATAGTCGCTTACTCCAAGAATCTTAGCCTTTAGAGCTATTTCCTTGAGTTCTTCCTCAGTGAAGCTTCCTGTATTCACTGTCACGCCGTGCACTTTATAGCCCAAGTCGGCTGAGAGATGCTTTGCACAATAGGAAGTATCCAAACCTCCACTATATGCCAGAACTACCTTTTTCATAACACTTTGATTCTAGTAAGTAAGGTTGATTTTTTGATTCGCATAAATCGCTCCCAGAGTCTTGACTTGGTAATGAAATTCCACTTTTTGCGCTGCTTCTCTTGAGGGTCATAGAGCATCCCCGTACAAAGACAGTTAGATTGACTTTTGCTGGTCAGGATATGATAGTTGACACAGCTACTACAGCCACTCCAGAACTCCTGGTCATTGGTCAGCTTCTGGAAGGTGACTGGATGGTATCCTATGTCCGAGTTGATTTTCATTACAGCAAGGCTGGTCGTCAACCCGAAAAGCTTTGCCTTTGGATACATCTTGCGCGAGTGCTTGAATGCACGTTCTTTTATCTTTTTGGCTAACCCATGCTCTCTGAACTTGGGATTTACTATCAAGCCAGAGTTGGCTAGGTATTCACCGTCACTCCAAGTCTCGATATAGCAAAAGCCAGCAAACTCACCTTGCTTGGTTGTCGCAATCACTGCTTTGTTCTCCAATATTTTTTTCTCGATATAGCCAGGAGATCGTCGCGCAATACCTGTGCCCCGCTTTTGCGCGCTATCGGCTATCTCATTACATATTTCTTCAGCATAGCTCAAATGCATCGCATTGGCCACCTGAATGATGAAATCATACATTGTGTAGAAATTAAAAAAAGGGAATTATGAAAGAAGTCTGGGGTGGACAACCGCGTAGGCTGTCATTGATTATATAGTAGGCCTGCGCCTACCCGGGATCCTAACGGGGCAAGGAAGTATTGGAGATATGTAGCTCTTATGTGCCATTAACAGTGCCAAATAAAACAAGAATAAAGCTCTTGACAAAGGGTTTAGCAGAACTTTATGAATTTTAAAATCTATTCAATTACTCGATTGTATGTTTAGAGTGAGAAAGTTCATCACTAATGAACAAGATGAAAAAAGAATATTAATTGTTAATTTGTAGGTAAATCGACAAAACATGAGTGAGACACAAACCGAAAAACTTGAGTTGCTTGAGTGGATGGCCACACTCAACGATCAAAGCTTGATTAGAGAGTTGATCGAATGGAAGAGGTCACATCAAAGGGTAAGCATCTCTCAATACAACGAAGAACTTGAGCAGTCTGATAGCGAGATTAGTCAAGGTAAGTTTTCAACACACGAGGAAGCTGTTACGGAGATTCGCTCATGGCGAGAAAATTAGTTTGGAATAAACGTCCAACCACCTTCTTAAGTGCTGCTCTCAAACACATAAGCCTGGAATCATTTATCAATGCAGAAAAGGTAGAAGCATCAATATTATCCCACCTCGACCAGTGTATTGATAATCCCCAGCGTTTTCCAAAAGACAAGTTTAAGAACAATAACAGCGGCGAGTTCAGGGCTTTCGAGACTCACGGTTTCAGAGTAGCCTACAAATTCACCAATGCAGAAGTCAGAATCCTAAGAATTCGTTCTGTGAAACAAGAACCTAAAGAGTATTAGTTAATTGGATCACATCACTCATATGATTAATTCAAAAAGTGGCCCATAGTCACTTTACGTCCTTAGCCAGTCGCATACTACCCGATACACCACCTGATACTATAAATCTCATCACATCAGAACTTGGTGTATCAATAGACTTGATATTGAGCTTATCAACAATGTATACATTGCCCGAAAAGTTGTATGAATGTGGGAAGTAAACGGTCACCATTCCCGGTAGGCCGATATGCGCCAGATCACCACTAGTAATGAAGCCCGGCTTCATGAGGTTAGATTCCTTGTTAACAGTCACAAGCACAGCCTTGTCAAACCTCCTCTGCTCTCCGACGAAAGCGGCTATCAAATCTTTCAGTGAGGAGTAGATTATACTAATAAAGGGGATTTTTCGAACCATTCGCTCAAAGAGTATGAAGAACGGCTCGATAAAGAATAAGCTAGCCAGGTAACCAATGAGTGAAGTGGCACTCAAAATGATCACCAATCCTAAGCCGGGTATATCAAACGGTATCAGCCCGTCTAGCCAACCGATGGCAACCCACAGTAAATAAACTGTCAATGTAATCGGAACAATGAACAGTAGTCCTTTAAGGAAGTAATTGAAAAGCTTTCTCATGATTACCAGTATTTTATACAAAGCAACAAAAAAGGCCTTGTCTTTCGACAAGGCCCTCCCTAAATATTGTTAGCACTTTAGACCTAGAGTGTCATGCCAATGAATGCTTTAAAGGCAATACCCATCAAACCAGTGATGAACATCGTGATACCTAAGCCCTTGAGTCCGTCAGGCACATTGCTGTACTTCAACTTCTCCCTAATGGCTGCCAATGCTACGATAGCCAAGAAAAATCCGAAACCAGAGCCAAAACCAAATGCTGTCGCTTCTACGATAGTATAATCCCGCTGTACCATGAACAGCGAACCACCCAGAATCGCACAGTTTACAGCGATCAAAGGCAAGAAAATACCCAATGCACCGTACAATGAAGGTGATACCTTCTCCACAACCATCTCCACTAACTGTACCATCGCTGCGATAATCGCGATGAACATAATGAATTGCAGGAACGTCAAATCAACCGTAGCGAAATCAGCACCTATCCATGTCATGGCTCCCTCCTTAAGGATGTACTCTTGTAGCAACCAGTTCATCGGTACGGTGATCGACAATACAAAGATAACGGCAGCACCTAGACCAACTGCGGTCGAAACTTTCTTTGATACGGCAAGGAAAGAGCACATGCCTAAGAAATAGGCAAAGATCATATTGTCTATGAATGCACCTCTGATGATAATATTTATAGCTTCCATCTCTAGTCTTAATTAAGAATGTTCAACGTATCCGTTCTTAGTACGTTGTACCCAAATGATAATTCCCAAAATCATAAATGCTCCAATAGAATCTACCATTAGACCATTATTTGGGAAACTTAGACCTATTGCCTCAAATACTTTGAAGTCGAAGACCGACCCTGATCCAAACAGCTCCCTAAAGAAAGCAACGGTAAGGATGATCCAAGCATACCCAAAACCACTACCCAAGCCATCAAGAATAGAATCGTAAGGCTTATTACCCATTGCGAATGCCTCCAGTCGACCCATCACAATGCAGTTGGTGATGATCAAACCCACAAATGCACCCAACACCTTGTACATATCATAGTAGTAAGCCTTCAATACCTCACTAACTAAAGTCACTAATGTTGCTACAATAGCCAGCTGTACGATAATCCTTACACGGTTAGGAATCAAATCTTTAATTAACGAAATGATAAGGTTAGCGAAAACAATTACGAAGACCACTGAGATTGACATTACCAAAGTGGGCTCCATTTTCACAGTTACCGCCAGGGCTGAGCAGATACCCAATACCTGAATGGTGATGGGGTTGTCATCACTGAGCGGATCGGTAATAAACTTCTTCCTGCGTTTGGACAATAAAGGCTCAGATGGCTCTTTTACTACCGCTTTCTGTTCTAAAGTTTCAGTACTCATTTTGTAGTTATTAAGACTTTATATGATCTATAACGAAGCGACTGACGCACCGCTCTTTTGTTGTTGAATATAGGTCTGGTAGCAAGAAAGATAGTATTCCAGCATTTGATTGACACCTTTAGCAGTCAGCGTAGCACCCGACAAAC
>JAVKDO010000008.1:0-50405 GCA_040222235.1 Cyclobacteriaceae bacterium
AATGCCCCAGGATATTGGTGATCTAAAAATGATTTCAACGCCTCTGGCTTTGAAGGCTGACTAAAAGTCTTCAGGCTTAGAGATTCACTCATCACTGTCACCGTCCATTGTCGTTTATGGACATCAATACCCAAATACAAATGCTGATCTTTGAAACTTACTAAATCCATGTTTTTATCTTTATCAACGATCAATCGTTATTACATGGATACTATGAATACACACTTTGATGTTGGCTCTGTGACCAAGCAGTTTACGGCTGCCGCTATACTGACGTTGGTACAAGCCGGTCAGCTGAACTTGCAAGATCCGATTAATAAACATCTAGGTCCCTATATCTCGGATCGGTGGAAGAAGGTGACTATCCATCAGCTCCTCACCCACACTTCCGGGATTCCTAGTATCTACCAAACTGAGCAGGGGCTGGATCTATTTTTCCCTGAAGAGTCCCCTATCGAACTCGGTGAGCTCATTTCAAGGTTTGAGGAGGCCAAACTTCTCTTCAAGTCCGGCGAGGAATTCAGCTATAGCAATTCCGGGTACGTGCTGTTAGCTGCCATCGTCGAACAGATAACTGGCGAGCCGTACTACCAGTTCATGGAACAGCGGATTTTTGCCCAATATGGTCTCACCAACACGTTCTTCACGTCGGACAGCTCCTCGGCTATTCCATACTATGGCTATCGGGAGGATCTGTCACGTCCCGCATCGCGCTATCACTACAGCTGGTCTGTTGGTGGAGGTGGTATCTATGCTACCGCTAATGACCTGTCACATTGGATAGAGATAGTACAATCTGATACCTTCCTCACACCGCCCTTGAAGCAGGCCTACTTGAGTAGTCATACAAACACGGGATATGCATATGGCTGGCAGGTCACCCGAGATGATAGAATAGAGCATGACGGAGGTACAGCCGGTTTCAACAGTTTCGTAAGCTTCGACCCTGCCTCTGGACATCAGATCGTGTTACTCACCAATCGTGGTTTCGAAGACATTCATAGCTATGGCAAGAGCGCCAACTATGTGCGTAAGCTCGTCGATCAATCATGGGATATACTAGAGGGACACAGCGTAGATATCCTACCGGAAATCACTTCAATCAAGGAAATCGAAAGTGATTATTATCTTGAGGATAGCACTAAGATCACATTGCGCAGTGAAAATGACACTGCGGTATGGGTTACCACTGAGGAAACCATGGCCACCCGACTGATAGCAAATACCACACTTCCCGGCGCTACTGAACAAGAAGGAATCATGATCGATCTGGCCAAACTTCTCTATAAAAAGAAGCATTGGGCGGCTGCCAAATACATGGATGGGGAAATGAAATTCGTTTGCTACTCAGGTCTATTGGGAGTAGGCATGCGCATGATGCGTAAGCAGACTGGTAATGTACGATCCATTATACCCTACTATGTCGAAAATGGTCATGGGCTCATGCGCATTACCGGAGAAGAAGCCATTCTCGATATCATCGTCTACTTTGATGAAGAGGGCAAAGTGCAAGGACTCTTCGAACATGGAAGTTTTCGACTTGACCATGAGGAAGCTATGCTGGCTTATCCGATCTGTGATCAGCAACTCTATCTTGATGGCTTGAACTATGGTGAGATGGATGCTATAATTCATCTGACAAAGAATGGCCTTGAGATACGGCAGTTGGGGAGAAGTATTCAGGCCAAGCAATAAAATATTTCTTGAAACCAACTATCCCCTGGTCGGGCACCCCAAGGCAAGCCGTCGGGGTACCCGTCTGCCGACGAGGCAGGTTTCGCTGGTTTCAATTTGATCTGAAGATCAAAAACCGAAATTATTTATTTGGATCCCCGCCTTCGCGTTTTATTGGAACCCCGAGGCAGAGCCTCGAGGAATTCTTTGGATTAACTGCTAGCAACCACTAGAGCAGAGAACTAACAACAAAACAGCTATGTTATTAGAGGGTTAGACTAAATGCTTAATATAAAACGAACAAGATGAATGGCAAACATATTTTCAGCTGGATTCTTCGTTTTTCAGCCCTGTTAATACTATTCTATATCTTCTTTATAGGTGGAACTTTAGCCATTTCCGACTTGCTTCCTGATACCCCCTCAGAACCTGGACTTCTGCCTAATAATATAGGTATGCTAATTCTAGGGATTAGCAACACGCTCCTTGTCATAGCGTTGATTCTAAGTTCACGTTGGCGTGGCTGGAAACTAGCTTTCGCGTTGGCTTTTTCATACTACGGCGCTGTAACTTTCTTGACACAAATTGAAACCTGGTATTTCCTATCGGAAATCACCGTTGATGGACAATTACTAGAAGGTCTATTTATTATGGGTTTACCTGTCGCATTTATTTATGTGCCACTTGCAGTTTGGATTTTGGGAAAAACGCAAGCAAAGGACGATGTAATACCCTCCACAGCACTAATTATGCCCGTGAGGCAATGGGTATGGAAATTGACTTTTATTGCCTTGGCATATTTGATGCTGTATTGGCTTGCAGGATATTTCATTGCCTGGCAGAACCCAAGCTTACGTGCCTTTTACGGAAGCCCCGGTGAAATAGTGCCTTTTTGGAGACATACCGCCAATACTCTCCATACAAACCCTGGATTATTCCCATTTTAGCTACTGCGAGGCATTTTATGGACGCTATGTACGCTCGCAATTATTAGGGGATCAAAACTCAATATATGGCCGACGACAATTCTACTGGGACTTTTCTTGACTATTCCACAATGCTTGGGACTTCTAATAGAAAATCCTCTGATGCCAGACGCCAGTGTACGTCTCAGTCACCTCATTGAGGGAATGGCATCAAATTTCATTTTTGCAGCAATCATAGCGTGGCTACTGCATCGTGAGCACACATCTTTCCGTGATTTATTTGGGAGCTAAAGATCGCAGATCATACCAAAACCTCTCGAAAGCCAAGATTCGTGTCTTCACGAACCTTAGCTCTCAATTCAAGTAATGTCAGATGGTCGTGAGGACACGAACCGGAGCAATAGCGCAACATGCCCAGGAGTGAGTAGCTTTTACGACGATCAGTAATGTAATCAAAGGGAAATTTGCGTAACCGAATGATTACATTTATACTTGTAACCAAACAGTTACCTAATAATGAGAAGAGACGTATTCCAGGCCATTGCTGATCCAGTCCGACGTGATATCATAGAGCATCTGTCTGAGGAGCCTCTAACGGTGAATGCTGTGGCAGACAAATTTGACGTTAGTCGACCTGCCATATCCAAGCATCTCAAGATCCTGCAGGAGTGTGGTCTGATCGACATCCAGCGACAAGGCCGGGAACGCTACTGCAAAATACAGCCCAGCAGTCTAGTGCCTGCCTTTATGTGGCTTGAGCAGTATAAAAAGCTTTGGGAAGACAAACTCGACTCATTCGAAAACTATCTAAACGAAATACAATCAAAAAACAAAGAACATGAGTGATTCACAAGACTTAAGCAAGCGGACGCTGACCCTAGAGCGTACTTTTAACGCACCTATCCAGCTCGTATGGGATGCCTGGACACAGCCAGACCATATCGCCAAATGGTGGGGACCCAAAGGCATGGAGACAGAAGTAAAGGCCCACGACTTCCGGGTAGGCGGTCGATGGGAGTTTGTGATGCAGATGCCGGATGGCAATCTATTCGTCACTGAGGGAGAATATCAGAAAATCGAAGAGGGCCAGAAAATAGTCACCACGGCGGACTTCAAGCCCATGACCGAAGGTGTGACTTTGCACGTCGAGCTATCCAAGGAAGGTGATGACAAAACCCACTTCAAATTCAGCGTAGTACACGAGACCGAGGAGTACTGCAAGCAACAAGAGGAAATGGGCTTCTACAACGGCTGGGGATCTACCTTCGACAGGTTGGGAGAATATGTGAATCAGTAGCAGGTACGCTCTCATCGCTCAAATGCCACGGTAAGTATGCTCACGGACTTTAGCATTCAAGCCAAAGCCAAGGTTCGTGTCCTCACGGATCTTAGCAATAAGATCAGGTACGTCGCATGGTTGGTAAGGAAGGAACGACCTTATACTAGTTGCAAGAGTATCTTAAGATGCTGCAAAGTACTAGCAAACTACTAAACTATACTACCATCCATTGCGCTCTTGACTACACTCGCTCGGGTGTGCACATGCATTTTGCGATAGATATTCTTGATGTGAGTCTTCACGGTATGAGGGCTGATGAACATGAGCTCGGCAATTTCTGAATAGTTCTTGCCTTCCACCAATTGTTCGATGACTTGTAGCTCCTTTTCCGATAGGCCGTACTCAGCGATCTTCTGCTCCCGCTGTAGTGCACGGTCGATATCAACGCCTTTGCCTACTTGGGTGATCAGCTTCCGCGCTATCTTTCGCGACATAGGTGCTCCACCGTCCTTGAGCTCCATGATCGCCTTGACCAACGTCTGTGGAGACTCATCTTTGAGAAGGTAGCCTACCGCTCCGGCATTGATAGATTTCATAATCTTATCGGTATGCTCAAAGATGGTGAGCATCAGGATATCAATATCATCCCCGTAGGTCGCCTTGACCCTGCTGGTGGTTTCGATTCCGTTGATCCCTGGCAGCTCTATATCCATCATGATGATTTCCGGTAGGTCACTCCTCATGTCCTCTAGCTTGCGAATAGCCTCCTCACCGGATGCCGCGACCATCACGAGTTCCATGTCATTAAAGTACTTGAAGTTGTTAATGAAGCGCTTCCGCAGGGCGGGGTTGTCTTCGACCAGACCTATCTTGATGGACATAGCAAATTGTTTAATTCAAAGATGCGTACTGCCTGGTTGACAACCAATACCACTTAGAGGGTATTTGGCCAGATCAGACGAAGTGTCGAGCCCGCCCCTGGAGTACTATTGATGTTTATGGCGCCCTGTATTTCAGCCATACGTCGCTTCATATTGTCAAGCCCATAATGCTCTCCCGTGATGACTTCTGGGTCAAAGCCCTTACCGTCATCTTTGATCGTCATCTCAGTCTGATCATTGCGCACAGTCATTGCCACCGTGATATGCTTGGCACACGCATGCTTCACGATGTTTTGGATGGCTTCCTCCACCACCCTGATGATATTCAGTGCCTGCTTAGGTCCAAGCTTAGTATCTTGATCAATATGATCCTGCATAGAGAAGCTGAGCTGAGGGTGATACTTCAAATAGCCCTCCAGGTAGTTGTCGATGTGATCGAACAGCTCAGTGAGCGTGAGCGATTGCTCATTGAGAGACCAAATGCTATCGCGAAGGTTGGTCATCGTATGCTGGGCATCCGCCTTGATCGAATGAATGAGCTGCGTGAGTTGGTCCTTTTGCGATAGGTTGCCCACTTGCTCGGTCATAGACAAGCCTGAAATGATACTAGTCAACTGCGCGCCTACATGATCATGCAAGTCACTAGAGATGCGCTCGCGTTCCTTTTGCAACTCCTGCTGCAGCTCCAGCTCCTCCACGCGTCGGATCAATTTTCGCTGTGCAAAAAAGCGCGCGATCAGTGCAATCACCACGGCAAACATCACCACCACAAGGATGATAAACCACCAGGTCCGGTACCAAGGAGGGTGAATCGAAAAGCTGAAACTACTCCGCTTACCGATATTGCCATAAACATCACGTCCTTCCACGCTGAAGCTATAGTCTCCTTCCCCAAGATCTACGTATTCACGAATGTGATCAATAGACCAGCCGGACCAATCGTCCTCTAACCCCTCCAGCTGATACCGAAACTGATTGTCTCCCTCCCTATCGAAGGCCGTCAGCCCATACTCAAATCGGATACTATTATCTTCATAGTCTAGTGTGGGCGCCCACTCGCGATCGAAGAGTCCAAAATTCATAGCTACGACAGAGTCAGTATTGAGCTTGATGCTGCTGATGTTGGTGATGGGCTGATGCGCACTGGATGACTCCCTATCGGGAAAATAGTGAGTGAGCCCTCCAGTCAATCCAAACCACATCGAGCCATCCATATCCTCAAAGGGTGCCCAAATACCCACTTCAGTATAGGCGGCAAGGTCTGGGTTAGCCTGCTTGCGGTAGACCCCATCGTTAGCTTTCACCAATGGCATCACTTTCATAAACGGGGGAAGTCCGTTGAGTACATAAACCACATCAGTAGCGGCCTCCAACATGTAATAAACTACCTCAAGCTCTTTGGGAAAGCGAGTACTTCGATCAAAGCGCTCGCCAAATCGGTCAAATACCCCCACCTCTGAGCTAAATACCAACTCACCATCTATGATATGCACAGGGATGTGCGTCGCAGGAAGGCCAGCATCCGTGCTGTACTCAATCACCTCAGGCTTATCGAGAGTTCCTTTGTCATAGAAGTCGACCGTGTAAAGTTTATTGGCATGAATGCCTAGCCAGAGTGTGCCCAGACTATCCTGACGGAGATAACGCACGTCGTAGGGCATGTCATTCTTATAAGACCGATCTGTGTACGTTCCATTCTTAGCGCTGATGGCAATGAGCCCGTCGACTCCCGGCACATAGACTACCGAAGGATCAGCAACAGACTGCTCAAACTTATAACTGTACGCATTCGACACCTTCTGTATTTTCCCGCTGCTGCTCATCTTGAAAATACCCGAGGAAGTACTGACCCACAGCTCTTCATTGATGATCTCTAGCGCGAATGACTCTCCGAAATAGGGTGCTCCGACCTGTTGAAATTGGTTGCTTTCAGTGATATCGAGCTTGTATAATGCGGTGTGCGTCGATACATAGAGGGCGCCATTCCAGCGAAGGACGTCATTGACTGTGTCAAAAAGGCCGTTACGCTCGTCAAACTTTCGGAAAGGCTGGTGATAGGCGAGTTGGGTTACCCCAAAGTTGTGAGACGCCCAAACCGCTCCAGACTGATCTCTGTAGACTGTATGGATATTCTGCTCTGGTAATCCTTCATCTCTACCCATCTTATTAATCAGGCGACCATCAAGGCCTATGTGTAGTATGCCAAGCTTGGAGGATGCCAAAAAGGATTCGTCATTGAGCTTGACAATATTGAATGCCAATATATCCTCAAAGTCATCAGACCCGACAGTACTAAGTCTTCGAATCTCTCCCTGAGCGTAACTGTAGACCCCAGAAGACAGAAAAAGTATTATCCGAGAATCTCCCCAGTCTGTCAGG
Source organism: Cyclobacteriaceae bacterium (assembly GCA_040222235.1). Classification (GTDB taxonomy): domain Bacteria; phylum Bacteroidota; class Bacteroidia; order Cytophagales; family Cyclobacteriaceae; genus UBA6059. The sequence continues at coordinate 7,140 of JAVKDO010000008.1, forward strand.
CCAAAAAGTCCTCCATCTGGGAGCTGCTCGGAAGAGATTTCTGTAATGAACTTACTATCCGTATAGCGCAGCACGTTCCCTTCAAAAGTCGTCAACCAGACTTGATTATCTACTAAATCCATTCCTCTGATACGCTCCTCAGTCATTACCACTTCCATGGATGCATTTGCTTCGTCATAAATCATCAGGCGGTCACGGGTAGCATAGTAGACCCGATCACTGGTATACACTACATAGCGGGCCTGATTAAAATCAAGCTTGTCCTCAGGGAGGTATTGGAGCAATGAATGATAGGAGATCACACCGACCTCATCAGGAGCGAGATAGCCGATCTCACCAGCACCTCCAACGTAAATCCGGTCATCAGCCCCTTCAGCAAGTGCCCGCACTAGCGATAAATTAGGTGATCGATACTTGGTCCAGGCCTTACCATCATAGGCGAGCACCCCTTCACCATTGCCAAAGTACATCAAGCCATTACTCGCCTGGATCATCTGCCAGACCTGCGCATGCGCTTTGTAGTCGTTGGGTGTGTAGTTGGTCAGCGCTGGATAGCCATAGTCAGAAGAAACTACACCCTGGTCTTGGGACCATACAGCGGAGCTCACACTTAAAAACAGCGATAAAACCGTTGTTAGTAACAAAAATCTCAATATCATCTAATTAGCTTGTTAGCCAAAAGATAACAGATTGAGCACCTTCTTACAACGAGTTTTGTGTTAACAAATGGTTTTTGAAGGCCTGGGGATGGGTTCAAACGTCAAATGCCAAGGGTCGTGTCTTCACGAACCTTTGTCAAATGGGTCGTGAGGACACGAACCATGGCGGTAGGTACTGAGAAAAGCCGACTCTAACGCCTTGGCCTTCTGTTCCAGTTGCTTTTGCTACCTCCACCACCACTACTGTTAGACTTGGGTCGACGCTGCTGATTGCGTTGGCCGCCCTGCTTGGAGGCTGGTTTCACTCCTGTCGGCTTGTCAGTCGGCTCAAAGCCTTCCATGATATCGGTTGGGATGCGCTGATCGATGAGCTTCTCTATATCACGCAGGTATTCCATCTCATCTGCACCAACAAGTGATATAGCTCGACCACTCGCTCCTGCCCTACCCGTACGTCCGATTCGGTGAACATAGTCCTCAGCTATGTTGGGCAGCTCGAAGTTGATGACATGGGGAAGTAGCGGAATATCCAGACCTCTTGCCGCGATATCTGTCGCTACCAACACCCGAACCTTCCCTTCTTTGAATCCTGCCAATGCTTTCGTCCGCGCTCCCTGGCTCTTGTTACCATGAATGGCTGCCGCACTCACATCAGCTTTGTTCATCTTCTCTGCCAACTTATTGGCGCCATGCTTGGTACGGGTAAAGACCAATACCTGCTGCCATCTGCCACCGGCGATCATATCTATGATCATATCGGTCTTCTTCTTCTGATCGACCTTGTATGCTTTTTGGATGATCTTCTCTACCGTCGTATTCTCAGGAGTGGCTTCTACCATCACTGGTCTGTCCAGAAAGCCATTCGCCAGCTTCTTGATATCAGCTGAGAAAGTCGCCGAAAAGAGCAGGTTCTGCCTTTTTTCGGGTACGAGTCTGAGTACTTTCTTAATATCATGAATGAAGCCCATGTCGAGCATACGATCTGCCTCATCGAGTACGAGGATCTCCACTTGCGATAGCGACAGCAGCCCCTGATTGTTCAGGTCGAGTAAACGACCAGGTGTGGCAATAAGGATATCAACTCCTCTGCGCAGTGCATTGACCTGTGGGTTTTGGTTGACACCACCGAAGATGACCGTAGACCGCATGTCAAGGTTGCGACCGTACTCCACGGCATTCTCGAGTATCTGTGCAGCCAGCTCTCGCGTAGGCGTGAGTACCAGCGCCCGCACAGGCCGTCTCTTCTGTGGTGGATGCTCAGCGAGCAGCTGTAGTATAGGTAGTATGAAACCAGCCGTCTTGCCGGTACCCGTCTGGGCAGAGGCGAGGACGTCCCGACCTTCGAGGATCACAGGAATGGCTTTTTCTTGTATGGGGGAAGGCTCAGTATAGCCTTTGGTGGCAACCGCCCGCAATAGGGGGTCGGATAAGCCGAGTGCTTTGAATGACATAAATAAATCTTTAACCAAATGACTAGCCTTTGGTAAAGTGTCATTTCAGTGTTGAGCCGCAAAGTTACCACGAATAATGACGGTATGAGTTAAGAAGTAGAAAATGAGGCGAAGATTAGCGTGATTGATCTGTTGAGCCACCTACCGGAATGGGCTAGATCGTTTAGTGAAGCTGAGCTCTCAGCACAAGCATATCCGTATTATTAAACGTCCATAAACGCCTAGTAACACGGCTGACTTCTTGACAATCCCTACCTTAAAGAAAAGTATTACTGCAAAGGAGAATCCGTTAATCTTCGGTAGCAATACCCGTAAACCATCTTCTGCTTGATGAAATAGTCTACTGAGCAGCCTCAAGTGACTGTTGTTTATCGATAGATTATAAAGAAGCTACGGCTACTGGAAGTTGTATGGGAAATAACAAACATGTATGTTAGCATGTAGTTGTAGCACATTATCTATACAAATGAAGACATTATTAACACTTCTGATATTTGCTGTATCAATTCAGAATACACTATCTCAGACTATCTCCGAGAGTGACAGTATTGCAATAACTAGAAAAATTGATGACTGGAATCACGCATGGAAGATTAAAGATGCTAAACTAGCTGCAAAATGGTATTCAACCGATGCAGATTTCACAAACGCATTTGGGTTCAGCATGATTGGTACATCTGCAATTGAAGAGTATTTATCAAGGGTCTTCAATATGGATTTTGTTATGGCAGGAGATTCAGAACAAACATCACTTAAGCTTCGATTTGTATCTGACAACTCCATATTGGCTATATCTACCATATCAAGAAAAGGTCAACTTCAGAGTGATGGATCAGAACTTGGAGATCGAACTACCACACACCATCGACTTTTTAAGAAAGATACTGATTGGCAAATAATAGCACACCTGATTTCTGATGCGAGAAGCATTGAATCCAATAAACACTAAAGAACTAAACGTGCTACAATCGAGTAGACGGCCGATGAGCGATTAGGCCCATCGGTGCGCCTCCTTGCAGGCCGTCCTTACAGACCGTCTCACATGCTTGCGCTGAAGCTTCAGCATAGGCGCCACCACCGTACGTATGCTTACGCCGAAGCTTCAGCATAGGCGCTACGGGTCGCGTATACGGCGGTTCGTAAAGCATAGGTTGTCGCTCTTTACACCGACAACCCTTTCCGCTAATTCTAAGATAAGGCTACACAAAGGCTCCTTATCGAATTTTCACTTCACAATACGTTCACCCCTTCATTGGCTCGTGAGAACTCCGAATCTTTCATCGGCTCATGTCCCGCCAACTACTATGGGCTCGGCACGCTGGCGCTGAAGCTTTAGCGTAGGAGCCTGACTTCTTCTAGCCTATCTCGTAAGCAGGCAGATCTCCCTTGGTAAGGTGAATATCCTTGTGTCTATCCCTGCTGCATCTACTATTTTGATGCTGACTCTTTCGAGCATTGGACTTCAGTATGATGTGCCTGCTCACCGTAGTGCTACGGCATACAGGTGTGTTACCTCATCCGATCTTTACAGCCTCAGTATCTAGTCGGCAGGCGACCTTAAGCTGGCACTTGTCTCCAAGCTCGTGTCTATCTTCTATGCTTACCGAATCTATAGAGTTAGCATGAGAAGATTCCGGGCGCTTCGCCTACGGTCAGGTGTCCATACAATAGCATTTGCTATTTGCCCTATTACGGTGATTAGGTAACTAGATCCTAGGTAGTATTGAAGCATATAAAAACTCAAAACTTCTACCCTAATCCTACGAGTCGTGCGTTTAAAAATGGTAACCATACGATATCGCAGCATGCGCGACTTCATTATTGTACTTTGTCTACTCCCTAGTCTTGGGCTATCTCAAAATGTAGAGAGTAATTTCTATTCACAGCTTGCTGATTCTGCGGAAACTTTATCATTAGATCGGGTGATATACAACCCTGCCTATTTTTTAATTAATTATCCCAATGGTGATATCCCTGAGGATAAAGGTGTTTGCACCGATGTGGTGATCAGGGCCTATCGGAAATTGGGAATCGATCTTCAGCAGGCCATGCATGAAGATATGAAAAACAACTTTGACCTCTATCCTGGTATTTGGGGGCTCAGTAGCACGGATCGCAATATCGACCATCGAAGGGTGCCCAACTTGATGAAATTCTTCGAGCGGCATGGAGAAAGTCTAGTGATGTCTTCTAATCCAACAGATTATCAACCTGGCGACATAGTCTGCTGGAACCTGGGTGGAGCTACGACCCACATTGGTATAGTCACCGACGAATTGTCTAGCGACCAATCGAGGTACCAAATCATACACAATATCGGAGGTGGTCAGGTTATCGAAGACATGCTATTTGATTTTCGCATCATAGGACATTACAGGTACGAGAAATAGATATCAATGCGTAAACAAAGCTGACTGCTCAACATCAATTTACGCCATGTCGACCGAAGTGGAGACATCTCCCGAATAGATGTGAGAAGAGTCATCATTACGCATTTAAGTTGCTGAGCTCGCCCCGTCACTACGAACTTGGAACAAAGCTGCACTCCCCGTATCTTGAATAACCTTTAGTCAGCAATTCAAAAACCAACCAACATGCCACTCAAGCACATCAAGGACTCCCAGATCACCATGACGCAGCTCATGCTCCCCTCCCACTCCAACTTTAGTGGAAATATCCACGGAGGGTACATACTAGGGCTGATGGATCAAATTGCGTTTGCCTGTGCTTCCAAGCACTCCGGTCACTATTGCGTGACCGCCTCTGTCAATAAGGTGGATTTCCTCAATCCCATCAAGGTCGGAGAACTCATCACTTTGAAAGCGTCCGTAAATTTTACAGGTCGCACTTCGATGGTGATTGGACTCAAGGTAGAATCTGAAAACATCCAAACTGGTGAGAAGAAGCACTGCAACTCGTCCTACTTCACGATGGTAGCAAAAGATAAGGACGGCAAGAGCGTACCTATTCCAGGCATCATCCTTGATTCAGCAGATAGCATTCGACGCTACGCGAGGAGCATAAAGAGACAGGAGCAGTCCAAAATTCGCACCGGTAACTTTGATCCTGCCAAGTTTGTCGTCGATAACTATATCGACTTAATCGATGGCCACAATGCGAAGATTGAGATAGGTGATTGATTGTTCTGTAGGTAGTTATTAATCAAAAAAACTAAATTTAGTTATGCAAGCTGAACTCGAATCAAAGAAGCTAGACCTCATTCAATGGTTATCGTCTGTTGATGATCTTAAGGTACTAGACAAGATAGATGATATCCGCGCCGAAGATCTCAAAGGTTGGTGGTCTGACATCTCAGAAGAAGAAAAGGTGTCAATTGCTAATGGGGTGAAGGACGCTGATAGAGGAAATTTAAGGCCTCATTCTGAAGCTCGCAAAGTATATGAAAAGTGGCTATAATATTAAATGGACTGATCATGCACTTGAAGAGCTTCAAGAAACCTACGCTTATTTAGAAGAACAATGGTCGTCCAAAGAATTGCGTAGTTTGTCTATGTCAATTGAGCACAAAATCAAGTTGATTAGTCAGAACCCGTATCTATTCCAGGCCGCAGATAAGGAAACAAACTTGAGGAGAGCGGTAGTAGCGAGACTCCATAGTATATACTATCGCGTCAAGGAAAATGACGTGGAGATACTCTCCTTTTTCGCAAATAGAAAAACCCCAGCAGAAAGAAAGTTCATATAATAATAATCAGGATTTATCAGGCTAGTGTGGCTTAAAGAAGCATAGATATGAGGCGTATCATAGAATGATATAATGATGACACTTGAATATTTCGGGTTGAACAACGCTTTCCACCCCTATTCGTAAACTCGTTAAGCTAAACAGACAACATTTATGAGAATACTCATCATCGGCGGAAATGGCACCATAGGTCGACCCGTCACTGACCATCTCTCCAAGGAGCACGAAGTACTTGTAGCAGGTCGCACACATGGCGACTTGACGGTAGACATTGCCGATAGCAAGTCTATCAAGCAAATGCTCAATAAGGCTGGTCAGCTGGATGCTATTGCAGCAATTGCCGGTGAGGCCAAGTGGGCGGACTTCAATGACCTATCGGAAGAAGACTACTACATAGGCATCAAGAGTAAGCTCATGGGCCAAGTAAATCTTGTGAGACTCGCCAAGGACTATCTTTCTGATAAGGGATCCATTACATTATCTACGGGTATTCTGGCTGATGACCCTGTGGTCAAGACGGCCAGTGCAGCAATGGTCAATGGTGCGCTCCACAGCTTTGTGCAGGCCGCTGCACTTGAGATGGAAAAAGGCATCCGACTCAATGTAGTGTCTCTCGGTGTGGTCGAAGATGCTTACGAGAAATACAGAGACTATTTCCCAGGTCACAATCCTATCTCTACCGAGAAAATGATCAACGCGTACATGCGAAGTATTCTTGGTAAAGGCAATGGCCAAGTCATTAGGGTGTACGAATGATATTGCGGTAGCTGATGAGAGCGATACTCCTTGAGAAATACGGGCCACCGAGCCAACTGAAAGTCCATGAAGTGCCCAAGCCTACACCTACAGAGAATGAGGTGCTGGTGAAGATCCATGCCACGGCGATCAACGACTATGACTGGAGTATGGTCAGGGGCAGACCTTACCTTTATCGATTGCTCTTCGGATTGGGTAAGCCTAAGAATTCCATACCTGGAATGGAGTTGTCCGGGGCGGTAGAGGACGTAGGTAACAAAGTGACATTGCATCGCAAGGGAGATGCTGTCTACGGCGATATCTCGGAGTTTGGCTTTGGTACCCTAGCGGAATACATCTGCATCCATGAAAAGGCAATACTCAACAAACCAGGAAAACTGAGCTTTGAAGAGGCGGCTTCCATTCCACACGCCTATGGTCTGGCGTATCAGGGGTTGGTGGAAAAAGGTCAGATCACCAAGGGGCAAAAAGTCTTAATCAACGGAGCTGGTGGCGGAGTGGGCTCCTTTGGGTTGCAGATCGCAAAACTTTATGATGCAGAGGTCACAGGGGTAGACACAGGTGATAAGTTGAATCAAATGAAGGCCTTGGGCTTTGATCATATCATCGATTATAAGCAGCAGGACTTCACCAAGCTGGATGATCAGTACGACCTTATTCTGGATACCAAAACCACGCATGGGCCTTTTGCTTATGCACGCGTTTTGAAACCAGAGGGCAGGTATATCACCGTTGGTGGCACACTAGCATCTATTATTCTAGTGGCGCTACTGGGATCGATGGTCAAGCGATTTACAAACAAGCACATGGAGGTACTCGCACTGAAGGCCAACAAAGATCTTGACCAGCTAGAACTGCTATTTACTGATCAGCCACTGGAGTGTGTGATCGATGGGCCCTATCCTTTGGAAGAAGTTCCCAGGCTTATCCAGTACTTCGGAGAGGGAAAACATACGGGTAAGGTCATCATAAAAATGGTCTAGGATCAATATTCAAATAGCCATTAAGTATGAGCTGTGGATCTGATGCTCGTCACCCATCATGGCTACCCTTCTTAATATCAAGTAGGCCGATTATTAGGCTAGCTAGCAGTAAGGTTGATGTCCGCGATATTTTTGATCCTATTTCGCTCAAGAAAAGCATCTATCGTTTCAAAATGCTCGATTACCCGTTGATCCTTAAACTCGAATACCTTTTGCGATAGCCCTTGCAAGAAATCCCTATCGTGAGAAACCAAAATAAGCGTACCATCAAATGCACGTAGCGCCTCCTTGAGTACATCTTTAGATTTTAAGTCAAGGTGATTGGTCGGCTCATCAAGTATGAGCAAATTGACTGGTTCCAGTAGTAGCTTAACCATAGCCAATCTCGTCTTTTCTCCACCGGACAGTACGCTGACTTTCTTATCAATATCATCACCTTTGAACATAAATCCTCCCAGCATACTCTTAATCTGATTGCGGATTTCTCCTTTGGCTACTTCATCGACAGTCTGAAATATGGTCAGCGCTGGGTCGAGTAAGGCCGCTTGATTCTGGGCGAAATACCCAACTTTGACATTGTGGCCTAGCTGTACCGTTCCTCCTACCGCCAACTCTCCGAGTATAGCTTTGATCATCGTCGATTTACCTTCACCGTTTCTCCCGACAAACGAGACTTTTTCACCTCTGGTGATAGTCATACTGGCATCTTTGAATACGACATGGTCACCAAACGCCTTAGTCACATCCTGGGCGATTACCGGATAATCGCCAGCTCTCGGTGCGGGAGGAAACCGCAATCGTAACGCCGAGTTGTCGATCTCATCAATCTCTATGACTTCCAGTTTTTCCAACATGCGTTCTCTGGAATTCACTTGATTCGTTTTGGAGTAGGTCCCCTTGAAGCGCTCGATGAAAGTCATTGTGTCCGCGATGAACTTCTGCTGCTCCTCGTATGCCTTTACCTGATGAGCTCTGCGATCCTTCCTCAGCTCCAGGTAATGGGAGTAGTTGGCCTTGTAGTCATAGATGCGACCCATAGTCACCTCCATCGTGCGATTGGTGATGTTGTCGATAAACGCACGATCGTGAGAAATCACCATCACGGCATTGGCACTATTGACCAAAAAATCCTCCAGCCAGATGACGGACTCTATGTCGATATGGTTAGTAGGCTCATCCAGCAGTATCAGATCAGGCTTCTGCAGCAGTATTTTGGCCAGCTCGATGCGCATGCGCCAACCTCCACTAAACTCTTTGGTCTGTCGGGTGAAGTCAGATGGCTTAAACCCTAAGCCTTTCAGTGCCATTTCGACCTCTGCGTCATAGTTGACCTCTTCGATCTGATAGTACTTATCGCCTAAGTCGGTCAACTTCTCTATGATGCCCATGTACTCAGCACTTTCATAGTCAGTCCGCGTTTCAAGTGCCTTGCTGAGCTGATCCATTTCTTCTCGCATTTCAAACACCTGCTTGAAAGCTTTGGCTGCTTCTTCGAAAACGGTACAATCGTCCTCGGTCAGCAGATGCTGAGGGAGATACGCGATGACAGCATCTTTTGGCACACTTACCTGCCCCTTGGTAGGCGCTTGTTCGCCAGCTATGATCTTCATCATCGTAGATTTTCCCGCCCCGTTCTTACCCATCAGGGCGATTTTGTCGGTTGGGTTAATGACGAAGGATACATCACTAAACAAGGTGGCGCCACTAAAGACGACAGATAAATTATCAACTGAAATCATTGCATCAATTTTGAGCTTGCGAAGCTAATAAAACAGATGTCCAGGTTGTTGATTTGTAGATGATATATGGAGGATCACAAAGTCCGAAAGTACTCCAAGATGGCTCTTACCTCCGTTTCGGATAGGTGCTGATTGGCCATGGGAGAGCCGTTAAATTCGAGAAATAGGTCTCTTGCCAGGGAATCTTCTTTGAGCATGCGCTCAGGGTTGAGGATCATATTCATCACCCATTCGGGCGTACGTCGATCCAGTATACCCTGAGGAGCAGGGCCAATGAATTTGGTTTTTGGCTTGTGACAGATCGTGCAATTCTCTTCATAAATATGCTTTCCATTCAGCGCAAGCGCCTGATCAATGGTGTCAGGTAGGATCAAAAACTCAATTGGGCCAACTCCTTTGTTGGTTAGATCGATTCTGGTGGACGCCTTGACCACATCTAGCTTTGGATTGGAAGCCACATTATTGATGTCAAAGCTATCGCTCTGTTGCTCCTTCTTTCCGCATGCAGCTATCAGCAATAGCAGAATCATCCATATATGGATTGAAAATAATGTCCTCGTCCTCATCAGTGCTTTCTGATTCATGCAAGGATAGTGAATCGAAAAAAATCGTTAACTATGGATTCAATTAATCTAACTCCATTCTATGAAATATCTCATTGTACTTTTCTCATTTCTGTTGTCCGGCTGTAGTTCTGACGAAGGTTGGATTGACCTATTCAATGGTGAAAATCTGGATGGCTGGCATGTGTACGGAGGGTCAGAGAACTACAATGGCTGGGATGTGCATGGTGGTGTCCTGCTGTTCGATCCGGCACAGCGTACGGCCGCCGAGAGTGCCAACCTGATGACCGATCAGCAATACACCAATTTTGAGCTATCGCTCGAATGGATGATTGGAGAAAATGGGAACTCCGGACTCTTCTGGGGGGTGGTGGAAGATCCCAAATACGAACATCCGTATCAGACAGGTGCAGAGATCCAAATCCTTGATGACGGCTGGACTAGCTATATCGAAGAGCGCGGTGATATTAACCGGGCTGGCTCACTCTATGGGATGCTGGCTCCCTCTGAAATTGTAAGTAAGTCCTCCGGTGAATGGAACAGCTATCTACTCCATATCGACCATAGGGAGAACCTGGGCTATCTGATCTTCAATGATGTGAAGGTGGTAGAGTTTCCAGTGCATGGCGATGAATGGGAGAAGATGATCGCCAATTCAACCTTTGCAGACTGGGAAGGATTCGGGCAAGCTCAATCTGGCTACATCTGTCTTCAGGATTATGGCGGCAAAGTCGCCTTTCGGAATGTGAAGATTAGAGAGCTGCCCTAACGGAAGGCCAAATACCCATCTTAAGAATAGGCTTAAGTTTGGTCTCTAGCCGAAATCGACGTTTTAATTTTGCGGTAGCTCTCAGTGATAAAAACAATGAAGAGCAGCCAGATCAGAGGCTCTATCATAAATCGATATCTAGCTAACTCGCCTATGGTTACAAGACAGCTAAGGGAAGTGACATAAAAAACATTCATAGCGCTGAGCGCGAATACTTTTTCTCTGCGATTGAATGTCTTCCACTTAAAAAGATCACGCAAATATCGAAATAAAATAAAGGCAAACCCTGCCAGGAAGAACATGTAGAGCCCCACCTTTCTAATAGGTAGTGTATGCAAAGCTATGTTGTATAAATCTTCCCACCCTTCTATCTTTTCCCGAATCGGAATATGGGGGGATTTCGCCGCATCATGGGGATGCCATCTTGAGGTAGGGCCGAAGAACTGCGCTACACCAACTGCCACTGTACGGAAATATTGAAGTGGAAACTCCTTCATATAAAACAAATTGTCCTTCATCCTTAGAGGAGACAGTTCGATAAAGCCTTTGTGATTGTAATTATTCCATCCGGGCTGCCCCTTCTGCGTTTCGTCCAAGACTGCAATCCCGGTTTTCTCTTCTAAATCAACATAATCCTGATAGCTCTCGATACCACTATAGATAGGTATGAGCGCCAAGGGAGATAGCTTTTCTGCCTTCACCAGCTGCTCCTTTTCCGGTAGATTCAACCTATTTACGGTAGTGAATGAAAGGTTAAAACCTGCCCATGAGCTAGCGCCAAAAAAGCCAAAAAGTATGAAATTCTTAAGGCACCAACCAAACAACAAGGTCGCGGGTAGCGCAAAGGCCAGTAGCACCTTTTTAGACAATTGTTTCTGAAGAATAAGCACGCCGGTTATGATAGCGATCAACCAGATGTAATGAAAAGTGGTCCTTACAAAACATAGGAGCACACACCAGCTAAAGAATATCAGCCAACTTCTGAATGTATCATATTCTAAGGTTTTGAGCAATGCATAAGTAACGATCAGCACCAGCAGCATAGAAGGAAATGTGTAGCTCAGAAAATGCTCGAAATAGATGTACGCAGGTATCAAGGAAAAAAAGATCACCGTTGATACACTTACCCAGTCCTTGATTTTGAAATAAATTAGCAGGCGATAAAAGATGAGAAGGCTCGATATAGACATCAAGTAAAACAATGTCTGATAGATAGCCATGTGACTACTCTCTGGAAATAAGAAAACAAAGCCCACGACCATATTGATCCATGGTGTAAAAGCATGTGTATAGAAAACGGATTCCCAGAAACGATTTTGAATAAGCTCCACATCATGAAAATGCATAAATGCATAATCCACATGAATTCTTATACCCGACAATACCATGATCAATCTCGAAATCAGGAAGACAACAACTATGATGACTTGACCCTTTGCATCTGCTACTTTTCTCAACTCAGCTTTCCCTTTTGATCTGATAAATAAGTTTGCGATAGCTCCTCTCGAATACCCTCCCAATGTACTCTCCAAGCACGCCTAGAAAAATCAACTAAACACCACCCAAGAACAATACGCTTATCGGAATACTCGTCCAGCCAGATACTGTTGCATCCGTGAAAATATGAATATAAATGGCAGACAACAAGTAAAAAAAGCTAGCACTGAAACTATTGCACCCATGAATCTTGATAGCCCTAACGGAAAGGTGCTTTGTATTGTGATACCTTCTGAAGAAAGCTTTATCATCTTCCCAAAACTATACTTGGCCTTTCCCTTGTATCGTGCGTTAGAGGTATAAGACAGAAAACAGGTCTCGTACCCAAGCCAGGGAATATATCCTCTAAGGAAGACTGGTCTATCCAATGTATTAATGTGATCCACTATCGTCCTATCCAATAGCCTAAAATCCGAGGTGCCTAGGGTAATAGGCACATCTGACATTATAGAAACGAGACCATAGAACCATTTTGAAGTTAGGGCCTTAAGCCCACTTGACTTTTCCTGCCTAAGGCCTTGAACCACTTTGAAGCCCGACCTCCACTTGGCCAGCATGTCTATGATCAACGAGGGCGGATGCTGCATATCCGCATCCAGCATGACCACACATTCTCCCTTGGCTGATCTTAAACCAGCCATCAATGCATTTTGATGACCGAAGTTTCTCGTGAAAGACAGGTGCCTGAGGCATGAGTACTTTTCAACAAGACCTTCTAAGACCATGAGCGTGTCATCGCTGCTACCATCGTCAACAATAATGATTTCATAGTTGTACTGATCTAGTGCAGCGGCAACCGCCTCGATGAGTCTTGGTAGGTTTTCCGACTCGTTGTAAGCAGGGCAAATCACTGAACACGTTACTTGACCTACATGAATATGCTAGCAGTAGCCCGTGCCCGCAAAGGTGATACGCTCGCGAATGATGCGCTCTGCACTGAAAAGTTTAGAACAAAAAGAATCTATGGCGACAACCTCACGCCGCTCAATGCTGACGAACCGCAAGATGCCATTGTAAATCGTCTGACTAAACTTCTGATTTATCTTAGGGAGTTCGACAAGCGCGGCAACTGGGATATTTACCTCGAAAACGATACCCTCAGATGGGATCAACTCACTTTGACAGGACAATCTCAGGGTGGTGGTATGGCGGCTTTCATAGCCAAAGATAGGCTAGTGGATAGGGTGATCACCTTCTCAGGAGGTTGGGATTACTCAGCTGAAAAGAACATCGCAAAATGGTACTACAAGGAAAGTGTCACACCCACAGAGCGCTGGTACGGCACCTACAACATAGCCGAACCAAGTGCCGCCGTACTCGATCAAACTTACCGGGCCATGGCTATTCCAGACGGTCATGTTTATCCTTTAGACAAAGAAGTGCGAAATGGCAGGAGGGCTCATGTAGAGGGAGTGAAGAATCCAGCTTATCAAGACACTTGGATTGAAATGCTGGGTCGGGGAAATTGACAGCCTAACTCAAGACTTTGGAGCTATCATCCTAGAATTCAAACCACTTTTCACCTACCACCTTCTTAAACTCCATCCAATGAGGAAGTAGCTCAGTGTTATAAGACAACTGAACATCAGATAGCTGTCCTTCGAGGTTCGAAATCACTTCTTTGTCATTATCGGTGATGGGCTCGTATGGTGAGTGCATGTAATAAAAGGCTTTACCAATCTGATGCTCCAGCCGAGGGGAGTCGCTGATGGCACCCTGCACATTGCGATAGGCAATTAGACTCCATACTTCTTCCACCTTCTGGGTGATGTTCTCCGTCAGTTCCTGGCTTGATTCATCTTCATATTTATCGATCATCATCTCGATATATTTCAGGCTGTCTAGTAAACTATCCTTTGCTTTGTTAATGTCTTCTAGCCGATCTCGCAAAGCTTCATTATCACTGAATGCTTGTGCATTATAGTCGATTCTTGGATCTGGACCGACTGTGAGCGATTGCTCTATTCTTTGGTCTCCATAATTCAGATATACAGTGTACTCTCCAGGGGCAACCAAAGGTCGTTCAATCACTGGGCTCATCAATGGCCCATAGATGGACTTGCCCGCCTTCTCGAGATTCCAGTAAGTTCTATTTATACCTTCTTCAGCCCTTTCCTTCCAGATGTAGATCATTTCACCATCCCGACTTATCTGCAGTTCTACTGAGTCGCTTTGTGCTAGCCAGTAAGTCAAAGTGGCTCCCTTAGGAAGATTGTCACCTGTGAACATATGCGCAGGGGTTAGTCGCTGACCGATGGCTTGGTCAATGATCGCTTGATAGGCCGGTCGGGTTTTGAAGAGGTGGGCTGATTGATTCCTTATGGAAGGTGAACTAGCCAGTTCCTCCAAAGGCCAAAGATCATCCAACACCCAGAATGACCTTCCAAAAGTCGCCATCACCAGGTCGTTTTCCCTTGGATGAATTTTCAAGTCTGTGGTAGCAACCGATGGAAAGCCTACTTCCCATTTGTTCCAGGCTTCACCTGCATTGATGGAGTAGTAGAGTCCAAACTCCGTTCCCACAAACATCAGGCTGGGCGTCTTAGGATGTTGGACGAATGAAAGTGCGAAAGCATCTATGCCTTTATTAAGCAGTAAGTTCTTCCATGACTTGCCTCCATCCTTGGTTTTGAAGACGTAGGGTGCCCAATCGCCTTGCCTGTGGTTGTCAATGACCACAAAGGCGGCTTGCACATCATAAGTCGAAGGTACGATTTGGGTGATCCATCCTGCCTGAGGAGCGCTATTGATATTTCTGGTAAGGTCAACCCATGTGGCTCCTCCATCTTTGGTCAGATGTACTTTACCATCATCGCTACCAGTCCAGATTACTCCCTTTTTGATTGGGCTCGGAGCGATCGATACTAGCGCAGTGTGATTCTCTGCTGTAGTCGCGTCAATGGACAGGCCACCGCTGGTGAGTTGCTGCTGCTTCTTGGGATCATTGGTGGTCAGATCAGGACTGATGATCTCCCAGCTATCACCAAAGTCGGTGCTTCGATGTACAAACTGACTACCCAGATAAACCGTACCCGATTGAAACGGATCTGCGGCGATTGCAGCATTCCAGTTGAATCGAAGCTTGCGGTCAGGGTCAGCTGGTCGGATAGTCTTCCGCTGGCCTGTCTCCTTATTGATCCGAACCAGCATGCCTCCTTGCCATAGTGCATAGACGATATAATCCACTTGAGCATCTATCGCCACATCAAAACCATCGTTGAAGGCCAGCTCTTTCCAGTAGCCATTTCTCAAGCCTCCACGGTTCCAAACCTTATTGGGGCCATACCAAGTGCCATTATCCTGTAAGCCGCCATAGACATTGTAGGGGTACTCATTGTCCAAAGTGACATGGTAGAACTGACCTAGCGGTAAATTCTCTGCAAACCGCCAGTTTGTAGCACCATCCTTGGTCCAATAGAGACCTCCATCTGTGCCATCAATGATAAAGTCTGGATCCTCAGGGTGTATCCAGAAAGCCTGATGATCAGCATGTACCTCAAATCCCCAGTCTTCAATCACCTCAAAGTCTTTACCCCCATTTTCACTCTTGGCCAATCGAGAGTAGAGATTATACAATCTGTTTTCATTCTTCGGATCCACATAGAGGTCGGCAAAATAGAACGGCCGACTGCCTATGGTCTTCTCATTGATCATTGTCCACGTGTCACCCCCATCTTCAGACTTGTACATCGCGTTCTTCTGATTTTCGATGAGCGTGTAGATCACCTCAGGGTTAGATGGCGCTACCGCAATGCCAATGCGGCCATAGGGTTTTTCCGGTAGGCCTCCCTTTTCCGATAGGTCGGACCAAGTCTCTCCACCATCGACTGAGACAAAGAGGCCCGAACCCTCCCCGCCTGAGGTCATGTCCCATGGCGTCCGCTGTAGCTGCCATAGCGCGGCAAAGAGTTTGTTGGGATTGGTTGGGTCGATACGGAGCTCTGCCACGCCAGTTTCATTATTTGCACCCAATACTTTGCGCCAGGTCTGGCCTCCATCTGTCGTTTTGTACACCCCTCTATACTCATCAGCTGTATAAGGATTGCCTTGAGCGCCTACCCAAAGTACGTTGGGATCGGTAGGGTGTGTAATCACCCGATGGATGTTCCGGGTCAGTTCTAGTCCCATGAGTTGCCAGGTTTTTCCTGCATCTAGGCTTTTGTAGATACCTGCTCCGCTATTTTGGGAGTTTCGTGGGTTACCCTCACCTGTCCCAGCCCAGACAATGCTCGGATTGGGTTGGAAAACGGATACTGCTCCAATACTCTGCACCGGCTGATCATCGAAGATTGGCTTAAAGGTGGTGCCATCGTTGGTAGTTTTCCACAGTCCGCCCGAAGCTGTCCCGACATACCATATCTTAGCATTGTCCAGCACCACATCGATTGCTGTGATGCGGCCGCTCATTCCGGCAGGCCCAATATTCCGAGGTGCCCATTGTTCTTGAGTTTGGGCTACCAGGTCAAAAGACAATAGAAATAAACTAAAGAATAGAATGTGTTTGATTTTCATATGCGCTAAGTGGTCGACCCGTAACAAGCCAGCAGTATAATAATTTGTACTATTTGAATAGCATAGTAGCCTTCAGTGTCCAACTTTAAAGAAAAAGATTAAATTTTCTAGAAATTATTCTGTAATATGGTATCGAAATTACGACGAGCAATAGTAGTGACCACCATTTGTAATCAAGAATCATAGAGAACGAAAGTAGCTATCCTTAGCACATATGCATATACTTGATATAATTGCCCTCTTCATTTTTCTTGCGGGGATATTCATCTACACCAATACGTATTATCTCAAGCAGCCATCATCTATTGGCTTAATGATAATGGCGTTGATCCTATCGGTACTTATTTTTATTACCGGTCGAATAGCTCCAGATTTTATGATCGGGACGGAGCGCCTGATGGCGGATTATAATTACTCCGAAATACTATATCAGATATTTATCAGCTTCATGCTTTTTGCAGGAGCGCTCCAGATTGACTTCAAAAAGCTCGCAAAGGAGAAAACACCTGTCTTAGTACTCGCCACCGTTGGTGTGTTTCTATCCACGGGCATCATAGGCACATCTGTCTACTACCTATTAGGCTGGTTGGGTATTGAGCTTAACTTTCTTTACTGCCTAGTGTTTGGCGCGCTGATCTCTCCGACCGATCCTATCGCAGTAACGGCGGTGATCAAGCGATTCAACTTATCTAAAGACCTTGAAACACGAATAGCCGGAGAGTCGCTATTCAATGATGGTGTGGCTGTAGTAACTGCGCTGACGCTACTCGATCTGGAACATGCAGGAGAAGAGCACTCATTAGGCCTTTTTGATGTCATCTACATCTTCGGAACAGATATAGGCGGAGGGGTGGTCATCGGACTATTCCTTGGATACATCGGATTTAAGTTGCTCGACTATATCGACAATGATGAGGTAGAAGTAGAGATTCTTATGACATTGGCACTGGTCATGGCAGGCACTCAACTTGCAGATATTGCTCATGTTTCTTCTAAGCAGGCCGCAGTGGTGATGGGGCTGGTTATTGGAAATGAAGGTTATAAGCAAACCACGTCAAATGCTGCTGGAGATTATGTCTTTAAGTTTTGGCGACTCATGGAGGAGTCGCTGAATGCAATGCTCTTTGTGCTTATTGCCCTGGAGATGCTTGTGATCCCACTAAGGCTAGACTATTTCGCAGCAGGATTTATTGCTTTCAATATTGTGCTGTTTGCAAGATGGGTTAGCGTGGCGATTCCGATCAAGATCATGTCACAAAGTCGACGTTTCGAAAGGAATACGATACCAATTATGACATGGGGTGCGCTACGAGGTGGTATGCCTGTGGCATTGTCGCTTTCCCTACCGGAATTTCAGGGTAAGGATGTGATCGTGACTATGACTTACATCGTAGTGTTATTGTCCATACTCTATCAAGGACTGACCGTTACTCGATTGCTAGAGGTAAGTCAGCCCGAGAAGTTTGCTCATTCAATGGACAAGCTGTAAACTCAAAACCTTCCTGTTTAATTGCCCTCAGGAATAGCCATCGTCCAGATAGGCTTATTACTCTTGTTGACCACATTCTTTGAGATAAAGCCAGTGAATAAGGACTCCAATCCTCTTCTATGATGAGTAGCTAACGCAATCATATCTGCATCTATCTCATCAGCAAAATCCAATATCGCATCTACCTGGTCACTATCCTTGACAGCCGTCGTACTGAAGTTTTCAAAGCCAAACTGCTCTGCAAATTCATCTATCCTTCGCTTGACATCTTTTTCTAGAATCCACTCTGAGTCGTATGCCTTTACCAAGTGTAGGTGTGCGTCATAGTGCTTCTGCATACTCTTAAGTTCCCCAATAATGGATTCTTGCTCACAGCGTAGGTCAGTAGCAAATACGATGCTCTTGACTTTGTTCAAGTCGCATTTACCTTTTACGGTGATCACAGGACAAGTGGCGGACCTTACAACCTTATCCGCCACAGAACCTACCAGTACGTTAACGAGACCGCTGGCACCTTTAGAGCCCATCACAATAAGACTGCTATTATGCTCAGCAATTACCTTTGATATCTTCTCAAATGCGTGCCCAATCTCAATTCTATACTTAAGGAGTATATCAGAATACTCACTTTCATTGACGAGCTCATCCATTCGCTCCTTAGTCTTTTCCATCAAGCGGGCGACATAGACATTGTCCATGGGAGAGTAGTCAACAATACCCATCGTGTTAAAGCTTTGAGCTGTTGCATCTTCAATGACATGGACTAATAATACCTCCGAGCCAGTCTCTTTAGCTAGAGAGTGGGCGGAATGCAGGGCATTCATAGATTCTTCTGAAAAATCGATGGGAACAAGTATTCTTTTCATTTGGGTATCTGTTTTTACCGAATTTAGGAATATGACCTTAAATTACCCATGAATTTGGTCATATTCTGGATTCCATTTGAGCAGTTGTCTCATTTCAAATCACATAGAGCTAATGTCATATACTTTCAAGAATTGGATTAATTCACCCTTGGTGTTGGTCATCCTCCTTACCGGTAGTCATATCCTCCTCGGGCAGGAAAAAGTAAATCCTGTGATCAAGAATTACGGTGGCATCTATGCTATTCCTACTGCCGAAGAAACGCCTTCTGACGACCTGAATTATAATATCGTCATCGATATCAGATCTGGTCCCTCGTCTGCTGACATGATCAATCCAGCACTTAACAATATTGCTCGGATGCTCAATCTGCATGCCGTAGGTGGCACGTCACCTGACAAAATCAAAGTGAAGGCTGTCATTCATAATATGGCTACCCCTACCATTGCCGACAATGCTACTTACAACGCAAAGTTTGGCATGGACAACCCCAACATCGGACTGATCCAGGAACTTACCGACGCAGGTGTCGAGTTATTTGTCTGTGGTCAAAGTATGATCGCAAGAGACTATCCATTTGACGGACTCAATCCAAATATCAAACTCAGTGTTTCCGCATTGACGGTCATGACCACCTACGAAATCCAGGGCTATACCAGTCTTGTTTTCTAGAAATTCCCAATGAAGCACATTATCTATTTCCTAGCCTTCGGTCTTTGTACGGCAGTCCTTTCTTGCGGTAGCGAAAAAGAGCAGGCCAAAAGCCCTAGGATTAAAAACAGTACTTACATCATTTCGCCAAAGCGTAGAGATCGGTTCACATTAGCTGATTCTATCCTTGTCACTGTTGGCCTTCGGGGTGATTCACTCAATGTTTCGCAAGTAGTAGTGAGGGTTGGCTTGGATACTGTGGCTACTGGCTCGACCTTAGAGTTGCAGCTACCCCCTACCGGAAAAGTTGGCGACATTAGACTCAACATCAGTGCTACGCTGAGCAGTGGTAAGACCGAGTCATACAGTGTGACTTCCAAAGTCTTTGCAGACAAAGCGCCGGATGAGTACACGTATAGAGTAATCAACACCTATCCTCATCAGACGGATGCCTACACTCAGGGTCTACTCGTTCACAATGACCAATTGTATGAAAGCAATGGCGAGCGAGGCTCCTCTGACCTGAGAGTCATCGATATTACAAGTGGGAGCGTCAAGAAGCAAATCAATATCGAAGATCGCTATTTTGGAGAGGGGCTTACGCTATGGCAAGACAAACTATTTCAGCTCACCTGGACGGCAAATACCTGCATCATCTATGATGTTGAGTCATTAGAGGAAGTTGGACAATTTAGCTACCCGACTGAAGGATGGGGTATCACTACAATGGGTGATGAGCTAGTCATGTCAGATGGTACAGACCACTTATATGTCAGAGATCCTGAGACATTTGACGTAGTACGGCAGGGCCAGGTGCGTGATGATCAACGTCCAATCTTCAAGCTAAATGAGCTGGAATACATTGATGGTAGTATCTATGCCAATATCTATCCGACGGATGAGATTGTGATCATCAACCCTCAGACATTCGCGGTAGAGGGACGTATCAATATGGAGGGGATACTGGATAGAAGTAATCACAGTGGACGCCTAGATGTGCTCAATGGCATAGCCTATGACAGGGTTTCAGACAAATTGTACGTAACCGGAAAGCTCTGGCCAAAACTGTTTGAAATCGAACTGGTTAAAAAAGAGACTTTATAAACTAAACAAACATAAATGAGCTTAGAAAATGCAACCACCAAGGTGAAAGAGATGGCCGCTGCTAGTGCTGGCAATCTTGGTTCATCGGTAAAATTCAAATTCGCCGAAGGTGTGATCCTACTGGATGATACAGTAGCTCCACCTACCGTCAGCAATGACGACACGGAGGCACAATGCACAGTGGCGATTGACCTGGATGACTTCATGAAACTCGCAGATGGTGACATAGACCCTATGAGCGCATTCATGGGAGGCATGATGAAAATCGATGGCGACATGAGTGTAGCAATGAAGCTGACCAGTCTGTTTTGAGATTCTCTTCAACAACTATCAAAAAAGGTGCTGTGGCACCTTTTTTGTTTGATCAATATCGAGACGCATATAGTGCTAACCCTCATCGATAAACTGGACGGCTCACATAGACTTGTCGGACTCCTTTACAAAGTAACTAGCCCACTGACTTTTATAAACCGTGCCCGGAATGGCAGGAAGCTATGCACTCAAACTTGGTGACGCACATGCTGCTCCATATGCTTTCATTCAGTTCGGTGAGTGCAGCCCCATTTTATTCCCCTCGGAATCAAGAAATAATGCGAAAAAGCCGCTTTCATCTGCATGAGGTGTCTTAGGAATAATGATTTGCCCACCACTTTCTTGTACTCTATCCAGAATAATCTGGAGATCTTTTCCTCCGTTGAGATAGATTGTGATTCCCTCGGCAGATGGTTGAGACCCCTCATCTTTCACAATCACTCCCGTTACCATTTGTCCCTCGTAGGGGAATATGCCCATTTGCATTTCCGGAAAATCCATTCGATCAATATCAATGCCTAGAATTTCTTGATAAAACGTGATGGCTCTTGAAATATCGGTGGCCGGGATTTCAAAAATCGATATGAGAGGATTCATGTCAACACTGTTTTGGTTATCTAATAAGTCTTTGGTTTGAGCGCTTGCTATAGTTGCACAGACACAAGTCATCAAACCCAACGAGAGAATAATCGCTGCTTTGTAGTTGCAGTATTTCATTGTTTCTACACTTGGAACTGATGCATAGATACATCTGTCCAACAAAGAGAAATTGTAAAAATGCGACGACTTAGTCTTTAGAATAAATGAGAGATGAGAGGATCATCTGATCGTCGCTCAAGTATTCACTTGGGCTGGTTCCGGTAAATTCTTTGAAGTCCTTGATGAAATGAGCCTGATCGTAGTATCCGCTCTCGTATGCGATCTGAGTCAAGTTTTCACCCTTATTGTCCAGCATTAATTTTAGAGCTGCTTGCAACCTGATAGTCTTGCCAAGCTGCTTTGGGCTGATGCCCAGTTGCTTCGAAAACTTTCGCTCAAGATCTCTTCTCCTGGACAGGTCATCTTTGAGTATGGATTTGATGGGCTCATTTCCTTTGGTGCTATACAGTGCATCAACAGTAGATTTCACAATGTTGTCAACAACAGACTGGTCGGTGAGCCTGCCAAATAAGAAATTTTCTACAGCTTCTATTCTGGATCTGGTGGATGAAGCTTGAATCATCTTTTGTTCCAGTTCCCTTACCGAACTCTCTTCAAATAAAGATGTCAGGGGAGTTTCTTTATCGGCCAATTCCTGAATTGGTCTCGTGATGAAATTAGCAAAGCCGTAAGGGTAGAATCTAACGGCAAACGTATTGACATAGCCTGTAGGCTGTACATAATAGGGTTTGGTAATCTGACCAAAGACCATAGCCCGGGGTTGAATAACATAATCACTTTCCGAGGTGAATCTTTTCACATCATCCCCGAGAATGAAACACATTTCAATACAGCCATCAGGAATTACCCGTTGCTTGGGAGCGCCCATGTCACCTGGTACCTCCAAAATCCAGTGACACTTAACGATAGAAGCTAAATCATCGTGAGGCGCAAAAGTTTCATAGTTCATGAGGCCATATTCTTAGGGGTTCTGGAGTAGAAATTGGGGGTAGTATTTATTGATCAATGACTCCAATCATGCTGATCGATACTTTCCAGACAAGCTGCTAGTAGATCAATTGATCCTTGTATATCGGACTTATGCGCCATCTCGATCACCTGATGAAGGTGACGCGTCGGAATGGAAACTGCTCCAGAAATAGAACCATCTTTACCGCGCTGTTGTAGAGATGCAGTATCTGTACCGCCAGCTGTCAATATCTCAGGTTGCCAACTAATCTCATTTTTATCAGCAGTCTTCTTCATGAAGTCAACCATGCGATAGTCGCTAATCGCAGAGGCATCCATGATCTTGATGGCCGTGCCTTCACCCAGCTTAGTGATCATCTCATGCGGCTGTGCTCCGGGCAAGTCGAAAGCAATGGTTGTATCCAGCCCAAAGCCAAAGTCAGGGTTGATGCTATGTGCCGCAACACTAGCACCTCTAAGACCTACCTCCTCTTGGACGGTAAACACTCCATACACATCATAGGGAGTCTCCTTAAGCTTCCTCAGTGTTTCGAGAAGGATAAAGACTGACACTCTATTGTCGATTGACTTACAGTTGACACACTCTCCCATCTCAATCAGTTCACGCTGACGCGTAATCGGATCTCCGATTGCAATCAGCTTCTCCACTTGCTCTTTGGGAAGTCCCAAATCGATAAAGTAGTCGCTCACTTTTGCAATTTTCGCGCGCTCCTCAGCTGACATCACATGGATGGGTTTACTACCCATCACGCCTACCACATCTTTCTTACCGTGAATAATCACGCGTTGGGCTGTCAGGGTTTTGGGATCAAACCCACCAAGGGTATGAAAGCGCACAAAGCCACTATCATCAATGTGCGTTACGATGAACCCGATCTCGTCCATATGTGCAGCGACCATCGCGCGTTTACTGCTATCCTTTCCCCGCTTGATGGTAATGATGTTTCCCAGATTGTCCACCTTTAGTTCATCAACCAGAGGCGTCACCTCTTTGATAATAAAATCACGAATCTTCTTTTCAAAGCCAGGTGCTCCCGGCATTTCACAGATAGTTTTTAAGAGGTCGACGTTCATAGTAGAAGATTAAGGTTTTTACGAAAATAGGAACTCATCTTGATAACAACGCTGTATGATGTGCAAAAGCTGATCAATGATCCAATCCCTTGGCTCTATAAAATTCCAATGCTACGGTCCAAGGTCTACGTTATCTCTATCATTTGCGATTAGCATCAAGAACAATTTGAGACATCCAATATTTCCGAAATATCGGATGTCTTAGCAGCAACCAAATCAAGCGGTGAAACCTACGCACGCTCTGTTGCCTCCATAGTTTCACACCCTGTAAAGGATAAAAAGCATATTGGTCGAACGCTACCACAAAAGAACTTGCTAACTTTATTATCGGAAAGTGGGAATAATTAGCGTTCAAAAAACAATGTATAACTATGGTTACGGTGCATATAGATGATAAGACTGAGCAAGCCAAAGCAATTGTGGAAATGCTCAAGACCTTTGCCTTTGCAGATGTAGAAGAACCACCTCGCTACAATGAGGAAACAGAGCAAGCAATAAGAGATGTAAGGGCTGGGAAAGGTTTAATTCATACTGAAAGTCATGAAGACCTTATGGGCAAACTCCGCTCATAATGTATAAAATTGATCTTTCCACAAGGTTTAGACGAGACTATAAGTTGGCCATGAAGCGTGGCTTACCAGAATCTAAACTTGAAGAAGTACTTAAGATATTGCGTCAGAAAGGAAAACTTCCTTCACACTATAAGCAACGCAAGCTCAAAGGTAAATATGCTGGACTCTGGGAATGCCATATCCAGCCAGACTGGTTGCTCATCTGGGACCAAAGCGACGAGATTCGATTGAGCTCACTTATCCGCACTGGCTCCCATAGCGATTTGTTTTGAGTAGAGTATCCGTTTGACAAAAATGAGACAGGTCAGCAAGTTAGACTCAAGGCACTGCCTTAGCCTTCCTACACTTCTTAATCAACTTCAGCGCCCAATCATAGTGACTGGAAGTACACGAGATTAGGTAAGCTGCCAGAGAGGTTGTACCCGTCCATTTATACCTCATCTTTTCAAACAACTCTTCATCCGTATGCCGCTCGATCAGTTTCATTATCTGCTGATGTGAGTCATTAAAAAGTAAAACGGCCTCCTCAAAACAGGTCTCCTTATATTTATCACGTATAGCTCTATTGAGATCAGGAGTCGTCTTCCAGGTATAACCTTTTGCAGGTATGTCAGGCTTGACACCAGTAAGCCCTACTTCATACCAAGTCATTACCATCGTATGCCACTCGTGCAAGTGAGCGATCACATCTCGAATATTTCTATTGAGATAGCCTGGAGGGAACTCCTCGTACATTGCCTCTGGAGATAAGCTCTCGATGAGCTCAATAATCCGCTCATAGTTTTGTTGACTTAGCTCTTGGAGTTCGGGTTTTGTCTTGGGTCTGGCCATGGCCTATCTCGCGTTTGTACTTCACTAAGATCTCAATGGGCACAATCATATTCAATGAAGCCGATCAGTTTTGGATATGATTGACTTCACCTAACTGCGGCCTGCTCGAAAATAGCCTAAGATGAGACCAAGTGCCGCACCCATTCCTACATAGGTGCCCATATCATCATTGGCATAACCAAAGATGGCACCCATGCCAATACCAATCACCAAATAGAGCGTAACCTTCCTGATTTTCATAGGGTCAAAACTAAGAAAACCCCGCCCCAATCAGAACAGTTGACAATGAAGGTGACCGGAGTTGAAAAAGATTCGTTAAGCCATTAGTATTGGTTATTTTAGTCAATCAAGTGTATCTCATGATCAAAGCCCTCTGATAGCGACCCTTGGATATTAGCAACGAACTACTATTTTTCTTCAGTGCTCTTGGTGCCTTCAACGGACTCCTGCTAGGTTTCTATTTCTGGTTCTACGCCAAGCCCAAGCACATTTCCAATTTCTTTCTCGGCGGCCTAATGGTCTCACTGAGTATCCGAATAGGGAAGTCAGTTATTTTCTATTTCAACCCTGATCTGGCAGGGTTCTACTTACAGTTAGGGCTCTCCTTTTGTCTGTTTATTGGCCCATGCCTCTATTTCTATTTCAAATCACTGCACGATGAAACGGCCGCAATCACCAACTGGAAGTATCACCTAATAGTTTGGCTGGTTGTCATCCTATTTCTGGCGGTATTCGTTCCATTTGATCTATACCTCGACTGGTGGCGGCCATATATCATAGACGGCATATATCTGATATGGCTCTTTTATATCGTCGCTAGCGGTTTTCAAATCAAAAAGGTTTTTGTCCTGCTCTTCAGCAGGAAGCAGGCAGTTGCTGCCAACGACGTTTGGGTACTCAGCCTATTCATTGGAATTGTGCTAGTCTGGATGGCTTTCTGGAATTTCTACTATACCTCCTATATCATTGGAGCACTCTCATTTAGTTTCATCCTTTACCTACTCATTCTGATATTGGTACTTAACCGCAACCAAGCCAATGCTCATCTCCGAACTCCAGGAAAATATGCGGACAAAAGGATTGGGGATACCGAAGCATCTCAACTCGAGCAGCAACTGCGTCAATTGATGCAAGGGGATAAGGTATACCGAGATCCCAATATCACTATGCCTGATGTAGCTAAGCGTATGAATCTACTCCCTCATCGACTATCACAATTGCTCAATGATAATATTCAGCAGAGCTTTCCTGCTTTCATCAATGAGTATAGGATAGCCTCTGCCAAAGAGTTAATTGTATCCCAATCACAGTTCTCGCTAGAAGCCATCGGATACGAATGCGGGTTCAATTCAAAGTCTACTTTCTTCGCCGCATTCAAGAAATACACCGGTACCACACCGGCCAAATTCAAGGAGCAACACAGCTAAATCATTCTAGTTTTATAAATCCGTACTCCTAATTTATAGCCTCCGACAGATCATAGTTGGAGATCGATCAACATTGTCAAAAAAATTGATCGATGAGAAACTCCATTCATACAATACTCCTGCTATTATTGATCGGGGCTTGTTCGAGCCCCGCCCCAGACAGACGTCAAGTCGCACCTGACATTATAGAGAGCTCTGCCGGAAAGATTCTCTTTATTGTCTCCAATGCTGACCACTATGGGAGCTCTGACCTAGAGGCAGCCAATCATTTTCACGAAATCATCCTTGCCTATGACGTCTTAGCTCAGGCCGGCTATACCATGGATTTCGTCAGTCCGAAGGGTGGGGCCGTTCCGATAGGATACATCTACACATCCGACTCGCTTACCAGAAAATACCTGTACGACGAGGACTTTATGAACGACCTAGAGCATACGTTGAGTGCGGCTGAGGTCAACCCATCAGACTATGAAGCGGTCTATTACGGCGGAGGTGGTAGTGCCATGTTTGGCGTACCCGAAAACGAAACGATCCAGCAAATCTCCAGAGAGGTGTGGGAACAAGGTGGTATCGTCTCGGCGCTGTGCCATGGCACGGCAGGTCTGGCTCATCTGCGCCTAAGTGATGGCAACTACCTCGTCAGTGACAAAAAGGTCGTTGGCTTTCCCGATCTCTTTGAGGATATGGAAGCTCAATACTATCAGCAGTTTCCATTCTCTATCGAGCAAATCATCAACGAGCGGGGCGGCAATTTTCTCTACTCCGAGGAAGGCTGGGATGGCTATGTCGAACAAGACGGTCGGCTGATAACAGGTCAAGATCCCACCTCAGCCGCGCTGATTGCCGAACGAATTATCCAAACACTTCAAAATCAATAGACACATGAAACTCATATTTTCAAAAATCATTCTTCTGGCAATGCTTGTGTTTACTCACTTAAGTGGTAGTCTGGCACAGTCCTCCGACATCCCTTCTAAGGCGCAAATGGATGCGGTTTTTGAGCAGTTCACTGACCCTGAAGCACCGGGAATAGCCGCTGCTGTGATGTACAAGGGTGAGGTCGTATACACTAAGACCTTCGGTAAAGCCAATCTCGAATCAGGAACATCAATCAGCGAAGACACTCCTTTCCAACTAGCCGAGATGAGTGCTCAGTTTACTGCCTATGCTGCCCTTCTCCTGGATGAGGCTGGTGAAATATCACTGGATGACAATATCACGGAGTATCTCGAAGAGCTACCGGCACATATGAATGGCATCAAAATCCACCATTTATTGAGTCACAGTCATGGCCTTTATGACATCCGTCCATTGCGCTGGATATCAGGTTGGTCTCCTGCTGATGTCTTCACCCAAGAGGATGCTCTCAGACTCATTGTCAATCAAGAGGAATTGGATTATGAGCCAGGTGCCAGTTTTGCGTTTAGCGACACAGGTATGATACTCCTAGCAGAAATCATCAAGCGCAAGACAGGTATGTCGCTAAACGAGTACACCCAAGAGGCCATTTTCCAGCCATTGGGCATGAACAACACGTCCTATGTAAGCAATGCCAATGTCTTGTCTAATGATCGAGCAAGGGCTTACAGGTCATCTGATAATAGCTCTGAGCTACTTCCTCATACCTATAGGATAGAAGGGCCAATGAACGTCTACAGCTCTATCAACGACCTGATGATCTGGGATCGCCACTTGAGAGATAGAGACTTGGGTGGATCAAACTTGCACGATAAACTCAGCATGGTTGTAACGCTTGACGATGGCACTCCATTTAACCAGCCGGAGGGCCAGTTTACCTATGGCCAGCGCTACATCCATAAAGAGCGGGGAATCCCTGAGTTCTACCAGACGGGATACACCGCTGGATTTGCCACTGCTATTTGGCGATTTGCAGGTCAGGATTTTACGGTAGTGACGCTCACCAATACTGGCGATACTTATACTGGTTATCTAGGGAATCAAATCGCCTATTTGTTTCTTGAAGATAAATTTATAGAACCTGCATCAACAGACTATACAAAACTTGGAGGTCCAAAGCTGACTATCGAAGACCTGAAGGCCTATACGGGTAACTATTGGGATGACTTGGGAGGCCTAGCCCGGACTATTGCGATAGTGGATGATACGCTCAGATATATAAGGAGTCCAGAAAATAAAACCGCGCTCATACCTAGCGGAAAACATAAATTCCAGATGATGTATCCGACCGACGACAAGGTGTTTGTCAATTTTTCAGGTCAGCCCGGAAGTCGGGTTATGGGATACCTTAATGGCGAGGCTGATCCGATAACGCACAACGAATATGAGCCTGTTGATCCGTCCACTGAGGAGCTATCATCAATTGTAGGTACATACTACTGCAAGTCGACTGATACATCTTGGGATATGACGCTTGAGGATTATCAACTTGTCCTCAGCAATGTAAAAATAGGATCGGCTACCCTACGCCCTATCATGAAAGATGTGTTTTCTGGAGATCAATGGTCGCTGAGGGCCATTAAAATATTGCGATCACGAGCCGGTAAAGTCACGGGTTTTGAAGTGAGCTATGAGCAGATCAGAAGTTTGGTTTTTGATAAGGTATAGCGATTTGGGTTAGTCCTGAACATTTCATGTTCAGGACTAACCCATTCCTTAGTTTCCTTTTGCGAGCTCTATGGCTCTATCGAGAATGGGATCAATACCATTAGCGACATCCTCAGGTGTCTGTTCTACAAAGATATCCGGTGCTAGTCCATTCTCAACGATAAACCCATCGGGCAGTGACAGTATCGTGCTTGAGAAATTAAAAGCCCAGCCATTGGGCAGCTCGGCCCCTGCTGGAACTCCCCCTCCTCCTCCGGTGAAATCACCTATCTGGGTAACTTGAGGGACAGCCTTCATCATCGCCGTGAAGAGGTTGGCCGCACTATAGACGTTACGGTTGGTCAATAGGTAAACGGGCTTGTTCCATTTCACCACATCATTCTTCGTATTAGCATAGATTTCCTCAAACTCCGAAAACTCATCGGCTCCAGGTCCGCTCTTAAACTGGTGGTTGTAGACATGTGTGCGTCGAGATATCAAGCGTTCAATCATACGGAAGGCATTCTGCGGGGCACCACCCTCATTATTTCTTATATCAATTATTAGGGCGGGTAAGTCCTCAAATCGCTCCAGGACAAAATCAAGATCATCATCGGAGATCGGCGCGCCAAAGGAGCCATAATAGATGTAGCCAACACCCTGGATTTCACGATTAATTAGAAATCCGGTGATGCGGTAGTCCTTTTCCCAATAGACTCGTTCCAGCATGTTGCGATCGAAGTTTTGTGGATAGTCGAGGTAGAGATCAGGAAACCTGACAATATCAAAGTCCGACCTTAGATTGACATGGCCATCCTGTAGCAGCCGAAGCATCTCCTTCATCGCATCGAAAAGCTCAACATCGGAGGTCGTCGTAGACACCTGTGGTCGGTACACGTCGTACACTGAGTCCCAATCAATAGCCTTGTACTCAAAGAAAGAATACCGCTCATTCATGATCTTCCATAGAATGTCAAAGTTGGTAATCGGATCATTCGATGGGTTTTTTTCGATAAGCACTTCCTCACACGCTGCAAATGAGATAAGCACTCCAAAGCATATATATAGTATTCTTTTCATGGTCTAATAGTTAAAGTATCTGGAAAATGTAATACTGTGGGTAGCCACGTTGAGCTGATGCACCTTGTTGTAGCTATAATAGTCCCATTGGTAGGACAGGCTCATCAGATTGCCAGTTCGGAGCTTATAGAGGAGTTCTATTTTCGAAATCATTCGAAAATAGCTACCGAAAGAACTCAGTCCATGCTCCTCAATACGTTCATTAAAGAACTTAGACTCAGGATTGACAAAGTTGTACACCGACACGAAGTTCGGTCGCATAGCCAGCGACACTAGCGGTAGCCCCAGCGAGTACCTTACCAGAAAATCTCTCTGCTTCCATAGGAAACTGCGCTGCAATCCTCCTTCCAGTGAAAGTGACGTAAATGAGTCAAAAGGTAGCACACTGTTATCGAGCTGATTGTGCAGTCGTGCATTATTGAGGGTACGAAACCCTCCTCCGAGGAATACTTCATTGCCTTTGCCAAAGTCAGTAAGATGTCGCAGATAGCGATAGTCAAAGTTGAATCCGAAGTTGGTCGCTTTACCTCTCTCTGACTCTTCGTAATAAGCTGATCTTAATCCGCCCACACTCAATGAAACACCGATAGTACGCCAGTGCTTGGATGTCGTCTTTTGAAGGCTTGGGTTGATTCGCAAGCTCGTACCGTTATACCTGACCGGAGACATAGCTTCATCCCACACTGTTTGCACTGAAAGTCCCAGACCTGTCACCCAGTGGCGACCGTATTTCATGGAGAGCGTGTCGCCATTTGCTCTGACCATCAAAGACATCAGAGCGAGAGAGAATATAAGTAGTGTTCTTTTCATTTGGTTTTTGATTATTCAAGATCAAAGTATGAGCAGGTCACAATAAGGTTGCATGCAGATACTATTTTTATGGTTGCCAGGATCATCTCTATGATGAGACAACCAAAAGACAACTCTCACTTTTGTGTGAGAAGGTTGCTTAAAACCGAGAAAATTGCATCATTTTCGCAGCTAGCTATGGAGGTCAGGGTGGAAAGTACTATCTACTGATACCTAATAACAAAAACAATCAATAAAGTATTTAGTATTATATGCTTGAAGCAGATCACTCAATGATTTGGGATACCCTCTTACATATTAGACAAAATATCAGCAAGTGGCTTGAGAAAAGCCTGCCCGGATCTTATGTGACAAGCTACAAAGGCTTGAGCATCACGCTATCCCATCGTGACCAGCAAACGCCCATTTTCATCAAGTTTGAAGACAGGCAAAGTTCATCTTCTACCATCTTCTCTGCCGAACAGCCATTTCACATAACTACTGTGAGTAATACGCTTCTCAATGAGGAAGATATGGCCTTATTACAATCGTATCTTCCGTATGCTTTACTAACCTATTTCGGTAGAAAAAATAAGAGATGCTATGCTGTGACACATTTTGCGCAGACGCTTGACGGCAGGATAGCTTCAGCATCAGGAGACAGCAAGTGGATTGGGAATGACGAGAACTTGATTCATGCGCATCGAATGCGCGCACTCTGCGATAGCATAGTCGTAGGTGCCAAAACCGTGGAAATAGACAATCCCAGGCTCAATGTCCGCCTAGTGAACGGCAACAATCCCGTAAAGGTGGTTGTTGGAGGCAAGGATCTCGACCGCACGGCTTATCATGCTTATGACGATACCTCAATAGTCTTCTGCGCGGAGGATGAGGAAATCGTTGATGTTAATCCTGTTGCCAATAGGAAGCAGTACGAGCCTCATGAGATGCTTGATCAGCTATGTCATAAGAACTGCTATTCAGCCTATATTGAGGGTGGTTCCAACACGTCTTCCCTTTTCTTCAAAGACCAATGCATCGATCAGGTACAAATACACATATCGCCTAAGATCTTAGGTTCCGGGGTGACTGGCTTCAACTTTGAAGGTGTAGACAGTATGGAGCAAGTCCTTGAATTCGACCCATTCGATTTTATCAAGGTTGGTGATCACGTCATGTTTGTTGGAGAACCGAAGAGGACTCGATGAATACCTACAGACAGCTCTGGCACAATCAAAACTTGAGCTATCACAAGAAGGTGGATCAGGAAGGGTCGCCCGTGGTGGTCAGGCCTATTTATTCACTGATAAGTGTAGGAACTGAGCGTAGTATGATCACTACGGCTGACTTAAGCCCCGCTACCGCCAATAGGATGAGGGTGCCCTTTATGAGCGGCGAGTTCGGAAAGGACTTTACTTATGGGTATTCCCTAGTGGGAGAAGTGATTGATGGGCCTGAGCACTTCCTCGGGAAGAATGTACACCTGCTGCATCCACATCAAGAGCTTGCTTTAGTGGATGAAGCATCACTCTACATCATTCCGGTAGGGGTCGATCTCAAGCAAGCTACTCTGGCCAGTAATATGGAGACGGCTGTCAATGCCGTATGGGATGCGAGGCTCGAGATGGGAGATCAAGTCTTGGTGGTCGGTTATGGACAAATAGGGGCACTAGTGGCCAAGCTGTGTGAGCGGTCTCTAGGAGTGACGGTCGTCGTTGCGGAAACTGACCAAAAAAGAGCTGCGCTAGCCATCGACCATGGCTTTGAAATATGGCAAGGAGATACTCAGCCCAATTTTGATATTGCTTTTCACACCAGTGGCACAAGTGAGGGCTTGCAGTTCTCGGTAGAGCAAATAGGATCAGAGGGCAAAGTGATTGAGCTGAGCTGGTATGGCTCAAGGGAAACTAAGTTAAGACTGGGTGAGAGCTTTCACTATGACCGTAAGCAAATCATCAGTTCTCAAGTGAGTAGTCTTCCAAGCCGGAAAAATGCTAATTGGGACTACCACAAAAGAAAGGATCTTGTCTTTGATTTGTTATCTCAAATTGACTTTGGCTATCTGATACAGGGATCAATACCCTTTGATCAGGCACCAGACTTCTTCAACTCACTCAGGCGAAAGTCGCCTTCGGAAATTGGAATTATCATTGACTATAACGAATAAATATGTACTCAGTACTCGTAAAAGAGCATATCATGATTGCTCATTCATTACCTGATCCATTTTTTGGTCCAGCCGCTGGTATGCATGGAGCTACCTATGTGGTAGACGCGGTATTCATGAGTGATTCGCTCAGTGACAAAAATGTGGTCATAGATATTGGAGAAGCTTCGCAGATTCTCAAGAATGTTCTCGCTCCCTTGGGCTACAAAAACCTCGACGAGCTACCGAAATTTACTGGTAAGCTAACTACCACGGAGTTTTTAGCCGCGTATATCCACGGTGAGATCAAATCGAAAATAGAAAGCCATCTGAAGCTTCGAATAACTCTCCACGAATCGCACATAGCATCGGCCAGTTATGAAGATTGATGGGTAGACGGCTGGTCATACTCACCACACATTTTGGCACCAACTTCTCCGGGGGGTCTACAGCCACTTGTGAGATTTTTAGGCGGCTGGAGGATCAGTTTGATGAGGTCGTGGTACTTGGGACGCAACTTGGTGAGCACCTCTTTAGTAAACTAGATTTTAGAAAATTCGGTACTTCTAGTGAACTCAAGAGATTAATCAGGGAGCTGCATTCTAGTGAAACCATCTACTATGGAGACTTCTACAATGCAGTGGCCTTTGCAGAAGCTAACGTCCCATTCTATTTCACCTATCATGACAATTGGCCTGAGCTGGCCAAGACTTCATTTAGTAATTGGTTAGCTGGTTTTTCATACATTAGGGCGTACAAAAAAATCTTCAAATCTGCTCAGCATGTGTTTACTGTCTCTCAGTTCAAGCAGGATCAAATTTCTCAATACTCCTCCGATACTTCTCTGGTCAGGAACGGCTTTCGTCAAACGAACCGTTTTGTGAGACCCACCCAAACAAGTCGTAGAAATATCCTGATGGTCGGTAATATTGATCAGCGCAAATACGAAAAGGCGTTGGTACTCTTTGAGCAATGGCAGCCTAATTGCGACGTGCATATCTATGGACGCAGCATCAATCACCAAATAGCAGAAAGGCTCAGGAATCTGCCTTTTGTGGATATCAAAGGTTTTGTGACTAAAGTACCTTATCAGGAGTACCGAATGCTGCTTCACACTTCCTTAATGGAAAATTTACCTATCACCTTCTGTGAAGCCATTGATGCTGAGACGCCTGTGGTCGCATTCGATGTTGGCGGTAGCAATGAGGTGGTCGATCAGGACTGTGGCATACTTGTGTCGCCGTATGATCTAGATCAGATGGAAAAATCTATTGAAGCAGCCTACAATTCCTATAATATTTTCAATTTCGACGACTCGAAGCTTGACGGTTTCTCCTGGGATAAAGCTGCCGAGCAATATCAGAAAGTACTTTTGCGATGAACGTAAGTCTGACTATCCTATCGATCTACTTGAGGAACATGCCTTGATTGCTAAGTATGGAAGTCCTAACATTGAGTCTAAATCAACTACACCAAGAAATCTATAAGTATGGTCGAGCAACAACAGGAAATCAAGCAGTGGTTTGATCAAAACTATAAACGACGTGGCTTCAACTATCTACGCCCCCGGAGTGCATATGAGATATTTGCTACTCTTCTGGAGCCACTTCAGGATAAAAGACACCTAGATGTCGCTTGTGGGCTTGGACTACTCTTGAAAACCTTTGATCAACGTGGAGCAGAGGTGCATGGTGTTGACCTCAGCACAGAGGCGATTGCCAAAGCCAAAGTCTACTGTCCAACTGCTACCATCAATGAAGCCAATGCCGAAGCACTCCCCTATGATGATGGCTTTTTTGATAGCGTCACCTGTATTGGATCGCTTGAGCGAATGCTGGATAGAGAGAAGGTAATCCGAGAGCAAATACGTGTCTTGAAGCCGGATGGACGGCTCTGCCTCATGGTGAGAAATGCTGAAAATCTTACCTGGAACTATTTTCAAAAGCCGCTAGGCATTATAAACAAAAAAGGGCATCAGGATGCTCTGAATCTGGATGATTGGTCTTCCTTGTTCGCTTCATGTGGCCTTAAAGTGGAAGGCATCTATCCTGACCATTGGCCCTACTACAGGTTGCTAAAGACCATCACTCCATGGAGACTTCTAGATACTACCAAGATCAGAAAGTTTCCGGGTAAGATTAAGTTGGCGTATGAATTCATCTTTGTGTTGAGCAAAGATGAGTAACGTCAATGAGATCTACGATGCGCTGTTCACATTTGAATCAAAAAAGAGATTAGGCAGCTATCCAATCCACAAAAGACTTGTACTGCCGCAACATGATGACCTCATCGATTGGTTGATAGAGGAAATTGGGTTCGACGATAACGATAGCGTATGGGATGCGGGATGCGGAGTAGGCTTCTCCTTACTCAAATTAGGGCCGCTAGTCAAGGATGGCTATGGTTGTTCGCTGAGTGGTAGAGAGATTGCGTTTGCTAACAGTACGTCAAATGCACAAGGTCTGAACGACAAACTAATATTTGAGCAGGCTAGTTTCGAGGAATCCCAATCTAGACGCTACTCAAAAATCCTGATGATCGAGTCGCTCAAGCATACCGCAAATCTTGATGCAACTTTAGACAATATTCTCGCCGCACTATTACCCGGTGGGCGACTGATTATTGCAGATGACTTCATCACCAATGAAAATGTCTCAGTGGCCTACCATCGCAAACTTTGGTCAGTCCCTAATTTCTGCAGCTTCGAGCGTATTGAGCAATTGATACAGTCCAAAGGTGAATTCGAAATTGAATCTCATGACTTCACCAATCAGGTGCCTGTCAGGAACGCCCTGCTGCTTAGCATAATTGTTACGGTGCTTAAGTCGATTCTGAAACTAGGGTTAAGTCAAAATCAAAACTTGCGAACTTATCTTGGAGCCCTTCTCTTAGAGCAACTCTATGTACGAAAGCAGACGAGC
Organism: Cyclobacteriaceae bacterium; assembly: GCA_040222235.1. GTDB lineage: Bacteria > Bacteroidota > Bacteroidia > Cytophagales > Cyclobacteriaceae > UBA6059. The sequence continues at coordinate 43,229 of JAVKDO010000008.1, forward strand.
TATAAGGTGATCATCGCAAGTAAGGTTGGGTGAGCTTAATAGGTATAAGGCTGATTCTTCCCCGCAGAAATAACAAGTCAGACTGACTTTCTCCGAAAGATTATTCGCAGTAAAATAGACATCCCGAAAGACGTAAGAATAAGAACGGATGAGATTTTCAATGCTAGGATCGCCCAATATTCTGGTAAGACAAACGCACCTATCAGACATCCAAAAAAGAGGACTGCAATGGTTGAGCGAAGCTTCTTCGGTAAGGGCTCCCGGTAGTTTGACAGGAATCGAGAAAGCAATAGCTCCACATAATACCTCATACCCCCCGGGATCAATATCCACCATCCCACCAAGTCACTCTGAAAATGAATCCATGATAGCGACAGCACCATGAACGCATCCGTCTCCATATCCAGCAATTCTCCGACTGTCGAACTCTGACCATATCTCCTAGCCGCCCATCCATCCACACCATCAAGGATAACCACAATCAGGAACCCCGAAAATAGTATTTCCGGTAGGAGATAATCATGAGCTATCAAGAGAGAAAGCAGCAGGATGAACCTGCATATGGTAATCAAATTGGCGTAACCAACACCCAATGGCAAGCCAGCATGAAGCTTGGGAATGTTCATGATATAGTAGGTGAACCACACAAAAATGGCCGCCCACCAAAACCACTCTATATCGAAGTACCATGCGAGGGATAAGCCAACGACGTTGATGACGGCATTGACCTGCGACCACTTTCTGCTGAATGAATTAAAACTGGAGTCCATTCGGCTCATAGTCTGGGAGAGGAGCTCCTTTGGGACCATATGTTTTTATGATCTGTCTCATAAATATCGAATATAAGGCCTCATGCTTCAAAGCAGACACACTGCCGCCGGGCAGGCCTGTGTTGAAACCATACTCCTCGAAACCATGTAAGAATGACTCATTTTGAGAGATGGCATGTACAAAGGTCTCCAACCCATGCTTTTGAGTGTTGGAAATATGATGCGGCTGATGATCACCGATCAACAGGAAAACATCCTTTGGACTACCTTGACGAACGATAAAGTCTGACAAAAACTGAAGTTGGTAAGTGATCGAACTCATATAGTCACCCATTGTAGGTCGTTGGAGAAAGTTATTGCCCACTAGCCTCTCATTACCATCATTGAGGGCTCTCCAATCTTGCACTGGCGAGGTTGGTGAGATATAGGGTGAATGTGAGTTCTTCGTAAGATAGAAGAGAACGAAAGGGTCTGTCTTCTTTTGGATTACTTCTTCAAGACCATAGTTAAGAACATATTGGTCAGATGGCCCCTCCGTAAAGCCGTATTTGGTTCCTTTGAACGGAACATGATGCCTCAGTATCCATTCATCTATGCCAAACAGGCTTGCCATTTCATCAAGTGGGGTGGCAACACCTCGTTTTGGTTTAGTGGCATTGAGGTTATATGATTGATATCCCTGCTTCTGGAAGAATTTTGTTAGCGTGTCATATTTATGAAATTTCTCATTCTTGAGTAGGAATTCATATTTGAAATTGGACGCTACCCGTGCTCCCATCAGGACAGAGGTGTAAGCCAACCACGACGGACCTACCAATGAGATGGACTCACTTAATTGAGATTTTACCTTCCAATTGGAAGCAACAAGATGGTTCTGAAAACTTGCGAACTCCGCTTTGAATTGAGTTGAAATCTCCGGTTCCTTCAGTAAGATGCTACCATAGGATTCTATGAAAATAAGATAGACGTTAGGGCGCTCAACAAGCTTGACTTTGCATTGACGTTTTTCTTCCAGGAGATTCCAATCCGTTTCTGCTACCGTTTTATACAGTTTAAGACTATCGCGTAGGTTTTGAATTAATCGAAATGGAACAAACAAAAAACGATAGTGCGTACTGTGATAGTCCTTATACCTATGCCTTGTCACAACAACTACCGTCAGCACTAGCAAGAATACTCCTAGAAAATGGGTAAAGCTAGTTGGCGCAAGAGCAACAGAAAAACTCAGGTAGGCGAAGAATGACCATACCAGCATGACACATATGGCAAGTAGTGTAAGGACATTGCCGATAAATTTGATCTTGTCTTCACCCCACAAAAAGCCAATCGCATTTTTAAGCAAGCGCGCATCATTGATCAACATAGGATCAAACTCATATATCTTTTTGAAGGCGAGGTAGTAAAGATTGAAAAGCCATATAAATCCAAAGTATCCACTGACGACTACAAGTGGCATCTGATCGATGTAGCGTGTCATTAGTATAAGCAATGACATGTCGATACTCAGCCTAAAAACATCTGGATTCTCCTCCATTCCGATCCCTGTACCCAGCCGTTTTGGATGCTTCCACTTTTGCGGGAAGATCGAAGCATGAGGATAATGCAATAGGTAGTTGGGTAGAAAAAAGGCGAAGTTGAAAATGAAGAAACAGCCCCAAAAAACAACCTCTTTCAAAATCTCACTCATCGCACTTCAAGCCATTCAAATTTCATTTGTTATCACATCAATCACGAAAGTTCAAATTAGCCCTTTCACCTTTAATCCTTTTCTAAAAGCAAAAATAAAAGTCTATAGATAGCCTCATGACAAAACTCATCAGGTGATTAGATCATCGATCATTTTATCTCTTGACGTCTTGCTTGATCTTTAACATGAACAAAACCACGCTGCTATGAAACCGCTAGACTTACGCCAAGAACACCCTCAGTATTTCAGAGCACTTCCACAACCGGAGTTTGTCCATCTCGACAAGGGTAAGTTTATCGCTATCGATGGTAATGGATCATCTGGCACTACCGCAATGTCTTCAAGGATCAAAGCACTTTACCCTGTGGCATCACGCATCAAAAAATACTACCAGGATCAAGGAAGAGATTTCATTATTCCACAACTGGAAAGTGAATGGTGGGCCAACAGCCGTAAGCCGATTCATAAAATCCCCAAAAACGAACGTAAGTGGAAATTGATGATCAGAGTGCCACATTTCGTCGAGCCGCATGTCGTAGAGCAGGCAAAGAAAGATGCGATCATTCACGATAGAGTGACGGCTGCTCTTTGGGTAAGGCTTGAGTCAGAAAGTCCACATGATGCTGTACAGATGCTGCACCTCGGTCCCTGGTCACGTGAGGGAGACACCATCAAACTGATGCGTCGATACATGAAACAAAAGAATATGGTGCTAGACGGACATCACCATGAAGTCTATTTATCTGACCCACATCACACTGATCCAGCTAGATTAAGGACTATTCTTAGACAGACTGTAGTGGTTTAGTCCAAGCATCTGTCCGCTCGAGACAATGAAAGCTTCTGCTAAGATCGCTTGGGCCTTCTAACTTTGGCCGCCTTACGATATTCTTCATCGATTAACGTCGCTTCAAACAGCAGCGATCTCACAAGACTATGATCAATATCACTCAGGTCATTGAAGGTTCTTATTCTTACATACTTCCGATTCCCGGCATTGAGATAGCCATCCTCATCGGAGAGCAGGTGCCCTTGCGTAAACCCTAACTGAACTCCCTCTCTAATACCACCCCAAGGAACTGAGCCTGGCCAGACGAAGCAGATAGTACGATGCTTACTGAAGAAGGGCACATTGAAGCTCAACTTCTCCTTGACCTCCGGGATACTCGCTATGATCAAGTCCCGAAGCTGCTCGACGATCACTGCCTCATTTTCAGGTAGGTAGTCAAAGAAGTCCTCGAAGGATCGGAAGTTTACGTTTTGGAATTTATTCATTCGACACTTGAATGTCTTAAGGTTGCCGTGGGCAAATTCAATTATACGAATTCTATGTAGTTTTAGGTGCGTCTTATCACCTCTGTCATGGCCACTGAAATAGAAAGAAAATACCTCATCACTACCCTACCGGAAAACCTACTTGACGAACGCAAGGTCAATCCTATACTTCAAGGATATATCGCTGTTCACGAGGACAAGACTGAAGTGAGAATCAGGCGGTTTGGAGGCCAATATTGGCAGACCATCAAAAGTCCCGGACACCTCAGCAGACTGGAGTTTGAGCTACCCATAGACAAAAAGCTATTTCATGAGCTCTGGCCGCTGACCGAAGGTCGCAATCTCGAAAAAAGCAGGTACAATATCCCCTATCGGGAAAAGGTCATCGAACTCGATGTTTATTCAGGACATCTGACTGGACTGATGGTGGCAGAAGTCGAGTTTGAAAGCATGGAGGAATGCGACAGCTTCACACCGCCCGTGTGGTTTGGCGAGGAAATTTCTGGTGAGAGGAAGTACAAGAATTTCGTGTTGTCCAGCGAAGGGCTACCGGAATTAGAAGACAGATGATAGATTTCAGATGAAAGACGCTATCTAGTGTATCTGCCCACGAAAGTGTAACGGTGCTGAGTTTTCACTATTTTTACTCTTACTGACTAAAGACTTTCCGAAATGACCACAATAACGATAGCCAAAGACCTTCATCTCACTAAAACGGAATTCAAAGACGAGGTAGAACTGTTGCAGCATCTGGCGAGAATATCTGGAGACTATGATGACCCACAGTTTCAAGACACCATCGTCAACGAAGCGGTTTTGGAGAAGATGGAGAAGGCAAAGCATTCACTCAAAGCAAATCCCGATTCATTCCGTTCATCTTCCTAATGAAGGTTTTTCATAATGATGAAGCGGAAAAGTACCTGGCTAAAAGAAGCCTCGAAAACCGTTTTCAAAAGGCGGTAGGTTATATCGAGTCAGGTTACCCGAATATTGTCGACTTAAAGTTGTTGAGACCTAAAGATAAAGGCATATGGCAATTTCGTATCACGAAAAAATACCGCGCACTAGCCTTCAAGCAGGATGGAAATTTATTCGTATTTCAAATCTCTGACCACCAGTAGTCAAGACACCCAACCTGATAGAAATAATTGAACTGGATCTCTATACCGGAGGTCAAGCTGTGCTAATGGTCTCAGAAGTCGAGTTTGAAAGCATGGAAGAATGCAACAGCTTCACATGGTCCGAGTAGTTTGGTGAAGAAATCTCCGGAGTAAGAACCTACAAGAATTTCATACTCGGGAGCAAAGGGCTACCGCATTAATTCACTAATTTGAGCTAACTGAAACAAACTCGCATTGCTCAAAAAACTAAAATCCCTTGGTCCTGCCATCCTCGTCACCTCAGCCTTCATCGGTCCTGGCACAGTCACCATCTGCTCTATCGCAGGGGCGCAGTTTGGCTTTTCCCTCTTGTGGGCCATGCTTTTTTCTATTCTTGCAACTATCGTCCTCCAAGAGATGTGTGCCCGCTTGGGCGTGATTACACAGAAAGGGTTGGGAGAAACTATACGCGAACAGTTGACTACTCCATTCTTAAAATGGTCAGGGGTGATACTGGTAGTGAGTGCTATCCTGATCGGAAATGGTGCCTATGAAGCGGGCAATATCAGCGGAGCAGCTTTAGGGATGACCACAGTGCTATCAGATGGGACTGGAGATCATACACTTTGGGTAATCGTCATTGGTATCATTGCATTAGTGTTGCTGTCCTCAGGCAGCTACCGCTGGATTGAAAGGACTATGATCGTGCTGGTATTGCTCATGAGCATCGTCTTCATCGTCACTGCGATGGTAGTGGCACCACCCATCGGCGAACTACTGGCTGGTTTTGTACCGAGCCTTCCCGATCAAAGCACATTATTGGTCATAGGACTGATCGGCACTACGGTGGTACCGTACAACCTCTTCCTCCACTCATCTGCTGTTACAGAGCGCTGGAGTGGCGCAGATGACTTGCCAGAAGCACGGCTAGACACTTGGGCCTCCATCACGATTGGGGGTCTTATATCTATCTCTATCGTCATCACCTCTGCGATGGCTGCTATGAACACAAACGGAGACATATCATCAGCCACTGATCTTGCCCGTCAACTGGAGCCGCTACTTGGATCATGGTCAAAGTACTTCATGGGGGCTGGTTTATTTGCCGCAGGCATCTCCTCCTCTATCACGGCACCTTTGGCAGCTGGCTATGCTACCTCCGGTATACTCGGCATCAAATCTCACCCGTCGGATTACCAATTTAAGATAATCAGTATCGCTGTGCTATTAGTAGGCATTATTGCTTCTCTTACAGGCTTCAGACCTATTGAGGTGATTCGCTTTGCACAAGTTGCTAATGGGTTGCTGCTCCCAGTGACAGCATTTTTCCTCATATGGATAATGAATAAGTCCGACCTACTCGGACAATACAAAAACTCCAAAGCGCAAAATGTCCTAGGCATTACGATAGTAGTAATTACAGTGGTGCTCGGCCTTAAAAGTATCCTAACTGTCATGGGTGTATTATGAAACGAATCGATCTCAACTGCGATTTGGGTGAAAGCTATGGGCGCTTCAAAGTGGGTAATGACGAGGCGATCATGCCCTATATCACTTCTTGTAACATCGCCTGTGGCTTTCATGGGGGTGATCCAGTCACTATCGTAAAAACGATTGACCTGGCTGCTAGTCATGGCGTGCAGATTGGCGCGCACCCTTCATTTCCCGACCTTCAGGGATTTGGACGCAGGGAGATGGTAATGTCAAACGAGGAGTTATCAGCTTGCGTCAAATATCAAGTGATGGCGCTGAAAGGACTGACTGAAGCAGTCGGCCAAAAGCTAAGGCATGTAAAACCACATGGTGCACTTTACAATGCTGCGGCTAAAGATCTGGCTATCGCAAAGACATTAATCTCGACCGTCTTTTCCCTTGATCCTGAGCTTGTCTTCGTTGGCCCAGCCATGAATGCAATGAGAGGCTTTGCAAGAGACTTAGGTCAAAAGTATGCTTCTGAGGTATTTGCCGATAGGCGGTACAATGACAATCTGACCTTGGTCAGTCGAGCACTTCCTGAGGCCATGATCACAGATGAAGAAGAAGCCGAACGACAGGTGCTGCAGATGGCACTTGACCAGAAGGTGACGACAGTGACTGGTGTGGAGAAAGACATCACTGCTGAGACTATATGTCTACATGGAGATCAACCAAACGCAGTGAATTTTGCTCGGCGTATTCGTACAGCTTTGATCGAACAAGGATTAACCATCAAGGCTCACGCCGATGATTGATGCTAATGAATTGAGCTTTGCTCCTTTGTCTGAGGATTGTCAACTGGTTAGTTGGCCTTCGGTCATTGATATGGGTGTGATAAAGCAGGTGAAAGCACTTGGAACTCATCTCAG
>JAVKDO010000009.1:0-60656 GCA_040222235.1 Cyclobacteriaceae bacterium
CGCCGCGGCAGAAGCACCCTTCAATACAGTCATTGTCTCGATGTTGTTAGGATCAATATCGAAAGCCCTGTTTGACTGTGGGTTACCACCCTGAAAGTCATCATTAGTTCTTGTAGTAGAGTTGTCAAATGGAACACCATCTACAACAAACAAGGGCTGGTTGTTACCAGTCAAAGATGAACTACCACGGATAGTAATATTAGTCGCTTGACCTACACCACCACCTGCACCAATAATGCTTACACCTGGTATCTTACCAGATAAAGCACGGATAGGATCAGGCTCTGCACGCTGCTTCAACTGATCACCTGAGATCTCAGAAACTGCATATCCCAATGCCTTTTTTTCTCTCTCAATACCAATTGCAGTTACAATAACTTCTGTTAATTGCTTAACATCGTTAGCCATTACCACATCAATTGTAGATCGAGCACCGATAGCCATCTCCTGAGGAGCCAGACCGATGAACGTAAACGTTAAAGTTCCACCATCCTGGGGAACCGCTAATTTGTAGTTACCATCGATATCGGTTGTCGTACCGGTGGTAGTACCTTTCAAAATTACATTTACCCCAGGAAGGCCGCTAGCGTCCTCGTCTGAAGTAATCCGTCCTGAAATCGTCCTCTCCTGTGCATACAGGGAGATCGAACCCAGGAACAAAATCATGAGTAAAATTCTCTTCATACGGATGTCTTGATTAAAAGTTTGACATTTATTTAATCTGTAAATCTCTCTGAATTCTCAGTGCATTGAAACACACACTTTTAGCCAAAAGTGGTAGCTTTTACTAACTCATTTTGGGGGATGAAATGTGAACTTTCCCAGATTATTACATGGGCTGGACTATTAGAAAGAGAAACCAAAAACACACTATTAGGCCGTTTTTGGTATTAATTCTTCATCAAAAAGATGATTTTCGATAATAAGGCATATGAAATTTGGCCTGGTATCCCCCTATTTCTATCAGGGAGAATTGGGGGATGTAATCACCCAATTTCGTTGAATCGCATAAGCTCGATCCCCCAATTCAATGTACAACACTCGCTATTTGCCTTGAGATGGAGATTCAACACCTCACACGTTAAGATATAAGCTCAATCCAGCCGCTTTTTTTGAATTTCATGAAGGCCACTTCCAATTCATTGGCATTAAGTGAGATGGCTTGCTCTATTTTTTCTATTGCGGTAGCGTAATCCTCCTTTTCTGCTAAGAGTTCTGCCTCCACAGCATAGCGTAGCGGGTATTTCTCAAGGGTTTTGTTACTTCCATTTAATCTCAGCTCTCTTAGCGCAGCTTCCGCACCATGTACTTTACCATAGGCAATCACCCGATTGAGGAAGATGACCGGATTGCTATTGAGCTGCAATTGGATGTCGTACATCATCAATATCTGCCGCCAATTGGTACCCTCATATGTCGATGCGTCGCAATGGACACGAGCAATGGATGCCTGGATGAAATAGTCATTAATATGACCAAATGCGGCGGCTAACTCCAAATGTTCCTTACCTAACTCAATCAAGGAATGATCCCATAACATTCGGTCTTGGTGCTCAAGTGAAACCATTCGACCATTGCGATCCAGCCGAGCACCGAAGCGGGAGGATTGGAAATACATCAATGCCAGAAGGGCATGCACGTCAGGTTTCACCAGTCGCTTGCATTCTAGGATTAGACTCCCTAGCCGAATCGCTTCTTCGCACAAGGAAACTTTAATTAGCTGGTCTCCTGCTGTCACACTATAGCCTTCATTAAACAGCAAATACAGGATTCGGAGTACTCTGGAGAGTCGCTGTGAAAGATACTTCCCAAAAGGTACTTCTAAGGTGATCCCTTCATCGATCAGCTTCTTTTTCCCTCGGGTATAAGCCTTGGCGATAGTATCTTCTTTCTTCAGCAGCTGACGTGCAACTTCCGCATTACTAAAGCCCCCAAGAATCTTTAAGGTAAGTATGATCTGAAGCTCGGCATTTATGGCTGGATGACAGCATGCGAACATCATCTTCAGCTCATCATCCTTGATTTCCTCGTCCATGTCCCAATCCATAGCATAGCTCGACTCTCCTTGCTCGAGTTCAGCTGATTTTTTCTCAAAATTCTTTTTTCTTCGAAGCGCATCTATCACATGATTGTGTGCGACACGAGTAATCCAGCCAGCTGGATTGTCGGGGATACCCTTGAATGCCCAAGACTGCATGGCTTTGGTCAATGCCTCTTGGACAGCATCCTCGACCAGGGTAAGATTAGGTACACCAAATTTTCCTGTTAGGTGAGAAACCACACGCCCCCATTGATGACGGAAAAATTGGTCAACAATAGCTTGGGGCTCCTGTGGTATAGCGGACATTCTTAAATGTAGAAAAAGCCCTGACCATTATCAATGGTCAAGACGAGCTCATGACTAAATGTCCATCGGCATTATTTCACGTACCTCTACGGTACCTCCTCTTTCAAATATTGGGCACTGCTTGGACAAATCAGCCGCATGATCTAAGTCGTTTGCCTTGACAATCAGGTAGCCACCTACGAGTTCCTTGCCTTCTGCGAACGGGCCGTCAGTGATCACCTCACCATGGTTTTCGACTACTTTGCCGCCACTCTGGAGCGGGAGCCCCGTCACAAAGTTGCCTGACTTACCTAAGGCTTGCATCCAGACACCCCAGGCCTGCATATGCGCTTGCATCTGCTCAGGAGATTGGTTCAATTCACGGCCATCGCCTCCTCTGAATAGGTACATGTACTCTTTCATAATTTCTAAAAGTTTGAGTTATAAATAAAAATGTATTTTCTTGATATTCATATTCCTAATGCTGGTTTTCCAGCATCTCCTTTAGCGGCCCTAGGTAATATTCGTCCCATCCTTTGTCTATAGACTTCACAGATGATTGGGGTATGTCGGTATGTAGAAGCCATAGTTCAGTCGATTGGCCTTGTTCCTTCAGAGTAAATACACAGTGGGAGTATGTATCCCAATTAGCTTCCTTCCATAACTGTACGATCTTGGTGTCGCTCACCTCCTTGTTGATGCCATGTATGGTGCCATCCCAGAGGGCAAATTCTCCCTCAGCCGCGATCTCCATTTTGGCGCTAGCACCTGACCACTCCTCTATCTTTTCTACGCTAGTCAGGGCTTCAAATACTTGAGAAATTGATGCCTGGATGTAATACTTCTTTTCAACCTTGTTCATCTCTGCTATTCTTTGATGGTCAATGAATTCGTATCATGATTAACCCGTTTTTCTTTATTCTATATCTATAACGAATAACTGGTTCTTCATTGGACAGCCAATCCAAGAAAATGCAGAAAACAAAAATTACTCATATCAGAAATCCCGCTTTCTAGTGAGTCTCATCATAACAGGCTGATAAACAATAGGAAATAAAGAAATGAGAATCAAAAATTTAGGGAAAGTACCCGGGTATTTGTTCCGCTTAAGTGTATTAAAAAGATAGTGGGATTTTTTTGCCCCCTCTTGTGAGAATTCTAAAAAAGATAATTCTAATGAAGAAGAAAATATTAACCATCCTACTTACTCTATTCACCCTGAGAGTTGTGGCATTTCAGACTTACGAACATAGTATACCGATAAGTGTAGAGGACATTCTTAATATACCGGCCTTTCCAGACTTAGTTCCAATTTCCATATCGCCCGATGGAAAACTTCTAGCCTATACCTTACAAACTAATCAAGAAAGAAATCCCACTTCCTTTTTTAACAAGAGGGGTACACCAACCGATCACTCCGAAACTGGTGTTTATGTTGTTAATACGACCAATGGAATCAGCCAGAAGTTAATAGAGCAATCTGGCTCTTCCTGGGGTGGCGCTTGGTCGCCGGATGGGAGATATCTCGCCTTTTATTCAGATCACGACTCTATTGCAAAAGCATGGGTTTGGGATTCGAAGGCAAATGTGCTCAAGAAGCTCAGCGACTCAGCTGTCCGGCCTTTTTGGGGATTTGAGCAAATGGCATGGTCTCCAGATGGCAAGAGAATCCTCATCAAACTAGTCCCTGAGGGTAAATCATTTGATGATATGAATGCCCTATACCCTGCCCAATTAAGTCAGGGTGGTATTCTTTCAGATTCAACGGTTCGGGTTTATTCTACTAATCTTAATCAAAAAGAAGACCCATTAACACAAGTTCCGCATAACCTTAGCCCTGAGGCAAGCTTCTTGAATATTGAGCTTGGAGATTTGGTGTTAGTAGATATCCAACAAATGAAATCTGAAAAAATCGAAAGTGAGCTCTCTGTTCTTAGCTATCGCTTTTCTAATAACGGCCAAAAAATCGCTTATGTCGCACGATCCCCTGATGATGGTAAAGGTTTCCCCTTTGATAAGTATGATATATGGATTCACGAGATTGGAAAAGAATCCAAAAAGGTCGCCACGCGGGTGATTCAGAGTTATGGGCAGGGTTTATCATGGTCACCAGATGACAACCATATTGCGTTTACGGACGATAACACTGTTCGCATTCTAGCAGTCAGTAGCGATTCCACTGTACGTTCTTTTCAAGACGATGATCTAGGCCTTGTCAAAGACTTCCGCCCACCACTTTGGGCTAATGACAAGAGCCTTGTGACTATTTCGAGAAATACACTTTGGCGACTCTCACTTCCAACTGGAGAGATCAGCCCAATAGCCGTGTCTGATGATGATCGACTACTCGAATTTGCAATCAGGTTCGAAACTCAAAAACTAAAATCTGATGATGTGCTGGTCCTTACCAGAAATCGAAACACCAAAGAAATGGGTTTCAAATCAATTGATCTCAACTCTGGGCAACTCGAACAACGGTACATTGAAAAAGCAGGCATCACTACTGACCCCTCTGTGGAACTTTCAGCTTCTGCTGACGGTAATCTGATCTCATTTATTTCTGAATCATCTACGTCACCTCCAGAGGTTTGGATAGCAGATCGTACATTTAAGCAACCAAGGCAGCTAACGAGCATACACAAAGGACTTGGCAAATACGAGTTCGGTTCTACTCAATTGATAAGTTGGGAAATGGAGAATGGAAAAATGCTTTCGGGCACACTCATATTGCCTTCAAATTATCATCCTAAAAATGTGTATCCTTTAATAGTTAAAGTCTATGGAGGTGCAAGACCCTCCAATAGCATCTATCGCTTTGGTGTCAATTCTGGAATTGACAATCTTCAGTTGCTAGCCTCCAGGGGCTATGCTGTACTCTTGCCTGATATGCCTATTTCTTCAGGGTCTCCCATGAAACAAATTGGTGAAATTGCCAGTGCTGCTACTAAAAAAGTGGTAAGTATGGGGATTGTGGACCCAGACAGAATCGCCGTTTTTGGTCACAGTTACGGCGGGTATAGTGCCTTATCAGTTGCAGTGCAGTCTGATCAATTTAAAACTGTCATATCGAGTGCGGGTATGAGTAACCTGACAACTCGCTATGGTGGCATGCACCAAGACGGCACTTCTCCCTTTGTAGAGTGGTCCGAATTTGGCCAAGGACGTTTGGGTGGGAGTCCGTGGGAGTTCACCGAACGATACATTGAAAATTCACCTTTCTTTTATCTAGATGATCTTAATGCGTCGGCTTTGCTCATCCATGGTGGCATTGACAACACAGTATTTGCAAGTGCCGCTAAGGAGACTTTCGTGGGGTTGAGAAGGCTAAACAAAAGGGCCAAATTGGTCATTTTCGAAGGGGAAGACCATCATCCTGAAACGTGGAGTGCTGAAAATGCTGTCGAATTTTGGAAATTGATTTTTGATTGGTTGGATTACGAACTCTAAGATAACTGACACACATTGTAGCGTTCATGAAACCCATCATTCTAAGAATTGGTACCACGGCCGGAACTGCTTTTCGCATCTGTTGGGCATTTTATTTCATAGCATTCGATACTTTAGGCAATCATTCGATATTTCACTAGATTTCTTTAATCCTATCGCTATGCTCCGCACTTTTCTTATTCCCGTGCTCGCCTTCAGTTATTTCTCTCACGGGCAGTCCATCACGGCCTCCGAACTACTACAAAAGACTATCGACTATCACGACCCTCAGGGTCAATGGTCGACCTTTCAGCAACAGCTCTTTTTTGAGACTGACATGCCCGATGGTAGTCAACGGACTAGCCAAGTGAAGATTGATAATACAACAGGCTCATTTGAATACACCAATCCAGATCGGAGTTTCGGTATTAAAATGGACTCTTGCTATCAAATCTCGGGAGAGGAGCAGGCTTGTGATCGTATTGCAAGATCAAGAAACTACTACATCTACTTGTGGGGACTGCCAATGAAGCTGATGGACGCTGGAACAAATCTGGATGAGAAAGTCTACACGGAAACCCTTAAAGACAAATCTTACCAAGTGCTCAAAGTGACTTATCCAGAGGATATCTGGTACTATTACATTAATCCTGAGACTTTTGCCATGGAAGCCTACAAGTTTTACAAAGATGAGCCTAATCAAAAAGGTGAGGTGATTTATCTAGAAGGTGAAATAGAAGCTCAGAATATGAAGATACCCACGTCAAGAGCGTGGTACAGAACTGAGAATGATGAATATCTGGCTACTGATAGACTCGTGCGCGCAACTCCGCAGTAATTAATCAGCCTTGCACTAAATCCAGCGATGCTCTTTCGCCACTTTAATAGCGTCCGCCTTGGAGTTGACAAGCAGCTTCGAGTAGATATTCTTGATATGTGTTTTGGTGGTCTCCTTACCTATATGCAGTTCATCCGCTATTACCGTGTAGCTTTTGCCTTCTGATAAGTGACTCATCACCTCTGTCTCACGTGTTGTCAACGGAGATTGATGATTTCTATGAAATGACCCAACCAATTTTCTGGCAATGGCTTTGCTCATTGGCGCTCCTCCCTCAAGGATATTATCAAGACCTTCGATGACCTCTGCATATTTGGTATGCTTTAGGAGATAACCTGTCGCACCAGCTTTGAGCGCCTCAATGATGATGTCTTTGTCTTCATGAACTGTGAAGACAATGATCTCAACATTAGGAAGTTTCTTTTTGAGTTTGGATATGCCCTCGATCCCGTTCATTCCCGGTAGGTTGATATCCATAAGCACCACATCTGGTGAATCACGAATGGCATTTTTAAGAAAGCCTTCGCAGGTATCATAGGCCCCTACGACGTAGTATTTGTCATGATTGTTGATAATCAACTCGTAGCTATTGCGAAGGATATCGTCATCTTCGACAAGGCATACTTTGCGCTTCATTGAGTACATTCCACCTAGCTTTTTGGATGATCGATACAGCATGATCTTATGATTTATACTGTAACAACCGGTAGTGCGAATCACACTATTCTGATAAGAAAAAAATGAGGACGCCCGTAAGCACCCCCTATTTAATAAATGAAGAGAATTCTTAATTGATAAGGTTCGGAGGCCAATCACTTCCGTCTGTTCTCGTCAACACCGTGATACCTGAGTCGCTGAAAGTATTGCTCCAGCTGATCGTCATCACAGCCCCGTCGATGCTCTGGATATTGAACGTATAGCTGTCACCATACTGATCAGAGCCCTCTATCGAAATCACCTCACATGCATCTACTAACTCCAAGCCTACTGCCGGAGTGTCTGAGTACAGCTCAGCAAAGACTCCAAAGCTCGCATCTGGGATAGTGTACCTACCTGTCACTACTTCCACAAACTCACCAGTTCCAGTCACTGGTCCGGCCACCGGGGAGCCTCCTCCTGCCACCAAATTAGTGGTAGAGTAATCAAAAGTAGTTGCCAAATCAGACGTACAAACGATATCGATATTGATAGTGCAAAACTCACCTTCGGTCGTAAAACCACCGCAGTAGTCCAAACCAGGGGTGCCCAGCTCACGTATGTCACCGGTGTTGTTCGCATCGATGGTGTACTCGTAGGATACGACAAACCTATCACCACCATCGAGCTCATCCATTGACAATCCAGGTAAGGCCGCCACGAGGTTCTGAGGAGTCATCTGTACACCTACCGGAAACTCTGCCTCCGAGAAGGTCCCAAACTCAGCAGGACCAAAGCTACCCGCAGCACCATTATACGAAACCAATAAAGTCGCGTCTATCAATGAAGAAACCGGGCCAGACCTACCTACAAACCAAGGGTGACCATCGGCTGAACCATCCCAGTTTTCATACTCTAGCGTGAACGCAAAACTCGCATCGTCTAGATTCTGTAGGATAAATGTATTGTCAGTGCGATTGGTAGCCTGCAAAGCCACTGGAATGACCGCCTCAGGAGCATACACTTTATCCTCATCGCGGCAGCCGACCATTACAGTCACTAACGCCGCTATCGCAATTATATGTCTATATATTCTATTCATGATTTTCATGTTAATGGGTTAAAACCGCGTTGGGTAAGGTGTTCTGTCCCAGAATATGGGGGTCTGAAAAAACAACACCTCATTAGCATCTGGCAGAGTAGTATTCACCGAGATCTCACTTGCCGGAAAAGGTAACCTGCGCGGATAGGTGTTGTCAGGCACAATGGACATGCGTGCTGAAGCATTATTTGCTGGCCGTATAAACGGCAGCTTTGTTCTTCGCAGATTGATCCACGACTCGGAATTGTTACCAAAGTTGGCGATCTGCCACTGCTCCATGATGATATTGAGCTTATCATCATTAGATGAAGCTGCATCATAAGCCGCCAATACATCTGCCACGAAAGTGTCTACATCATCACCGCTTGGCGCGAGCTCAGGGTCAAAGTTGCCAGCGTTAGCAGCGCCATAGTTCATCACCTTGCTGACTGAAGCCGTAATGCCCGCCTCCAAAGCAGCGCGAGCAGCTGCCGCGTCGTTGTTGAGCACTAGCTGTGCCTCTGCCTCTATGAACCTGGCCATAAAGTGAGTGAGTAAAGGATAAAATCCAGCTCCGGTACCATCGGATTGCGTGACTGTTCTGTAGCCGTCATCATCGAATAGTCCACCTATCGGATAAATACCAAATGTGGTTCTCGACCCACCATCATTGGGGATACCAGTATTGTCACCATGGTCGCGACCTATATAGCCGTCACCAAGGTAGCCATAGGCGCAGGTGCCTGTCCAGGTAGACTCATCTGTGTGTACAGCACCATAGCCAAAGCATGGAAAATCATCCGGCACCAGCTTCGGGCTGGATGGATCAAACTGCCCAATTTGTCGATAGTAGTAATAGCGCATCCTTGGATCGGCCAAATCATACTTCTCATACATCGTATGCATCATATAGTTGCTCATGTAGAATGTCTTGGCTCCCTGATAGTGTGTCTGATGCAATCTATGCCTGTTTTCTGGAGTGATGCCAGAGCCAAAAAAGAAGTCCGCATCATCACCATTGTCAGACATGATACCACCTGAGGCGAGTATGGCATTAATGCCGGATCGCGCTCTGCTCTCATCTACCAATCTGAGATTGAGTAGTAGCTTCATCTTGAGTGTATTGCCAAACTTGATCCACTTATCAGCATCACCCCGGAAGATGATGTCATTGGCAGGTGCCACACCCCCTTGGGCCAAATCAGCCAGACCTGAATCAATCAAATCGAGCACTTTGTCATAGACCTGAGCGCCATCCTCATAGGTTGGCGATAGCGGCCCTTCAGCTCCAAGAAGTGCTTCATCGAAAGGTACTGTGCCGTACATGTCAATGAGGAAACCAAAGCTGTACGCTTTAATCATCTTAGCAATCCCTGAGTACACAGGCAAGGGAGGATCCTGGTTCGGTGCATCTGTAATGATGCGCTCTGCATTGATCAAGGCATCCACATAGATCTCCTCAAACCCTAAGTCAAAACCACCATCTGTGGTAAGTGAATACCTCGAAATGCCCGCCTCTAGATTATGTCCAAGAGGTGCTAGGTGATCATACCGATCAACCAGCGCGTTCACAAGGCCACCTTGCATTGATGGCACTAGCAGTTCCAAATCCGGCTCAACAGGGTTGTTTGGGTCAGTATTAATATCCAACCAGTCGCCATTGCAAGAGGTCATGACCAACACAAGCCCTAGCCCAAATGCTTTATATATAATTGTAATGAATTTCATATTCTTCATCTTTTGAGTGATTAAAAAGTCACCGATAGGTTGACACCATATCTCTTGGTCGTAGGGATACCCATGAAGTCAAGACCCTGTGCCGCTCCTTGTATGTTACCTCCACCGAGTCCACTTACTTCAGGATCAAAGTCCAGCGCATCTGGAAAGTTCACCGCGTCGTACCATAGATTCCTACCGGAAAATGATACTCTGGCACTTCCAAATGGTGTTTTCTCAAGCACGAGTTGTGGGATGTTGTAAGAGAGTACAATCTCTCTCAGGCGAATGGTCGTACGATCGTAGAGCACAGTATTATCATCGCCACCAGCGGCCCAGCTATTGACAAAGACCCAGTCATTAGCAGTGTTCATGACATTGTTTCTAATCTTGTTGCCATTTTCGTCGAGCAATGCATTTCCAGCGCCATCACCTAATACCCCAGGCCCAAGCTTAGGGGCACGGTCTGTATTCAAAGGGTCATCTAGCACACCGCGGCTAATAATTTGATCCGCAGTGACCGAGTACATATCACCACCGTGCACATAGTCGATGAGCACTGAGAAACTCAGCCCTTTCCAGGATACAGAGTTAGTGACGCCTAAAGTCCAATCTGGATTGGGGTTTCCGATGACTTTGAGTTCATTGTCGGTATAAGGCTTACCATTAGCAGCATTTACCAGCACATTTCCCTCTTCATCTCTCTGCCAGGTACTTCCGAAGATCTGACCGTACTGCTGGCCTACTTGATGAACAATAGCACCACCATTACCATTGAAGCCATTCACGAAGATCTGATCCGCATCTCCGATATCTACTACTTCACTCACATTGCGGGTAAAAGCAGAGAATATGTTCCATTTAAAGCCATTAGCTAGCTCTACTGGCGTCAGGTCAAGACCTATCTCTATGCCCTTGTTATCTACCTGACCAATATTGGTGATCCTTTGGCGGTAGCCTTGTGTGGTCGATACATCTACTTGTACAATCTGATCCGTGGTACTTCGATTGTAGTAGGTCACATCCAAGCCAACCTTGTTATTCAGTAAGGTGACTTCCGCTCCTATCTCAAACTCGGTGGTAAACTCAGGAGAAAGTCCTGGGCTACCTTGTACTTCGGACTGATTGGCCATGTTGTACGTGCCAAATCTGTTGCTCAAGGGCCACTGGAAATTGGTGTACGCGGTATTGATCTGGAATGGAGTAGTGGTAGAGTAAGGACTAGCCTCATTACCGACTCTTGTGATACCAGCTCTCAACTTTGCGAAGTTCACTACAGAAGGCAAATTCAAAGCCTCGCTAAGCACTACAGACGCACTAACACCAGGATAGAAATAGCTTCTGTTATCCTTAGGCAGTGTGGAAGACCAATCATTACGTCCCACGACGTTCAAGAAGGCGTAATCGCGATAGCTCACAGAAAGATCGGCAAACACACCATGGAATCGCTGCTGCTGAAAGTAATCTCTCCTCATCAACTGCGTAGACGTATTCACGATCCTATTAATACCTCTGGCAATAATGCCTGCTCCTACGACAGTGGTCTGCTCAAAAGTTCTTTGATTGGCATTGTGCCCCACCAAAGCGCGAAGATTAAAATCCTGATTGAGATCTTTCTCCATCGAGATGAGCAGGTTACCATCCAACTCTTCATTGAAGATATCGTCGATGGTATAGGTGCCCTGAGGAGTAGTTTCAGCGCCCGCAGGCACTAAGCTGCTACGGCGGTCGGTATAAGCATTGAAACCAAACTTATACGTCACAGTCAACCAATCAGCAAACTCATACCCGACAGTAGTATTGCCGAAGTATCTGTTAACCGTACTATTAAATGGCGCGAATTCGGCCACCCAATTCGGATTGTCAAAGCCGTTACGATAGTAGATGCTACCACCAGTGCGACGATTGACGTAGGGATTGTTAGTCAGGTCATACGTCGGAGAGAGCAAGTACAGCATGCCTATCACTGATGAGCCTCCTGCGTTGACGCCTGCGGCGATCTGAGCTCCCTGCTGAGAAGTGCGCTGATCGGTCTCTACGTAGGTGATACTACCGTTAATGAAAAGACCATTGGCCAACTGAGCTCGTCCACCAAAGTTGACACTCGTTCTTGTGATTTCATCAAATGGGATGATGCCTTCGTTATTAGTTCTGGAGATACCAGCCGTCAAGCTTGTGTTGGCTCCACCACTTGTGATTTGAACAGCATTTTCTTGCACCTTACCATTCTGGAAAAAGTTGCTAAAGTTGTCTGTGTAAGCTCTTACTTCACTTTGTGCCTCAAGTATTTCAGGGTACTGATCACCTGCATAAAGCGCCGTAGAAGGGTCGCCGTACTTCCTGAACAATGGATGATTGACGGTTCTACCTGCTTGGATCTCCTGATTGATCAACCAATATGGAGGTCCCCAAGTACCGAAGAATCCATTGTTGAAATTGAAATTGACCGAGCCATTGATATTGCCCTGGGCATACTGATCTTGATACTGCGGATTCATGGCAATCTGCTCTACATTGTAAGAAGTGCTGTAGGTGACTTCCATGCCTTTCTTCTCGCCTCTAGAAGCTGCTTTGGTGGTAATTACTATCACACCATTGGCAGCTCTGGAACCATATAAAGCAGCTGCTGATGCACCCTTGAGTACCGTCATCGACTCAATATTATTGGGGTCGATATCAAATGCCCTGTTCGAGTTGAAACTGCCCTGATTGAAGTTGTCCTGCGTCTGCGTAGACTTGGTCACAGAGTTGTCAAAGGGCACACCGTCCACTACGAACAGAGGTTGATTGTTACCCGTCATTGATGAGTTACCACGAATTGTGATATTCGTGGAGCTACCTACGCCCCCACCAGAGCCTGTGATATTCACCCCTGGGACTTTTCCCGATAGGGCACGAATAGGATCAGGCTCTGCACGCTGCTTTAGTGCATCTCCAGAGACATCAGTCACCGCATAGCCAAGCGCTTTTTTCTCACGCTCTATGCCGATGGCCGTAACTATCACTTCGGACAGTTGCTTGGTATCGGCCACCATGGTGACATCTACGGTCGACCGAGCGCCAATGATCTCTTCCGTTGATGCCAGTCCAATAAAGGAAAACACAAGTGTGTTGCTTGCGTCCCCCCCAGATGAGGGTATAGTGAGTTTGTAGTTACCCTCAATATCCGAAGTGGTTCCAGTCGTCGTGCCTTTAAAAATGACATTGACACCTGGCAACCCTTCGCCACTTTCATCCACTACCCTACCGGTAATGCTCCTCTCCTGCGCCAAAGACGTATGCACGCATACGCCGAGTACCAGGATGATCATTAGTAGTTTTGCTTTCATACAGTAATCGTTTAGTTGTTTGACAAAATGATTTTTCGATTGGGATCGGAAGTCATCTTTCGACCCATATCAAAGCTGTACAAAAGCCTCACTGGTAAAAACACGATGCTTGGGGCCGTGAGCCTCCCATCAATGGGGGGATTTATGGGACAAAACTCAATCTCAGCTCACCATATATCGGTAAAATGAGGTTTGCACTAACTTTAGGGCATGAAGAGCTATAGTCTACTTGCAGTCTTGCTAATGATCTCCTTAGTCACTATTGGTCAAGGGGCTAAAGAGCAGAAAGTGGCCAAGCTGATTGACAAAGGGAAATATGAGAAGGCCCTCAAACGAGCAAATGAAGCCATTCGGAAAACTGGGTCTGCTGAGGCTTATCACCTTAGGGGCTATTACTTTTCACTGATCAATGAATCGGCATTGGCCATCGAAGACTATGACAAAAGCATCAACATAAAGCCCAACTACGCACAAGCCTACTTTGACCGTGCCCATAGTCACTTCATTGATGGTCAATCTGACAAGGCGATAGATGACTACAACAAAGTGATCCAATTAGACCCAGACTTTGTAGAGGCCTATCTCAATCGAGGAACGGTCAAACTCGAGCAAGGCAATACGCGCGGTGCTTGCAGGGATTGGGGCACTGCCGCCAGCCTGGGTCTTGAGTTTGCCAATGAGATCATAGCTGTCAACTGTGAGGGATATTAGAGGAGGCAGAAACGCACCTACTATCAAAATCTGATTTTTATCATGTCAGTGGAAAATCAAGCTCATGAAAATTCCCTTAGTACTCGTACATCTTTGAAGCTGTGACCAAACAGGCACACAGACCAAAATCAAAAGATGGAATACTTACTTCGAACCGATTTGACTTTCAGGCAAATGCTGGCCAAGCTTTATCAAGAGCTCTCAATTGAAAAATGTGACCCCTTGATGGAACAGCTGGATATCGCAGCAAAATACGAATTGATTAGAATGAAAGGGGAAGGCTTGCTTCGATTTGATGATAAGGTCATCTGTCTTTCAGAACAGGGTAAGGATTCTCTCAACCTGATCTCCCATCTCAGACAGGTCGGGTAATTATTTTTTCTTAAGGTCCCCCCTCTTTATCGACTTGATAAACTCCGCCCATGCAAAAGGGTTGAGTAGAGGAATGGATCGGGGTTGGTAACGATCTTGTATTGAGAGCATCTGCTGATCCATATGGTAGCGATGGTTCGCACCTGCACTCATTGGCTCATTGCCATACATTCTTCTCAGTAGTTCATCACCCAAGGATCGTTGCATGTTGTCCAGATCTTCCTGATAAGGGAGCTCATATGCCAAAATAGCCTTCTTGAATAATTCCTCGGTAGGGTATGGGAAAATGGTGATTTCAGGGAGCATCGTCGTATCAGGAAGCAGCTCTATAATCACTGTGATCTTATCTCCTTGATCCTCTGGGATGATGAGGCTTTGCTTTTCATAGCCGACCGCACTGACAACCACACTATCATTGGGCAGCACCGGCATAGAATAATATCCGTATGGATTGGAGGTCGTACCCCGTCCGGCTTTGGGCACGTAAATGTGAACTCCTGCTACCCCAGAAATACTATCTTCACCTACAACAATACCAGAAAACTGGATCACTCTTCGACCCCCTTGCGCTTGCGCATCAACAGTGATCTCCAACATCAAGATGATGAAAAGAGCAGCTGCAAAAACGTACTTAAAGGGGTTGATCATCGGCTTTTAAACATATAATGCATGGAAGCAAACTTCGGTTGACCCGATGGTGGCAAAACTAGCAAATAAAAACCATTTGCTCGGAGAATCGCTATCTTTGGAATGTGCCCTTGAGGATGTAACTTCCATTGAATAAAACTATGCGACTCAAGAATTTCACCCTTTATTACGGTAGTCAAATCTTCAAGTCATTCTCTGATGAGTCAAGGATAAGAATACTTAATGTGCTTTTCTTTCGTAAGGAAGCATGCATCTCTGATCTTGAACAAATCCTTGATTTCACTCAAACCAAAACCTCAAGACATATCTCCTACCTACGCAATGCGGGACTGGTGAGTTCTCGAAAAGTAGACCAGTTCATTTTTTATGCTGTGAAAGATGAGGTGTACGACATTGTCAATCAGATATTCAAATTCCTTAAAAGAGACGTGCAGTTAGAAAAAGACTTGGACGCCTATGACGCCATGAACTCCAACCGGGAGCTGTCTACTAATAAAATTGAGAACAAGTCCTGGAAAGCATAGTTGATAGGCCATGGCAGACCAAAAATACACCCATCTACTTTTTGACCTTGATCACACGCTCTGGGATTATGATAAGAATGCCGCCGAGACGCTGACTGAACTTTATCAAGAATTTGAACTCGAAGAAAAAGGAAACTTTTCATCGGAGCAGCTTGTAGAGGTATTCTTTGAAATCAATGAGCAACTCTGGAGCAGCTACAATATTGGTCAGATCTCAAAGCATGCTATCAGGACACAGCGCTTCAAGAAGATCTTCGATCAACTGGGGTTGCCGCTTCAGCATTTTCCGGTAGACTTTGACTACAGATATGTGCATGGGTGTCCTGAAAAGACACATACAATGAAATATGCCAAGGAGATGCTGGACTATCTACTTCCAAAATACAAGATGCACATTATAACTAATGGCTTCAATGATGTGCAGTCTGTTAAGCTTGAAAAATCTGGTCTTGGCCAATACTTTGATCAGGTGATCACCTCAGAGTCTTGCGGAGCTAAAAAGCCGTCCGAAAGAATTTTTGATTACACGCTCGAGAAAATAGACGCTGAGAAGAACGAGTGCATCATGATTGGTGATAACCTCAATACTGACATACAAGGCGCCATCAATGCCAACATTGATCAGGTGTACTTCAATCCTACCGGAAAGTCACACAATCACGAGGTGACCTGGGAGATTAGTTGCCTCTCCGATTTGAAGAAACTATTCTAAGGAAGCCTGAATGGTAATGCCTAGATTTGTGTTCTAATTCTTGATAGCAACAAACCCATAAAAAAAATGCCAAAAGGAGTATACGAAGTACCGCTTCCATCCAACGAACCGATACTGAGCTACGCGCCAGGTTCTGATGAAAAAGAAGCTCTAAAAGCCGCGGTAAAAGAAATGAGAAAGACGGAAATCGACGCGCCGATGTATATCGGTAGCGAAGAAGTCCGAACAGGTAATAAGATTCGCATGTCACCTCCCTATGATCATAAGCATACGCTGGGACATTTTCATGAGGGGGACAGTACTCATGTAGAGCTTGCGGTCAATGCAGCTCTTGGAGCAAAAGAAGCTTGGGCTAATCTAAGCTGGGAGCACAGAGCCAGTATCTTCTTAAAGGCAGCAGACTTAATCGCCGGGCCCTATCGGGCAAAAATCAATGCGGCTACTATGCTCGGACAGTCCAAAAACGCTTTCCAAGCTGAGATCGATGCGTCATGTGAATTCATTGACTTCCTAAGGCTCAATGTATCATTTATGACGGAAGTTTATGAAGGTCAACCTGAGTCGTCTCCGGGTGTGTGGAATCGTCTCGAATACCGCCCTCTTGAAGGGTTCGTGTTTGCGATTACCCCATTCAACTTTACCGCTATTGCTGGCAACCTTCCGGCCTCAGCCGCGATGATGGGCAATACTGTCGTTTGGAAACCAGCGTATACTCAGGTGTATTCGGCTCAGGTGATCATGGAGGTATTCAAAGAAGCGGGCCTTCCTGATGGGGTAATTAATCTGATCTATGTCGACGGTCCTGTCGCGGGTGATGTGATTTTCAAACATCCTGACTTTGCAGCATTACACTTTACAGGCAGTACAGGTGTGTTTCAGCACCTTTGGAAAACTATAGGCGAGAATATTACCAACTATCGCACTTACCCAAGAATTGTGGGTGAAACAGGTGGCAAAGATTTTATAGTGGCTCATAAGTCTGCAGATGCTAAAGCTTTAGCTACTGGTATTATTCGTGGTGCTTTTGAGTTTCAGGGACAAAAGTGTAGTGCCGCTTCACGCGCCTATATCCCCAATAACCTGTGGGCTGAAGTGAAGGAGTATTTACTGGAGGATATCAAGAGTATCAAGATGGGTACTCCAGAGGATTTTACCAACTACGTCAATGCCGTAATCGACGAACGATCGTTTGACAAGATTGCTGCGTACCTGGATCAAGCTAAGACTGATAAGATGGTAAAGATCATTGCCGGTGGCGGTTATGATAAATCTGTTGGTTATTTTGTTGAGCCGACAATATTAGTAGCAGAAGATCCGATGTATCGCACTATGTGTGAAGAGATTTTTGGGCCAGTCATTACCATATATGTTTATCAGGCGGAGCGCTTTGAAGAAACTCTTGAGCTTGTGGACAAGACCTCACCGTACGCACTCACAGGTTCGGTGTTCAGTCAAGATCGATACGCTGTTGAGCTAGCAACAAAAAAACTGGTCAATGCTGCGGGTAACTTCTATATCAACGACAAGCCTACAGGAGCTGTCGTAGGTCAGCAGCCATTTGGTGGTGCACGAGGATCGGGCACTAACGATAAAGCTGGCTCTTATTTGAACTTGCTTAGATGGGTGAGCCCGAGAACGATCAAAGAGACCTTCGTGCCTCCACACGACTATAGATATCCTTTCTTAGAAGAAAGCTGAGACAGAAGATCAATGAGAATCAAAGTCACTCGATTAACTTCGAGTGACTTTTTTCTTTGAAAACCGAAATGACTCAATGGGTATTGTGCTATGCAGACAAGTGCCTTCGCATGACACGACACCCCGAAAATAAAGCCTGGATTAAGAGAAGAATGGTTGTTGCCTTTAGACAAACTGGTGAGGTTCCGAAGCAGACTATCGGTGCTCAGTAAATTATCATGTAGGTTTTATGTCTTCTAAAATAGCTACACCTTTTGCTCTATTAATGGCCGCCACAGGTGTGGTGCTATTTTCTACTAAGGCCATTATGGTTAAGTTGGCCTATCCGTATGGTGTAGATCATGTATCACTATTGGTCCTCAGGATGGTGTTTGCTTTGCCCATTTACTTAGTGATTGATTTTTTCTGGAACAAAAAACCTGAGGAAGTTGAACTTGGCCCTAAGGACTATCTGGGAGTAATCATGGCAGGCATTTTTGGGTATTATCTGGCAAGCCTATTCGACTTTCAGGGTTTGCTCTATATTTCTGCTAGCCTAGAGCGTCTGATTCTCTTTACCTATCCAACCATTGTCATTTTGATTTCCAGATTCTTCCTTAAAGAACAGATCAGTGCAAAACAGTACTTAGGTATAGGCATCACCTACCTGGGCATGCTCATTATTTTTTCCCCACAACTTTTTATCTCACCCGACCCTGAATTCTGGAAGGGTGCAGGCCTGGTCTTCCTTAGTGCGCTGACCTACGCTTTCTTTCTGGTAACTAGTGGTAAATATGTTCCGAGGTTTGGCACGGTGAGGTTCACTGCATGGTCGCTTAGCATTTCAGCAATGTGCGTCATGATACACTTTGGCCGTACATCACAAGCATCCATACTGAGTCATCCACCTGAGGTCTACTATCTGGGAGGAGCCATGGCAGTTTTTGCTACGGTCATTCCCTCCTTTCTTATCTCAGCTGCGATCAGGCGCATGGGCGCCTCCAATATGTCTATCATTGGTAGCCTCGGGCCCGTGTCTACTATACTCCTCGCCATAGCTTTTCTAGGTGAGTCGCTTGACTGGTATCAGGTGATTGGTGCTATTGTCGTAATTGGAGGAGTGGTGTGGGTGAGTAGGAAATGAAAGTCAAACGGCGGAAAGAAAAAAAAGACAGCTATACAGCTGCCTTTTTGCTCCTCTTCTTGGACTCGAACCAAGGACCCTCTGATTAACAGTCAGATGCTCTAACCAGCTGAGCTAAAGAGGAATGATTTTCGGTCTGCAATATTAGAGGTAAGCTCAGTATTCTCAAAACATGCCAAAGCTTTTTTTCTCACAAGCGTCAATAATATTCGGAGGTAATAAATCTGAGACAAAATGATTCAGTTGAAACTGTACTCAGCTGTCAATACGGCAGTAAAAATTGAAGATAAATCCATAAATCGGTCATTTTGTCTTCAATTTATTTCAAAAATCGACTGGCACAGATTTTACTTGTAGTGGGTTGTAATAATTGTAAAACCTTAAATTCTAAATATTATGTCACTCATTAAATATAACACCAGCGATTACAGGCCAGTAAGCTTCAACAACTTCTTAGACCGTTTCTTCAATGAAGGTTTTGATCCTTCAACCAACGGCGGAAGTAAGTTCACTCCTCAAGTGGATATTCTCGAGCATGAAAAGTCTTTCGAAATTCAGTTAGCCTTGCCAGGAATGAATAAAAACGATTTCTCGATAGAGATGAACGACGGCATGCTGACCATCAGTGGTGAGCGAAAGTTCGAAAACGAAAAAAATGAAAAGAACTATCGCTCAATTGAAACGCACTACGGTTCGTTCAAGAGAAGTTTTCTCATGCCTAAGGAAATCAAAGCGGATAGCATCGAGGCAAAATACGATAATGGCATTTTGTATGTTGCCGTACCTAAGGATGAGAAGAAGCTCACCAAGCGACTGATCAGCGTTAAATAACCAGATCATTGCAACTAGAAAAAAGGCGACCCGATCGCCTTTTTTCGTTAAATAATGTTAACAGCATATCCTTGTCATTAGACAACACGTTGTACCAGAGACAATAGAATTTCAAGAAGAATAAAAAGGGAATATGGATAAGAAACAGATATTGATTAGCATGCTCTTTTCCTCTTTTTTAGGAGGATTAGTGGCTATCGGAGGATATTCACTGCTACAGGAGCCGTCTGATCGACTGCTTCAAAATGATCAGAATGACAATCTCAAGTTTACCAACTATAGCATAGATACTACCGAAGCGATTGTACCTGCTGGGCTCAACTTCGTATATGCTGCAAATACAGTTACCCCTGCCGTAGTACACATTAGAACTATCGTAAATGCACCACAAGGATCTAGAGGAAATCCTCTCGATAGCTGGATGAGAGACTATTTCGGAGAACAGGGTCGCCCTCAACAAAGACAAGGCATGGGAGCTGGATCCGGTGTGATCATCTCTGCAGACGGATATATTGTTACCAACAATCATGTAGTTGATAATGCTTCTGAAATTGAAGTTCTACTCAATGACAATCGCACATTCGAGGCTAAAGTTATTGGAGTAGATCCAACTACAGATATAGCCGTTTTAAAGATTGAAGAAAACGATCTCCCTACGCTGGAGTTTGGTAATTCCGATAGGGTACAAGTAGGTGAATGGGTGCTTGCAGTAGGTAATCCATTTGAGTTTCGCTCTACCGTGACTGCCGGTATTGTCAGTGCTAAGGCTAGGAATATTGGTATCCTCAGGAATCGAAACAACCTACAGATCGAGTCATTCATACAAACAGATGCTGCCGTAAATCCTGGTAACAGTGGTGGTGCATTGGTCAACCTGAGGGGCGAGCTCGTCGGCATTAATACTGCTATCGCCACGCCTACCGGGACTTTCGCGGGATACTCGTTCGCCGTGCCCACCTCCCTTGTGGAGAAAGTGGTAGGAGACCTGATTGAGTTTGGTGTAGTGCAGCGTGCATTGCTGGGCATCTCCATTACGGATGTCAATGCTGAGCTATCAGAAAGAGAAGACCTTGGCGTAGTGTTTGGCGTATATATTGCCTCCGTCAATGACGGTAGCGCGGCTGATGATGCCGGACTGGAGTCAGGAGATGTGATCGTTGCAATCAACGGTCGCGAAGTGCAGAGCGTTTCTCAATTGCAAGAACAAATTGCCATCAATAGACCTGGTGATAAGGTGAAAGTCGACTACATCAGAGATGGAAAAAGGAGAAATGTTGAGGCTACACTTAAGAATACATTAGGCACCACAGAAGTTGTTGAAGCTCGAAATACCGTGATCATCGAAGGAGCCACCTTTGAAGAAGTATCAAGTCAGCTCAAGGAGGAACTTGATCTCGAAGGAGGTGTAAGCATCACTGAGGTAGAGCGAGGCAAATTTTCAGATGCCGGCATCAAAGAAGGCTACATCATCACAAGCATCGATAAGCGCCCTATTACTACTGTTCAAGACCTATCTTCTACGCTGCAGGGACTTAATCGCGGCAATGGAATACTCATTGAAGGAATATATCCTAATGGAGACAAGGCCTACTACGGCATAGGTTGGTAGTCGGCGCTCTTACCGGAAATAAATGAAAACAGATGGCTGCCTTGAGCAGCCATTTTTTTTAGCTTTGCACCATCATTTTTAACCCACAAAATAGATGTCTGATCAATTTGGAATTAAAGACGCATTAAAAAACCTTGGGCTTTCAGAGCAGAATGAAGGTTCATCAACTGGTGCGCAATGGATACCTTCGACTGGTGCCTACATCGACTCCTTTTCACCGGTAGACGGCCAGAAAATCGGTTCTGTGAAAGAGACAGACGATGCGGCCTATGAAAAAATAATGTCTGAAGCCGCCGAGGCTTTCAAAGTATGGCGAGCAAAGCCCTCACCTCAGCGTGGAGAGATAGTAAGGCAAATTGGCGAAGAACTACGTGCTCACAAAGCTGACCTGGGCAAGCTGGTCTCTTACGAGATGGGTAAGTCATACCAGGAAGGTCTGGGTGAAGTACAGGAGATGATCGACATCTGCGATTTTGCGGTAGGGCTCTCAAGACAACTGTATGGTCTTACTATGGACTCTGAGCGTCCAGGTCACCGCATGTATGAGCAGTGGCATCCGATGGGAACGGTCGCTATCATTTCTGCTTTTAACTTTCCCGTGGCGGTGTGGAGCTGGAATGCCATGATTGCATGGGTTGCAGGTGATGTTTGCGTGTGGAAGGGATCAGAAAAAACGCCCCTATCTACCATAGCGTGCCAAAATATCATTCAAAAAGTATTTGTAAAAAATGATGTCCCTGAAGGGGTGAGTGGTATAGTGACTGGAGGTCGCGCATTGGGTGAGAAACTCTCTAATGATCAGCGTATCCCTCTAGTATCGGCTACTGGTTCTGTGAGAATGGGTAAAGCAGTTGCCCAAGCTGTAGGTAGTCGACTAGGTCGATCTTTACTGGAGCTGGGTGGCAACAACGCTATCATTATTAGCAAAGAAGCCGATATGGATATTGCTATTCTGGGAGCACTATTTGGTGCTGTGGGTACAGCTGGACAAAGATGTACATCCACACGTAGGCTCATCGTTCACGAGGATATTTTTGACGAGGTGGCATCACGACTAGAAAAAGGGTATAGCCAACTTAATATAGGCGACCCACTTGATGAGAATAACCATGTCGGCCCACTAATCGATACGGACGCTGTAGCTAGCTACAATCGAGCGATTGTAGCAGTCAAAAAAGAAGGCGGAAGAGAAATAGTAGGTGGTGGAGTACTTGAAGGTGAAGGATACGAATCAGGCTGCTATGTCAAACCAGCAATCTTCGAGGTTCAGAATAGTTTTGACATTGTTCAAAATGAGACCTTCGCACCGATCCTTTACATGATGAAATACAAAACCCTGGATGAGGCAATTGCTTACCAGAATGGTGTGCCTCAGGGACTTTCATCAGCGATTATGACTACCAATCTGCGCGAGGCAGAGCAGTTCTTAACCAATGCCGGCTCTGACTGTGGTATAGCTAATGTCAACATTGGTACCAGCGGAGCTGAGATAGGTGGTGCCTTCGGTGGTGAGAAAGAGACCGGCGGAGGACGAGAATCAGGATCTGATGCATGGAAAGCTTACATGCGTAGACAAACCAACACAATCAACTACTCCACAGAGCTTCCATTAGCGCAAGGGATTAAGTTTGATATTTAAGAAGTGAGATAGCACTTAAAACATGTGAGTTGCTATATTTGCGACTCATTTTGGGGGATTAGCTCAGATGGCTAGAGCGCTACACTGGCAGTGTAGAGGTCATCGGTTCGATTCCGATATTCTCCACAGAAAGGCACCCCAAGGGTGCCTTTTTTTAGTCTAACTTAAGACCGTTCGATGCGGTTAGACGACTATCATGCCTGATAGTGAATTCCCTTAATTCATGAGTCTTTTGTGGCTAACATATCAATCTAACACCCTCCGTGCCTTGATATAAATCTTTTGATAATAATCGGACATCAGGTTAGTTTCCACCACCCCGAGCTTAGTAGAGGCATGAATAAAGCGAACATCATCCTTACCACGAACGTCCGTCACCAAGCCAACATGGGTGATTTTCCTTTTCTTCTTACCAGCCGCAAAAAAGACCAAATCCCCTTTTTTTAGCTTACCCAATGATGCCTTCTCACCAGCCTTTGCCTGATCTACTGAGGTACGTGGAATCCTCATATCAATAGCCTCAAATGAACGCATCAGTAGACCTGAGCAGTCCATCCCAGATCGGGAAGTGCCCCCATATTGATACTTTACACCGGTATACGACCTGGCCGCTCTGACGAGCACATCCGCAGGATCCACCTTAGCCTTGCGACTACTCTTACATGACACGGTCAACACGGTGATGGACAAAAGCAGAACACACCAGCTCGATATTCGCATGCATTAAAATTAGCAATGACCTTTACAAATCACCAGCATATCGTTAACATAGCCTCTAATTACATGGAGCCCATGAGGCAATTACACAAAATACTACTTCTAGATACCTCTCTGCCAGAAAAAGCTTCTGTCTCTAAATCAACCTTTACATAATTACTATGTGTGGGATCACTGGCGTCATGGCATTCAATGAAGTGGGGAGAATCAATCTCATCCACCTGACTAATGCTACAGCTACACTTCAGCACAGGGGCCCAGATCATCAAAATACTTCACTTTTTCAGCATGTAGGTCTAGGACATAGGCGCCTTTCCATCATCGATACAAGTGAGGTTTCGCACCAACCTATGTCCGATCCATCGGGTAGGTATTATCTGGTCTTCAATGGTGAGATCTTCAATTACAAGAGTCTCAGGGCTACCCTAATTCAAAGTGGTCATGCTTTCATAACTGAAAGCGATACAGAAGTCCTGCTCAAGGCTTACATTCAATGGGGAAGCGATTGTCTCGAAAAGCTGAATGGCTTCTTCGCGTTTGCGATATATGATCAGGAGAAGGAAGAAATCTTCATCGCCCGAGATCGCATCGGCATTAAGCCGCTGCTCTATTTTGAGGATGAGGATAAATTTCTCTTTGGATCAGAGCTTAAGGCATTACTTGCCTTCGGTATCCCAAAAGAGATCGACCATACTGCGCTCTTCAGTTATCTCCAGCTCAACTATACGCCTGCTCCCCTGACGATGATCCAGGGAGTGAAGAAGCTGGAGCCCGGTCACTTCATTCGGGTACGGAAAAAATCAGTCGAAGTAGCACCCTACTATCAATTGCCGCTCCCTACCGGAAAAATTACCGACTATACCCAAGCTAAAGATCAATTGGCAAAAGTGCTTGAGGAAAGCGTGCAGGCGCGATTAGTATCAGATGTGCCATTGGGATCCTTTCTGAGTGGTGGGATCGATTCATCCGTGATCGCAGGACTGGCCAGTAGGCACAAACCGGATTTGGCCACTTTTTCAATCGGTTTTAAGGATCAGCCTTACTTTGATGAGACCGACTATGCGCGATTGGTAGCCAAGCAGTTTGGAACCTCGCATGAGGTGTTTTCCATCACTTCACAGGATATGCTCGAAAGTATCGATGATGTATTAGCGGCTATAGACGAACCATTTGCTGACTCGTCGGCGATTCCCGTGCACATGCTGTGCCGAGAAACTCGAAAGCACGCAACCGTCGCATTATCCGGCGATGGTGCAGACGAGATTTTCTCAGGCTACAATAAGCACTCTGCCTGGATCAGGTCACTTAATCGCACTCCGACTAATGCGCTGATCTCTGCGCTCTTGCCGATATGGAAGCTCCTACCCAAATCGCGCTCAGGTGCCTTGGGCAACCTGTTCCGTCAGCTAGAGAGGTTCGGAACCGGACTTAGGTTGTCTCCTAAAGAGCGTTACTGGCGGTGGGCAGCCATCACTGATGCGGAGACAGCTGCTAGCTGGCTGAATCAGAAGCTTGAAGACCAGGGACAGTTCGAGCAGATCAAGCAGGCCTACCTTGCCCAGCTTGATCCTCCTGACATTGGCCGTTTTTTGCATACAGATTCTAAGCTCGTACTACCCAACGACATGCTTACCAAGGTGGATATGATGTCCATGGCCAACAGCCTGGAGGTACGGGTGCCGTTTCTAGATCATATTGTCGTGGATTTCGCTTTTCAGCTTGATAATAGCTTTAAGATCAACAGCCGGATGCGCAAGCGCATCTTGCAGGATACTTTCAGAGATCTCTTACCAGAAAAACTGTATAATAGGCCGAAGAAGGGTTTCGAAGTACCGCTGCTTTCCTGGCTTCAAAATGAACTGAATGGTCAGGTCAAGAAAGTGCTCTTCGATGAAGACTTCCTTGTCGAGCAAGGTCTATTCAATCCTGAGCATATCATGCCGCTGGCCTCAAAATTAAAATCCCACAACCCAGGCGATAGTCACGCGCAGGTGTGGGCTTTATTCGTATTTCAGACTTGGTATCGACGTACCATGCTGTGATTACTTCAACCAGGCATTGTACATCCAGAGAGTCTTTTCCTGCTCATCGATAAAGTCCGACATCAAGTCTTCGGTACCGTGATCATTAGCAGCTACAGCCTCCTCTTTGATTTCCTTTTCTAAAGCTATCAAATGAGACAATGTCTCACTGATTGATTTGACAGCTGCCTCTCCTTCGTGAATATTCTTCTTAACACTCACCTGAGTTTGATTAAGGTAGTCTTGAAAGTCATGCAATGGCGTCCCACCAATGGTGAGAATGCGCTCGGCTATATCATCAATTTTCACGGCAGCATCCGTATACAACTCCTCAAACTTCACATGCAACTCAAAGAAATTACGCCCTTGAATATTCCAGTGAAAGCCTCTTAGGTTTTGATAAAAGATCTGATAATCGCTGAGCAGGGTATTTAATTTTTCTGTTAAGTGGTTCATAGCTTTTTATTAATACTAACGCACCACAGTAATCTTCGGGCAGTATTTCCGATGACTAATAGTTATCACACCATTAGCGTAACCTATTACTTTGTGAGGATGCAGAAGAGATCGAGGTTTTCCTCGTGCTGATCTCTTAGCAGATAATCCTCATGGGTAATACTTGCCACTAACTCATCAGCCGTTTTCTCAAGGGAATTTCGGTTGAGTCGATTGAGAATATCGTAAGGTAACCTGAGCACGGGAGCTGGCAGGCGATATTGCAAGTTGAAGATGTCCCATTTCGTAATCTTGCGAACAGAGGCTCTATTTTGATCATGGTATTGCATAATCTTGTCATTACCCGCGATACCCTTCATATCCACGTGAGAAAAATATTTTTGTGCTAGCGACTTCAGTTCATCCGCAGTGTACTCACGCTCATGCCAAGGATTTCTGCTAAGGGTCATCTTGATATTCGGTGTACTGAGGACGGCTTTTCCACCCGGCTTAAGTACTCGCTGTATTTCCTGTAGATACAACTTATCATTTTGAATATGCTCTATGACTTGAAAAGAAACTATAGTATCATATGTATTATCAGCTATATCGTCAAATGGTGGAAAGACGGCTTGCCTAAAAATTGCATTGGGGTACTTACCAGAGAGCTTATCAATCACCTCCTGAATCTTGTCCAGACCGGTGAAGTCATCCGCGTGCTCCATCAATAGCTCTACACCTCTACCTTCTCCACATCCGAGCTCCAGCACGCTACCTTTGATATAGGGCAGCACCGCCACATAGGCCTTCAATAAACGTTGATGAATTGGGTTATCTGAACTAATCTGATCAGAAGCGATTTCTGTGGTATATACCGCCATTTTTAATTTTTCAGCAAAAATAACCGAAATTGTCGATCAGAGACGCATCAGCCTTATGATCCGATATTTTATATTTTCCCTACTCCTATTGACTGGCTTTTCGTCTTCAGCCGTCGACCTCACTAAGCTCAATCTCAACTATCAAATCAATCCCTATAATGGGATAGAGGTGCAGTTGTCAGCAAGAGCCGATGCAGACTCAGCTTATATACTCTACAAAATCTCGCTCGGCCCTCAGCAGAAGTTTGATAATATAGAGTTGCGCTTTCTTGCACAGCCGGCTCTTGACACTAAGAGTCACAAGGATATTACCGCCCAAGTGAAGCCTCGAGTACTCAACCAACTTTTCAGAGGGCGCATCAGTCAAGTCGCTGTACCAAATTATGCCGCTGACAGTCTTGTGATCATTGAGGTATATGATAAGCGTGTAGGCGTTTCCTATTTTTATGAGACAGCCGTCAAAACGCAGTATGATTTCCCGCTCCCTAAGCTGAGCCTCACTACCGTGAAAGGACAGCCTATCATCCGAGATTACTCTCTCACCTCCGATACCTTTTCTGTGAGCACCAGTTCGTCGAAAGCCTACGCTTATTATTACAGTTTCGAATTCCCTCCTGCCTCTCCACCAATGTCTAAGGAGAAGTCTCCGCGAGCCGGAAGGTTCAAGATCGACTCAGTCTTAGAGCTTACCAGCAATCAGCCCTTCCAATTGAAAAAGCCCGGGCTCTATTTTTTACAAACTGACTCTAGCTCCCTAACAGGCAGAGCCCACTTTATCATAGCCCCATCTTTCCCCAGGTATCGGGATTTAGAGTCTTTAATGGCTTGCACACGATATATCACGACCGCTGATGAGTTTAAAAACATTGATCGGAACCCTACCAAAGCTGCATTTGATGCCTTGTGGTTGGACTTAGCGGGTAGTGCCTCCAAGGCCAGAGCGCTCATCCGCCGCTACTATAATAGGATAGAGGAGGCTAATACTTTCTTTACTAGCTACAAAGAGGGGTGGAAAACTGACCAAGGAATCATCTATACGATCTATGGCACGCCAGATAAGCTAGTGAAGGGGCCAAATTTTCAACAGTGGTATTATGACCAAGATGATTTCAGGTCTAATGTTACGTTTACCTTTGTGAAGGTAAAAGACCTCTTTAGTCGGGATCATTACGAATTGCTTCGCAATGAGAAATATGCCGGTATTTGGTTTAGATCAATAGAAAAATGGAGAACAGGAAGGTAGAAAGATACAAGCCAAGCAATGCCGATATGGTCTATGGCACCCGAGCAATCATTGAAAGCCTCTCGGCAGAGCGCGAAATCGAAAGGGTACTTATCCAAAAAGGCATCCAAAACGATCTGATCACTGAACTGACCAAAGAACTATCTGCGCAGAATATCCCATTTAGCAAAGTCCCCCTTGAGAAGCTCAGCCGACTCACTAAAAAGAATCACCAGGGAGCGATAGCCTTTATGTCTCCCATCATCTACAAGAGTCTTGATAATATTGTCTCTCAGGCTTTTGAGGATGGGAAAAATCCACTCGTACTCGTGCTAGATCGGGTCACCGATGTGCGCAACTTTGGTGCTATCGCGAGAACTGCCGAATGTGCCGGAGTGGATGCTATAGTCATTCCTGCTAAGGGTGGCGCGCAGATCAATGCTGATGCGGTCAAGACCTCCGCAGGTGCACTCAACCACATCCCCGTATGCCGTGAGGACAATCTCAAAAAAACCATTGAATACCTGAAAAATAGTGGATTGGCGGTAGTGGCTTGTACCGAGAAAGCCGATAAGGGGCTCTACGATGTAGACCTGACGCAACCACTAGCGCTACTCATGGGGTCCGAGGAAGACGGGATATCTCCAGCATACCTGGAAAAGGCAAGTGATCAAATAAGCATCCCAATGTTTGGGAAGATAGCCTCTCTCAACGTCTCAGTATCTACTGCGGTGCTCCTCTATGAGGCCATTCGCCAGAGAGCTACATAAACTTATCGCCCTTCTTTGATTTCACATCAGAGAAGAACTCTCTGAATTTTGAGTCCTGATCCTTCTTACATACAATCAGCACATCGTCGAAATCAGCAACTAGATACCCCTCTAAGTCCTGTAAGACCATGACTTTATCTTTTGGCCCTTTCACGAAACTATCTTTACAATCATATAGTAAGGCGTTGGCCTCTACCACATTTCCATCTTCATTCTTATCTCTCACGTCATGAAGTGACGCCCAAGAGCCAAGGTCAGACCAAACGAACTCTCCCATCACCATATAGACATTGCTGGCGCTTTCCATGATGCCATAGTCTACTGATATACTCTTGCTGTGGGTATAAGTCTTGTTAATAAAGGCCTGTTCAGCTTCTGTATAATAAAGGTCTTTCCCTTCCTCAAACAACTCACTGATTTCCGGTAGGTTCTCTTCAAAAGCCTTGACAATAGCGCTAACGGACCACACGAAAATCCCCGCATTCCATACAAAATCCCCGCTCTCAATAAATTTCTCGGCAAGGTCAAGCTGGGGCTTCTCGGTAAAAGTCTTTACCCTTTTGACAGGATTGTCATTAGTATCGAGATATTGGATATAGCCATAGCCAGTCTCAGGACGATTTGGCTTGATGCCTATCGTAATCAATTTGTCTTCTAGCGCACCTTCAGCAGCAGTATTTATACTGTCGACAAACAGGTGTTCATTGAAAATAGTATGATCAGCAGGCGTTACAACCATGATCGCCTCAGGATCTTTTGTTCTAATTTTATATGCGGCATACGCTATGCACGGTGCGGTATTTCTACGCTCAGGCTCAAGTAGTATTTGGTCAGGGGTAAGCTCTGGAAGCTGTTCCGCGACCTGCTCTGCATACTGAGTGTTCGTTACCACAAAAACCTTGTCCGGCGAAGTGACGGACATAAATCGATCATAGGTCATTTGCAAAAGCGTCCGTCCAGTACCTAAGACGTCTAAGAATTGCTTGGGCCTTGAGTTTCTACTGTATGGCCAAAAACGACTACCAATGCCGCCGGCCATTATGACTATATATTTATCTGGACTCATATTATAGGTTATACGCTAAGTAATTGTCTGCGGACAAATATATAATAAAAGGCATACGCTCAAAGTTCAATGTGGAGCTGATACGATTCGCTCATTCAATATTCTACCCAATAATTGATCACATTAAAAAAGGAAAGATAATTGGGTCTATTCGCTCCGAATTTTGCTAAATTCAATACGCGCTTATTTCAAAGTAAGCCAACCAGTATATCGAGAAGTTTATGATTGAAAATCAAGAGGTGATGTTGAAGACGAAACTGAAGGAAGTCTTCGGTTTTGATAACTACAGGGGGAATCAAGAGGCGATCATCCAGAACCTACTCAATAACCATAATACGTTTGTACTCATGCCCACGGGAGCGGGGAAATCCATGTGTTACCAGCTCCCTGCTATTACCAAAGACGGCACTGCCATTGTGATCTCACCACTTATCGCTTTGATGAAAAATCAAGTGGATCAGATGAATGCCTTTGGTATTAATGCGCGCTTTCTCAACTCTACTTTGAATAAGTCCGAGATCACGCAGGTAAGGCGAGAGACACTAACCGGTGAAGTCAAGCTGCTGTATGTGGCTCCAGAGTCATTGACAAAGGAGGATAACATCAACTTTCTTAGAAAGGCCAAGATATCATTCGTGGCTATAGATGAGGCGCACTGTATATCAGAGTGGGGGCATGATTTCAGACCTGAGTATCGCAAGATCAAGTCGATCATCAACCAGCTAGATAGCACAATACCACTCATCGCACTTACAGCTACTGCTACACCTAAGGTGCAACAAGACATACAGAAGAACCTCAACATGGAGGATGCTGATGTCTTTGTCAGCTCTTTTAATCGGGTCAACCTCTATTATGAAGTTCGTCCGAA
This sequence comes from Cyclobacteriaceae bacterium, assembly GCA_040222235.1. Taxonomy (GTDB): domain Bacteria; phylum Bacteroidota; class Bacteroidia; order Cytophagales; family Cyclobacteriaceae; genus UBA6059. Next base: position 31,203 of record JAVKDO010000009.1, read on the forward strand.
GGAGCACGCTAAGAAGCAACTAATAAAGTTCGTCAAGGAGAATAAAGGAAAGTCAGGCATCATTTATTGCCTTAGCAGAAAAAAGGTGGAAGAGATTGCCCAATTTCTCAAAGTCAATGATATCAAGGCAGCTCCATATCATGCCGGTTTGGACGGTCAAGTTAGGATGAGAAATCAGGATGGCTTTTTGAACGAAGATATTGACGTCATTGTCGCAACGATCGCCTTTGGCATGGGGATCGACAAACCTGATGTGAGGTTTGTAATACACTATGATGCGCCCAAGTCAATTGAAGGCTATTATCAGGAAACAGGTCGAGCTGGTCGAGATGGTCTTGAAGGCAAATGCCTCATGTACTACAGCTATAATGACATCCTCAAACTAGAAAAATTTAATAAAGACAAGAGTGTCACCGAGCGCGAAAATGCACGACTACTGCTTGATGAAATAGCAGCCTACGCTGAATCATCAGTATGCCGAAGGAAGCAGCTACTACATTATTTCGGTGAGGAGTATAAGGAAGACTGTGGTTTCTGTGATAATTGTCTGCACCCAAAAGAAAAATTTGACGGCCGGGAGCAAGTAAAAAATGTCCTTGAGGCCGTACTACAAACAGAACAGCGATTTGACATTGCGCATATTGTAGATGTAGTGGCTGGAAGTGAAACACCTCATGTCAAAAGCTACGGTCATGATAAGCTAGATGCCTACGGCAAGGGCGGTGATGAAACTACAACCTTCTGGAGATCAGTGGTGCGGCAGTCGCTCATGCTCGGGTTGCTGTATAAAGACATTGAACACGTTGGCCTGTTACTCATTTCTGATAAGGGAAAGGCCTTTTTGAAAAAACCCTACGAAGTGATCCTATCTCGCGATCACGACTACAACACTGATGGCGTAGAAGAGGAAGAATCAGAGAAGACAACCGCAAGAGTCGAGGCTGCAGATGAAGCTCTGTTCGAAATACTCAAAGGCCTTAGAAAGAAGGTAGCGAAGGAAAAAGGATTGCCGCCATATGTCATTTTCCAAGATCCGTCATTGGAAGAGATGGCTACCGTATATCCACAATCCATCGATGATCTCAAGAAGATCATTGGTGTAGGAGAAACCAAAGCCAAGAAGTTTGGTAAGCCTTTCTTAGATACGATTGACGAGTATGTCAAGGAAAATGATATTCTCACAGCCTCGGATGTCTTAGTCAAGTCGACTGGTTTTAAGTCAAAGAATAAAATTTTTATCATCTCGCAGATTGATAGACAGATAGACTTGGAAGAGATTGCTGAGACCAAGGGCATGGCTTTGGATGTTTTGATTGAAGAGATTGAAAATATCTGCTATTCGGGTACGAGCCTGAACCTGGACTATTATATTGATCATATGATGGATCCTGATCGTACTGAAGAAATCTATGACTACTTCATGAGTGCAGACTCTGATGATATTGACCAGGCACTAGACGAGTTGGGAGATGACGAGTTTTCGGAAGACGAAATCAGACTAGTCCGTATCAAGTTCATGTCAGAACACGCACACTGATTTTTCCCTTTGGTTCAATGTCTTTAACATTGGACTTTATTAATCTAAGACTTCATTTCTATGAATATATTGGTAGTAGGTGCCGGTGGAAGAGAGCACGCTATCGGGTGGAAACTCGCCCAAAGTCCTAAATGTGACGACCTGTTTTTTGCTCCTGGAAATGCTGGCACAGCGGCATTAGGCACTAACCTTAGTATTAAAGTTGATGACTTTGAGCTTCTCAAAGCAGCCATTCTCACCAATGAAATAGAAATGGTAGTCGTCGGTCCAGAAGATCCTCTAGTAAAAGGTCTGATTGACTTCATCGAGGCGGATCCAGATATCAAACACTGTATGACTATTGGTCCATCAAAAGATGGTGCCATGCTCGAGGGTAGCAAAGATTTTTCGAAGGACTTCATGGTTAGGCATGGCGTTCCGACGGCAGCATCTAAGACTATCGATAAAAACAATCTCGATGAGGGCTTTCAATTCCTAGAAGCACTATCCGCTCCGTATGTTCTGAAAGCAGATGGACTGGCAGCCGGCAAAGGGGTGATCATTACCAAAGACCTATCGGAAGCTAAAGCCTGTCTCAGGGAGATGATCCTCGATCAGAAGTTTGGCGATGCTAGTGCTAAAGTCGTTATCGAAGAGTTTCTGTCCGGCATAGAGCTTTCAGTATTCGTGCTAACCGATGGTCATAACTATAAAATACTTCCGGAGGCGAAAGACTATAAGCGCATAGGAGAAGGAGATACAGGCCCCAACACGGGAGGAATGGGTGCGATTTCGCCTGTGCCATTTGCACATGATGGCTTTCTAAAGAAAGTAGAAGATAAAGTGGTCTACAACACCCTCAAGGGCCTGGAAGAAGATGAAATTTTTTATCAAGGTTTCATTTTTATCGGGTTGATGAATGTCAATGGTGAGCCCTATGTAATCGAATACAACGTGCGAATGGGTGACCCAGAAACTGAGGTGGTGATGCCGCGTATCAAGTCAGATCTGGTCGAGATGTTCGAGGCTGCTGCCACCGGACAGCTTGATACCATCGATCTGGAGATAGATGAGCGCACGGCCACTACCGTAATGTTAGTGAGTGAGGGCTACCCAGGCAGCTATGAAAAAGGTCATGAGATTAGTGGTATCGAAGACGTCACCGAGGGGATGGTTTTTCATGCAGGCACTCAGGCCGAAAATGGTCGGGTGCTCACCAACGGTGGTCGCGTGATTGCCTGTACAGGTATGGGGTCGACTATGGACGAAGCGCTCAAGGCCAGCTATGGCGCTGCTGAGAAGATTCAATGGAAGGGTAAAAACTTCAGATCAGATATAGGCTTTGACCTCTAATCCGATTTGAAACTCAAATGCCATTGATGTGAATCACAGTGGCTATATTAGTGAATTAGAAAGAAATTGAACAACGCTAACACGAGATACGATGGGGTGTAGTACATGTGCTACCAAGACGACCGACGGGAGCGTATCAGGCTGTGACAACAATGGCGCCTGTGGTACTGGGGGTTGCAATAAGATGAATGTATTTGACTGGTTGTCCAACATGGACTTACCGGTAATAGATAAGTTCGAGATAGTCGAAATCCGCTTTAAAAACGGTCGCAAGGAGTTTTTTAAAAATGCTAGTGGATTAGAGCTGACCACAGGTGAACCTGTGGTAGTAGATGTGCCCAATGGTCATCATATCGGCTATGTATCTCTTCAGGGAGAACTGGTGAGACTCCAGATGCAAAAGAAAAAAGTAAGTATCGACAGTGAAGATATACGGAGCATCTACCGTGTTGCGACGCTAAAGGATCTTGAGAAGCTGGAGTCTGTCAAGAACAGAGAGATGCCAACGCTATTCCGCACCAGAGAGATCATCCATCAGCTGAAGCTTGGGATGAAGCTAACGGATGTCGAATACCAAGCCGATAATACCAAAGCGACATTTTACTACTCCGCGGAGGACCGAGTTGATTTTCGCGAATTGATCAAAGTGCTCGCAGGAGAGTTTAAGATTCGTGTTGAGATGCGGCAGATTAGTCTGCGTCAAGAAGCCGGCCGTCTCGGTGGTATTGGTAGCTGCGGTAGAGAGCTATGCTGCTCTACCTGGCTGAGCGATTTTAAGACAGTTTCTACCAGTGCCGCCCGCTATCAAAACCTATCACTGAATCCGAGCAAACTGTCAGGTCAGTGCGGTCGCCTCAAATGTTGCCTCAATTACGAACTCGAGACCTATATGGATGCCTTAAAAGGTATTCCAAAGGTAGAGTCTGTTGAGACTGAAAAAGGTAAAGCCCGACTTCAAAAAACGGATATCTTCAAAAAGATGATGTGGTTTGGATACAGCGGAGAAAATGCCTGGCATCCCGTAGAGGCTGCCAGAGTGCATGAAATCATAGCGCTTAATGAGGCAGGCAAGAAACCGGTGACGCTCTATGAAGACGAATTTGGAATGGAGCAAGCTGAGGTCCAGACCTTGAATAGTGACCTAGAGCGACTAGACAAGAAATTCAAAGGCAAGTCCAATAATCGCAACAAGAAAAGGCGTAATAAGAGACGAGGAAGAGACAATCGTCCGAAAAATGCTGGTGGAGGCGGAGGTAAACCTCAGAACAATAAGCAAAATCAAAAACCAAAGAACTAGCATGAAGACCAGCCTGTCTTTCCTTTGTTCGATGTTTCTATTACTTAGCATTACCTCTTGCGATTTTGACAAGATATATGACGATTATGTGGATCTGGAAAATCAGATTTGGCATGTGGATAGTCTCCCACATTTCCAGTTTGAAGTAGAGGATGCATCGCAGAGCTATCAGATCGAGTACAAAGTACGCTATGCATTGGGGTACCCCTATCAAAACCTCTATGTCACCTACTATCTGGAAGATGATGCGGACAATCTCATCTCCTCAGATCTCCAGGAGATCATCTTATTCGATTCTAAAACTGGCGAACCAAAAGGTAGTGGCCTGGGTGACATCTTCGATTATCAAGTAGCGGGATTGCCCAACGTGAAGTTTCCAAAGGCTGGAAAGTATCACTTTCGGTTGAAGCAGTTCATGAGGCAAGAAGAGCTGCCATTCATCATTTCGGTAGGCATAGCTGTAGCACCGGTCACACCAGAGTAGAAATGAATCGGTCAAGACGCTCCTTCAGCGCATCACGATCCATCCAATACTCGCGACTAAAAAATCCTCTAAACTTCCAATTCTTTTTACTCAAAGTCAGCGGCTTGTAGACATGCACTTCCTTGACAGAGATCGCATCATGATACAGCACATCATCCGTAATGATCAACCCCTCGTAGGCGTCACCCACCTTCACCGATAGGTCAGCAAACGGCAGGCCTCTGGTCATACTCACATGCTCAAAGCCCTCAAGAGAAAGCTGGGATAGCCTACTGGAAAGGTGCCAGTCTGTAGCGGGAGTCTGAAGTGCCTTCGCCGCTATCTCAAACTTCCCTTTTGACACACTATGAGCGTATTCAAGATATTTCTTTAACAGCTTTGGCCCCTCGTTACGGGCATTGTCGATAGCCAGTTGATTAGGCAGTATGCTCGTTACCACAATGACCTTCTCACGCGCCCTGGTCACGGCAACATTGAGTCGATTCTCACCTCCTACTACATTCAGCGAGCCAAATTTCATGTTGAATTTTCCGTCAGCGTCAGGTGCATATCCGACCGAAAAGATGATAATGTCCTTCTCGTCACCCTGTACATTCTCGATGTTTTTGACAAAGAGACTATCCGGGATCGTAAGCTCTTCATCCATCGCCTGCTGCTCTATCAAATCAAGGATCAGTCCCTGCTGTCGCACGTTGAAGGTTACTACCCCGATCTCTTTCTCAGGCTGAGTCTTAGTATACTCAAGGACGAGGGATGCCACCTTTTCCGCCTCTTTCTGATTGGTGTTATCTTCCCATAGCCCCCTGACCTTGATGTAGTCAATAGGCCGCTCCTTATCGTTTATCACACGATGATCAGGCAACAGCATCAGGTTACCCTTATAGAAATGCCTATTAGAAAACTCGATGAGCTCTATTGACTTGCTGCGGTAGTGCCCCTTCAGATAGAGTTGCATCAAGTATTGATTTGACAAGTTCAGCAATGAGTCTATTTCTAGCTCCGGTACATCATCATCATTATCGTCATCCCATCTTACTTTGTAGAGGTCATTGGGCACAAGCTGCATGTCATCACCAGTGATGACCACTTGCTTCCCTCGATACATTGCAGGAATAGCCTTTTCGGCAAAGCACTGAGAAGCTTCATCGAAGATCACCAGATCGAAAACCTCCTCCATGGGGAATATGGCCGAAGCGGACTCAGGTGATGCCATCCAGCAAGGTACAAGACTGAAAACCTCGTCTGGATAGTTTTGGATCAACTTTCGAACTGGCCACACCCGTCTTTTCTTCGTGACCTGATGCTGTAGATCACGGTAAGTCACTCGGTTATTAAGCCGGTTAAACTCGATATCATGATAGGTCCGTTCACGCGCCTTCATCAGCAATATTTCGTTGCTGATTTTCATCTTTTCTATCACAGCCTCCTGCAACTCTCTCTCCTGCTCGATCAGCTTCTGACTTGATACATTACGCAGTACCGGGTACTTGGTCTCGATATGGTCGATCCAAGCTAGCGCAATACTATTATCCAGTAGCTCAATTGTCTTCTCAGGGTCTATTTCGTCCTCGCTCTCAAATAATCTATCGATCAGCTCCAGCTCAGATGTTGAAAAACCCTCGGCTAGCTTGTCAAACTCACAGAGCGCATCAAAGTCTTGTTTCAGTGCCTTTTGAATCTGGTCACTCCTTTCCGGTGATGTGGCTACTGCGTTGATCTGATTCTTGGTAAGAAACCTTGACCAATCCTCCATTTTTTCAGGTATGGTCTCATATATGTCCAATAGCTGCGTGAAGCGCTCACTCAGCTCCTCGTAGAACATCTTGTTGACTGGTAAAAAGGACTTGAAAGTCCGCAATGAGGAAAAAATCAACGCTGCTGACACTGCCTGTTTTTGAAAATAAAACCAGTTCTGGACTTCTATTTTACGATACTTAGCCGGAAAATCCTGTAGCCACTTCTGAGCCTTGATTTTGGACAGGTTGTGTTCCAGGTTCAACCTATTATCGACCTTTTCGATAAGCATATTGAAACTTTCTTTCGAGCTATTCTTGAGCCCATTGGCTACCAGTACTCTTGTGATAAAGACTTTATCCTTGGAAAAAAGGCGCCAGTAAAACCACTTAAAAATACTTTTTCGGGTCTTAATCGCTCGCTCGAGGACTTCTTGAAATCTCCCAAGATCTTCCTTTTCCAAGCTGATTTCAGGTCCAGCACCTTTGTAGCACTGCATTACCAACCGCTCCATATTAGAAATCCAAAGAGGATCAGGCATGATATCCACCTCCACAATGTGACGGAAATATTGATAGACCGTCTTGTCCTTCAGGATGGCTAGCAGCTCCTCGACCTTCGGTTTCTTCTCAAGCACCACATTTGCCTCTTCTAGTGTGATGGGCTGATGCGCCAGCTCTTCAGTTTTGGTTGCTATAATTTGGCTATAGCCAGGTATTTCGTTGAGTGTTCTTTTGATTTCATTAAACTCATTTACACCGAATTGAGCAAAGGACTTACGCCTGGCCAAGACATACTCTTCACTAAGAAACTTCTTGCCATACGTCGCGTATTGTCTTAGCTTATTTTTAAAAGCATCAATCTTGTCAAAGGACAACTCCTTATAGTACTGCTTGACATTAATCGATCCGCCATTGAGGTCAGACGTCAAATAGAGCTCCTTCACGGACTTGCCACACTCTACTTCATCAAAGAGTGCAAATTTGAACTCTTCGAGTTCTTCGGCCAGCTGATCAATACGCCGGCTGACCTTAAGAAATTGGCGTTCCAGTTGGATGGTGTCAAGCGAGTTATTTCGATTCTCGTAATCCTCCAGTCGATCTATTTGATCCGAGATTTGTTCGTAAATACTTTTTCGGTCATTTTTAAAATCATGCATCAGCCCTACGAACTGTTGCATATCTATTTCCTTGAGCCGCTCAAATACTACATCTAGCGCTGCTTTCTTTTGACAGACCAAGAGGATGCTTTTCCCTCTGGCGATATAGTCTGAGATCAGATTGCAAATGAGTTGAGATTTGCCAGTTCCAGGTGGTCCTTGTACTACAACAGAATTACCCTTTTTTATGGCCTTGATTGCATTTTCCTGATAGGCATCCAGCTTGAATGGTGTGAAGGTCTGTTCCTCTTTTACCTTATCCAGAAATCGGTACGCCTCTGAGTGCTTGCTCAAATCAACCTCTTCTCTGTCAACCGTTCGACTGGTAAAAAATTCCTCTAGCGAGTTAATATCTGACTGCTCAATGAGTCGAACATAATCCGGAACGAGGTAGGATCCCGCCTGAGGGAAAATGCCCAGCACTGCCTCAGGCATGAGCTTGAGCTCGCCCTGCTTTTGTTTTTTACTAAATTCGGGTTTTTTGAAAGTGCTGAAAGATGACAGCTTATCTAAAAAAAGATCTTGATTGAAGTTCAATTCCAGGCTACTCTCCTTGATCAGCTCATACAACTCCGTACGGAAGATCTTAGCGTCTTTGTCAAAATCATCAAAAACCCGCTCTACCAAATCATCATCTAGTTTGATCTGATTGAAATGGGCATAGGCCAGCAAAAAGGTCTTATTTAATGTCAGGTTCACATCGCTGCGCAGGTTGATCACCCAGCGATTATCCTTGAGCTCTATCTCTACAGGAAAAAAGAGTAGAGGGCACCTAATCTCCGTACCATCCATCAACTTACCGTGGACAAATGGCCAACCTACGTATAGGTCTTTCGCACCGCGCTCCTCGAATATCAAATTTTCTATCCGTTGGAGCTTTTTAAGCCGCTGGCTAATCTTGTTACTGGACTCATCGCGCGTATCCAGGTTATCACAGAGTTTGATATCTCTTTTTTGCGCGATCAGATCAGCCATCAACTGAAATGAAGGTTGATCATTAGCAAAATCAAAATCATGCAGATCGATGAAATGATCAGATATCAACCTCAATAAGAAGAGTGATCTATTATTTCCAGAAAGGTTAGTTAATCTCCGGAGGTAGGCCTTGAGTATATCTTGTACCAAGTCGAGATTGATTAGTCGATTTTAAGATAAGGAAGGATTTTTTGAAAAGTACTATCGTCCATTATTTTAATGGCCAGCAAGTCTTCTGCTAGAACATAGTCACCATGCTGGATGCGATACTGCTCAAGCGCATTCGCAAGTTTATAATCTATATAGGGGTGTTTTCTCAATTCTTCGGCCTTCAGATAGTTGACATCCAAGCTCTTAACCAAAACCGAATCGAGATAGAAATATTGCTTTAGACTATCAGCGATGACCCCATCAAGACCATATACCTCATCAATTTGATCCAAAGAGGAAAATCCACCAAGCATATCGCGGTACTTTACTATACGTTCGGAAAGGACAGGCCCTATTCCTCTCATAAATACCAGATCCTCTGCAACAGCCGAATTTATATCCTTGATCTTGACTTTTGGTCTGTCAGGGTCGGGATACTTCTTGTACTCCCTGGTAGGACTGTTCTCAGCCACTGACTCAGTAGCCGCATCAATTTTGATATAGGGGATCAATGCGGCGAGCTGGTCCTTGGAGATTCCATAAATCCTGCTCAGATCCTCTGGTGAACTAAATCTACCCCCAGCACTTCTGTATTTTACTATCCTTTCAGCAATCCAAGGCTTAAATCCGAGTGTGATAAGCTCATCCACTCCAGCCAAATTGGGATCAAAGTCATGGTATTTTGGAGATACGTTCAGATCTTCGACTTCCGAGGCATCTTGCTCTTTTTTAATCGACGCTTCAGCTTCAGCTACCCACTCTTTAAACTCTCGATGATATCGCTCATCCAATGTACCATCCGCCTCATACATATACTTAAACCAGAGCGGGGTAGAAATAACAACAAACAAAGTAGGAATCAGAATAGTAAAGCCAATGGCTTCTGTTTTAGAAACTCCATAAATCGAAACGAGATGATATATAAGTCTGCGCAACACCTTATAGATAGCTGTCTGTTCTATTAATATAATGAATATTAACATTATACAGCTGAGTCAGAGGTGCTTCTTGTTTCGTTATTTAAAACCATTCCAAATTAAACAGCTCCTGACTTAGGTCATTACTATTGAATCGAAACGAATTAATTTTGCTTTCCGCAAGGAAGCAGCCTATGCAGCAACATTTTAAAGCCATCAGTTTATCATATAAAAGCGCACCTCTCGATATCAGAGAGCTCGTGTCTTTTGATGAGCACGCCTGCAAAAGACTCCTTCAGTACTTTAAGGAATTCACACCAATCTCTGAGGCTTTGGTTCTGTCCACTTGTAATAGAACTGAGGTGTATTATATAGCCGAAGATGACTGCAGTGCAGAAATAATTAAGCTTATTGGGTTGGAGCGGCAGATTGATAATATCGATTCTTATCACCAATATTTCCGGCTTGTAGAAGATGCTGATGATTCCGTGAAGCACTTGTTTAGAGTGTCTCTTGGTCTCGAAGCTCAAGTAGTCGGTGACATGCAGATCAGCAATCAAGTGAAGAATGCTTATCAGTGGGCTGCAGATGAGAACATGGCAGGACCATTTCTTCATCGTCTAATGCACACCATCTTCTTTACCAGTAAGCGTGTGGTGCAAGAAACACCATTTCGAGATGGTGCGGCATCAGTGAGTTATGCGGCTGTACAGTTAATACAGGAGCTAACCACTTCATTCGCCCGACCTAAGGTAATGGTGCTTGGGTTAGGAGAGATTGGTGAGGATGTATGTAAAAACTTAGCCGAGTACAGCAAAGCTGAAGTTTATATCGTCAATAGAACGTTAGAAAAGTCGCTTACCATAGCAAGTGAATGCGGCTTCTCAACCATACCTTTTGAGTCTTTCTCAAGTACTGTAGGAGGTATGGATGTCATCATCTCTTCCGTGATGATGGACAAGCCTATTCTTACTAAAGAACTTATCGGTAGCAAGGAAATCCTAAGTCATAAAGTACTGATGGACCTATCTGTTCCACGAAGTATCGAGAACTCCGTTGAGGATATTCCTGGTGTGCTCCTCTATAACATAGATAACATCCATAGCAAAGCCAATGCTACTCTTGAAAAGAGGATGTCTGCCATCCCTCAAGTGGAAGGTATTGTAAATGAGGCCTTAGCAGAGTTTAGTGATTGGTCAAAAGAGATGGAGGTATCTCCGACTATTAAGAAGCTGAAAAATGCCCTTGAGCAAATCCGGCAGGAGGAATTATCCAGATATCTAAAGTCTCTTAACGACAAGGAGTCAGACATTCTTGATAAAGCTACCAAAAGCATGATGCAAAAAATCATCAAGCTGCCGGTTCTGCAACTCAAAGCAGCTTGTAAGCGAGGAGAAGCAGAGACTTTAATCGATCTTCTCAATGATCTTTTCGACCTGGAGAAAGATCAGGTCAAAGCTGATTAATCATTCATCTTCCGTATTTACCATTTCTACCATTAGCGCCGATTTGGGCATCTTGATTCGCTAGATTTATGCCCCAATGACGCTGGTTTTCCTACTGCTATTTTCAATAATATCCCCTACCCAATCTGATGTCAAGCTCATTAGAGAAAATGGGAAGGTGGGAATGGTAGATACAGATGGTAACCTGCTCATCCCTGTTCTCTATGACAAGTTGGGCTGGTCTTCTGGAGATATCTCCCCGATTGACGAGATAGTCGGCTATAAAGAAAATGGTCTTTGGGGACTTATTAATACCTCGAACAAAAAAGTAAGTGAGCCTAAATACGTGTCGCTTCTACCAACGATGAGCGGAAAAGTGATTGCGGGGCTCAAAGGAAGATACAGCAATAATGTACTCTACGGCCTCTTAAACACCAATGGAAGTGCCCAGATTGGTTTTCAATACGAGTCCATTGTACCAACTGGTGATCTTCTGATTGTTTCTCAGACAATCAGCTCCAACTTGACTTATGGACTGATTGACTATAAGGAGCGTGCTGTAATTCCAATTGTACATAAAGAGATCAGCCTTGTCAATGACCAAATCATTGCCGTAACCAATCAAGCAAATAAGGCTGCTCTATATAATAGAGAAGGAGTCGCCCTAACTCCTTTTATCATAGACCAATTCGAACCTCACAGCGAAAACATCTATAAGTTCTCTTCAGATGGGCACCTAGGGTTGTTCGATTCGAAAGGAAAAATTAGACTCCCAGCAGAGTACAAGTCTGTTAATTTGACGGATGCCAATACAGCCATCGCACAAGAATATGATCGATGGGAAGCCTTCACTAAAACGAAGGATGAGCTCTTCTACTTTCAAAGTGACACAGTATTACCAATAGCTCACGATTTGTTGCTGTCTTATAATGGGAGCAGTGGCAGACTGTTTAACGCCGAAGGGTTACTTCTGGATAGCATCTTCTATGAGCAAATTGTACCATTCGATAGTAACTTATTTCTGGTAAGAGATGAAGAAGCCTATGGCGTAAAAGATATCAGCGGACAGCTGATCCTGGAAGTGGAGCATGATACCATCATCTACTCTAATCCTTTCTTCTACACTAGATCTAATAAAGGCTGGCACATTTTCAATAAGTTTCAGCGTCAATTGACTAGGCAACCGTTAGCCGAGCTGCGGCCGCAAGGAGAGTTGCTTATTGCCGCTAGGGAAGAAAGGTATTGGGGGTACATAGACTTCACTGGAAAAGTTAGCATTGGATATAAGTATGATGAAGCTCAGGCCTTCATGGGTGAACATGCGGTCGTAAAATACATTGGTGGATATGGCGTCATCAACTCATTTGGTGAGTGGGTGGTGCCTGCGCAACATGAGAAAATAGAGATCATCAAGCCCAACTTGTTTCTCATCCAAAACGGGCAGTTCAAACAACTCCGCAACCAGCGAAACGAATTGGTCTTTGAGACCTACAACTCGATCATTAATCATCCGATTGGTCTTGTGGAAAAAGACTCCAGAGGTAAGCTAGGCTTCATTGACCCAAAGGGAAATCCGAAGCTGCACCTAGAGTATGATTCTATCTCTGATGTACTTTCGGATCAATACGTGATTCTGATAAGAGATGGGTACTACTCACTTGTAACGCTCGACGGTAAAATCATTATCCCTGATTATAGCCAGTTTGAAAAGATTTTTCCCTTTACCCAAAATTTCATCGGTATGCAGAAGGATGGAAAGTATGGGTATTTCGACCTTGAGGGTCGTTTGCGTATTGCGAATCAATATGAGATGGTAGGTACGTGGCAAGAGGACAGAGGCCCTGTGATGCTTAAGGGTAAGTGGGGGTTCGTGGATGGTCAGGAGAGGTTGGTCATCCAGCCCTATTATGATGAGGTTTCTCCTTTCGTCGATGGAGTGAGCATTGCACGAAAAGGTGCTAACTATGGCTTGCTGGATAAAGACGGTGGGGAGGTGGTCGGGTTTGAAAATGATCTCATCACTCGTTTGCCATCTGGTAATTACCTTATCAGAAAAGGAAGAAAACTTGGCCTTGCGACAAGCTCTGGACGCCAATCTCTAGCCACGATTTACGATCATCTGGAAGAACTAGCCCCTGGACTGTATCATGTGAGAAGACGTGGCAAAAGTGGGATCAAGGATGATCGCAATGTGGATATTTTATCCCTCAGCTATGACAATGTCACCTATGATGCTATCAATGAGATTATCTTCTCCAAAACCATTGGGAAACAGCATATCATCCCATTGCGGTAGCTAATAGCCTCCCACAACAACTGTCGAGAATCGATCCTGGACTAAGTACTTAGCCGCCAAGTCGCGTACGTCACTGCTTCCTATACTCTTAATCCCGTCCACATATGACTCATAATAGGAGTAGTCCAGCCCGTAGAAGTGTATGCTTTTGAATTTATCAGCTAAGCTAAAAGGCGTATTGATTGAGGAGAGAAAGCTGCCGAGCATATAGTTCTTCACCGAAGAAAGCTCGCCATCAGACACAAGATCTTGCTGTAGCTTGTTCATTTCCAGGCTGATCTGCTCCAAAGTAGCCTTGGTAAACTCGCGATTGACGTCTGTGCCAACCATCATCATCTGATCTTCAATAAGATGTACAAGCGAAGAGTGAATGCCGTAAGTATAGCCCTTCTCCTCACGGATATTCTTCATTAATCGGCTACCAAAGTATCCACCAAATATCTCATTGAGTACCACCAGCCCAAAGTAGTCAGGATGATGCTTGGGGATGCTCTTTTGTGCTAGCCGTATCGAGGATTGAAGCGCGCCCTCCTTCTCTATGACCAACTCTCGATCACCTCTCGCATATGATCCTAATGTAGGTTTTTCAATAGTTAGATGAGGTAGACTGGTCAATGATTTATCAATGACTCTCAGATCCTGATCCGAGATACCACCACTCACAATAATGGTCGGTTGATTAAAAAGGCCACTGCCAAGATACTCCTGCAGCGACGCTCTTGATATCTCATCTACATCTGGGATATCCAGTGACTTTCCATAGGGGTGTTCAGCTCCGAATACTACTTCCCTTATCTTTCTAGAGGCTACTGTACTTGTCTTCTCCAGGTTGATCTTGATCGATTGCTTCTTGATTCGCTTCTGTATTTGTAGCTCCTTATCAGGAAACGTGGCATTGACCAGCACATCTGTCAAAAGTGCCATGACAGGCTTCAGATGCTTGGAGAGTGTGTACACCACTACGCCGACATGATCGAGACCCGGATTGATCTCTATGAAAGATCCGTAGTAGTCAAATTTGGATGCTATCTGCTGTGAGGTGAGCTCAGCCGTGCCCTCTGTCAACATCTTAGCTGCAAAAAAGGACTGTCCATTACCTTTTTCGTAGTACGCTCCGGACTTGAAAATGAGTTCAATTCGGATAACAGGAAGTTGGCCAGAGGAGAGGTAATGAAGATCTAGGCCATTCGCTAGCCTAGTCGTTTTCGCTTCCTGCAAGTCTACCTTTTGTATCTCCCCTGCAGCAGGAGCTATTGTTCTATTTAGCATGTACTAATTACTGGGTTGGCGGTATTGGATCGTCTTCGGTATTGAAGTTGAACATCAGGGTGAATCTCAAAGTTTCCGCCAATGGGTGGTTTTGTTCAGTAGGCACTAGGTACGAGAAGTCCAGGCCAAACACTTGATAGCGGAAGCCCATCCCTACCGTAATAAACTGGCGAGCGCCTTTATTAGCATTTTCGTAGAAATAGCCTGCTCTTGCAGCAAAGACATCTCGATACCAGTACTCAGTACCGAAAGCTATCTGTATCTCCTGCATCTCTTCCGAGAAACCATCAGGTGCATCGCTAAATGAACCGAACATGCCGCTTAGCAGCGGTCTATCTGGGTCTTTACCTCTTCTGATGACATTATCCCCCGTATTTGGATCAGTTACAAAATTTCCGTTCTCATCTACCTCATATATTGGAGGGGTCGGGACAAGCAGCTTGTTGAAGTCTACCGCGAACGTAAGTGAATTGTATGGGTCAAGGTTAGTAGTAAAAGCTGATCCAATTCTTAAATTGACTGGTATGAAATCTTCATTAGACTCACTGCTATAAGTCAATTTAGCGCCTATGTTGGTAATGGATGCTCCAAGTGCCAAGTTGGAGTTACGACCGCTTAGCAAAAGATCTTTACGATAATACCATCCAAGGTCGACTGCCACACTACTTCCTGGCTTTCCATCTGAGTTGTTGGAGATACTACCTGATAAGTTGGACCAGATGTAACGACCTGTTACACCAATACCCATATTCTCAGTAAGTTTTCTGGAATATGTACCATCCACGGCTAGTTCCCTCGGGTTTTCTAACCCAATGGCAAAACCTTGGTCATTAGTCAACTGAATCTCTCCTAAATCAAAATATCTCAAAGACATACCAACAGTCTGCACACGGTCAATTTTCTTGAAGCCCGTCAGGTAACTCACAGACATATCATCAACAATATTACCCAACCAAGGAACATAGGATACCGAAAACCCCATTTCATCTTCTATGAAGGCTAGCTTCGCATTGTTCCAATGAACGGAGTTGGCATCAGGACTGGTTGCCACACCCGTTTCACCCATAGCCGATGACCTAGAGTCAGGAGAAAAGGTCAAAAAAGGAACTGCTGTCGTGATGGGTCTTCTCGTAGTATCCTGTCCAGAAATGATTGCTGAACTTTGCGAAAACGCTGTGTAAGAAAGAAAAACTAAGATCGCTGAGAACAGTAATCTGAAAGACTTGGCCATTCGGTTGTGATTTGAACTCGTAAAGATAGTTAATTGGCTATTATTAGCTTTTCATAGGCTTCACTTTTAGAGCCATCAGAAATACTACGTACGAAAAGCTTATAAATATAAATCCCATTGGTGACTAAACCCCCATTGGGGTACCTACCATCCCACTCGATCTGATCTATTACTGCATCAGCTTCGTCAATGGTATACACCTGCTTAAAAACTAGCTCCCCTCCAATGGAAACAATCGACAGTATAACCTCTACACCTTCACCTGCTCTATCATACCCAAAGGAGAAGGTTGTCTTTTCCTGCATAGGGTTAGGATAATTTTTGAGTTCGGTGATGTTGATGGAAGCACCACTACCTATCTGAAATTCAACTGTCTTCGTGGTAGCATTATTGTGATTGTCCCAAACTTTTGTTGTGATCGTATGCAATCCCTCGCTTAGTTCTCCCAAGGGGTATCTCACAGTTCCTGACTGATAGGTATCAGTGTCCGCGATGTAAAAGTCGCTTAACTCGATCACCTGATCGTCATCTAGTACTGCTGTCATTTGCTGACCGATCCCTGTTTTAGAAAGGGAAATCCCGTTTTCATCGGACAATCTCATCAGCAGCAGCGGGTTCTGACCTACCGTTTGCCTATCCGTGAAGTCCTCTGAATTGATGAACATACTTACCTCTGGTGGCACATCATCTGTAGGTACCTGAGCCGCACTTCCCCCTACAATAAAATCAGTAATTGCGCCATTAGCATCCGTCAAACCATCATCAGACTGGGCGTACATACTGATTTTACCTCTTCCGAATTTGTAGCTTATGTTTTTTGGGACCACCATGTCAAAGCTGAACCGGCCATTCGTCACGGTAGCTTCTCCTCTGAAAAGTGCGGATGTCCGAACTTCATACGTCGTTGACTGGCTTTCATCGCCGAAGGTTCGCTCCTCCAAGGGTTTGTCAAAAATGTTGATCTTGACCTTCCCATTAAACTCATTGTTGACAGTGCCATCTAGACTGCCCACCTGACCGGAGAATTGGTAAGTTCCAAGAGCTCTTAAGGTATCTGATTGATCATTTTGTAAATCAAGACTAACGCTGTAATCAGTATAAGCGAGGCGCATAGTAGGATCACCGAGGAGGGCAAAGTTTCGATTGACAGATCCTCTCAGACTATTGTTTTTAGTCGCTTTGATAATATCTCCGAGTCTCGGTTGCTCACCATTGATTAGCTTAAAAGCGTTCCTATAAAATGCCTCATTCACTGGGCGGTTAGTATGTGCAAATACGGGTCGGGTTGTAGTAAGTAGCCCAATTGCTCCACCCTCTGGATTAAGCAGCATTTGCTCTCCACCTGATAATCGAAGTGGGTTGTCATACGCTCCAAACTCGCAAGTGGCCGTCACCAGCAATGGCAGTTTTACCCGATTCCGGAATTGTGGAATCATTGACTCTAATAGCAAATCTTCTTCTGTCCATTGCCCTTCATTCCCATGACCAGTGAAGTTGACTATCAATGCCCCCTCATCAAATATGTTTTCGACTATGCGCGTGGCATCAGGTACCGTTTCATTCCCACCCGTGCGCTCCTGCTCAAATGCGTCAATGTAGACTTTATTTAAGTCGAAAAAAGTATATGCTGTATCGACAAATTGCGCAAGGCCTTCTGCGTCCTTCAAGTGAATGTTGAAATCACCATCATCTGCAAGGAAGTAAATCTTACTCCTCCAGTCCCCAAGCCTATTGTTACTGGTTTGGTATCTGATGAGCTTGGTCACCATCTGCTCCGCCTCGGTTATGGTTTTTGCCGGTAGGCGACCGATACCGATCTCCATGGTATGATCACCTCCGGTTCCATTGTTGTCCTCTGACCACTCACCTTCCTCCTCCTCCAAAAACCCATAGTAATCATCAGAAGAGTAGCTGTATATTCTATGTGTAGAGTTTCGACTCTCATATACAGGCACAAAATTGTGGTCAACAATAGACCTGTCCTTATAATCATATGATCCATCGCCAAACAGCAGTAAGTACTTAAGTGTATTGGGTGACTTTTGATACATGTGCCGCACAAAATCCCTAATCGCCGTAATATCCTGTCTGCCCGAGGAAAATTCGTTGTATATCTGCGAAGTAGTAACCACAATTACATCCAATCCGTCATTTGAGCGACGAAAGCTTGCCAAGCGCTCAGCCTGTGCCAAGAAACTCGGATGAGTCACAAATATGGCATCTGGAGTACTGATACCTAATAGGTCTTGATTGGCCACTTCTCCAATATATATCGGTGCTGCAGCGTCGCTTGGATCGAAGGCTGCATACTCCTGATATTGGCTGACTTCCTCCGTGACCAGTGCTGTGCTAGATTCCGTGGAGTACTCTAGCTGGTAAGGCTCTGCCGCATTAGAGACGTTCCATATTACTGTATTAGTAGAAGCATTGGCTATCGCAAAAGTCCTAGAACCGCTGAAATCACTCTGCCCTCGGAAAAAGAGCGGCTCAGCTCCGAAGGACAATAGCCTAGGGTACTGGAGCACCAAATAATCAAGGTGCCCAATACCAGCTCCTGTATAAGCATACGTCAATTGGGCTTGATCGGCAGCCGTCAAATCACCTTCGAATTCGCGAAAATCAAATTTTCCCTTACTCCCGTAGGTAACATCAGGATAAGAGTCAGTAGAATGCACTCCAAGTGTGCTTCCATCATCTAATCCTACCGTAAATTGGCTGCCTTCAGGGGATCTTCCCACGACTTGAGATACGAGCTTGATAGTGCCCGACTGTCTGCCAGGAGTCTCAAGGGTAAATCTTTTGATGGCATTGCCACTAGCAGAGAATGACTCTCCTACCCAGTAACGACCTGAACTAATGATATTCGTTTCATCAACTTCATGCACCACAAGTTCTGGAAATACGGATATTCTATCGGCATTTGCTGTCTGACTGGGCTTTGTAATGATACGACGGCCAGCCGCCTCACCTACCGTAAGGAAGTAATAGGCAGAATCAGCATACAGGTTTTTCTGATAAGTAATGCTGCCAGTAGATGTCTCGAAGGCAAGTTCATCAGGCCCATTGCTGTAAAAGAGAATAAAATCTCCATCGTCGAAGCTACCATCTTGCTCTCCGCTAACAAGAATGCTAGCTTCAGATAAACCAAGGGGCCGCTCTATGCTATTAGACTGGGGTAGCATGCCACCACCACTTCCAAAGATCTGGATTGCCCTAGGATCTATTGAGCCGGGATTGAGTCCTATGGCCTGGAGGTCAGAAAAACCTAGCCGGTAAATGCCTTTCTCTGGTGCTGCCAGTTTTTTCCATGTTCCTTGGCTTAGCACTGAGGACTGCCCAATGCAAGTCATGGAAGCTAGTAGTAGCAATATTAATATGTGGAAGGCTGGTCTCACGAATTGGTAAATATAACGTTACTGCGTTGCGTATATTGAATCGTCTTGGTCACTCTTTAGATTTTGCAAAATTAAAGACTATCGATATACACAGATAGGAAACAATCGCTAGGGAGATCCCCTGTAACCCGAGGAAAATCATTAGTGCAAGTGTCGATAATATGACAAAATAGCGGGAGACGTTCGACGACCATTTGTAGTCTTTGAACTTGAGAGCGATCAGAGGTATCTCGGCGTTGAGCAGGATCGAAAAAAGAACTGCCATCGCAATAAGGAAATTGGTTGTCATTAATAGTTGCCAGCTCTCAGGCAACCAGATCAGTCCTGTTAAGAAAATCGCATTGGCTGGAGTTGGTAGCCCAATGAATTGATCTGATTGTCGTTCGTCAATGTTGAACTTTGCTAGTCTCAGGGCAGATCCGATCGTAATGGCAAAGCCAATGAATGGCAGCCATTGACTATCTGTCTGCGTCTGCAAGAGCGCGTAAACGAAATAGCCAGGGACTACTCCAAAACTTACCATGTCCGAAAGAGAGTCCAGTTCTTTTCCCATCGGAGAACTGACCTTTAGAAGGCGAGCCGCAAACCCGTCTATAAAATCAAAGAAAGCTGCTATCCAAACCAGATACGGAACCCATGGAAGATTGCCATTGCTGATCTGAACTAGGGCAAAGCAGCCGGAGAACAGACTACAACAGGTCAGGAAATTGGGTATGTGCCTTTTCATTACTTATTTAGAAACCGCACAGAATGGATTAGACCTTTTTTCATGTCCGATGGTGGTCTCTGGTCCGTGACCACAGTAGACTGTGGTATCATCGGGCAGCTTGAACATTTTATCATGAATATTGTGAATCAAGGTATCATGGTCTCCTCCCGGCAGATCCGTGCGCCCGATACTTTCTCTAAAGAGTACATCACCACCGATGCAGAACGACTGACCTTCATTGTAAAACACCACATGGCCTGGGGCATGGCCTGGTACAAACAATATCTCTAGTACACTATCACCAAACTTGATTTGATCACCCTCATCAATCATGATATTAGCAGTAGAGGGCTCGTATTGAGCAAAGCCATAGTTTGCCGCATAGACCTGCACTGCTGTGAGGGTGGCTTCATCTTTTGGGTGAATCGCCAAATCAACTTGATATTCTCTCTTGACAAAGGCATTCCCAAGGACATGGTCTATATGACAATGTGTATTGATGAGCTGCACTACTTTGAGGTTATTCTCACTTATATAAGACTTCAAACTGTCTCGTTCAGAAGCGTCATAGCAGCCAGGATCAATAATTATACATTCCCTTGTATCATCACTTAATACATATGTGTTCTCCGCTAATGCATTGAAAGTGAAACTTTTGATCTTAATCATCTATTGTATATCAAAATTGTAGGCAAATTTGATCAATAATTATTAAACGTGGTGATCGGGTGAAAGAGGAGGTAGATTTTATTATTGTCGGTCAAGGAATTGCCGGTACGGCGCTCAGTTGGGAATTGCAAAAAATTGACGCGAGTGTATTGGTATTTGACCATGTTAATCCACAGTCCTCTTCGAGAGTAGCAGCAGGTCTGTACAATCCTATTACCGGTAGGAATATGGTGAAGACCTGGAAAGCCGATGAGCTTTTTCCTGTAGTTGAGCCATTCTATGCTGAACTTGACTCTTTGCTTAAAATACAGAGTCTACATCCAACAGGAATTTATCGGCCATTTTTCACACATGAAGAATGTAATGACTGGCAAAGTAAACTCTCGGCTCCTGAGTATGCCCCCTACATAGCATCGGTAGAATCTCAGTCGATTGCGGTAGCTGGAATAAAAGACCCACTGGGCGGAATCATACTCCAGAATGCAGGTTATGTGGATCTAAATACGCTCATTACAGCCTATAAAAAATGGCTCTATGCTAAGGGAATCTACTTCGATGGCTTGTTCAATTCAGACAACTTAGTCTTATCCGCTGAAAATGTGACTTACGGTGAATATAAAGCCAAGAAAGTCATCTATTGTAGAGGCATTGACGAGGATGTTAGTTTTTTTAGTTGGCTCCCCTTCACTCCGGTCAAAGGTGAGCTGATGGATGTGAGCTGTGAGGCCAGTTTTGACTTCATACTTAATCGTGGAGTTTTTATGGTGCCACTCGCCGGTGGAAATTTTAGACTGGGATCGACCTACCGAAGAAGTAGTGAACAGAGCTTTGATAATGAGGCTGAAAAGGAACTTAAGGAGAAATTATCAGTTATTTACTCAGAAGATATTTCTGTGAGCAAAAGAAAAGTAGGTATCAGACCAGCGACCAAAGACAGAAAACCGTTTGTTGGTCTGCACCCTGAGTTTCCTCAGCTGGGTGTTTTCAATGGGTTTGGATCTAAGGGAGTGTCAATGGCCCCCTATTTCGCCTATCAATTTGCTAAGCATCTTGTTTTTGGAGAGAGCATAGACGCAGAGGTCGATATTCAACGTTATTATTCATTATCTTCATAGTCCGATAATTGAGCATGAAAAGAGTAGTACTGGTACTGTTGATAGTGATGGCAAATGGGGTCTGGACAAACGTATGGTCCCAGGTCATAGGTAGCCGTGAATATGGTAAAAACCGTGTACAGTACAAGAATTTCGACTGGTCATATTACAGCACTGACAATTTCGATGTTTACTACTACAGAGGGGGTAAGGATTACGCCAATGTGGCCATTCAATATCTAGAGGAGGAGTTTGATCGTATCACCGACGTACTTGGATATGCTCCTTATGCAAAAACTAAGATCTTCATCTACAATAGCGTTACTGATCTACAACAGAGCAATATTGGTATAGACGATGAGGTATTTACTGTTGGTGGACAGACTAATTTTGTAAAACTCCGAACGGAAATCCCTTTTCCAGGGACAATAGAGGAGTTCAAGAGAGAGCTAGTACTGCGCATTTCACGAATGCTCATCAATGATATGATGTTTGGCGGTAGCCTCGCAGACATGTTCCAAAGTTCGTACCTACTCACTTTGCCCAGATGGTTCATCGAAGGCGCGGCGCGCTATGTGGCGGATGGTTGGAGCGTAGAGATGGATGACTTTATGCGTGACCTACTTCGCGGCAATACGGTCAAGAAGCTTTCAAAGATTCAAGGAACAGAAGCAGAAATCGCAGGCCAAAGCCTATGGAACTACATCGCCAATAAGTATGGGAAGAGCAATATTAGCAACGTGCTCAACCTTACCAGAATAATCAGGAATGAGGAGAACAGTATTGCAAGCACATTGGGGCTTCCGTTCAGGCAGTTTCTAGTAGACTGGCAGCAGTATTATAAAGATGCAAGCCAAAGGATTGATTCTAATTATATCAGTCCAAGTGAGTCGAATATTGCGGTAAATAGTAAGCCCAATGTGATCTATAATCAAGTAAAATTTAGTCCTGATGGCACTCAGATCGCTTTTTCTGAAAACTATGGGGGCAAGTACACTGTATATGTGCAAGACATTGCCAGTGGTAAGAAAGAGGGTTTGCTCAATGGTGGGTACAGGGTCATTAATCAGGAGGTAGACTATGAAATACCTCTAATCAACTGGATTGACAATGAGAATCTTGGTATCGTTCAGGCCTACTTTGGTAAGAACTACCTGGTATCAATCAATATCGCGACTAAAAAAATCCAGCGTAAGTCGCTAGAGAAATTTGATCACGTCAAGGACTTTGCTTTTAATGATAACGGTCGACTGGCTGTGCTTAGTGCTGACGTGAATGGATCAAGTGATCTCTATCTGGTGAGTATGCGTCGCAATGCCATACGCCAATTGACCAAGGACAAGTGGGATGATATCACTCCAAAATTTTTGCCTGGTAGGGATGTACTCATCTGGAGTTCCAACCGAACCAAAGATTCGATCAATCATAAGGTTGACGATATAGCTGATGTATCCAGTAACTATAATCTATTCTTGTTTGACCTGGATACAACGAAGACCCAGTATACGCGTCTGACTAATACCCTCAGTAAAGATTATAAACCTAAGCCGGACACGTATTTCGAGACTTATTACCTAAGTGATCAGAAAGGTATATTCAACCTCTATCACTACAATATTTTCGACAGCACCTTTCATCAGGTAACCAACTTTAACTCGAGTATTAAAAACTATGACATTCACTTCGATTCTAATTCGATTGTCTTTACTATGCTGCAGGATGGTGCAGAAAAGGTATTTCTCTACAATGGCTACAATCTGAACAACAACATATTCACTCCACAGACGCTAAGGAAAGAAATCGAACAGGCCAAGTATCTCAGGGAAAGGATTCAGGAAGAAACACTTAGTAACCCGCCTGTGCCGGAAGTAGTAGAAGAGGTAGGGGACGAAGAATTGGGTGGCCAGGAGACCTCCGGGGATTTCATAGATACTGACAATTATGTTTTCGAAGAAGAGCTAGAGAAAAGGACTGCAACTAACAACTTCTCGTTTCTATCCAACTATCGCAAGCTTGAAAAGACGACTAGTGTAGTGGGGCCATTGCCTTATGATACTCGCTTTAGTGCAGACAATGTGGTAACTAGTTTTGTCATTGATCCTATGAGGGGCTTTGGCATTCTGCTGGAGACTTCTATGAACGATATGCTGGAAAATCATAAGTTCTATGGTGGGATTATGGCCATATCTGATTTGAAGAGTGGGGATATCTTCGGTGAGTATAAGTTCATCAAATATCGCCTAGATTTTAAGGCGCGATACGATAGAAGAGTGATTTTCGCAGAGCCCGATGAAAATGGTCCTACTCTTCAGAAGTATGCACTTAACAAATTCTCACTAGGTGCCAGTCTTCCGATATCCAATGCATTGCGGGTGGATTTCACACCATACCTAGCTACTACCCGGTATTTGGATTTAGATTTCAGAACCTTGTCGACGACACCTCCTAGTTTCGAAACAGACAATGGCGTGACCTTCCTAGGATCAGAGACATCTGTAGTATTTGACAATTCAATTATCCATGGTTTGAATTTATATGAAGGCACCAGAGCTAAAATTGGCTTCAAGCATTATACTGGCATTACAAATAGTGACCGAAGCTTCAATAACTTTTATCTGGATGCTCGGCACTATCAAAAGATTCATCGAGACATCATATTCGCCACAAGACTCTTTTATGGAAAGTTCTTCGGAAATAATACACCCAGTTATCTCCTAGGAGGTATGAACAACTGGCTTTTTAACAAGACAGAATCCACTGGCCAAAACGACCCTCTAAGGACAGAAACTGGAGTCGACAATAGCAATTTGCTCTTCGTCGAGTATGTAACGAACCTTAGGGGATTCGACTACAATAAGTTTAATGGTACTGATGTAATCTTAGTAAATGCTGAGCTTCGTCTGCCAATATTTAGGTATCTAATCAGAGGACCTATTTCATCCAACTTTTTCAGGAATTTCCAGATGGTTGGTTTCTATGATATAGGATCTTCCTGGACCGGTCGGTCTCCTTTCCGGCGAGACAATGATGTTAACACAAAAATCATTGCCCCGGAGGGCTCTGTCTTCCAAGCCACTCTCAATAATTCCAAGAGCCCCTGGCTACAGAGCTACGGTTTTGGTATTCGTACCGTACTACTGGGCTACTACGTGAAGTTTGATGTCGCTAAGCCAATAGAGGACTTCAACGTGGGAGATACGAGGTTCTACGTAACGCTTGGGTACGATTTTTAATTAGTCCCTCTTACCGCTAATTTTAATCCATGATCTACTCAATGACGGGCTATGGTTCAGCCCAGTATGAAAATGAGAAGTCTACCCTTTCCGTAGAATTCCGTACACTCAATTCAAAATTTCTTGACCTTCAGCTCAAAATACCTAAAGAGTTTAGTGACCGTGAGCTTGAGATTAGAACTATCATTACCGATGCTCTTAAGCGTGGGAAGGTCGTCATGACCATAGATGCTCAACCCAAGGGTAGCCATCAAAAAAAGCTCAGCTTTGATCGAACTCTTTTCAAAAGTTACTACGAGGATCTAACCACTTTGGCAGATGAGGTGAGTGATAAAAGCAAAGCTGGTTTATTCAAACTGGCCCTTGATATGCCTGAAGTGGTGGTCGGAGGAGAATCTGAAGATGAGCTTGTCTCATGGGATGAACTTAAAACACAGTTGAATAGTGCCCTCTCTAAATGTCTTGACTTTCGGACTCAAGAAGGAGCAGCGCTCAGGGATAAACTTGAAACTTATATTGCCTCCATCGGCGAGCAACTTCAGAGCATCGAGAGGATTGACCCAGCACGCGTTGAGCGAATAAAATCCAGAATCAAAGGAAATCTTAACGAGTTTGTAGGCTCTGAAAATATTGACCAAAATAGGTTCGAGCAGGAGCTCATTTACTACATCGAAAAGCTCGATATCAGCGAAGAGAAGGTACGCCTCAAAAATCACCTAGAGTACTTCACTGAGGTGATAACCAAGGAAGAATTACCTGGTAAAAAGTTAGCTTTTGTTTCTCAGGAAATAGGTAGGGAAATCAATACTATTGGATCGAAGGCCAACGATGCGACCATTCAGCGCCATGTGGTGGTCATGAAAGAAGAACTAGAGAAAATAAAAGAGCAGTTGCTCAACATAGTGTAACAACTGCTCGCAGACACATTAAAAAAGTCTCTTCTATTCCTTCAATACAAAAATCATCGGTAGCGTCATGTACACTTTCACTGCACGTCCTCTTTGCTTACCCGGTATCCATTTTGGTGCGTTTTCAACAACTCTTACAGCTTCTTCGTCGCAACCTGCTCCAATACCTTTGAGTACTTCCACATTGGCAATTGACCCATCCGTATCGACCACAAATCTCAAGTAGACTTTACCTTGGACGCCAGTCCGCTTAGCAATGGCGGGATATTCCATTTCATCAGCTACATACTTGTAGAAAGCCTGCATACCTCCGATTGGCTCAGGACGTTGCTCCACTATTGTAAATATCTCTTCTGCCTTCTCCTCTTCCAATTCCACCTCGGGGACATAGATCACTTCTTCAACTGAGGTGTTCTCGGTCATCTCAGCATCAATGCTCAGCTTGATCTCTTCAAGGATAACTTCATCTTCAACCTCTCTAATTATTGGGGGTTGGTTGTTGGACGGTGGTGGTGGAGGTGGTTGAGAGGTATTGGGGATGTCAAGAGTCTCTTCAAAACGATTCATGTCTGAAGTTCCTAAATCTGTGATCATACCATTATCATAAAACTTCCATTCAAAAGCCGTAATGGTGAATAATAAACTCAAGACAAGACCAAGAGATAAGAACATCTTCGAGCTATTATTCTGAGAGCTATCTCGATCCCTCTTCAAATCCAGTAAGGACTGGTATTCTTCAAGACTATAAGGAGCCTTCGGTAGAACCAGTTCCTTAATTACAGGATTTAGATGATCTAAACCACTGTCATCGACCCTTCTCTTCTGAGAGTTAGGGGAGACTTTTTTTTGTTTGATTAATGTGTCCATGATATCAGCTATTGCTTTTATACCATGAAGTAAGACGATTTATGAGCCAATAATTATGATCACCAATAGTACTGATGATGATTATCGTCACGCCTCTGACTCCCAAATGTCAGCCCGAAAATGAACTAACAATTTAGTTGAGATAGATCAAAAAAGACCAGCACTTTGGCTGGTCTCGTATATTTTAACCTAATCTAAAAGTGATAGGTAGAATCATTCTTACCTTTACCGGACGACCTCTTTGCTTACCTGGTTTCCACTTCTTCGCATTACCAATTACTCTCACCGCTTCCTCGTCACAACCTGCACCGATACCTTTCACAGCCTGCACTTCTGTGATGGTTCCATCTTTGTCGACTACAAATTGTACGAATACCTTACCTTCAATACCCATTCTTCTAGCTTGTGACGGGTACTTCAAGTTCTTAGCAATGTACTGATAGAAGGCTGACATTCCACCTGGAGGCTCTGGCTGATCTTCCACAATTGTGAAAATCTCATCTACCTCTTCCTCTTCAGGAGCTTCCTCGAAAATGATTTCTTCGATGACAGTCTCTTCTGTGATCTCCACATCAAGCTCTATCTCGATTTCCTCTTCGATTTCTTCCTCATCAGGAACCTCAATGATTTCCGGCTGCTGTATTACTGGTGGTGGTGGTGGTGGCTGCTCCGTCGGAGGTATCTCCATCAAATCTTCAAAGTTGTCATCTATCTGACCAAGATCCATAGTGGCACCTTCGTCATAAAATCTCCACTCAAATGCAGTAATGACAAGCGCAAGGCTAATCACCAAGCCGAGATGTAAAAACATCAGGCTTCTGCTTTCGAGATCTGCTTTTGGATTTTTCTTAGCTTCCATGAGGTCTGTTTAAGTATAATTAAGTCTTTTAACTTTTCAGTAGAATCAAATATATCGAAAAATCACAAAAGAGCTGACATTAATCAGTTCTTTTGAAAAAAGGAATTATCCCGATACACGTCCCAATTACATTAAAAACTATGTCCAAGTTTTCTCTTGTTCTGCCCGGTACAGTCGACTGAATCAACTCAATAGCCACACCAATGCATATTGGTATAGATATCAATACAACCCAGAAAAAGAAGGGATTGATTTTCCATTCGATCCTGATGCTCATACCGAGCAACCAAGTGAGCACCAAGTAAAACACAAAATGAACGATCTTATCTAACCCGGGAATAGGAGAAGATACCGGACTACTGGGTGTTAAAGACAGGTAGCTGATAAAGCTCAGCCATAAAATGAATCCTAAAGAATACTTCAGTTTACTCAAGCACCTATTAACTCCTTATAAGCATCTGCCGTTAGGAGGCCTTCTAACTCTGATGTATCTGAAATCTTCAGCTTAATCATCCAACCCTTATCATAAGCGTCACTGTTCACTAGTTCAGGCTCAGACTCCAAAACTTCATTAAATGCAATTACCTCACCTGAAACGGGCATAAACAGGTCTGAAACAGTTTTAACAGCTTCTACTGTACCAAACACTTCTCCATGGCCAAGTTCATCACCTACAGTTTCAATTTCGACATAGACGATATCTCCAAGCTCTCCTTGAGCAAAATCTGTGATTCCGATAGTAGCCACATCTCCCTCGATCTTGAGCCATTCATGATCTTTGGTGTATTTCAAGTCATTAGGTATATTCATTTTTCTCTTCTTAATTATTGGTGGTCAAAAATAGTTTTTTTTGAGATATGGACATCATCTACTGAGACAAACTAAAGCGCAATTGAGCTCCAAAAGCGCTAGACGTACGACGGTATGAATTGGTCAAGCGTGGCTCGTTAATGTTCCTCTCAAAGTACATTGTCAAGTTCAACTTTTGATTGATCACATAACTCACCGTAGGCCTTAACTGGAAATTGAGGTTGCCGTTGGTTATCGCATTGGTTTCTTCTATTTTTCGTTGGATCGTCTTGGTATCCCTAATAGTAAAGCTCATCCTAAACTGAATGTCGTTTTCAAGAGTGACAGTCCTGCCCTGAACCTTAAATGGCAGCTTAAACTTGTCTTTTGTAAATCCAATATCAAACGATATATCGCTGCTCCTAAGCTCCGTGACTTGGGCATTGGACAAGTTTAGCGATAAGTTTCGCTCCCTCTTGTAATCAATCTTAGCCGTTAGTCGATTCTTAGTTCTTACATTGACACCAATGAGCGGAGAAAATCGCTCAGTGATCGCCACTTGGTTCACTATATACACTGGCACAATTCCATTGTCAGTAGATACTGAAGCAAGAGGATAATCGGTAACATCATTGGTTAGCTCAATGCCCTGATCATATAACAGTGAATTCGCATAGTTGCCAACACTGTAGGTTGACTGGTAACTATGGGTAATATTGACAGATGAAAAGACCTCTTTTAATGCTGCGATATTGGACAGGCCTGCATAATCAAGGCGCCAATTAGGAAGAGGTGTTTTAGGGAACGGGCTTAAGTTGACTTCAGATGCGTCCTTACCGGAGTAAGCTGCAATGAACGCGGGAATCAAAACATCTTGACTGTTGAGTTGATATTCGCCGTTTCCATTGAGGCTATTCAGCCTCTGGCGGATGATCTCTCGGTTGGCTACAAAATCATTGAAAGTCGGATGTATGTACTCTTCTTGGTCTGTATCATTGATAAATGCTGTCCTCAATGCCATGAAGGAGATGGTATAGCTACCTGTACGTGAGGGGGTGAGCGAGACGAAATCGTTGATCGAGTCGCCATCGAACCTGAATATTTC
>JAVKDO010000010.1:0-9132 GCA_040222235.1 Cyclobacteriaceae bacterium
CTCAGAGGTAGTAATTTTCATCTTCACTTAGTTGTTTTTCAATCACTCAAATAAGTGAAACCTTGAGGAGTTAAAAAAGGCTTTGATTCAATTTATCAGGCCTTTTTGGCTCTTCTTCATAATCAACCTGCGGATTTTAGGGAATAATTGTTTCTTTTCTACCAGAGTACAAAGATCTTGGCGAACTAGCCCTACTGGAACGAACTGCCCTTGTCGGCTAGGGTTCTCGTCTTCACAAATCAATCATAATAACTTGAAAAGCCTCATCCAGGAATTTGAAGCACTAATTCATTTTGCCAACCTTGGATATTCTCCACTCATTAATCTTAAATTTGACAAAGGAGGCGATGTTTAGAATTACACGCTCTGTATATGAAATGCTTCGGCCGACTTTCCGATAGGTCTAAAATGGCTGAAGTACGATAAGTCAAGCTTCCGAAATGTCTTATGTCAAAAATTAGAATTCTCGCTGCTGAAGACAACTCTACACATGCCCTCAAGCTGGAGATGCTGTTGGAGGAAATGGATTATCAATTGATAGGGATTTATGCTACCAGTGAGGAAGTCCTGAGAAACTACAAGGCAACCAAACCTGATCTGGTCTTGCTGGACATAGAACTGGATGGCGGAGGAGACGGGATAGAAATCGCAGCGAAGATCAATGCTGAAAGACAGGTCCCGATCATTTTTGTTTCCGCTAGGGATGATGTGGAGACGATGATGAGGGCTAACTCGACTGACCCCTACGCTTACATTGTCAAACCTGTGGAAAAGGGTGCCTTACAGGCGGCCATCGAACTGGCCATTTACAAGTTCGCCAAAGACCAGGAAAAAGAGATATCGGCCGAGCCATTTGTCGGTTGGTCAGAGGACTTGTTGGTCAAAGACAGTTTCTTCATCAAATCGGGTAGCCGACTGGAAAAGGTGCATCATGACGACATTCTCTGGGTAGAGTTGACTGAGGAAAGATATTGTGCGGTAGTCACCATCAACCGTAGTTACCATATTAGAGCATCTATCAGTGGGTTAGCTGACAGACTAAATCCATCTCAATTTGTAAGGGTTCATCGGAAGTACATTGCAAATGCCAACAAGATAGACAGCATCGACGAAGTGGAAATGACCCTACAGATTGGCAGCCATTCGTTGGATATAGGAAAGACCTATAAGGGTATTCTGCTAAAAAGACTAAACATGCTCTAGAGCCCGTTGACTAACTTACAGTATGGGTTGATGAATGAGGCCCAAAAGCAGTCTATTTTATGGAGTATAAGATTCAAACTTTTAGACCAATCAAGTTTAGACTATTCGCCATTACACTGTTGATCCTGTTGAAGCCTTTTTGTGATATCAAGGCACAAGAGATCGATGATTTAGATCCTTTAAGTAAGCGATTTCTATCCCACATAGAGTCCCAAAGAAATCCTGCAGATATCATCGAATTCATCGAGGAGCACCAGCAGAATATCCCTACCCTGATAATCAATTTGAAAGAAGCGATTAATCAAGCGGACTCATTTAATTATAAGCTTACTAATACCGCTAAATTTATTTACCGGACGTCCCCTCAACCAGCCAAGTACTTGGCTCAGCTATCCTACGATATGGCGGTTGAGCGTAGAGATACCGCTAATATTCTTTATGCAACTAGTATACTTGGTACGGTAGTCGGTGAAATAGGAGATTTTCAGGAGGCGCTCATTTATTTTTTCAGAAACCTGAAAATGTCCGACCCGACAAACCGCTATGAGGAATATCTATCAGCGCTGAATGAGATTGGAAGACTCTACTTGTACATGAATGACTTTGAGAATTCAAAGAAATACTTTGAAGAAGAGATAGCCGTGGCGACCGAGCATGACGAAGAGCATGGAATAAATGCTGGTTATTTGAACTTAGGTTGCGTGTACTACGAGATGGGTGACTTTGATACCGCCTTGGAACTCATAAACAAGTCTTATCAGTACGGCATTCAAGTTCAGGACACTTCATTTCAATACAATAGCCTGGGAAACTTGGCTGGCCTTTATTTTGAGAAAAAGGATACCGAGAAAGCCATTGATCTCCAGAAGAAAGGATTGGCATTTGAAATCGCATTAGATGACAAAGTAGCCATGATAGATTCTTATGCTAATCTGGCTTTATTCCACGGTACTCTAACCGATAGACATCAGGCAATCGAATACTATGAAAAATCATTGTCTATTGGTTTGGAGTTAAATGTAGTTGACAAAATCATTTCTACCTATGATGTGGGGATTGAGATATATGACAGCTGGGGAGACTATCAGAAAGCACTTGAAATTTCTCTACTTAGATATGACTTGTATGATGAGGCTCTAAACCTAAAGAGGAATAACCAGGTAGCAGAGATGAGAGAAAAGTATGAAACTCAAAAAAAAGAAGTCGACATTATTAACCTTAGAAAAGACAACACCCTAGCGGAACTGACCATCGAAAAGGAAAAAGACAAAAATCTTATTCTCATCATCGTCTCCCTGTTTGTCGCCCTAGTACTAATATTTGTCATTTTCATCTACCTACAGGCCAGTAAAAGGAAAAAAGAGACTGAGCAAAGAAACGAACTCATCACTGACATAAATAAAAAACTGAGCCGATCTCAAGATGCCTTGATAGTCGCTAACAAAACCCGAGACAAGTTTTTTGCCCTGATCGCCCATGACCTCCGAGGGCCTATCTCCTCGTTTCAAGGGATCGGAAGGATGATCGCCTATACCTTGAAAAAAGGCCGCTCGGAAAACACGCTAGAGTTAATCAAATCTGTGGATGAGTCGGCCAACCGGATCAATTCACTGCTCGATAACCTGCTGAAATGGGCGCTATCGCAAACGGGTACTTTACCTTTCAGGCCTCAGCCACTTGATCTGAATATGGCCCTGCAAGACACCCTCGAAATGTACGAGCACAGCTTCTCCGCAAAAAACATCACACTTGAGAGTGACATGCCCAATGAGCTGTGGGTCTATGCCGATCACAATTCCGTCAGTACCGTGATGAGAAACCTACTCGGCAATGCTCAGAAGTTTACACCCGATGGTGGTCATGTCCAGTTAGAAGGAAAAATAGTGAATCAGTACGCTGAAGTCACCGTAACTGATAATGGCGTGGGGATACCTCCCGAAAAACTAGCACATATCTTCAACCTCGATCACCAAAAGAGTACGATGGGCACACATGGTGAAAAAGGAACGGGGCTCGGCCTGATGCTCTGTGAGGAATTTATAGCAAAAAATGGCGGTGAGATCACCATCCAGAGTCAGGTAGGTCAAGGCACCAGTATTACTTTTTCCTTACCGCTGGCCAACAATCAGGCTGCAAAAGTGCCTGTATTGAAAGAGCGCGAAACGGCCTAACATTTCTTCCAATCATTGCTTTGCAATGCGCAGTGCCGTATCGATTTGATTTTCTGTCCGTGAGCCATGATTGGCATTCCTATTATCACTCCCCTACCGGGAATGACTTGCTAAACGGATAGCCGCATAGACCAACCCCCTTCACGAGCGACTCGTTGGTGGGTTACCCTGGACTCAAAGAAAATCTTTCCCGCAGGCCTGCCCGATGAGGTGAGGAATCTCTACTCAGAGAAGTCTTTCTGCTAACTGGAGCACTTTTGCAAAGCGTTCCCATTTATATAAGTATTTATCAGTGCTCAATGCTGCCTGACAAGAGAACGATTCTCATTGCCAATCTTCCGCTGAGTGACCTCATTGCCTATGCTTGGGTAAATCAGCACACTTTACAAAAGTGCGCCAGAGTGTAGAAAGTCATTCCCGCAGGGAATCCATGCCCTTGCATACGACCGACCGCTTACTGCATAGACTCCCTACGGGAGTGACTGGTTGGTGGGTATTCTCTAATCAGAGAAGTAAAGCCATGGGGAATCCATGCTCTCAATTGGTGAGATACACTTTCGTCATCTCGACCCTTGGTCAGGATGAGGAGGCCACCGCATAATACTCGAATTGAGAAATCTCCACTTAGGATTATCCAAGGCAATTAGTTCTTCTTTTTGTACTCTGCTCATCTCTTTTATCTCCTTTTCTCTTTCGATGGCATGAGAAGGTTTCTGATGGCGCTCATAATAAAGAAGCATATAGCAATAGTAACTGCCGGCGAATGTTCCTGGCATATCCCTGTTTAGAAAATATTCTACGATTCTTTGCTCCAAATCATTAGTCATTCCGGTGTAGAGCGTCGTTCTTCTTGGATTAGTAGTGATGTATGTAAAGAAGTTGGGCATTGACGAAATTGATAAGAAACCTAAAATATCAAAATAGTGGTTTTAGTCAAAGTGGATGCTACAAGGATCATAGATGTCCAATAACGATTCGTAGAGCTTTGTAGGTAACAGGGTTGGTGAGTTTTTTCATTAACCAGTCATGCCCGAAGGGCATCTATGTTCAATGTTGAATGACCTCTGTGCTACTAGAAAAACTCTTGGTTGGTAGGTTATTCTCTACTCAGAGAAGTCATGCCCGATAGGCCTGCTAGAATAGGCGGGAACCTATGCCCTTTCATACTACTAATCGCGCATAGACTCCCTGCCTTGTACGGCAGGCAGGCCTTCGGGAGTAAGTTGTTATTGGGCAATTCTCTACTCAGAGAATGTCATAAGAACAGAACTAGGGTTATTTATGGAATGTCCACTTCAAAAAACCCAACCGTTGATGTGCTGTTTATGAAGGGATATTGGCGGTTCATGCAACGATTCTTTCCATTCGGGCAACTCTGACGAAAGGCGAGTCTTGCCTTATTCATCTTTAACTCAGTATTAAGAAAAGCCACCATCGTAGTGCTTTTCTACACTCTAAATATCACTGAAGATGAGTAAACGCATGGCACATTCAAATATCTACTCCCTGAGCCTCCAGCTACTCATGATTGCATCACTCTTGTTCATCACGTGTGCGGCTCACGCGCAAGATCTGTTCTTCAACCAGTTTCAGCTCGCACCGCTCGCCACCAACCCTGGTCAGCCAGGTGTGATGCAGGAGGCCCAGGTGGCGATCAACTACCGAAATGTTCCGGTAGGAGCTGGCGAGACATTTAATACAAGTCAGCTCTCCGCTTTCTATCCCATGGGTTTTGGGAAGCATCAATTTGTTTTTTCCGGCAGTTTCTATCAGGAGAGGATTTCGGAGTTCTTCACGACCACCGGAGCGACACTTGGCGCAGCATTGAGTATTGCCATCACAGAAAAAAGCGAACTAAGTTTCGGTACGCAAGCCACCTTGTTTGGCACCCAGATCCAGGAAGACTTCACCACCGATAGCCAATTCATCAATGGGGTCTTTATCCCCACTGCTGCATCGGGAGAGATCAGCAATTTTACTTCTGGAAATGCCATCTCGGCGAGCAGCGGGTTGTACTGGCAGCTGAGAGGTGACAGTGAGGTGACCAAAGCTTTTGCAGGCATTTCGCTTTTTAACTTTACCCAGCCAGACAGAGCAGTGACGGAGGGTTTCGCAGATGAGCCATCGGTCACCTACAAAGCCACCTTGGGCTATGAGGTTTTTAGACGAAAGGGTTTTGCCATTTTCCCGTCAGCACTGGCCATCAGCAGACGCGGACAGCAGTGGTTGCAAGCAGGGGGTCTGCTCACGTATGACTTGATCCAACAAGACCAGTCAACAAAGCAGATTGGCTTTGGAGGATGGTACAATACCAACGAATCCGTCATGCTCTCACTACAGTACCAGCAGCACAATCTCGCAGTAGCCTTCAGTTTCAATCTACCCTCGGGTGATGATTTGGCGATAGCGAGGGATGGAGTATTCGAAATAGCCCTGAATTACCGTATCTCTAAGCGGAAGGAAGGGCTTACTAAAGCTATTAAGGAGTGACAAACAAGCCAAATTCGGCCTTCGGGAAATCAAAGATCCGCATAAAGTGAGTCAATGAAGTCCGGTGCTTGCTGCTTGCCTAGGATATTAGCAAAGGACAATTACCAAAAAAATTACAGAAATACTAAAAACCACATCATGAGAACTTTACTAATATTTCTATTAAGTTTTTTAATACTTCCTTTTTGCCTGGCACAGACCGCACCATCTTTTACAAACGGGGGTGTTCCAGCTGGTACCACATACATTGTTTCGGGAGTAGCGGTAGAGGAAGACCAGTTATTCTCACTGAGTGACATTCTGACAATAACAGATCTTGATGTAGGAGAGACCATGACCTGGTCCATTGTGACAGGAGTCAACGATGGGAATCCTAGTAATGGTGTATTAGCCGGTTTTCCCACAATAGCTACTACTAACGGAGGAGACATTGTGCCTTCAGGTCTAACTTATCAACCCAACCTTAACTTCACTACTAGTGATGCTATCAGAATATTAGTGAGTGATGGCACTTTTACCAGAGACATTATTGTCATATTTAATGTAACACCAGTAAATGACGTTCCTTCTTTCACACTGGCATCAGACCCTCCAGCCTCGAATGAAGACGCGGGACAACAATTCATACCAAACTTCCTCACAGATATTAGTCAGGGAGGAGTAGGAGGCTTTGATGAAGGCTCTCAAACTGTCACATTTGATGTCTCTCCGGTTAGTTCTACCGGCAACCTTGCATTTTCATTTATTAGCTTATCAAGTGGGGCTTTAAATTATACTGCTGCAGCTAATACCAATGGCACAGCCACTTTCAACGTTACCGCCAGTGATAATGGCACACCTATAGCAACTTCGGCACCACAAACCTTTAGCATAACTGTGAATGCCGTTAACGATAAGCCTACGTTTAATGTAGCATCAACTTCATCTGATGAAGATGCCGGGCTAGTTACTATATCAGGATTTGTGACTGATCTTGTGCTGGGAGGTACTGATGAGTCCGGACAGTCCATTACGGGCTATGCCGTTACACAGACAGGACAATTGTTTGATGGTGTATCTTTCACTACAGCACCTTCAATTTCACCAACTGGAACTCTTACTTATCAGGCAGTTCCTGATGACAATGGCACAGTATTCTTCTCAGTTTTTGCAACAGATAATGGATCGCCTGCGGAGACATCAGACCAAAGAGGCTTCAGCATCGCCATCAATCCTATCAACGATCCACCAGTCTTTACCCTCAATGCAACTTCCGCCACCGTTGACGAAGATGCCGGGCCTCAGTTGTTCTTTCCGCTGGCCACCAGAAGTGCAGGAGGCGGTAATGATGAATTGAGCCAGACGACTTCTTTTTCGGTAACCCAAATAAGTACTACGGGAAATCTGACGTTTGCCACAACGCCCAATTCCACTGACCTTACAAATACAGGAAGTTTTAATTACGAACCCACTCCAAACACCAATGGATCGGCGACTTTCGAAATTGTGATAACAGACAATGGAACTCCTGTTGAATCTTCCGCTCCTCGGACTATTACCATCAATGTCACCGCCGTCAATGATCCTCCGGTGTTTACCATCGCCGCAAATCCTGCCGCTATCGATGAAGATGCAGGTCTGCAGACGATAGCTGGCTTTGCTACCGCAATAGGTGTGGGTGGCGGAACCGATGAGTCGGTTCAGTCAATCACGTCATTTAGTCTCACGGAAATGGCTAGCACTGAAAACCTGACCTTTGCTCAAGCCCCTGCTATCTCCACTACCGGCGAGCTTACCTATCAGGCCACTGCCAACACCAATGGCACAGCAACTTTTGACGTGACTTTGAGTGACGATGGGTCGCCTGCCGCTACCAATGCTACACAGACCTTCACCATCACGGTCAATGCCGTTAATGATGTGCCCACGTTTACCATAGAGGGCAATCCTGGTGCCAGCGACGAGGATGCGGGATTGCAGACCGTCACTGGCTTTGCTACCGCCATCAGTGCGGGAGGAGGAAGTGATGAGGCAACACAGGCGCTGACCTTTGGTCTGACCGAGACCGCCAGCACAGGCACTTTGACCTTTAGTACTGCCCCGGCCATATCGTCCGATGGAGAGCTCACTTTCCAAGCCGCTCCCAATACCAATGGTACCGCCAATTTTGAGGTGACTTTGAGTGATGATGGATCACCTGTAGCGACCTCTGGTGTTCAGGCTTTTACAATCACCGTCAATGCCGTCAATGATGTGCCATCTTTTACTATCAATGACGATCCGAACGCTACCGAAGAAGACGCTGGCCTTCAGACTTTTGGGGAGTTCGCCAATGCCATCAGCGCAGGCGGTGGTATAGACGAGTCAGGTCAATCGTTGACTTTTAGTCTGAATGAGACCGCCAGCACAGGCACTTTGACCTTTAGTAGTGCACCAGCCATTTCGTTAACTGGTGTATTGACGTATGAGGCAGCTGCCAACACTAATGGCTCGGCCACTTTTAACGTTACCCTAAGTGACAATGGATCACCCGTGGGGACTTCTCCCATCCAGACCTTCACCATCACTGTCTTTGATGTCAACGATGTGCCTTCGTTTACCTTGGCCGCAGATCCAGCCGCTACGAATGAAGATGCAGGCCTCCAAACCGTATTAGATTTCGTCACTGACATTAGTCCTGGAGGTGGTACAGATGAGTTATCTCAGCCATTGGAATTCAACCTCATCCCTGTCAGCACCACTGGCAATTTGACTTTTAGCGGTGCTCCTGCGATATCCCCCACTGGCGTTTTGACCTATCAGGCACAATCAAACAGCAACGGTACTGCCACTTTTGAACTCACGCTCAGTGACTTAGTGCTTTCCTCGGATGGACTATTACCTGACCGCACCTCTGCCTCGCAAGCATTTACCATCACCGCCAATTCCGTTAATGATGTGCCAACGTTTACCACAGAGGGCAATCCTGGTGCCAGCGATGAGGATGCAGGATTTCAGACCGTCACGGGCTTTGCTACCGCCATCAATCCAGGAGGAGGAAGTGATGAGTCGACACAGGCATTGACTTTTAGTCTGACCGAGACTTCCACAAGTGGCATACTGGCCTTTAGCAGTGCCCCAGCACTTTCATCTACTGGTGTATTGACCTATGAGGCAGCCGCCAACACTAATGGCTCGGCCACTTTTAACGTTACCCTAAGTGACAATGGATCACCCGTGGGAACATCACCAATACAGACGTTCACCATCACTGTCTTTGGGGTCAACGATGTGCCTTCGTTTACCCTGG
>JAVKDO010000011.1:0-30217 GCA_040222235.1 Cyclobacteriaceae bacterium
GTAAAGCCAGAGAGACGATGGGTAAAGGTATAGGACTTACCAAGGCTCACTACGTCACGCAACAGCTGGGGGGTGATCTCTGTGACTTTTGGGAGTTCTTCTTCAGGAATACCCACACCTTCATCTGTGCAGCTAAACCTAGTCTGTCCATCTTTTTGAATGAACGTAGCTTCTACTTTAGACCCTGGTAAAGAGTACTTTCTGGCATTGGCCAATACATCTCTGATGACATCTTTGAACACCATTGGTATTTCTATTTCATCATTATCTACAGATATTTCAAAGTCCATGAGATAGGTCATTTTGGTGGTTAGATCATCGTTAGAAAAAACGACTTTATAAGCACCTTGACTGTTCCTTTGAACCGCCTCGAAGAATTGCTCCATATCTTCTCTTAGTTCACTTGTGCTTATCTTTTTGACTCTAAACGGATCACCGTCCCATTCGACTATTTCTTCAGCCCTACGTCGCATTTCTGATAAGACAGAGTAGATATTATCAACTTCATCCTTGTAGTCTTCGTCATCTTTAAGGTCAGGATAGCTTTCATAAATCACCACAAAGCTTTTAGATAAGTATTCGTGCAATTCGTCAAACTTGCTCAATTGTCCATATGTAAAATCCTGATCATCTAGTTTCTCCCTTATGGAGGTGAGTGTGTTGATTACAGGCTTCATAATTTCAGGATTACGAGACATCTTGCCCAGCTCTTTGACATTGTAAATCAGTACGCCCAGTATATTGAGAATGCTGTGCATTAGTACAAGATGCGTTTCTTGTTCAGTGAGCGCTAGGTGCTTGTCAATCTTGAGTTTCATGGCCGTCACGTTATGGAGTAAATATAGTCATCGGATGATTTTAATTGGTTTGTAAAGCTGTATAGTCTGACGTAAATTCTAGTTGACTAATGGAATGTCCGAATATTTTAATCGTCATGTAAATGAATGAGATTGATCATAATCAGATAATAAAACTCAGACGTCATCTCCATGCTATTGCTGAAGTATCCGGACAGGAGTATAATACGTCTAGATATCTTCAGAACTATCTAAAAGAGCATGCCTCGGGAAGCTTGGTGCAGATCACTTCTACTGGATTTGTGTGGGTCCTTGACACAGGTCAGCCTGGGCCCAATGTTATGTTTAGGGCCGAGCTCGATGCACTGCCGATCTCGGAAATAAATGAATTCACTCACCGATCAACAGATGAGTTTGTATCACATAAGTGTGGGCATGATGGACACATGGCTATCTTAGTTGGTGCTATCTTGAGTCTGAGTAATGACCTACCGGAATGCGGCAAGTACTACTTCCTGTTCCAACCAGCCGAAGAAACTGGCGAAGGAGCAGCGGCTATATTAGCAAGTCCAAAATTTGATTTTACTCCTGACTATATTTTTGCTCTGCATAATTTACCAGGTTACCCATTAGGCACAGTCCTGTGCAGAACAGGAAGCCTAAATGCTGCGGTTACGAGTTTGATCATAACCTTCAAGGGAAAGACCGCACATGCGGCCGAGCCAGAAAACGGCAACAATCCGGCGCATTCTATTTCAAAAACAATTGCCTTTGCGGAGAATCTTCAGAACCCAAACACTGGTGTTGAAGATTTCAGCTTAATAACTCCGGTTTATATGGAAATGGGGGAGAAGGCCTATGGTGTATCTGCTGGACGTGGTGAGGTTCATTTCACGCTGAGAGCGTGGACGGATCAGAAAATGAACAGTATCAAGACAAAACTATTGGCTGAAGTGGATCGATTAGCTAACCAATCAGGATTAGCGGTAAGTACAGAGCGGCTGGAGTCCTTCGCCGCTACTAATAACGATAAAGATGCTGTACGCTTGGTAAAGAAGGCGGCTTCTGAGGCAAGTCTAGATTATCTCGCTGCTGAACAGCCCTTCAAGTGGGGAGAGGATTTTGGCCTTTTTACTGAGAAATTTAGAGGTGGATTCTTTGGGCTTGGAGCGGGAGCAGGGATTCCCGCGCTACACAATCCAGATTATGACTTCCCAGATGAGCTGATAGCTCCTGGGGTAGCCATGTTTAGACAACTTATTAAACTAACAACTGAGAAGGTTGAAGAGCAGGACTATTGAATCTCCATAGTCGCCTGAAGGATGTTCTCCTCCTTCTGACCAAAGTCTTGAAATACTTTGTAGATGGCTTTGCCTTGAAGCTCTCCAGTAATAGAACGAGACCATTTTTCGTAATAAATCACGCTCGTCTTCATATCCTGACTAAACATCGGATGAGAGACATAGTAGGTGTCTCCGTTGAAGCGACCCATGACCTCTTTGTTGGTCACCTCTACTTTACTTTTCTTATCAAAGTCCTTCTTGGAGATTTCCCTAAGCACCGGACTTTTCAACTGTGAAATGAGATAGTCTATGTCACTATCGTTGA
The DNA here is from genome assembly GCA_040222235.1 of Cyclobacteriaceae bacterium. Classification (GTDB taxonomy): domain Bacteria; phylum Bacteroidota; class Bacteroidia; order Cytophagales; family Cyclobacteriaceae; genus UBA6059. The sequence goes on from JAVKDO010000011.1 coordinate 2,406, forward strand.
AGTAGCCCTGATAATCTTCATGCACTTGGTTGCCAGCTTGAAATACATAAGAAGGCTTCCTGATACCGCTGTATATGCGCACATCCTTACCATCTACAATAGCTTTCTTGATGACCTCCAGTACAAGGTTTTCGTCGAGCGTTTTCTTTTCTCCGTCGCTTGCTTGACCTAGACAGATGCTAAAAAAAATTGAGAGGATGAGAGTCGAAAAAAAGTATTTCATAGCTAAATAAATCTTCACTACAAAGGAAGAAAACTTAGCGCTTAACCACTCAAAATTTGGTCTACGCAATAAGACCGTTGATCGAAAGAGAGCCTTCGATTATCTAATAGTTACTCTTCTGCGAGCAAAACGATCGCCATATCGGTGTTGATTGAGACCATTCCATTCTCTACACTTGCCGACTTACCAGAATAGTGATCTGTCACCTTTGTGCCATCTGCAAAGATGCCACCTACCGGAATATTCTTTTCGCCGCTACCTGCATCAAGAGCAACCACAACTTGATCATCAATCCCTTGATTGGAGTATGACCGGCTAAAAACCAGTGGTAACTCCTGTATGACAGAATGCTTTCCTGCACCAACTGAAAGATGCGCCTTTCGGAATTGTCCTAGCTTTTGCCAATGGGTCAGCACCTTCTGGTTCTCTGGGTTTTGAGATAGCTCATCCCAATTCATAAAAGTTCTAAGAACCGCATCGCCTGTTGCCTCGTCAGATTCAAGCTTCCGAGCTGTTTCATCACCATAATAGATCTGCGCAATTCCTGGTGTGAGCAATAGCTTGGTACCATAGTCCATAATATTCTCGCGCCCTTTATCAGGAACGGTACTATCGTCATGAGAGCTGATGTAATTCACAGTAGTGAGGTCTTGCCAGTCAGCAGACTGTAGTGTTTGATCATACTTGGTGAAAATCTCACCCGCCGGCAACTTGACATCATCTTTGAATGAGAAGTTGATCAGGCTATTGAAGCCTTCATCATAGTAGTCGATATCTACCTCACCACCATCCATGGTGAACTTCTTTCCATTGAAGATCGAGTAGTTGTATACCTCTCCAAGCATAAAGAAGGGTAGGTCATCTAGTTTCTCATCAGAGTGGCTTGCCTTCCATGATTGTAGTGCTTTAACGGCGACTTCATATAACTCTCCCCATACCGACTCTTCCACATGCTTTACTGTGTCTACTCTAAAGCCATCAATGCCCAGTTCTCTCAAATAGTCGGTCAACCATTTCATGATGTAAAACCTTGATGCTCTTGGATGACCTGACTCGGCGAAGAACTCGTCAAGCTCCTTCATCTCCTGCTCAAGACGGCCTTCTTCTGTCCACTTCTCGACTAGGAATTCTGGTAAGTCAACTGCTTCATCACTATTGGTCAATATATCTGGCAGGTTTTCAACTAGTGTGCAGGAGACCGTCTTGTCATAGCTGTCATAGGAGCATTGTGGATTTGTTCTGACCCACTCGTCTGGCCATTGGCTATCAAGCGCAGTAACAGGACCCGTATGGTTAATCACCACATCGAAGAGAATTCTTATGCCATTACCATGCGCTTTGCTGACCAGCTCTGCCAAGTCTTCCATGGTGCCATAGTTGGGGTCAAGAGCTGTCCAGTCCCGCATCCAGTAGCCATGAAACGCATAGTTTTTGCCATGACCCTCATCAACTGCAGATTTGATCTGCTCAAAGACGGGTGTCATCCAGAGCACATTCACCCCAAGGTCGTTGAAATAACCCTCATCGAGCTTTTGTATCACGCCTCTGATATCTCCGCCCATGAAGCTGCGTAGCGGAGCGCCATCTTGCTCTCTGCCGAATGAAAAATCATTGGAGGTGTCACCATTGTAAAAGCGATCAGTCAGTAGAAAATAGATCGTAGAAGCCTCCCATACAAAAGCGGCTTTGGCAGGTTTAATACTCGTTTCCTCCGCCGACGGCTGGTCAACCGCAGGTTGACATTGAGCAAAGAATAATAGAATTAAGAAGGCGAAGGGTGCTAGACTTTTCATTAGTTGGATGATTCTAGTTTGAATATTCGATACCCATTAGCAGAAAGTTCAAAAGTAAAACTGCTGGGTTGTGCTTGATCGGAGAGGCTCTTGCCATCTTCACTTAAACCCATTGTCCCGTCAAGCGATGTTAGGGTAATGTCGTCTCCAGTTAGACCGAGCTTGCTCAATGCATCAGCTGGAATTTTCAGGTTAACTGTTTCAGAATTATCGTGATCAAAATTCACTGCAATCAGTAAGTTGTCACAATCATGATGCCGCAGGTAGGTATACACCTTATCAGAATGACCTGTATATTCCCGACTTCTGTTATAGTAATGAAGATCGTAGAAACCACCTTCACTTAGGGCTTTGCTTTGGTTACAAAGGTTGAGCAGACTTGAGTAGAATTGGCGTAGTTGCTTTTGTTGTTCGCTAAGCCCACCACCATCAAAAGCCTTGTTGTTCACCCATTTTTGAAATTCGGGTACGCCCCAATAATCAAATATCGTCGTACGGCCATCTTCTCCACCGAACCCTGATACGCCAGCACCTGGTTCACCAACTTCCTGGCCGAAATAGATCATAATTGGGCCTGTGTTCATTGTGGCGCTCAGCACCATGGCTGGAATGGCATTGACTGCATTTATTGCAAAATCAGGTGAAGCGATTCGCTGTTCGTCATGGTTTTCCAGGAATCGAAGCATATTAGCCTCAATGCCTTCTTGTCTCTGCCAGATGACCGAGATGTCATCAGTTGAAGCCTTGCCCTGTACAATGTGCTTTAAGGTGTCATACAGCTCTACCTTATCATACAGATAGTCAAACTTGCCGTCGAAAATATAATTGCGGTAGCTATCGGGATTGTAGATCTCTGCGGTGAAAGTGATGTCAGGATTGATCGCTTTGATCCTTGGGATCACCCAACCCCAGAATTCGACTGGCACCATCTCGGCCATATCACATCGAAATCCATCTACCCCTTTATTTGCCCAGAAACTTAGAGTTTCTTCCACCTTAGTCCAGGTGTCTGGTACTGGATCAAAGTAAGTCTGCCTATTATTTTGATAGTCAACTCCATAGTTAAGCTTGATCGTCTCGAACCAATCATTAACGCTAGGAGCAGCACTGAATACATTGTTTCCTGTGGCCTTAGCTGGTGATTCGTCAAACTGACCATCCTTGGTTGGATGAGTGTTATCACCTAGTGAATTGTACTCCGAAGGCACCTGAAATGATTCTCCTACGATGTAGTAGAAGTTGTTGTTGGGGTCGAAGGCCTTGTCCTTATTATCGTCTTCTCCAAAGTCGGCAATGCCATCTGGTTTAGCATCTGAATTGTAGCCTCTTGCTACATGATTGGGCACAAAGTCGATGATGACCTTCATGCCATTGTCGTGCGTGCGCTTGATTAAGTCTTCAAATTCCGCCATGCGGTTATCAACCTTGACCGCCATATCGGGATTGACATCATAGTAATCTTTGATAGCATAAGGCGACCCTGCACGTCCTTTGACCACATCAGCATCATCCAGACGGATGCCGTATTCCTGATAATCCGTTAACACAGCATGTTCTATTACCCCAGTATACCATATGTGGGTCACTCCCATGGCCTTTAGACTCTGGAGTGCTTTATCAGTAAAGTCATTGAACTTGCCGACTCCATTCTCTTCTATAGTCCCATAAGGAACGTTGTTGGATACTGTATTCCCAAAAAGACGAGTAAAGACTTGGTAGACAACTGGCTTGGTGGTAGATGCCATTTCTTTAGAAGGGTTGGTGTCTGGAAATTGCTGTGTCTGCTGACAGCCCATAATGATGACTGTCAGCAGGCAAAGCAGGGTATAGGTTTTAAGTTGCATAAGGCTCAAAAGGCAAATGCCTGAATTCATCAGGCATTTGTATTTATATTGTTCAGATCTTCAAAAGCAGACTTGAGTCGCTTTACAAAGTTCTTTTCTCCTTCTCTCAACCAAACACGTGGGTCGTAGAACTTCTTGTTAGGAATATCATCTCCATCGGGATTACCGATCTGAGCTTGAAGATATCCTTCCTTACTCTTATAGTAGTCTTTCACACCTTCCCAGTACGCCCACTGCATATCTGTGTCAATGTTCATCTTGATTGCACCATATTCTATGGCTTCTCTGATTTCGGCGCGTGTTGATCCTGAACCACCGTGAAATACGAAATTGACAGGATTTGAACCAGTTCCGAATTTCTCTTGAATATGGTCTTGAGAGTTCTTGAGGATGATTGGTGTTAACTTGACATTACCAGGCTTATATACACCGTGTACATTACCAAAGGCTGCTGCAATTGTGAAGTTAGGGCTGATCTTCTTCAAATGCTCATAAGAATAAGCCACTTCCTCAGGCTGAGTATAGAGCTTAGAATTATCAATGTCGGTGTTGTCTACTCCATCTTCTTCGCCACCAGTTACGCCTAGTTCTATCTCTAGTGTCATACCCATGGCAGCCATGCGCTCAAAGTACTTCGAGCATACTTCTATATTCTCTTCAATCGGCTCTTCCGATAGGTCAAGCATGTGCGAGCTGTAAAGCGGCTTGCCAGTCTGCTCGAAATGCTTTTCACCAGCATCTAGCAGGCCATCTATCCACGGCAGAAGTTTCTTTGCGCAGTGGTCAGTATGCATGATTACAGATACACCATAGTGCTCAGCCATCATATGGACGTGCTGTGCACCTGAAACCGACCCGACAACTGCTGCTTTCTGATTGTCATTTGGTAAGGACTTTCCAGCATTGAAAATACCACCTCCGTTTGAGAATTGGATGATCACAGGAGCGTTCATCTCTTTAGCTGTTTCCATTACAGCATTCATCGTATTGGTGCCAATTACATTGACGGCTGGAAGTGCAAAATTATGCTCATTGGCGTAGTTAAACACCTCTGTTACTTCATCTCCTGCGAGTACGCCTGGTCTGAATTTCATGTTAATTTTTTTTGGTTTACAATCAAACAAAGATATTAATCCATATCATTTATATGAGGGCTTTGCTGTAATTTTAGCTGAGGTCAACAAGTGAATATATAGGCACATGGATACCAAAGGGAGACCAGTCACTATCAAAGATATTGCTCGAGAGCTGAACATCTCTCCATCAACGGTATCTCGCGCCCTGAAGGGTTACGATACGATTAGCGAAAAAACCCGCAAGACTGTTCAGGAATTAGCTGACAAATACAATTATCAGCCCAACTCCATTGCACTAAGTCTTCGACAGCAGAAGTCCTTTACTATAGGGGTGATTATCCCTGAGATCGTCCATTTCTTTTTTTCGACGGTCATAAGCGGCATTGAAGATGTGGCTTACAGGGCGGGGTATAATGTGATTATTTCGCAAACGAATGAGTCGCTGGAACGAGAAATCTCTGATACCAAGGCGCTGCTTCGCAATAGGGTTGATGGACTGTTGATTTCTCTGAGCCGTGAAACAACGACCTACGATCACCTTCATGAACTGCATGATAGAGGGGTTCCAATGGTGTTTTTTGATAGAATCTGTCCAGAAATTCCTACTAATCGGGTGATTGTAGATGACAAAGTAGGAGCTAGACTTGGCGTACAGCACCTAATCGATATTGGCTGCAAGCGAATAGCACATTTGCGTGGACATGCGGGCTTGGAGATTTCTGAGAATCGACTGCAAGGATATAGGGACGCATTAGAAGCCAATGGGCTGCCCTATGATGAGGATTTGGTTGTCATCTGTGATGATAGCACCGTAGACCAGTCTATTTTGGTAACCCAAAAATTACTTGCTTTAGAAAATCGACCAGACGGCATATTTGCGTGGCATGACGTATGTGCAATGGGGGCCATGAAGGCAATATTTAAAGCTGGTCTGAACGTACCTAAGGATGTGGCTATTGTGGGGTTCAGCGATTGGCAATTCGCAGCACTGGTGCATCCATCACTAACCTCTATTCACCAATCGGGCTTTGAGATGGGACAGGCAGCCGCACAACTCTTTATTGACCAGATAGATTCCAAATCTGAGGAATTTGTGCCAAAGACAGAAGTAGTTCCTACAAGGCTTGTGATAAGAGATTCCACTTCACGATAGCTGAAATTTATGTCGTTACTTCAATCTTAGATTTGACCAAGTCTGGCTAACGAATTACGAATCTCAAAAATTACTTTGATTTCTTGGGTGTATGTTTCTGAAACTGTTAATTACAGGAACCTAATTAGCTCTTGAATTAAAACTTCAATCCTTGCGGATGGCTAGAAGCTATTGTCGTCAGATTGATCTGAAGGGTCGGGAGCATTTAGAGTACGGATATACTACAAAAATGAAATACAATGAATAAACCAAAGTTATCCACCGCTCAAATCTGGAATATGAGCATGGGCTTCCTTGGCATCCAGTTCGGATTTGCATTACAGAATGCAAATGCCAGTAGGATCTTGCAAAATTTTGGAGCTGACGTAGAACACCTTTCATGGTTTTGGTTGGCTGCACCAGTGACTGGGCTAATCGTACAGCCGATTATTGGACACTACAGTGACAATACTTGGAATAGGCTTGGACGAAGAAAGCCCTATTTCTTGACAGGAGCCATACTGGCCTCTATTGCTCTATGTCTCATGCCTAACTCAGGTTCATTGGCGGCTTTTATTCCGCCAATGTTCGTCGGAGCTGGGATGTTGATGATCATGGATGCATCCATTAATATAGCCATGGAGCCCTTTCGTGCATTGGTGGGTGATATGCTGCCATCAGAGCAGCGCACGCAAGGATTTTCTGTGCAGGCAGCATTGATTGGATTTGGAGCTGTATTCGGCTCTTTTCTGCCTTATATGTTAGCCGAGTGGGTAGGGGTATCCAAGGTGGCTCCAGCAGGTGAAGTGCCCGACAATGTCATTTTTAGCTTCTACTTCGGAGCAGTGGTTTTCATTAGTACCATCTTATGGACCCTGTCAAAGACAAAGGAGTACCCACCAGAGGAGCTTGCTAAATACAATGATACTGACCCCAACGAAGAAGCAGGAGGTATCATGGATATCTTCAAAGACTTTGCCTCTATGCCTAAGACCATGAAGCAGCTCGGATTGGTTCAGTTCTTTTCATGGTTTGCTCTTTTTTCTATGTGGGTGTTCTGCACCCCAGCCATTGCGCAGCACGTGTTCGGAGCATCTCCTGACGATAGCTCGTCTGTTGCCTACAATGACGCTGGAAATTGGGTAGGGGTGATGTTCACTGTATACAACGCAGTTTCCGCATTATTTGCGCTAGCACTACCTTCCATAGCGGCTAAACTCGGCAGGAAGAGAACACATTCGTTGGCGCTAGCGGCAGGTGGCATAGGCATGCTCTCGATTTATTTCATGCCCGATCAGACGATGACGCTCGTATCAATGGTACTGGTGGGTATTGCTTGGGCAAGTATATTATCCATGCCCTATGCCATACTCGCTGGAGCGATCCCGGCAGGTAAGATGGGTATCTACATGGGTATATTCAACTTTTTTATTGTGGTACCCCAAATCATTAATGGCATAATTGGAGGGCCAATCGTAAAGCGATTATACGATTCTGAAGCTATTTTTGCATTGGTCATGGCAGGCGTATCGCTGCTGATAGCAGCCGTCAGTGTTAACTTTGTAGATGACAAAGATGAAGTGGTCGCCACAGATTGATTCGAATACATTTACTCACACAGTACTCTAAGACAGAATGAAGCTAAAGTTCAGCATAGATTATCGCACCGTTTGGGGGCAAAGACTTTTTGTATGTGGTTCGCTTGATGAGCTCGGTCAATGGAATGAGCAAGATGCCGTCCCCATGATACCCGGAGCAGGTGAGCAATGGGAGTTGGAGCTCGAAGTTTCGGCAGCAAAGGCCAAGGCGGTCGAGTATAAATACTACATCCTTGATGAGCGATATGACGCTGTGCAATGGGAGTTTGGAGATGAACGTCGAGCTAAGTTTGACACCAAGCGATTCTCAGATGTTCACCTCAGGGACTTTTGGAGACCTGTCGATGATCCTCTTAACAATTTATATACCGCACCCTTTAAAAACGCCTTTTTCAATCGAACTATTGACAAACCAAAGGCAACAAAATATTCATCGAAGAGCAGCTATGTTCGATTCCAGATCAGGGCTCCTCGTGTAGGATCAAATTATAAAGTGTGTGTCGTAGGAGACCATCCGAAGCTTGGCAATTGGGACGAATCAAAAGCATTAATTCTGGAGCCAAATGATTTTCCTGTTTGGACTGGGGAGGTAGCAATTGATGCAAGCGAGCGTCCGCTTGAGTATAAGTACGGGATATACGATAGCAAAGAGAAGCGCATTGTGACCTGGGAGGCTCGGGATAATAGATATCTGCCGATTCAGGGTACTGCGGATCATAAGAAACTGACCGTCTGGACGGATGAGTATTTCGTCTATCCAGTTGGCAACTGGAAGGCTGCTGGAGTTTCTATTCCAGTATTCAGCATTAGATCTGAGCAGGGCACAGGTGTCGGCGAGTTCACCGACCTCAAGCTACTAGTAGACTGGGCTAAGAAGACAGGCATGCGGCTCGTGCAGATACTACCGGTTAATGATACCGTCGCGATGCATAGCTGGACCGACTCTTATCCATATGCTGCGATCTCTGTGTATGCGCTGCACCCGATCTATGGTAATCTAGCATCGATTGGTCGGCTGAAGGATAAGTCGAAACAGAAAGAAGTGGATGAAGCAGCGGAGCGCCTGAATACACAAGACCATGTGATCTATGAGGAAGTCATGGAGATCAAGTCCAAGTACTACAAATGGGCATTTGACGAGCAAAAAGAGAAATTCCTGAAGAGCAAGGACTTTCAGGCATTCTACACAGACAATAAGCATTGGCTGGAGCCTTACGCTGTTTTTTCCTATTTGCGAGATAAGCATGGTACCCCAGACTTCACCCAATGGAATGATCATGCTGCGTACGATGCTAAGAAGATTGCTAAGCTCGTATCCCCTAAAAGCAAGGAGTTCGATCATGTCGCCATCCACTTTTTCATTCAATATCATCTGGATAAACAGCTTTCTGAAGCAACCAATTACGGACGTCAGCGAGGTGTGGTCCTGAAGGGGGACATTCCGATAGGAATCTACCGCAATAGTGTGGACGCCTGGATGTATCCACAATTGTTCAATATGCAGAGTCAGGCTGGAGCACCTCCTGATGATTTTTCTGTTTCCGGACAAAACTGGGGCTTCCCGACCTACAACTGGGAAAAGATGTCCAAAGATGGCTATCAGTGGTGGAAAGCCAGATTGCAGAAAATGGCCGATTTCTTTGACGTATTCCGTATTGATCATATCCTAGGTTTCTTTCGAATATGGGAGATTCCTGATCATGGAGTCGAAGGTACGATGGGTCACTTTAATCCTTCCATGCCTTTTTCGACGCAAGAGATCTATAACTGGGGAGTCAATTTTGACCTTGACCGGATGTGCAAACCCTACATTCGTGAGCATATGCTACCGATCATCTTTGCCGAGCATGCCGATCGAGTCAAGCAGGAGTTTTTGGAGGACTACTTCCCAGGACAATACAGACTGAAGGCTGAATTTGATACGCAGCGTAAGATCCAAGAACATTTTGCTCAGCTCATCCAATCAGAACCAGAAAGTATTGGATATTACGAATTCCTAAGAGGTGGTCTGTATCAACTGATAGGAGAGGTGCTATTTTTCGAAGCACCATTTACTAATGGTGAGGGTTGGAACCCTCGCGTGGGCATGCAGAATACCTTCTCATTTAGAGAGCTCGATGATCATACCCGAGGTAATGTTGAAAAACTCTATATCCACTATTTCTATAAGCGTCATAATGAGTTTTGGCGAGAGAAGGCTATGGATAAGCTACCGGCACTCAAGTCAGCTACAGATATGCTGATCTGCGGAGAGGACTTAGGTATGGTTCCAGATAGTGTCCCCGGCGTAATGAATGAACTGTCTATTCTAAGCCTGGCTATTCAGCGGATGCCTAATGATTCTTCGATGGAGTTCTGGCACCCTGGCGACACGCCTTATATGTCAGTATGCAGTACATCAAGCCATGACACCTCTACTTTTAGAGGATGGTGGGAAGAAGATCGTGCGAAGATTCAGCGATATTATAATACGATATTAGGCAACTGGGGTGAGGCGCCCGCTTTCTGCGAACCATGGGTAGCCACACAAGTGATCAATCAGCACCTCTACTCACCGAGTATGTGGGCGATATTCCCGCTACAGGACTTATTAGCGATAGATGGCCAACTGCGACGTGAGAATCCAGAGGAGGAGCGGATCAATGTGCCAGCGAACCCGCAGCACTACTGGAAGTACAGAATGCATTTGACACTAGAGCAGTTGTTGAAAGAGGACGGTTTTAATGGTTTCCTACGACAGCTCAATGACCGAAGTGGGAGGAATGCTGATTATTAATTTGGAATGTTAGACGAGAATATTCTGTGATGAATGAAACCTAACTCCGCTTACCTGCATCTAATGGTCAAATTCGTTTGGCGTGTCAGTTGAGATTATTGAGTTAGAAAAAGGGGAGTATTTAGCACCGAACTACCAGACTTCTGTTTTTGGTGACCTTCTGGTAAGTGTAACTCAATATCAGGCCGAAGTGCCTACCGGCAAATGGCATGCACACCAAAACCCGATGTTTAGTTTTGTGCTTTATGGAGGTAATATTGAGTGTCGTAACAGCAAGACTATCGAAAGAGCTGCAGGTAGCCTCAACTTTTATCATGCTTTTGAACCACACCAAAACCTTTATAAGTCATTCCCCTCGAAACATATAAGTGTTGAGGTCGAATCGGACTTCATGCTTCGACATGGACTGGAAGAATGTGATTTGTTGATCGATGAGGAGGCCGGTGGCAACTCGTCTTTTGGCTTTATCAAAATACTCAAAGAAGCAACAATCAATGATCTCGACACTTCTTCATCTATCGAATCTTTATTTCTTGATCTTATAGGTGCTAAGAGGTTTGAAAACCGTTTTCGTAGCTCGCCTAGATGGGTCAATGACTTGAGAGATCTTCTAAATGACATATGGAATACTAATGTCTCTTTACAGCAGCTATCTGAAGTTGTTGGTGTTCATCCAATCACTATTTCAAAGAATTTCAGAAAGTACTTTCACTACACACTTGGCGAATATATGCGCCGACTAAAAATAATGAGGGCGCTTGAGTTGATGCATTTCCATGAAATACCATTGACCGAAGTAGCACTGAGATGCGGTTTTTCAGATCAAAGTCATTTCATAAGGGTGTTCAAGAATATGACGGGCTTTGGACCAATGGAATACCGTCGATTGAAGAATTTCTGAAAGATTTCTTGAATAAACTACTTTCAGGCCAAAGGCAAATCTTGTTCTATTTTGAAGATCTTCTCAGGGCTACTTTGCCTAAAAAAACATGATCAAGAAATACTTAGGCTATAGAAAATTCAAAGAATCCACTTGTTTCGTCCTGTTCTTCTGTCTGCTGTGGCTGGTAGCGCCGAGCCTAAGTGCGCAGCATTTTTGGAATACAAGTTTTGAGCATGAGGTATACGGTCAGCAGCCTCGAAAATGGTCAATCGAACAAGAAGGAGAATCCTATGATGCTCGTGTAGTCAATACAGCCTCAAAAGATGGTCAGCGCTGTTTGGAAGTCTCACAGAAGAATGCCTCGACCTATTTGCTTCTTTCCATCCCGGGAAATGTAGTTGTTGATAAGAAGATTGGAGTCAATGGCTACATCAAGACGTCAGCTGAAGATACCATCTCTATTGGATGGATGCTTCTCAACCCTGAAACTCGGGATATACTACCCCCAAAGCCCAATTTGTTTGTAAATCAAACATGGGAACAAGTAAAACTTGAGCACACCTATAGCGAGGCATATGATGCCTCACGACTATTGGTTGTTCTGTTTGCCGAAGGTTCAGCTAAGTTTTGGGTCGATGACATCACGATTATGCTGGATGGTGAGGTTTATGGAGTTGATCCACCCGACTTCAGGGAGCCAACCAAGGAAGAAATAGCCTTATTGGATAAATATGCCAAGCCAATAGATCCGCAAGCATTAAATACGAATGACCTTAGAGCGATTGTCGAAATGGTTGACCAAGCCAAAGTGGTGGCATTAGGAGAGAACTCGCATGGCTCATCTACATTATTCAAATTCAAGCTGAGAGCAACGCAGCTCCTTATAAAAGAATTAGGATTCAGTGTTTTCGCGCTAGAGAGCCCAACCGTAGAGGCAGATAAAATCAATGCATATGTCCTTGGTGGACAACTATCTAGGGCAGAAATCCTGGATAACCTTACATATCCAAGTTGGCAGACGCAGGATATGTTGGATATCATCGACTGGATTCGATTGTACAATACAACAGCCAAGGCGAAAGTCACTTTTGCCGGATTCGATATGCAGAGCGGTCAACTGGCGCTATTGCGACTAGGCGCTCTGGTAGCCCAGCTGGATCAGGAATATGGCCTGTTGCTCACGTCCATCAATGAGTTATATGATCGAGAAGATAAGAGTAGGGAAGAGTGGAGAGGTCTAAGCGAACTAGTGAAGGAGTTGAAGGTGGCTTTGCAAGATTTAGCAGAGAGAGATGAGAATCCAATGAGCGAGATAGAAATAAATAGGCTTATTCACTATGCAGATATCCTGACCCAAAGTATTGAATTAAACTCAGGGCTCAACTCAAAAACCAGAGATGAGTACATGGCAGACAACATCGAATGGATTTCCGAATATTGTAATTGCAAAGTGATTGTCTCCGCGGATAATGACCATATTCGAAAGAAAGATGCCAAAGCCGGCTACTACCTTAGTCAGCGCTTGGGTGATGATTATCTAGCTCTTGGTATGACCTACAATGAGGGGACTTATTCGGCCGACGGTCCGAAGGAGTCATATGAAGTCCACCCCTCATATTCGGGTACTTATGAGTACCTTTTATCCAAGTCTCGATTTGATGACTTTTTTATTGACATAAGAGAAGTGGAAGGAGTACCGCTGCTAGATGAACTGTCGGCCTTTCGCACCATAGGGTCTAGGCCTCAGGACACTTCACAGTTCAGTGAGATGTATCTAAGAGACAATTTTGACATCATCGCTTTTTTCAAATATTCTCAGCATTCAAAAAGGCTATCCAACCGAGATTGATTGAGTTTCATAATGAGTGAATCATGGAGTGTAATTCCTGAAATAGACCTCATTGGAGCTATTGAGAGCGTTGAACCGGATCTGTAAGATCACCGGAGAGTCTTCAGTGGCACCACATTCCTCGTGACCAGAGACATAGTAGTGAAAGAAGGTTTGGCTTCTATTGTACAGCTCTTGCTCATCAGGTTTGCCTAGGTAGTGCTTGATCTGATTCTGATTGTATCCGAGGAGCATGTCCTTATATTCATAAAGCTGATCAACCCCTGCTTGTCTGATTTCAGCACAGCCTCTCTTGTCATTTGCCCATGCTTCTGCATCGAATTCCGGGATGGTAGGGTGGGACAGCCCACAACTCCATAGTGCAATGATCAGCACCCAACTCAGTTTCTTCATAAAGGCCTTAACAGTTATTCTTAGCGGAGGGTTTTAATTCGGTCAAATGAATATTAGAAATACTATTTACGATAAATGAGAACTAGTTTTGAACCCAATTTGATACATCAAGTTACCGTCAAGTGATTAAGCTAGCGTAGAATGTCAAGAAACATTAGAATTGTCCGTACTTTCTCTATCATCGTTTTTCTCGGAGTATTGCTCTATGTGTATGCCTACCTACCGGAACAAGTAGGTATAGATGCGGATGCAACTGATGAATTTTCGACTTTCATCGGAAAAGAAGCCTTCTTTTACTTTGCCATTGCAAGTTTCATCTTGGTCAACATCATCTTTATTGTCTTTGGAAATTTGATGCAGATGATACCAGTAAGTTCGGGCGGATTCTTTGCATCAGAAGACTTCAAAGAACGCATTCACAATTGGTTTTCCAGCTTTGGCTTGATCATCAACCTGTTCTTCATTTCCGTGGTGGCTTTTATTGGGTTCTTTAACAATGCTGACTACTATCATATCTCGTCCTTTAGCATTTTTGCCTACCTTGGACAGGCGCTGATTTTTATTTGGATAGTGCTATTTTTCTTCCTACTTCGAAAAAGGAATTAATTGCCTTATAATAAGCTGATTATGCTTATCCAGCTAAATGATCAGTAGAATCGAAATGTCCGTTTAGGGCGACTAGAGGCAATTTTTAGCGCTAGGAATTATGACTAATCTTATTAGATTTACTAGGTTCTACACTTAGAAAATTACAATTTTTCTCAAAACTAAAAATGGCTGAATTAGCGAATTACGACGAGGATAGTATACGATCACTTGATTGGAAGGAGCATATTCGTCTCAGACCCGGTATGTACATCGGCAAGCTGGGCGATGGCGCAGCGATGGACGATGGTATCTATGTACTGGTCAAGGAGATTATTGATAATTCCATCGATGAACATATGATGGGGTTTGGCAAGACAATTAGCGTCAAGGTATCCGATCATAGGGTAGAAGTTCGCGACTATGGACGTGGTATTCCGCTGGGTAAAGTGATTGACTGTGTGTCCAAGATCAATACTGGAGGTAAGTACGACTCTACAGTCTTTCAGAAGTCTGTAGGGCTGAATGGCGTAGGTACCAAGGCAGTGAATGCGCTCTCCTCTTATTTTAAGGTACAGTCCTTCCGAGAAGGGAAGACCAAGCTCGCAGAATTCGATAAGGGTGAGCTCACCAATGATCCTAAGCCTGGTAAGTCTGAGGAGCGCAATGGCACACTGACGATCTTCGAGCCTGACAATACTGTTTTTAAGAACTATCACTTCATACCTGAATACCTGGACAACCTGCTCTGGAATTATGCATTCCTCAATGCGGGCTTGACCATCAATTTCAATGGCAGAAAGTTTCATTCTGAGAATGGGCTCCTGGATCTGTTGAGAAGGAAGGCTGATGAGGAGACGCTGCGCTATCCGATCATTCATATAAAAGGAGAGGATATAGAGATTGCGCTATCACATTCGAATCAATATGGAGAAGAGTACTATTCATTTGTCAACGGTCAGTTCACCACACAAGGTGGAACACACTTAGCGGCATTTCGGGAATCGCTGGTTAAGACGATCCGTGAATTTTACAAAAAGGATTACGACGCGACAGACATCCGTGCAAGTATCGTAGGAGCTATTGCAGTAAGGGTGCAGGAGCCGGTATTTGAGTCGCAGACCAAGACCAAGTTAGGTTCACAGAACGTGGCTCCCGAGGGCCCCACAATGCGGACATTCGTCAATGACTTTATCAAGAAGGCCTTGGATGACTATCTACACGAGCATCAGGCTACCGCAGATGCGCTGCTAAAAAGAATACTCCAATCCGAGCGCGAACGAAAAGAGATCGCGGGCATCAAGAAGCTGGCTAATGAGCGTGCCAAGAAGGCGAACTTGCACAATAAGAAACTTAGAGACTGCCGCCTGCACTTTGACGATAAGTCGGCTAACGAGCTGAAGGACGGGACGATGCTTTTCATTACAGAGGGTGACTCAGCTAGCGGCTCCATCACCAAGTCTCGCAACGTACAAACCCAGGCTGTCTTCAGCCTTCGCGGTAAGCCTTTCAATTGCTTTGGTCATACGAAGAAGGTGGTTTATGAAAATGAAGAATTCAACCTTCTACAGCATGCGCTCAATATAGAGGATGGGATGGAAGGCCTACGTTATCGTAAAATTGTGATCGCTACGGATGCTGATGTTGATGGGATGCACATCCGACTGCTGATGCTCACTTACTTCCTGCAGTTCTTCCCAGAGTTGGTGCGAAATGGACACGTCTACATACTCGAAACCCCACTTTTTCGGGTACGAAATAAGAAAGAAACCATCTACTGCTACAGCATAGCTGAAAAGGAAAAGGCAGTGGCTAAGCTCGGCAGTAAGCCTGAGATCACAAGGTTTAAGGGGCTTGGGGAGATATCACCTGATGAGTTCGGAGCGTTCATTGGAGAGGATATCCGACTGGAGCCCATCATTTTAAAGAAGGAAACTAAAATTCAGGACCTGCTGTCATTTTATATGGGCAAGAATACGCCTGTCCGACAGCAGTTCATCATCGATCGACTTAGAGTCGAGAAAGACTTACTAGAGGAGGAGGCAGCCTAAAGAATGGAAGAACAAGATTTGCCTGAAAACAATCAGGGAACTGAGAATGATAAAATCCATGATGTGCTCCCGGTATCTGGGATGTATGAAAACTGGTTCATGGAATATGCGTCCTACGTTATTCTTGAACGTGCCGTACCCGCAATTGATGACGGGCTAAAGCCAGTACAGCGTCGTATTCTCCATGCCATGAAGGAGATGGATGATGGGCGCTTCAATAAAGTGGCCAACATCATCGGTAGCACTATGCAGTACCACCCTCACGGTGATGCGTCTATAGGTGATGCTATCGTCAATATGGGACAAAAAGACCTGCTCATAGAGACGCAAGGCAACTGGGGTGATGTGAGAACGGGTGACGGATCAGCTGCTCCTAGATATATAGAGGCACGATTGTCCAAGTTCGCGCTAGAGGTGCTCTTCAATCCTCAGACCACCGATTGGCAATTGAGCTATGACGGCCGAAAGAAAGAACCCGTCACCTTACCAGCCAAGTTTCCCGTCCTGCTAGCACAAGGTGTAGAGGGAATTGCGGTAGGCCTATCTACCAAAATACTTCCTCACAACTTCCTCGAACTGATCGATGCATCCATTGCTCATCTCAAAGGAAAGCGCTTCACCCTCTACCCAGACTTTGCGACGGGTGGATTGGTGGATGTAGCCGACTACAACGATGGTGAGCGAGGAGGTAAGATCAGGGTAAGGGCGAAAATTGAGGAGTACGATAAGAAGACTTTGGTCATCAAAGATATTCCATTTAGTACGACGACTACCTCGCTGATCGAGTCCATCATCAAGGCCAATGACAAGGGTAAGATCAAGATCAAAAAGGTGATTGATAATACCGCCAAGGATGTCGAGATTTTGGTCACCTTGGCACCAGGTCAGTCTCCTGATATTACGATTGACGCGCTTTACGCATTCACGGACTGTGAGTCCTCTATATCGCCCAATGCCTGCGTGATCGTAGATGAGAAGCCACGGTTTATGACCGTATCCGAAATTCTCAGAATCAATACAGATCAGACCAGAGAGCTGCTTCGCCGAGAACTGGAGATCAGGAGGGATGAGCTCATGGAGAAGATGCTATTCTCCTCGTTGGAGAAGATCTTCATCGAGAACCGTATCTACCGTGACATTGAAGAGTGCGAGACCTGGGAGGCCGTCATCCAGACGATTGATCAAGGGCTAGAGCCTTTCAAAAAGGAATTTTATCGGGTGATCACCGAGGAGGATATTGTTCGCCTGACGGAAATCAAGATCAAGCGGATCTCAAGATTTGATAGCTTCAAAGCAGATGAACTCATGCGCCGCTTGCAGGAGGAGTTGGAAGAGGTGGAGTACAACCTTGCCAACATTGTCGAGTACGCGATCAACTACTATCAAAAGCTCAGAGATAAGTACGGCAAAGGCAAAGAGCGGCAGACTGAGATAGCTACTTTCGATACTATCAAAGCGGCTGTAGTAGCCGCTAACAATGCCAAGCTGTATGTCAATAGAGCAGATGGCTTTGTAGGCTATGGTATCAAAAAGGATGAATTCGTTTCTGACTGTTCGGATATTGACGACATTATTGTCTTTAGAAAAGACGGTGCTTTTCAAGTGACTCGCATTCAGGACAAAGTGTTCGTTGGAAAAGACATTCTTCATGTCGCGGTTTGGAAAAAAGGAGACGAGCGTACAGTCTATAACATGATCTATCTCGATGGTAAGACGGGCCGCTCGATGGTCAAGCGCTTCCAGGTGATGTCAATCACCCGTGACAAGGACTATGATCTTACTAAAGGAGGCAAAGGCAGTAAGTTGCTATACTTCACTGCCAATCCGAATGGAGAAGCGGAGGTCATCACTGTCAACCTCACAGCAGGAGCCAAAGCAAGGAAGAAAGTCTTTGATTTTGATTTTGCTGAGGTAGAGATCAAAGGCAGAGGTGCGGGAGGTAATATCCTGACCAGATATCCGGTGCGTAAGATTGTGTTTAAGAGCCAGGGAGTCTCTACGCTTGGCGGCCTTGATATCTGGTATGACGAGTCTGTTGGAAGACTCAATACTGACCAGCGAGGCAAGCATATTGGTAATTTCCTTGGTGAGGACAAAATACTAGTGATCCTGAAAGATGGCTCATACGAATTGACCAGCTTTGAGCTCACCAATCGGTATGATGCGACTAATATCATGCTGATCGAGAAATTCCGTGAGGATGTGATTCTCACGGCTTTGTATTATGAGGGCGGCAGCAAGCACAACTACATCAAGCGATTCAAAGTGGAGGCGACCACTCCAAACAAGGTCTTTAAGTTTATCTCTGAGGAGCGCAGTTCTAAACTTCACTTCATCTCATCTGCGGGTGCTATGAAGGTTAATGTGAAGTATACGGAGAAGGGAAAGAACGCTTTTCAGGATTTCCAGCTTGATGAGTTGATTGACGTTAAAGGCTGGAGAGCTACAGGGAATAAATTTCCGATAGATAAAATAAAGGAAGTGACTATCCTTGAATCAAGCGCTCAAGAAAATGACAGTAAAGAAGTCGTAAAGGCTAACGACGAGGAGGCCACTCCGTCCATTGATGATTTGAAAGCTTCTATTGCCAAAGAAGTGGCTGAGGAAGAAGAGAAGAAGTTTGATGTGGGTAGCTCGGTGGATTTGAATGTAAAGAAGCCTGATGACGAGAAAGATCAGCTCGGCTTGTTTGGTGAATGATCAGGCAGGAGATTTACGATTACCCCGTTGAGTTTACGGCTTTTCTTCAGAGCTACGTAACAGATCGCAAAAGGGATTTGATTGAGCAAAAGTTGAAGGATCGTACCCGATATTTGACGGTAGTCCTAGAGGATATTCATAAGTCTCACAATGCTAGTGCCGTACTACGCAGTAGTGAATGCTTTGGGATTCAAGATCTTCACATTATAGAAAAAGAACATCCTTACAATCTTCACCCTCATATATCCTCTGGTTCGGCCAGGTGGGTAGATCTGCATCATTACAACGAGCCTGACACCAACAATACTGAGGCGTGCTTGACAGCATTGAAAGCACAAGGTTATCGTATTCTGGTCACCACTCTGAATGATCAGGCCAAGCCATTTGATCAGATTGATATCGATTGTAAATCCGCTGTAGTTTTTGGTACAGAATATTCTGGCGTTAGTGATGATGCTGTATCCATGGCAGATGAAGTGATTCATATCCCCATGGTTGGATTTACAGAGAGTCTGAACCTGTCAGTTTCCGCAGGTATAATTTTGCAGCATTATCGATGCTTATTAGATAAATTGAATCTCCCTTGGCAGCTCTCAGAAAAAGAAATTGAACTGATTAGACTCAATTGGACAATGAATGCCGTTAGAAAGATAGACATGCATATCAAACATTTTTTGGCTGAGAAAGACTAGCCGGCGTTTTTATGTTGAAGTACCTGATTGCCATACTTTTGATTCTTTTATCTTTTGTCTTTTTGACGAATGTGTGGGTGGTGATGTCGACGGCTAAGCAAGTGCAAACGCAGATAGGTGACTTGGACGATAGTCGAAAAGTCGCGCTGGTTCTAGGAACAAGTCGCTATCAGGTTGGAGGGGGTACGAACCTCTATTTTTCCGGTAGGATGGAAGCAGTAGCCGAGCTCTATCATGAAGGGAAAGTGAAGCACATCATCGTAAGCGGTGACAATGAAACCGAATACTACAATGAGCCTGCAGAGATGCAGGAGGCATTAGTTGAGTTGAAAGTCGATAAGAAGGATATCACACTGGACTATGCGGGCTTTCGGACGCTGGACTCTGTGGTCCGATGCAAAGAAGTCTTTGATCAGCAGGACTTCATAATTGTGACGCAGCAATTCCACGGATATAGAGCACAGTATATCTCTCAGTATTATGGTTTGAATACGGAAGTGTTTGCAGCCAACGATAAAGTGTACGAGAGTACGTTAAGAATGCAACTTCGAGAGATGCTGGCCCGATCGGTGGCGGTGCTTGATTTGTACGTATTGAATACTCAGCCCAGATTTTTGGGCGAGAAGGTTTTGATCACACGCTAGACTTATACTAAAGTCTTAGCTTCATCAAGCACATTCTTTGTTACCTCGGTGATTTGAGCAATGCCTTGCCCTATTTGATCGAAGTTCTGAAGTGTCTTACAGTTCGCTTCGGTATCTGGCATTATTTCATTCAGACTGTTGACACCAAGATATTTTAGTGTAGGCTTTAATTTGTGAAGTTCCTCGGCCAAGGCTATCCATTTCTCTTCCTTGTAATAAGCTTCAATGTTCTCTAGCACTTCTGGGACATTTGTCAAGAAGGTCTCTAGCATCATCTTTATGAAGCTCTCGTCACCGTCTGACATGTCTTTAAGATAGGTAAGGTCGATTTGACTGTTTAGGACTGGATTTGTCATGTTTAAATTGTTATTTTATCTCTATTAGACCTGAAATATCGTGAGTTTTTGATTGAATAGGATATTTTTTCGATGAACTCCCAAAATTAAGCCCTCAGTTACGCTCAGTGAAGTTATATGATCAATCTGCCGACTACAAAATGTTGAAGGTCACGAACATCGCTAACGATTTTATTTATTATTTTCGGGGCAGATTTATATCTACTTAAATATAAAGTTTATGATACCTGAATTTGATGGATTGAGAGATGATGAGATAGACCTTTTGCTAAAGGCTCCTATCTATGTTTCTATATTAATTGCTGGGGCCGATGGTCATATTGACGATAGTGAGCGCAAGGAGGCGATTCAGACTGCACGCAGTAAGCAGGTGCGTGCTCGAGCTCAACTGATCGAGTACTACAAGGAAGTAGCCGACGACTTTGACCTGAAAATGGAAGGTTTGATTAGAGACTTGCCTGATGATGCTGAGCAGCGTACTTCTGATATTGTCATCGAATTGAGAAAACTGAATCGAATTCTACCAAAGGTTGAAAAGGTTTGGGCATCAACGTTTTATGCCAGTCTCAAGGATATGGCGAAAAGAGTGGCAGAAGCTTCCGGAGGTATCTTAGGTTATCTTACAGTAAGCTATGATGAAGCGAAGCTTGTGGATTTGAAGATGATTGATGATCCATCGAAATAACAGGTATCAATAGAATATTGAAGCTCATCTTTAGATGAGCTTTTTTTATGTTCAGTTCGTTCTATCCTTTCTAGGATGACTGTTAAGAGAAGATTGTATGTTTAAGCATTTAAATCTCACACCGACACTGAGGATGACCTTCCTGCTCTGGTTGACATTCTCTATTCAATTCTATCTAGGTACTGATTTAGGTTTTCTTGGTATCTACCCCAGACACTTTTCAGGACTGCTAGGTGTGATCACAGGCCCGCTTGTACATGGCGATTGGGTGCACTTGATGTCAAACACCTTTCCATTTCTTTTTCTTAGTGGTGCGATCTACTTGTTCTACCCAAAGATTGCCAACCAAGTTTTCATTCAATGCTACCTCATTACCGGCTTATTGGTATGGGTATTTGGGAGGTCATTTTACCACATTGGAATCAGTGGTGTAGTTTATGGATTAGCTTTCTTTTTGATTTCTTTAGGCCTATTTCGCAAGGACTTTAAGTCCCTTCTCATATCGATCATTACCATCTCGATCTATGGGGGTCTGATATATGGTCTCCTACCGGAAGATACCTATGTGAGCTGGGAGTCACACCTCATGGGAGCTATAGTCGGTGTGGGTACTGCGATGGGCATTGCCAAATTCAGCCCCAAAAGCACTACTTAAGAGCCGCGTCACGGATGGTATTACTACCGTCAATTGGATGCTCTGGCATTTCAAGCCCAAGTAGTTCTACGACCAATGGAAATACATCAATATTTCTGGCTTCTTCTAGTGACTCCTTTTTGATCTTAGGCCCCTCTGCAAATAGTATTGTTTTCATTTCTGGTACAGTCGCCGGATCAAAGCCATGTGTGGCCTGGCTCGTAGAATTCCGCTGACTAATCACGAACGGAGGCTGAGTCAAAGCGATAATCTCGCCTATGTTCGAGTGCTTGCTGAAGTTGAGTTCCGCTGGTATCTCAGATTTCCGGCAGGTAGTTAGATGGTCTACTTGACTGAGCTCTTGGTAGATTCTCTCCACCTCGGAAGAGTCTTGCTGATATACCATCAACGGCATAGACCAAGACACTTTACTATCGCCAAAGTCCACACTATCAAGCTTCACGATCTCAGGAGCACTGACCATTCCATGATCAGAAGTCACTAGCAAATGAACCGGCAAGTCCATCGCCGCTATCCCTGATCTTAACTCACCTATAACACCATCAATCTCCTTTACAGCGACTTCTATTTCTTTAGAGTCAGGCCCATGTTTATGTCCCACATCATCCGTCAGTGAGAAGTACAAAGTGATGAAGTGTGGACGTTCGGTTTCCGGTAGGCTAAGCCATTTGAGTACTTGCTTCACGCGCATATCATTAGGAATACTACCATCGTATTTATAATGATAAGTGGGGTAGGTTTCTTGGATGTCCGCTTCTGATCCCACCCAGAAAAATGAGCCAGATAGCATTCCTTGTTTTTCTGCTAAGACCCAAAGTGGCGTGCCGTCGTACCATGTGCCGTCCTCGACCGCCTCTCGATTACCTATTTTATAATACTCTCCTTTGGTGGGGTTATAGTATTCATTGCTAACCAGTCCGTGGCTGGACGGATACATGCCTGTGACTAACGAATAGTGATTGGGAAATGTCTTTGTGGGGTAGGATGGAGTAAGCTGCTCTACCGAGAATCCATTTTCGGCCATCTCAAGAAGGTTGGTAGCGCCAAAGCGACTCGCATAGTCATGCCGAAAGCCGTCGAGAGACACCATGATTACATAAGGTTTATTCAGGCTTGATGGGTTGTTTTTCCTTCCCTGAGAGATCTGAAGTGACTGAAATTCTTTGAGAGGGTCTGGAGTTGGTTGACAACTTATGAAGAGAATAAGTAAACTGAGTAGGATGGGGTAGCGCATATCCAAATATGCTAAATACTACTCAATCTTGAGGATTGGACAAGTTAAGTTTAGATGATGTTTTGCTTCTTTAAGCCAGTGCAGCTTAATCGCACATGTCAATATTTTTGGTTAGGATTTCCTTAGTATTACTAAATATATTAGAATAACTAATTATGTTAGCTTTATGAAAGGAAGAGGAGCAGCGACTAACCCAGAGAATCGGTTTTCACGACTCAGTCAGGTGGTTGAGCATATCGAAGGTGTTGATGAAGAAAATGACCTTACCAGAAAAACACAACTCTTCGAAGAGACACCACTTAAGATACTCTCAAAGAATAGTAGTGTGGATGTTCCTTTTGAACTTTCAATCAACCCGTACCAGGGTTGTGAGCATGGCTGTGTTTACTGCTATGCCCGAAATAGCCATGAATACTGGGGTTTTAGTGCCGGACTGGACTTTGAATCTAAGATCATAGTCAAAAAAAATGCACCTGCATTACTTGAGAAAGCCTTCCTTCATAAAAACTATGTACCTAAGGCGATTGCCCTATCGGGAAACACAGATTGCTACCAGCCGACGGAGGGAAAACTGAAAATAACAAGAGGTTTGCTGGAGGTATTCTTAAAGTATCGCAACCCAGTAAGCATCATCACCAAGAACAGCTTAATTGAGCGAGATTTAGATTTACTAAAAAAATTAGCTAAACTTAATCTCGTTCATGTGAGTGTGTCAATCACCACTCTAGAGGAAGAAACCAGAAGAAGACTGGAGCCCCGTACAGTGTCAGGTAAGAAGCGACTTGATGTTGTCAAGTTGTTGTCTGATAATGGCATTCCGGTCAATGTGATGGTCGCGCCGATAATTCCATGGATTAATCATCATGAGATACCCAAAATCATGGAGAGGTCTGCTAAAGCAGGAGCAAGTGGAGCAGTCTATACGGTGGTGAGATTGAATGGAGCTTTAGCTGGTATATTCTCAGATTGGCTTGTGGATCATTATCCAAACAGGGCGAGCAGAGTGCTCAATACCATCAAGGAAATGCACGATGGACAGCTCAACGATAGTGATTGGGGGAAGCGCATGTCTGGAACGGGTCAGGTGAGTGCGATGATTCGGCAAATGTTTAATCAAGCCAAGACCAAGCACTTCAAGGGAAGATCAATTTCCCCTCTTGATTTAAGCTTATTCAGACGACAAGGGCACTATACCTTGTTCAGTTAGTTTTTTGCAGCCAGTCCTGCAAGCATGAGTTGGGCTCCCATAGGATTAGTTGCAAGGGGGATGTTATGTACATCACAGATGCGCATGAGCATCTGCACATCTGGTTCATGAGGATGCTTATCCAGTGGGTCTCTGAAGAAAATGACTAGGTCGAGTTTCTTCTCTGCCGCGAGTGCCGCGATCTGAGCGTCACCACCCAATGGACCGGATAAAAATCGCTTGACTTTAAGTCCGGCATTCTCGACGTGCTTGCCTGTCGTGCCAGTGGCGACTAGTTGTACCTGACCGAGTATTTCTTTGTGATCGAGGAGAAAAGCGACCATTTCAGCCTTTTTGCCATCATGGGCGATTATTGCGATCTTCATTGTCTAATTTTTAGCTGAAGACAACTTAATACTTATTCTGATCTCCCACCAATAGGGGTAGGTAAAATAGTTGGTTGTTTGACATCAAAAGACATTCTATATGACCAGCCCGTCCTGTTCTAGCCAATTCTCAATACTCCTGATTTTCTCACTACTTAGCTGGTCATTTGCGATAGCCCAGCAGGATAGAGCAGCTGATCTTGCGAATAAATTGGAATCGTACTACGGTGCGCGATCTGAGGAGAAGGTACATCTCCATACCTCCACACAAGTGACGACAGCTGGCCGACAGCTACACTTTCAGGCATATGTAGTAGATGCGCTTTCAAATCAACCTACTGAGTTAAGTAAGGTGCTAAGGGTGGAACTTTGGAACGAAGAGCTTACCAGAAAATATGTTACTCAGCGGATCAAAATCAAAGATGGGCTGGCGCAAGGTACGGTCGATATACCCAAACAGCTTTCAGCAGGTCAGTACGAGTTGCGCGCATTTACTCAGTGGATGCTTAATTTTGGACAAGTAACGGCTCAGCCAATCGTCATTGACAAAAGCGGTGAGTTCAAAGTTCAAGATAAGACTAGTGATGATTTGATCTTCTTTTCTGAGGGTGGACATCTAATCGCTGGGGTGGTCAATAAGATAGCAGTAAAGACAGTGGGAGCCGCGCAAGGGGGTATCCTGAATAACAAGGACAAGGAGGTAGCCACCTTTTCGACAAATACGGAGGGGCTAGGTGTCTTTGTGATGGTACCTGATAAAGGCCAGCAATACTCAGTGGATATTGGTGATGAATCCAGAAAGTACTCTTTCCCTCTGGTCGAAGAGAAGGGATTGGCTTTTTTGCTGAAGCCTACCAGCAGTGGGTATCGAATGAATTTGCAGACGTCTAAAAGTTTGCAGAGAGAACTTGCTAACGGCAATATTTCAATCATTGTGGAGGCGCAAGGGATTGTCTACTTCTCGATAGCGGGTGATATCAAAAAGACAGGCTACTTCATCGCTGATCTGGAATCAAGTCTAATGCCACATGGACCAGCCAGGATATCAGTTTTTGATAGTCAAAACAATCTGATGGCTGAGCGACCATTCTACAATGTGAAGGATAAGTCTTCACCTGCCCATATCAGTCTAAGTAAGAACAATGCTACTCGTCGGGATAGGGTGGACTTAGCAATATTTAATGATACCGATGCTCCTTTGTCCGCTTCAGTGTCTGTCACTAAGGTCGACCAATTGGTTGCTCAACTTCCCACTATCAATACGTTTGATTTGAGTAATGCGCTTTCTGCATCGGTGCAAGAAGAGAACCTTGACTTGCTCATGCTTACTGATACCTGGAAGCCTGCCACATGGTCAGAAATCTTCAAATCAACTGGGCGGACTACACCTCAGGACTTTCGGGCGGAGCAATTGCTCGCCTATGACGGCATAGCCAGGGATATAGACGGACAAGGCTTAGTTTCCGAGACGTTAGATATCTGGTTGATTAACCATGACCAAGTCTACCAAACAAAGACGAACGAAAAAGGAGAGTTTAACTTAGTGTTGTTTGACTTCAGCGATCAGGATGATTTTCTTTTCAGCAGCCCAAGTGGCAGGTTGGAGAGTATTGAGATGAACGCCTGGCCTGAGCAGCTTAAAGCCAGCAGGGCTCACGACATTGTTGCGGTAGCAGAAAAGGACTACTCCTATAAGCGCAAAATCAATCAAGTTTATGACTTCTACAGAAAAGATGATCAAGAGAATTCAGGCACGGATAAACTGGATCTCTCGACTACCGCCGACTACTCCGTTGACCTAGACAAGTATATTGAGTTTAACAGCATGCAAGAGATGTTTGTGGAGGTCGTAGCAGGCGTACTGCTTAGGGACGATGCTACGTTGCGTGTTTATATTGATAAGGATGGCGTATATGCTGATCGGAAGCCGCTTTTCTTTGTCAACGGTATGCCTACCTATGACGAGCAGTGGGTGCTTGATCTTGATCCGTTAGATATTGATATGATCTCCGTGCTCAACACAGAAGAAACACTGCGTAAGTATAAATCAGTCGGTCAGTATGGAATAGTTGATATTAAGTTGAAGGAGGATTTACAACCTACACCACCTGACAATTTCATTGAAAATCTGGAAGGACTATCTAATTATATGGCGCCTGTTTATGCTCGATATGACGAGGAGCAAAACCATTCAAGACTTCCAGACCTGAGAGAAGTACTTTACTGGGAGGCACCAGTGAGCCTGGATGGAACTGGGCGTCATGACATTTCATTTTTCACTTCAGATGTGGTAGGCACCTACCAAGTCAAGGTGGAGGGGATGAGTGCAGATGGCCGCTTCTTCACCCTTACCGATCTTATCCAGGTCGATGCTATCGTTGAATAGCGTATAGACTGCATTCTGTGGTCACGTCACTGCATTTGGTGGGTTGATCACATCCGCCTACCGGTAAATGCAGTATGTACTTCCATGCAGAAAAGATATAAGATCGACCTACTTGATGTCGGCATTCCCTTGTTCATGCTGACGAGTCTGGTTTTCCTTTCAGGAGGTGTTTTTGAGTTTTATACAGCTTGCCGAGCCAACACCACCCTGTTCTTTTTTGGAGTTTTCTATTTATTCCTTAGTTCAGCCGTTTATTTAATTCGCCGTATCTAGTCCTCCTTTATTACCTTTCGGTGATTGATGGAGCGACAAGTTTATAGAGTAACCAAAGCCGGGTCAATCGGCAACCTTCAACTTCAGTCAGAGACCCTTGCCGACCCTGCGCCGGATGAGGTTCAAATTGAAATAAAAGCCATTGGGCTGAATTTCGCTGATATTTTCGCGATGTTCGGTATCTATTCAGCCACGCCTTCGGGACCATTCATTCCTGGGCTGGAGTATGCCGGAAAGATCATCAAGAAAGGAAAAAACGTCGTTTTCTTTGAAGAAGGCCAACCTGTAATGGGTGTCACCAGATTTGGTGCGTATGCCAGTCATCTCAATATCAACTGCAACTATCTGACGCCACTACCTTCTGGGTGGTCTTTTGCGGAAGGTGCTGCCTTGTTGGTACAGGGAATCACAG
>JAVKDO010000012.1:0-77580 GCA_040222235.1 Cyclobacteriaceae bacterium
CTTTAAAAACTACCTGAGAGGCTATATCACTGGAGAAAATAGCTTGAAGGGCTTTGGTTACCCAATAGTCTTTCTCAATGTAGATATCCAATATCTGCATTTGCTGTGCGGTTGCACGAACGGCCTCGGTGAATAGCTTGGTATTTTCGTGCAACCTCATACGATATTCCAGTTTTCTGCTGCGGATAAAACACTCGCGATACTTTTGAGCTTGTATTTGGTAATCGGGTTGAGTGTCTTTTTGATTGTATCGGTGTAATCCTGTCTGGTCAATTGCTCCAATATGGCACCTAACAATGCACGGGTAGATGGAGGATACTTTTGAGACAATCTCACAATAGTTTTTTCTTCCTCAGAGGACAGCTCATTGATCAGCGCTTGCAATCGTTTAACAGCCTCTACCGGAGTAGTATCCGGTATTTTTTTGATATAGCGGAGTGCATCGAGCAGTTGCAGTAAAGGGATATTCTCTCGAGTAATCGTGTTGCGTTGACGAATAAATGCAATGATGTACCGCTCTCGTTTAAAAGAAGGACGTACTTCATTTTTACCTATCTGAATTTGGTTGCCAACCTGGGTGGTTAAGCCTAGCTGACTATAGACACTCAAGCCTGTGAGGTAGCCGATTACTTTTCCATTGTCTTCTAGCAAGTCTTTAACCACCTGATATTGTGGTGGCGCTAATTCACCAAAGGTTGTTTTTTCGGGCTTGTAGTATTTGCCTTTAGAAAGCTTGCTGATCTTACCAGTCTCAGCCATTCTGTTGAGGGCTTTGATAACAGCTTCCTTGCCATCCACCTCATCAATAAAATCCTCATAGGTGAACACATAGCCTTTAGGAAGTCGATCTATTTTATTTGCTATGTACTCTGATATTTTCATGGATACAAGGATACCCTAAGACATCCACTTTGTCCAGTTTATTAATTAAAAAACTGGACGTTTCATCTTTTGATTTAGAAAGTGGAACTTTAAAATATAGAGTGGTGTTAGCTTCATTATAAAAGCTAAAGCTTTCAACATGAAGCTAACACCACGCCATTTTGTCTTTTTGCTTCAACAATTCTATCAGTTTTTTCTCTAGCTATTATATGCTAAGCATAGCAATTGTAGCATTTCAATTAGTTTAAACCTTCATTTTTATCTGATTCGTCTAACGATTGATCATCTAACTCCAAAGCTTTTACTGATTGAACTGCACTTCCTGCAATACCTTTGATAGAACCATACATATCAATAGTATTTGTAATCACTTTTTCTATCTGCTTTTCTCTTTCTTTCCAGATACGTTGCATAGATCGTTTTTCACTTTCTAGTGCAGTTTTCATACTTGAAAAACCTTCAACAATTGCTTCTACTTGCATACTAAAAGTATTACTTGTTAGATAATCATAAAGCATGTGCATTTTATCGCCTCTGTTTTCTTGCGAGGTGATGGCCATGCTTAGTTGAATCACGGATTCTCTTAACACACTACACAAGCCCTTGAATTCATCGTAGCTACAAACCCAAACACCATCTCTCAACCCCATGCGATCCATGTCTGCAGGCATAGCTTCGGACACTAATACACCAATATCAGCGCCTTTTTCTCGCATATCTGATTTAAATTTTTCAATCCATCCACTTTGAAAATCCTTGGTACGCTTACTTTCGTAATAGATTTTCCCGCAGTTTTGGCGGGTTCTGGTATTGACTATTTGCAAACAATCAGCGCCTCTGGCACCTTTTTTAACTTCATCAATGGTATCAAGAGGAAAATGAGAAGCAAGCCACTCTTCAATCGCTAATTCTTGGACTTCTCCCTGAAGTTGCATAGAACCTTGCTCATGCTTGCGTTGCATTTCAGCTGTGAGTTTCTTTTGATCTTCAAGCTTCTTTTCAAGCTCTCTAACCTTTAATTCGGTTCTGTCTTCCTCCGCTTTACGGATTTTATCTTTTTCTGTCTGAATAAGCTCATTCAGTTTTTTCTGACTCTCCGCTTCGATGGCTTCTTTTATCTCTTCTTTTTCGCGCTTAAGTCTTTCAATCTCTGCTTTAGAGCGGTTAAGTTCTCTGACCTGCTCAGATTTTTCCTTAAGCTCTTTTTGCAAGGACTCAAACTGGTCGGATTGCTCTTCTAAAACCTTGGCTTTTAGCTTCTCTTCCAGTAGCTTTTTCTCCTGAGCAATCTGCTTGTCAAATCGCTCCTGAAAAAGTTCATTTTCTTTGCGTTTCTTATCTTCAAAGTCAGCTTTTTCTTGCTTTAACCGATCGTGTTCCGACTGAAATTTTTGACGCTCTTCTGATAGCTGAGCCTGATATTTTAGCTTGATTTCGTCTTCCAGCTGATGCGCAAGGATATCTTGAACATCAATAGAAGTTCCACAATTAGGGCAGTTGATTTGGTTTTTATTGCTCATAAATGCTCACTAAATTCTATTTCAAGCTAAGGCTGGAACCTCCAGAATCTCCTCTTCCATCATTTTCTCATAATGATCTTTACCAATGACTTTGAAAATATCCATGAACACACTAAACAAAATTTGTGGCCGTTCATTGGATATTTTTTGATAGTAAACGGCATCCATTGCAGTTACTTTATGGCTCTCGTCGTTAATTGACGATATAAAAGCATACTTAACGTAGTAATGAGGGCTACTTTGATCTTCATTCAAAAGAGATCCCCATGAGTCTTTTCCTAACCCTAAAAAGTAAACGTAACTTTCAATTACTCGTCTCATAGTATTAGCAATAGCAACATTTAAAGCTGAGTCAATGGGTAGATTATCTTTTAATTCCTTTAACGTTTGCCATAGCATGGTGTAATCGTCTAAAACCACTTTATTATACTGACCGGAAATAAACGTCTTACTATTGATTTTTTCCACTTTATAGTGCCAATAATCTGTACACATTGGGCGCCTATCAAATGACACTTCTTTGTAGAAATACAAGTTATGAGTAAAAATTAAGACTTGGGAAATAGCCTTATTTTTGAATGATTTTCGATCAGACCTTGAGTCATCGCCTTTTCTCAAAATAAGCTGGTGTATAAGAGTAGATACTACGAAAAGTGCCTGACTATCTAAGCTTGATACAGGGTCATCAATGACAATAATCTTTTTCTTTGTTCCATTACTTTGAATGTCGTCCGTTCCGATACAAAGTTGGAAAAAGTATAAGAATGAAATAAAGCTCTTTTCTCCTTCACTTAAGCTTTTGAAAATGGGTTCTTTGC
Organism: Cyclobacteriaceae bacterium; assembly: GCA_040222235.1. GTDB lineage: Bacteria > Bacteroidota > Bacteroidia > Cytophagales > Cyclobacteriaceae > UBA6059. The sequence goes on from JAVKDO010000012.1 coordinate 3,221, forward strand.
TAGTACTGTTTGGTCTCTTGAGATAATACTGTGAAATATCGTTGATGACTTCTTTCTCGTCTATCTCAAAACTTTCAAAGCCAGAGTTTTTAAGAATAACATTGATGTTATCAACAGCTTCTTTCGTATTAACTGTTTGACTTCTCAGTCTTTCAATATTTTCTCTTGCGGAAAGATCTCTTCGATTATAGCTTTCGATCAATTCTCCGACCAAAACCCTTATACGATTATATTTCACATCTCTTGATGCAAATTCATCAATACGAGATCGACACGTATCAGCGATAAAAATCCAAATGCCAGAAATTAGTTTCTTCTTATTGGTATCAAGCTCAGAGTATAAGGCATTCACCTCTTTTATAGATTTAAGTATTAATGACAGTTCATCCTTAAAAGAAGATAAAGAAACAAGACTCTTCCTTTCATTGCCATTTTTTAATTTGTCCTCAATTATCTTAATGTTCTTTTCGAAGTGCGCTTGCAATCCAATGTAAACATTTGAAACAGAATTGCTTGGGTTATGACTCCCTTGGAGAAAGAGAATGTTTGCTCGAAAGCCCTCTGTTGACTCTCGATATTGCTTAAGAAGCAATTTTATATGATTGATTTTTTCAGTGTACGTATCATCAAAAAACTCCGAAAATTGCTTCCTGAGTTCATCATCAATCGTTTGTCGTTGGCAAAACGGGCACGTGCCATTTGATTTTTCCAAAAAATACAGACCTTCTTCAACCCATCTTCTTGCATTCAATGATTTGATTAGCGAGGCGATATCAACATCTTCATTACCAATAATAATTTCATTTAAAAGGCTCTTTAATTCACGTTCTAATCGACGTATGTTTTTGTATTGGTTTATATCTATTGATGCGGTAATTTCTATTATTTCACTTTCATAAAGCTGACTGTATCTATTCGTTAATTGTTCTATTGAAGCTACTTCCTGAATTGGCCTCTCTAAGATTTTCTTGAGGTTATTTAGGTGTCCAGTCTTACTTCCTGAATGAGCTAGAGATATTTTTGAAAACGTGGAAAAAGTATCTCGCTTACTCCAACAAAATTCTAAAAGTGATTTTTCCTTTGTAGACCGGTCATCTTGTATCGAAGAAATTACCTGATGCTTTTTCTCTATACTCTTCTTGAATGATTGAATCAGGGACTCTTCATCGGAAATCTTCTGATCAATAGTTTCGTTTGCGCTATTGAGCGAAAAAACCCCTTTTAAAAGAGCATTTCTATTAAAGTTGTTTTCTGTGAAATTCTCATCAAATACCAATATCTGATGACTAACAGGATCGTACCCATTTTCCGAACACTTACGAAAGGCATTATCTCTTTCTGCTTCTGAAAGACAAAGATTTGAGAGATATTTTGCTATTGTCGATTTACCAGAACCATTTGCGCCAAAAAAGAAGTTTAACTTTTTTAAATCAACAAGCTCAACGCCTTCTTCAGGATCATAGCTAGCAACATCTTTTATGAGAATTTTTTCAATCATATTCTTTAGAGGGTTCGATTTTTTCCAGTCCTGATCCTACCCTAAATCAACTGTGGTTGCAAAATATCTCTCAAGCCTTGTCTTTAGATCGGTACCAACCAAGTCTCATCTAGGCTAAAGAACCTTTGAAATCTATTATTGATTGGCCGAGAGACTTTCATTTCTGGATTGAGAATGAAATAGGCTCTACTTCTTCCTCTAGATTAAGTGAATTGAGATTGGCTAGGGTTCTTGATAGGTTTGTGTCTTCATCAAAATCCCAAAAGCCAATTGTATCACCGTTAAATATGAAGCTTACTCTACCTTCAACACAGTTAAGGTTTCCTGTAAGCCCTCTCAATATCTCTACATTTTGAAACTCTAATGTATCTACATCACCATTTCCAAAATCCAAGAAATACCTGATATAGGCAGGATGATTCGTCAAAAACGCAAAATCAATCCCCACAAAGACGGTATTGTTGATCTCTCGAATAGCAAATCCCTCAAATTCTATTGCTTGACTTTCCGATCTAAACGACAGTTGATCAATAGAATGATCAGGACTAGAGAAATAGTCCTGATCTCCTTCTAAAAAATTGTAAAATACAGGAAAGGATACACCGCCACCACTGCTATCAGCACATTCATCATCTGCACACCCAATAAAGATTGTGGCAAGAATTAATGAAACGAAAATAGTGACAACTCTCATTTATCGTTTGATAATAGTTTGTTCAACAAGCTCCCCATTTAATAAATAACGAATGATATAGTATCCTTCTTTTAATCCTGCCACATTTAAGGACTCTCCAGACTTAATTACGTCAACATTAAAAACTTGCTCACCAGAAGATAGACTTACCATGATAACATTGGTTACCATAAACCCCTCATCTGCCTGAACCAGTTTCAACTCTGCGTCAACTGGATTCGGTGCAAACAATCTCTCATTACCGTGAGCTACTAGAAGAGGTGGTGTACCGCTGCCGCCAATGGATACATATTTACTCTTTGAGACTACAGTACCACAAATATTATTGACGGTAACCGATACGTAACCAGGACTTGGGAAGGCCGGTGCTCGAAGGCTTGCAGAGAATGTCCCTTGCCCGCTGGTCACTGACCATCCTGGAGGTGCTGACCATGTGTAAGATGCGCCTGAATAGTACTCTGTATAGTAAGAATAGTTTCTCGGATATGACTCATTCGGCACTTGTGATGGTCCAGTGATTGCTATTGTCTTATCATCGACCTCAACATATTTTCTTGATACAGATCCACCACATAGAGGCATTACCTGGACGTACTCTCCGTAAGTGGCTCCACTGGCTCGAATGGAAACACTACTCGATCCTTGACCAATAATATTCCAGCCAGATGGGATTAACCATTCATAATCAAATGGTGATCCACTGGAAATACTTGTACTGAATGTATAATACTGGTTTGGACAAATCTTGGACGGGCCTGAAATACTACCGCTGGCAGAAGTCGACTTGAAGCTGAACAGACTTTTGTTTATCTCCGATAGTATTATGGCTTTCTGTCCGTAAGTAAATACATCGGCACAAGTCCAACTATTGGCATAACTCATCACGTTCGTCACCATTGGTGTCCATGTTACGCCCCAGTTATCTGTACCTACAGCTCCAGTTAATTGACAACTCCCATTCACAGTAATACCCTCGATATTTGGGTCTCCTGGTGTATCACATAGTTTATCCCCATTGACTTCACACTTCTTTTTGTTGTAGTTAACTGGGCTACATGAAAAACCTTGCAGCATAGTACGACTAACAGGTTCCTGTTCACAATTACCAGCTCCGCCATTGTCAGCTGAACTAATTCCCATATTCACGTGCGTGTGCTGTAGTCCGAAATTATGCCCTAACTCATGGGCCAACAATGTATTACTCGTTCCTTGTCTTATGAAACATGCCTTGCTAGGAATACCATCAGCTTGTCCGGTTTTATGAGCTGTTCTGACTCCATGGATATTCAAGGCATTGTTGTCTCTGTAAGTACCTCCAAACATGGCGTCAGCCTCATTATCATCAGCAATATCAAAGTATGGGCTATTATTAATGTATTGAATATTACACTTGACGTAAAACTGAATTGGCAAACCATTGTCCCAAAAGATCTTTTGAGCTTTAACTAGTCGATCAGTTAGCTCAGATAACGAAACGCCATCTTGTAACGCACTGTTTCTGTGAATCCAGAATTTGACAGGAAAGTAATAGACTGTTCCTCCTGTGGCTGCTATAGCACTAACAACAGTTTGTTCGTCTAATAGCTCCTCTCCGGGTCTTAGTCCAAGATCTCCCTTAACTTCACTAAGGAGTAGCTCTTTTCCATTGTAAAGACCCATGTTGTCCAGTTGATCGAAGTAATCATCTGGCATACTGAAACCATGCTCACGAAGCACCGTCAGGAGTACCTTATTGTTCCCAACGTAGTCTCTCTTATTGATGGCTTCCAATTCTTCTGGGGACGCTATAGTCCCACACTCATAATCAACGGGCTTTACATCGTTGATACTTAACTTTTCCTGATCCTGAGCAAACACTGGGTAAGTCAAGATCCAGCTTAAAAAACAGCATACTAGAGTTCTCATTTTTAATGATAGCGTTTAAGTGTGTAAAAATGATCTCTCTATTAGCTTGTGTAAAGCTAGATAACAAAAAGCTAATTTTCATGATATTCATCATCTTTTTAAACGTATAAATTCTGCCATAATCGTTCCATTCCTCACATAATCCACACATCTTCTCATAACACCCGACGGCTACAGAGATTAGTATCAACAATTTTTCTTAATATACTATCAGTTTCATTCGAAAGTAGGTACTTGAAGCACTCACGTTTTTGCTGTTTTTCTCAACTAACGGTTAGTGAACACCACCTAGCTCACAGAAATAGACATTTAGGTTGTTCCTTGTTTTGAACTGCCTAGTTAGGAATTAAATTTAAGCTCAGAGCTAACAGCTACCATCATGAAGTCTTTAGTAAACAAGGCATTCTCTTATCTGGACTATTTAATCAAGCCATCATTAGAAGAGCTAGGAGGCATACTTGGCGATCAGGTCAAAGTATTGCGATATCAAAATCAATTACGCTTAGTCCAGAAGGTTAAAAAGAAACACCGAGATCGAGGAATTAGCCCCCGACAAATTCCACTTAAGACCATTGCCAGCATGCTCAATCATGCGTCTTACGAAGAAGAACCCCGACTTGTAGACATGTGGGCATCTTTGTTAGCCAATGCCACAGACAGTGACAATCAGATAGATTATCATCATGTTCTATCTAAAATACTGAGCGAAATGTCCTCTCATGAGGCTCTTGTTATGAGTAGTTTGGCTAAGCGTGTCACGAACAACTCTGGAGTTTCATACTTTGATAGAGGTACCATAGTGAAATTGCTTGATCCTGATAACTCGGATCAAATGGATATTAAAGCAAAATCTTCAGCTCAGATCGTAATAGATAATTTCGTTCGCCTTGGTCTTATATCGATAAGGCCACCTAACACAAGTGGTAAGGCAAGATTTTTCAAGCACATTCAACGCTCACGTTACGAGTTCACTATGCTTGGAAAGACATTTATTCAGGAATGTGAGATCATATCTAATTTATGAAAATCACCTCTACGATAATTTCCATAACAATAATTGTTTGAGAATGCGCCTGTACGCGTGTATCCACCGCTTTTGGGAATTGGGAGTGGTAAATATTCTCTGGGAAAAACGCGCGGATAACGCGCGGGAACATAAAAAAAGGCAGTCACATAAAATGTAACTGCCTGATTATCAAGAGCCTCTTGCCGGGATCGAACCAGCGACCTACTGATTACAAGTCAGTTGCTCTACCAGCTGAGCTAAAGAGGCCTCATTTTGGGATGGCAAAACTATACGAGTTTTGGTCTTTTGCAAAACCTAGATTAGAAAAATATCAACTATTTCTAATTACCCTCAACTCGGCCTTCAAAGCGTCTAATTCTGCCTGCGCCTCATTGATTCTTCCTTCGACTTGATCCTTCAGTTTATCCGCTTTGGCTGAGGACGCGAAGAACTCCATGTTGGTTCTCCAGGTGTTGAGATCTGACTCGAGCTGGGTGATTCTTCTTCTGACGCCTTGTTCCTTTCTGTCAAGTCTACGATCACCATTGGGGCCACCTTTGAGCTTATTGACAGACAAATTGGCTTTGAAGGAACTCATCTCCTCCTCGCTCATATCAGCGCCCTTCATGACGCTTTCTAGTGCAAGATCATATCGCTTTTGAATCTTCTTGATCGCGTTCCTCGGAACAAACCCGATTTGACCAAAGTCATTCTGCAGCTTGAATACTTCTTCTTGGTCCAGACTATCTGACTTAGCGAGTGCTTCCAGCTTATCACATATGTCTTGCTTCAACTTAAGGTTTCCTTCAAACTCCTTGTCAGCGCCTTTATTCTGCTCCCTCCTCTTATTGAAGAATGCATCTCCGGCCGCCTTAAATTTCTTATAGATCTCATTCCGTGTCTTCTCAGGCACAGGTCCAATCTCTTTCCACTGATTTTGAAGTTTTTTGAACTCCTCAGCGGTCGCATTCCAATCGGTAGACGCTATCAATGCCTCCGCTTGAGCAACCAAAGCTTCTTTCTTCACAAGATTTTCATCCCGCATAGACTCCAGCTGCTTGAAGAATTTATTCTTATTGGCGAAGAAGCCCTTGAAAGCCGCCCAGAACTTCTTGTTCACTTCTTTAGCATGCTCTCGTGGAAGACCGCCTATGCTCTCCCATTTCTTCTGCAGCTCGAGTAGTTCTTTGGTCTTGTCGTTCCACTCATTGATCCTATCGGAATCAAATGACAACAGCGCGGTAGCTTCATCACCTAGCGCGAGCTTCCTTGTCATGTTTTCCTTAAGCTCCGTCTTCAGTTGATCGACAAAGCCTTTTCTCTTCACATATATCTTATCAGAAGCGGCTTTAAATCTCTGCCATAGCTCCTCTTGGTCATCCTTAGGTACAGGCCCAATATGCTTAAACTCCTCGTGAAGCTCATTAAGCACCTTTACAGCCTCCTTGATGTTCGTCTCTTCGTCAAGCTTCTCTGCCTTGTCACAAAGCTCTAGCTTAGCATCAAGGTTCTTCTTACGATCAAGTTCTTTCAGCTCAAAATAGATACTTCTATTGTCATAGAACCGATCAATTAAAGCATTGTAGTTCGCCCAAAGTGTTTTGTTCTGAGCTCCTGGCACTGGCCCAATAGATTTCCACTCGGCCTGTAGCGTCTTTAATATATTGATAGACGTTGTGCTCTCCTCACTATCGACGATGTGCCTTAGCTTTTCAAGCAATTCGTTCTTTCTTTCCAGGTTGGAGTCCTTTTGTTTCTCAAGTTCGTGGTAGTACTTGGCCTTACGCTCTCTAATGGTTTTTAGGTATCCCTCGAACTTCTCAGCATCAGGATCATGCTTGTATTCAAAGTCCGACGTTTCACCGCCTTCTGCGGTAAACTTCTCTAATGCCTCTGCTCTCTCCTTACCAAAAATCGCATCAAAAGCATTCTTTACATCTCTTGAAATACCTTCGGCTCGGCGTGGATCGCTTAGCTCCGACAACTCAGCAGCGGTCTTGAGTAATTCCTCCTTGGTCAGCTTGTCAAAAGCTACACCGTCGAATTGATCGCCACTCTTAGGTTCTTCTTCTGACTTGGATTCTTCTTTCTTTTCTTCAGGGCTTGCTGCAGCTTCCGCCGTTACTGTTTCCGTATCCGCTACCGCAATTGGGGTCTCAGTGGAAGTCTCGCTGGGAGCAAGTTCGTCGGAGGTCGTCGCTTCTTTTTGGTCGGGATCGGTCTTAGTTTCTTCTGATTTGACTGCTTCCACGGGAACAGAAACTTGTTCTGAAGCAGCGGGTGTGTCAGGCGCTTTATTTTCTTCCGCTATAGATGTAGTGTCCTCAGTAGTTGTTGAAGTTGGCTCCTCAATGTTCGTAACGTCGGCTAATTCGGATGTAGCAACGATTTCAGTTTTTACGGCATCCGTTGATTCCGGTAGGCCCTTCTCGGTGGAGACAGTGGTTGGTGCTGGAGGCGCTGAAAGTTCCGGTTCTTTGACTTTCATCTCCTCCAAAGCGGGTTCTTCTGTGCTTACAGGATTTGATACATCTTCCTGAGCAGAGTCAGCTACCTCTTCTGTAGTTGTTGGCTCAGTCTCAGCCGGATCACTTGATTCCGGTAGGTGCTCCTCCGACTTGTCAGTTGGCTCTGTGGTTTCTTCATTTGTTAATTCAGCCTTTTGCTGAACGATCTCTGATGCAGTCTCATTTTTTGACTCATCAGCATCTTTGCGCTCTATTTCCATCTTCTTGCTTTCGCATTTATGCTATTCAAAGCTAATAAATATCCTAGTTTAATCGCGGGTCTGTCGGATAGTTGGACAACATCTTATACTTACCGCCCATTTCCTTCAGCACATCTCTCCAAAGTACGTCAGGGTCAGTATCAAACACTTGAGCGGCAGTGGCTCCCTTATAGATAATCCATGATTTGGCTTCCAGTTCCTGCATTAACTGTCCCTCTGACCAGCCAGAGTAGCCTATGAAGAATCTGAAGTCCGCCGGATTAATCACCTTATTTTGTATTGATGATAATAAACGATCAAAGTCTCCTCCCCAGAAAATACCATTTTGGATGAGCTTTCCACTCTCCATTATAGTGGGGTTTCTATGCAAGAAATGTAAGGTTTGCTGTTCAACAGGTCCGCCGATCATCAGCAGCTCGGTAAAGTCCTGTACATCCTCAATGACCTCATCAAAATTGAGTAATGATGGCTTATTAAGCACAAAGCCAAATGTGCCATTCTCATCATGCTCACAGAGATAGATCACGGAACGCTCAAAATTGGGATCAGGTAAATAAGGCTCAGAAATCAGCAAATCTCCTCTCTCTGGAGGTGCTGAATTTCTTATATCGAAGTAGTCAATTTCTTTCATTAGTGCAATGCAGGCTTTAGTGGTAACTGGCTGATGATGCTTCCCTCAAATTCGTTGATCTCTGCTAGCCTGGCGTAGACCTCCTGCTCATCAAAGTATCTAAGTGCCATATGTACAAATACTTCTCCGTGGCGCGCTTCTGAGACCCACAGTTCCTTATAAAACTTCTTTAGATCCGTTTCGGTCTGAGCTTCAGCGACTAACCTAAACCGCTCCGCTCCTCTCGTCTCCACTACGGAAGCAAGTAGCAACCGATCCATGAACCTCTCTGTACGACCAGAGCGGCAGTTGTCAACCAATGCCTTGACGTAAAGATCCTGACCAATAGAATGTGGCAATTGTATCTTTCGTTGCTCCATCAGCTCATAAACCTGTCGAAAATGCTCCAACTCCTCCACTGCCGTATCAATTAACTCTGGGATGATTTCCACCCGATCCGGGTACTTAGCCACAAAACTCAAGGCCATCGACGAGGCTTTACGCTCACAGTTGGCATGATCTTTCAAAAACTCATCAAAGTCACCCATGACTGTATCCACCCATTCTTGACTACTAGCTACCGCCAAATCCAGCCTGAATTGCATAAATTCGTCCCTTCTATTATGATCAAATAAACAACCTATGTCTTCACAATTCGGTTATTCCGGTAGGAAGCGAGAAAGCTCCTGCGGAAAACAGAACTGAGTACAATAACATCTATTGATGAGCAATATCGCCGATTTGAGAAAAGAATACCAGCAAGCTGCGCTTGATCTGGATAGTGTCAAAGAAAATCCTATCGATCAATTCGATGATTGGTTCGGGCAGGCACTAAGCGGAGACATACTGGAACCCAATGCCATGGTCGTGAGTACCTCTGATGCGGATGGTCAGTCGACTCAGCGAACCGTACTACTGAAAGCCTTTGATCACAAGGGCTTTGTATTTTATACCAACTATAAGAGTCGCAAGGCGGAACAAATCGGTGCAAATGCTCGTGTGAGTCTGCTTTTTCCCTGGTATGCACTTGAGCGCCAGGTGATTATTCAGGGTACTGCTGAAAAAGTAAGTCAGAAGGAGTCACTCAAATACTTCATGAGCCGCCCTAGTGGAAGTCGCCTTGGTGCTTGGGTTTCCCATCAAAGTAAAGTGATCACCTCAAGAAGCATTCTCGAGATGAAGCTTGCGGAAATGAAGCGGAAGTTTAAAGACGGTGAGATTCCACTCCCGGATTTCTGGGGTGGATTTAGAGTAGTGCCACATACGATAGAGTTTTGGCAAGGGCGACCTAGTCGATTGCATGACCGCATCGAGTTTGTCAAAAAAGGTGATAGCTGGTCAGCACATAGACTCTCTCCTTGAAAGACAACCTATACCTGCAGCGGTACGCCTACCCTTCAAGCTACTTTGATCTAGAGTCGCTAGCCGGCTCAGATATGCTGGTGGTGATTCCTTGCTTTGATGAACCCGAACTTATCGAGACGCTCGACTCCTTGAATCGAGCAATCGTTCCAGCTGATTGTCAAGTAGGCGTGCTCATTATTATCAATCATGGTGAGAAGTCAAATGACCAAATTAAGACTAGAAATAGGGCCACATTGGCTCAGTCCCAAACATGGATCGAGCATACTAGTACTGACCGCATATTTTTTCAAAGCGAACTGGTTGAGCTACCTCACAAGCATGCCGGTGTGGGCCTTGCCCGTAAGATCGGTATGGATGATGCGGTGAGGATCTTTGGCCTATCAGCTATAGATGGTCCGATTGTATGTCTTGATGCGGATTGCACTGTAGACAGCAATTATTTCGAAGCACTTTGGAAGGCATTTAAGGATACTGAGACCAAAAGTGCCTCGCTGTACTTCGAACATGCTATAGACCTAAGCGCGAAAGATGACCATCCTGAAGGAATTGTGCTCTACGAAATCTATTTGAGATACTACATCGATGCGCTCAGGTATACTGGCTATCCAATGGCTGTGCAGACGATAGGGTCATCCATGGCCGTGCGTAGTTCGACTTATCAGAAATGTGGTGGAATGAATCGACGAAAGGCGGGTGAGGATTTCTACTTCATTCATAAGCTCCTACCACTGGGTGGGTATGCTGAGATTAACAGCACTACCGTCAGGCCATCAGGCAGAGTATCCAGCAGAGTTCCTTTCGGTACAGGGGCTGCTATAGGCAAATGGGCAGAAGATGCTTCCACCCTTGATAAGATCTACAACCCAGACGTTTTTGAAGACCTAAAACTCTTCATCGACTCAGTTGATGATTTCTTTGACCTACCGGAAGGTGAGCTCAAGGATTTAATCAATGGTTTTCCGACAACCATTCGTCTATTTCTTGAGCTCGAGAATGGGCTTAATAGTATACTCGAGCTAAAGAAGAGTACGAACAATGCTTCGTCCTTCAAAAAACAATTTTGGAACTACTTCGATGGACTCAAAGTGCTGAAGTATGTGCACTATGCCAGCGAACACAGCATGCCAAAGGTGCCTATCGCTGAAGGTTTAGCCTGGCTTTTTAACAATCATTTTCAGAAAGGCCAACCGGCCACTTTGGTCGCAGCATTACTCGCACTTCGGGAATTTGATCGGAGGTAACTACTCAGATTTGAAATGTTCGATTAAGAGAGGTTTTGTCATGATTCTTGCCGAAAATGGCAAAAATGAAGCCAAAACAGGATCGTACCTGTACCGGTATCCACGGCTTGAAACCCGTGGCTATAAACGATTCTGTACCTAACCATACCACATGCCTTTTTTTAGATCTGAGCAGTTACGGTCGGGCTAATAAAGTTCGAATAGATCTTTGATTCCCATCCGCTTTTCGATAGTAAAACCTTCCGCATATTTAAAGCCAACTGGCTGACCCATCTCCACTCCTCTAGATTCGATCAGATTCATAAAGGCTGGCGTAGAGATGAAGGTTTCAGGCTCTTTGCTATCTGGGTCGAAGAACTGCGACTTGTACGCACGCACCGCGTCCATCTTTTGCTCCCAATAATCAGAAACGTCAACCACAAAATCTGGGGTGATGAAGTTGCTTTGGATCATGTGGTAGACATTCTTGGGTCTCCATGCTTCCTGAACCTCCCCATCAACTGCTGTCTCGACTCGTTTGAGGCCTGAGATAAAGCAAGCCTGAGATATCAAAGCAGAACCCTTACCATGATCTGGATGCCTATCAGATACCGCATTGGCTATGACGATATCGGGTCGGTAAGTCCTTATTTTTTTTGCAATCGCCAATTGGTGTTCACGATCATTTAAAAAAAAGGCATCTTCAAATTCCAAATTGTCCCTTACAGATACTCCCATGAGTTCACCCGCAGAGGCTGCCTCGTTCAATCTGATCTCTGGTGTACCACGTGTGCCCATCTCTCCTCTAGTGAGGTCAACAATACCCACCTTCCTACCCTTAGCAATATTGGAGATAATGGTCCCTCCGGCTGATAACTCAGCGTCATCGGGATGAGCAGCAATCACAAGAATATCAAGTTTCATTTTGGGCTAGTCTAGAAATAAAGAAAGGCGGTCAATCTGAAATCTCAGAACTGGCCGCCATGCAAATTAAATAACTTCTTATTGGGTCGCTTTAGGCAACTTCCATCTCCTTTGCAGCAAGGAAGCGCTCAGCATCAAGAGCTCCCATACATCCCGTACCAGCAGCTGTAACCGCCTGGCGATAGACATGGTCCTGTGCATCTCCTGTTGCGAAAACTCCTTCTATGTTCGTTTTGCTAGTGCCAGGTATCGTCTTAATATAGCCGCTTTCGTCCATCTCAAGATAGTCTTTGAAGATGTCCGTATTTGGCTGGTGTCCAATAGCGACAAACAAGCCTTGGACTTTCAACTCAGTCTTTTCATCGGTCTGGTTGTTGAAGACTCTCACGGCCTCAACTTCCTCAGCACCCAGTACTTCTTCTACTTGCGTATTCCAGAGTATCTCAATGTTTTCTTTGCTCATCACACGCTTCTGCATGATTTTAGAAGCCCTCATCTCATCCCTTCTGACCACCATGTATACCTTATTCACAAGGTTGGATAGGTAGCTCGCTTCTTCTGCCGCAGTATCTCCGGCTCCAACAATCACTACATCCTGTCCCTTGAAGAAGAAGCCATCACAAACAGCGCAGGCGGAAACCCCCTTGCCATTGAGTCGCTCCTCTGACTCCAGCCCTAGCCATTTTGCGCTAGCGCCAGTCGATATAATCACAGACTCTGCCTCTATCTCGTGCTTCTCATCGACAGTCGCCTTCAACGGATAAGATGAAAAGTCAACAGAAGTGACTAATCCATATCGGATATCGGCTCCAAACCGTTCAGCTTGTTTCTGAAATTCGGTCATCATCTGAGGCCCCATCACTCCATCAGGATAGCCTGGATAGTTTTCCACATCATTTGTGATGGTTAACTGTCCTCCAGGTTGCCCACCTTGATACAATACGGGCTTCAAACCAGCTCTCGATGCGTAGATGGCAGCAGTATATCCCGCCGGGCCAGAACCGATGATTAATACTTGTACTTTTTCCATAATTTCTTTCTGCTAAGACCTCTCAGAGGAGGTCGCTAAATTAACAAATCGCTAACTAAGGGTTAAACTGAATTAAACTAAAAAAGGTCTCATTTCAGGAGACCTTTTGTCGTGCACATGTCATATTCTTTATCCCAAGTAGGGTTTCAAAGATTTGCTCCTAGAGGTATGTCGCAACCTTCTTATCGCCTTCTCTTTTATTTGTCTTACTCTTTCTCTAGTTAAACCGAATTTTTCACCAATTTCTTCCAAAGTCAATGGCTGCTCACCATTCAAGCCAAAATAAAGTGCTACGACATCAGCTTCCCTTTGTGTAAGCGTTGACAAGGCTCTCTGTACCTCTCTCCTGAGAGAGTCGGTCATCAGCATGTTGTCTGGAGTGACCTCCGTCTCATTTTCGAGCACGTCAAGAAGACTATTTTCCTCACCATTGGCAAAGGGAGCGTCCATGGAGATATGCCGACCGGAAATCTTCATGGTGTCGAGTACCTCGCTGGTCGCTATCTCTAGAAATTCGGCCATCTCATCCGGAGAAGGCTCTCTTTCATACTTTTGCTCTAGCTCACTAAAGGTCTTTGAAATCTTATTGAGCGATCCTACTCTGTTCAGCGGCAGACGTACAATTCGCGACTGCTCCGCAAGCGCCTGCAGGATCGACTGTCGGATCCACCATACTGCATAGGATATAAACTTAAAACCTCGGGTCTCATCAAAGCGTTGTGCCGCTTTAATAAGCCCGAGGTTTCCTTCATTTATTAGGTCTCCAAGCGTGAGGCCCTGATTTTGATATTGCTTTGCCACAGAAACTACAAACCTAAGATTGGCCTTAGTAAGTTTCTCAAGTGCCAGATGATCCCCTTGTTTAATCCTCTGAGCTAAATCGACTTCTTCCTCAGCCGTAAGCAAATCAACTCTTCCGATCTCCTGTAGATACTTGTCAAGTGATTGACTTTCTCTATTGGTGATCTGCTTACTGATTTTAAGTTGTCTCATTCAGCTAGGATTAGGTTTCTCGTCAGCAATCGTATTAATATTCTGTGAATCAATTAATTCACAGAATATTAATATTGTAGAAAATTAAACAACCCAGCTATTTTTTTCCTAACTGTCCTCAGATTTTTTCTCAGGCTTAGGTAAAAGTACTTTTCTGGATAGTCTGAATTTGCCAGTCTTCTTGTCTACTTCGATAAGCTTTACTTTGACTGTCTCACCGACTTCTAAGATACCGTCCATCTTCTCTACACGTTCCCATTTGATCTCTGAGATGTGTAATAGACCGTCCTTACTTGGCATGAATTCAATAAAAGCTCCGAATGGCATGATCGACTTGACCTTACCTTCATAGACCTCACCGACCTCAGGTACAGCTACGATAGCCTTGATTCTACCAAGTGCATCGTCCATAGCGTCTTGGTTAACAGCAAAGACACTTACTTGACCGCCTTTTTCCGTTTCCTCAATCACCACAGTAGCACCTGTAGACTTCTGAATTTCCTGTACCACTTTTCCACCAGGACCGATTAGTGGCCCGATCATGTCTCTATCTATGATCAATTTGTGCGATCTAGGTGCATTCGGCTTGAGTTCAGCTCTTGGTTCAGCAAGTGTCTCGGTGATCTTATCAAGAATATGCATTCTACCCTTTCGAGCCTGCTCAAGTGCTTCTGCAAGCAAATCGTATGACAGACCATCAATCTTGATATCCATCTGACAAGCTGTGATACCATCCTTCGTGCCGGTTACTTTGAAGTCCATATCACCTAGGTGATCTTCATCTCCAAGGATATCCGAAAGAATAGCGTACTTCTTAGTTTCAGCATCTGAGATCATACCCATGGCAATACCTGAAACAGGTTTCTTCAAAGGCACACCTGCATCCATGAGCGCTAGAGAACCAGCACAAACAGTTGCCATAGAGGAAGAACCGTTCGACTCAAGTATGTCAGATACTATTCTGATTGTATATGGATTGTCCTCATCTGAGGGAAGCATGTTTTTCAATGCTCTCATCGCAAGGTTACCATGTCCAACTTCACGTCTACCAGGACCTCTATTAGGTCTTACTTCTCCAGTAGAGAATGCAGGGAAGTTGTAGTGTAGTATAAACTTATTGTATCCAGAATGGATAGCACCATCAATCATCTGCTCGTCAAGCTTAGTACCCAAGGTTACAGAAGTCAATGATTGGGTCTCTCCACGTGTGAATACTGCAGAACCGTGAGCGGTAGGAAGATAATCTACCTCAGACCATATAGGTCTGATCTCATCTGTCTTTCTACCATCTAATCTGATCTTGTGATCAAGCACACTATTTCTAATCGCTTCTTTCTCCACATCATGGTAGTAGGTCTTTACCAAACGCTCATCTAACTCACGGTCTTCAGGCTGAGCCTCTTTCCACTCTGTGATGATTGCCTTAAACTTCTCAGATCTAAGGGCCTTGTTGGCAATACCTTCACTAGCTACTTGATATACCTTGTCATATACGGCAGCTTTGATTTCTTCTTTAAGATCAAGATCATGCGTCTCATGAGAATACTCGCGCTTCTCACCAGCACCAAACATTTCCGCTAGGTCAAGCTGCGCCTGACACATCACCTTGATGGCATCATGAGCTACTTTCATCGCCTCAAGCATCTCTGCTTCTGAAGCTTCCTTCGCTTCACCCTCTACCATGGAGATGTTATCCATAGTCGCACCAACCATCAACTCAAGAGTGGCCTCTGCAAGCTGCGTGGGTGTAGGATTGATTACATACTGGTCACCAACTTTGGCAACTCTTGCTTCAGCGATAGGGCCTCCAAATGGAATGTCAGACACTGCGATCGCTGCTGAAGCGGCAAATGCAGCTAATGCATCAGGTAATACGTCAGGATCCGCACTAATCATAGAGATAGCCACTTGCATGTCAGCATGATAGTCGCTAGGCATCAATGGCCTGATCACTCTATCTACTAATCTGCATATAAGAATCTCGTAATCCGAGAGTCTACCTTCTCTTTTTAGGAAGCCACCAGGTATTTTTCCGTTGGCTGCAAATTTTTCTTGATAATCAACAGACATTGGTAAGAAGTCAACTCCCTCTTTGGCGTCTTTACTAGACACCACGGTAGCCAAGAGCATGGCATTGCCCATTCTCACCATTACGGAACCATCAGCTTGCTTGGCAAGCTTGCCCGTTTCCATTGTGATTTCCCGCCCATCAGGCAGATTAAATTTCTTTGTTTGAAAATTTGTTAGCATTTAAATCTGTTCTCCCTTTTCATACCCACGTTGAGTATAAAAAGAAAAGGGATTCCCTTTGAATCCCTATTTCTGTTATTACTTTCTTAATTTCAGTTCCGCGATAATCGCTCGATATCTTTCGATATCAATCTTTTGGAGATAGCTGAGTAGTCTCCTTCTCTTACCTACCAATTTCAAAAGGCCCTTTCGTGAAGAGTGATCTTTCTTGTTTGTTTTGAGGTGATTTGTAAGGTGAATGATTCGGAAGGTAAAGAGTGCAATCTGTGACTCAGGTGAGCCAGTATCTGTCTTTGACCTTAACCGACCATGATTCTCGAACAAATCAGTTTTGACTTCTTGCGTTAAATACATGCTTAGTTAATGAATAAGTTTCTAAAATTTGAAAACGCAAAGGTAGGTAGTATTCTACTCTAACCAAAACCTTAATCAAACTTAGGAATCATCGAATGACGGTCATGAAAGCACAACCATGCCAATTATATAATCTAATTCTAACGCTTCAGTGCTACTTTGACTTTATCCAAAATCACCAAGTAGAAGTCGGTATCAAACAGCCTGGCATCTTTCCTAGCTTGTCTAAGGAAGAAGAGCCCTACCGGAAATAAGACCATATTGGAAATCCATGCCGCGGTTAATGGTGGCACCAAGTCCTCCCGAGCCCACTTAATGCTCAAGATATTGAGTACATAGTAAAGGATGTAGAAGAATATTGAGATGATCACCGGCACGCCAAGCCCTCCCTTTTTGATGATCGCGCCTAATGGAGCACCTATCAGGAACATGGTGAAGCATGCAGCTGCCTGAGCGTATTTTCTGTACATCTCGGTAGCATTCTTATCAGACTCTCGCTCCATAGTTACCAACCGAGCTGTGCTACTACTCACTGTGGACCTTACATTGCGTGCTGATCTTAAGGCATTGTCGAGAATCACACTCTTCTTCCGTTCATCGGTAGTCACCTTATTGAAAGGTTCCTGAGTGGCAGCTATCACTCCTTGCCAGGTAGTATCGGCGGGCAGCTTCTGCAGTTGCCTTTTGCGCTTTCTTTCTTCTTTCGTGTCTCCTGTCTTTTTGTCGTCCTGCCAAAAAGTGATCATACCTGCTTTTTCGACAACTTTGGTCACGGGCATAATCTGAGGCCTTGATCTCTCTTGCGATGAATCAGGCCTGACTGGCACTCTAATTTTCTGCATCGAATCTACCTTGGTCTTTCTTTCTGCATCGATCGCTTCCTGAAACTGTAGATACTTTTCCGGTAGGTCAAGCTTATCCGCGAGGTGGTTATCATAAAAGGCCGGGGCAGTTTTATATATATTGAACATCACCTTATCCATGCCTTTAGATAGCGAGTCAATGTCTATACCGAGAGATTCGATACTCTTCATGCGATAGTCGCCTGCAAAAAGATCTTCCTTCGTTCGCTTTAAATCAAATGATGAGAGACTAAATACGATCTTCATCTCCTTGTAACCATTCCTAGTGAACTGGTTAATCTGATCAGCGCCGTATGCATTGGACTTTTGGCCTGTATTTGGGAATTCCTCATACAGGTTTCCGTTAAATAGCTCAAAGACCAAATACTTTTCATTCATGTAAGTGTACATGCGACTCGAGTCAGCATAGATTACACGATTGTTGCCTTGTCCAGACGTATGATCGTATATGATCACGTCTTTTAGTGTAATATCATCCAGCTTCTTGTTAGCCTTGATACTGTAGTTAGGGATACCATCATAAAACGCACCTTCTTTAAGGTCTAGAGATGGCTTTTTCTGCTTGATGTCGTATAGAAGGCTTAGTGCCTTAAGGTTAGCCGCAGGTACTATATAATTATTTGAGTAATAAGCACCCACCGACAATAGCACTGAAAAAATAAAAATAGGCTGTATGGCACGAATCAGTGAAATACCGGCACTCTTGATGGCCGAAAGTTCAAAATGCTCTCCAAGATTGCCAAAGGTCATCAATGAAGAGAGCAGTACAGCTAGGGGCAATGCATCCGGCGTAATCCGAACACTGAAGTAGAATAAAAATTCTGCGAGAACGGGTACAGGAAGCCCCTTACCAATTATATCATCGAAGTACTTCAGCATCAACTGAAGCAGAAGAATAAAAACGGTAATAAAAAAAGTGAGAAAAAAGGGTCCAAAAAAGGACGACAGGATGAGCTTATCCAGTTTCTTCATTATACAACCTCGGTCACTCTGTCATTAACGATCAAATGACAAAAACAGTGGGCAAAGATTGAAAATTTTCACTAGCCGCCGACGATTTCCTTCAAATTATGTATCAGGTTATCCCAAATATCCTGAGCCTCTTGCAGGTCTTCCACGTCAGAGTAATCAGTAATTCTAAAAAATACTGCTTGGGTAAGATCATTGACCTCTAGTTTAAATTCCAGATAATTGGGATCATCATCATCGTCCATAAACTCAAACTTCACCAAGTAGTTGGTGCGTTGGGCTACCATGCGCGCCTTATTCTCATCCCCATCCCATAGGAATGTGAAGGTTTTGTCGGCATTATTGATGTTCACATCATCAGCAAACCACTGGGACAATCCACTGGCTGTACTAATGTATGGATAAAGCATTTTCTTGGAGGCGCTGAATTCATATTCGCCATTGAATACTTGCTTGCTCATGGGCCAATAGTTAAGTACGATTTAAAGTAACCATTAATTTAAAAACTCCCTGCCAATTGTCAACTAAAACGCTTGTATTAAGCGCAACTTTATGCCTATTTTTGCACTCCCATTTGGCGAGGTAGCTCAGATGGTTAGAGCGCAGGATTCATAACCCTGAGGTCGGGAGTTCAATTCTCCCTCTCGCTACAAAGTCAAACCCTTATATCTTCAATATAAGGGTTTTTCTTTTATAACCTCAGCTATACGCTTATTCTGCTATTTTTTATTCCATTGCCTTCTCTGCCCGTACAAAATGATGAGCCTTTCCATTACATTTTCTGACATATGTCAGTCGCGTCAGCCGGCCAACTAAACATCTTTGCGACAAAGCAAAACCATGTCGCAGAACACACTTATTCAAAAATACAATACACCAGGCCCCAGGTACACCAGCTATCCGACAGTCCCATTTTGGGATACCCAAGCGTTCACACCTGAGCTTTGGGCACAGAGTGTACAGAAATCCATAGAAGAAAGTGACGATGGTATAAGTATCTATATCCATCTCCCCTACTGCGAAAGCCTATGCACCTTCTGCGGCTGCAACAAACGCATCACCAAGAATCATGCTGTGGAAGCTCCTTATATAGATGCATTGATTAAGGAGTGGCGTCAGTACCTGTCCCATTTTGAGCAAAAGCCGCGTATTCAAGAAATCCATCTCGGAGGGGGAACTCCTACTTTTTTCAGTAAAGAACATCTCTCCAAACTTATCCAGGCCATTAGCGATAGTGCTGAAATCCTCCCTACTGCCACGCTAGGATTCGAAGGACATCCAAATAGCACTACTTATGAACAGCTTGAAACACTCCATACTCTGGGGTTTAGCAGGGTCAGCTACGGAATTCAATGCTTTGACGAGCAAGTACAGACTGCCATCAATCGTAAGCAAAGCTATGCCCAGGTCAAACAGATCACTGAAGACTCTAGATTCATCGGTTACACTTCGGTCAATTATGACATCATTTATGGGCTGCCCAATCAGATGCTATGTTCTATAAAAAACACTGTAGATAAGGTATTGAAGCTACGTCCTGATAGGATAGCATTTTACAGCTACGCGCACGTGCCGTGGATCAAGGGCAATGGTCAGAGAAAGTTCTCAGAGGCTGATCTACCTACGCCAGATCAAAAACTGGGTTTGTATAGACTTGGGAAGGAAATGTTATTAGAAGCTGGCTATGTCGAGATTGGCATGGATCATTTTGCCCTACCAGAGGATGCGCTCTATGGCTCCTATATGTCCGGTCAGCTACATCGTAATTTCATGGGCTATACTGAGAATCACTCCACTTTGATGATAGGACTCGGTGTTTCTGCTATCTCGGATAGTTGGCTGGGATTTGCTCAAAATACTAAAACGGTCGAAGAATACTTCAATCTGATAAATAATGATCAATCTGCTGTATTTCGTGGACATATTCTCACACAAGAGGATCTTATTATCAGAAAGCATGTACTCGACTTGATGTGCAATTTCAGAACTTCCTTTCCACATCTCGCTGGAGCGGAAAAGGAAATCCTCAATCGGCTAGCAGAACCCTTGAAGGATAATTTAATTACACTAACTCAAGATGAGATCGTCATAACGGAAAAAGGCAAAGCATTCCTAAGGAATATCTGTATGGCTTTTGATATGAGACTCTGGGCTGATCAACCACAAACTCAGCTATTCTCCATGACGGTGTAGTACCGAATGCTCACTTTCGCTAATTTGGCGCAATGAGAATCCATCCGATAATAATGGTGCTGCTGGCTGTGGCACTAGCCTGCCAACCAAAGACGACCCCTCTACAGAAGCTGGAGCAGCAACTGCTCAAGACGATGGTGAGCTGTGGTGGTGAGTATGCGGTAGCTTATTACGACCTAAGCAGCGGAGAGTCTCTTCAGCTCAACGCTAACAAAAAGTACCATGCGGCAAGTACGATGAAGGTACCCGTGATGATCGAGCTGTATCGTCAAGTTAGTCTAGGAAATCTTTCTATGAACGATTCTATTCTTGTGAAGAATGAATTCAAGAGTATCGTTGATAGCAGTTTGTACACTTTGAGCATCGAAGATGACTCGGATAGCATTGTCTATCAGAATGTTGGCAAGCAAATGAGTTTGGCTGATCTCACCTATCAGATGATCACTGTAAGCTCCAATTTTGCAACAAATATCCTGATCCAGATAGTAGGTGGTGAGCAGACAACCGCAACCATGCGTACACTCGGAGCTAGGGATATAGAGGTACTACGCGGTGTAGAGGACATCAAGGCATTCGACCAAGGTTTATCGAACAGCACCACCGCCAATGATTTGATGTCGATCTTCACGGCACTTGCAGTAGGTGAAGCCGGTACCTCAGAACACACTGAAGAAATGATCAGTATTCTTAAGGATCAGACCTTTAACGAGATCATTCCTGCTCAGCTACCTTCGAACGTCGAGGTAGCTCATAAGACAGGTGTGATTACAGGCGTCCATCACGATGCTGGTATTGTCTATCTCCCAGATGGGCGATCCTATGTATTAGTTCTCCTATCGGAAAAGCTGGAGGACTTTGATCGATGCACCGATATGATGGCCTCACTATCCAAAGTTGTGTATAATCATATGATCACAAAGGATGATTAGCGGTAGGCATAATAAGCCATGACTATCTTTAATGATTCCAGCATAGCCTCATTGATCGGAAGTCGCTGATTGGCCAGTTCAAAATCGATGGCTTGAAGCTGTCGATAGTAGTTACTCATCACTGGAACTTCCCCTCCCTCCTTCACGTGAACAGCACCTTTCCGATAGGCTTCTGGAGATTCCTCTTTGATTCTCACACAAGTGACCAGTTCATTTTTACCATATTTGTCAACCCTTGCACTGTAGCCAAAAAGACGGCAGATCAATCCTCTGTTGGTATACTGAGTGCAGCGACCTCTGTCTTCTTGATTTGCATGACTTTTGAAATTGATACATACGGGATCGTCAGTATCAGCACTTAGTAGCTCATACATCTGCTCCGCATTGCCTTCCTCATAATGCTGGATGGCCAGGGGTATAAACTCAAGAATTGAAGCCTCTATATCCGGCTTTGTGCAGCATTGGCCACACCCGAAAAAGCAATCCATTCCTGATACGGTCTGAAACTGGGAAATGGCCTGATCTAGTGTATTGAAGACCTTAGATACCGCAATTGATTTTTCTGGTAAGGAGACATACATAAGGCAAGGAAGATAGCGCAAAGTAGGGTGCTCGACCTATTGAAGAAACTAATATGAAGCGCTCCAGCGCGAAGAACTCGAAATCAAAGGTTGCCCTTGTCCAATCTCTTTTTAATATCTGATATTTCAGAGTTAATCTGTTCAAGGTCATTATCAAGGGCCTCTTCGATGGCCCTGAAACCCTTCTCCACTTTGTTTGAAAATGAAGACACTGTTTCAACTACTTTACCCATAGATTCAACAATCTTCATAAGCATTTCTCGATTGGATTCAAGTTGATTCTCAATTTCAATGAAGCCGACCTTCATTTCATTTCGTAGTTTACCAATTTCGTTGAGTGCCTTATCCATATTTCGACAAACTTTGGGTAAAGATAATGCATTCAGCTCCAAATCAGAATGAAGTATCCAGTGCCAAAATGCCTAGCTGATTCAATCAGGCAGTAGCTCGTAGACAATGTTGTGAATCGTGGGGCGTATATTCATCGTGTAGATGAGTCGGTTGTCCCTTGTGGGATAGACACGATTGGATAAGAAGATAAACATCAGGTTCTCCACAGGGTCGGCCCAAACCAAAGTACCAGTATATCCGCTATGTCCAAAGGTCTGTGGGCTGGCATCCTTGGCCATACTGCTGCCCAAAGCATCGTACTCCAGATCAGGCTTATCAAACCCAAGTCCCCGCTTATTTCCCTGCTCACAGTATTGACATGCGGTGAATTTCTGAATGGTCTGATAGCTCAAATACCGCTCTCCGCCATAGCTCCCAAAGTCCATATACATCTGCCACATCTTGCCTAGATCGTTGGCATTGCTAAAAAGTCCAGCATTACCTGATACCCCGCGCATCATAGCCGCCCCTTCGTCATGCACAACCCCATGCAATTGCATATTTCGGAAATAGTCATCTTTCTCTGTTGGGATGATGTTCTCCAATTCATACTTCTCAAGTGGGTTGTAGGTGAGCGTTCCTGCACCTAGCGGATCGTAGTAAGTCTGGTCTAAGAAGTCAGCAAAGGGAACTCCCGACTGCCTGCTGATCAAGTCCGGAAACAGGTAGAAAGCCAAACCTGAGTAGACATAGCCGCTTTTATCATTCATAGGCGCCTTTTTTATCATCTTATATATCTTATTCTGATAATCCTTATGCATGTATAGATCCGGGGACAATTGATAAGGAAAATCCTCTGAGTAAGTCTTGGATAAGGTCTTGCGCCTGTACTTTCCATTGGTTTTGATCGTGGTAGTATGGTAGGCTATCCATGGTTTCATCTTAGCATTATGGGCAAGGATATTCCGGAAGTCAACATTCTTCTTATTTGAAAAAGACATGCTTGGAAAATAGTCTTTCATCGTCGCTTCCAGATCGAATTTGTCATGATCATGGAGTTTCATCAATCCTGCAGTAGCTCCGGTGACTTTGGTAATAGAGGCCAAGTCATAAATATCATCGATCAATACTGGCCTCTCTTGATCGTAGGTATGATAACCATAAGCTTTTTGGTAGAATACCTTCTTATCTTTTACCAGCATGACCTGTGCTCCTGGATAGGCCTTAGCTTCCAGACCAGCATATACCGCAGAGTCAACTCTACGAGTCAGCTCGTGACTATCTACACCCAACTCTTCCGGCACAGTGTACTTAAACCTAACCTCCCCATGGGTAGCCAAACCAAATCCTGATTTCCATTCGCTATTGACTGTGATGGGCAGTTGCCCTTGACTCGAAATCCCGCCAAAGATCAACTGCGCTGCATGATCCTGATACAGTTGACGGTCTTGATAAGTGGTACTGAAAGCCGCCCACTCTCCTACCGGAAATCTCGGAATCAGATACGGACTCCTGAAGCTTACGACAATGAGCTTCTTATCCCGTCCTAAATCACCCAGCCAATCATAAACCTGATCACCGTAAGTCTCATTACTCCATGGAAACCACTGACCCTTGTGCATACCGATGATGATGAGATTGTAGTCAGTCAAAGCTCCCCTCATATCAATCAGAGCCGAGCTGCTAGGGTCTTTGTCTAGCTGAAAGTGATCCATGGGCATGTAGTCGTCCAAGCGATCCTGAAATACTGTTTTTTTATCTGCACTGATACTAAGAGTGGCCACCTTAAGGGTATCCAACCGCTTCAATGGGATGATATCATTCTCATTTTTCAGAGTCGTGATACTCTGCTCTATCAACTGGCGCTGAAGCCAATTGGCTTCTGGACTTGAAGACCAACTCTCGGCTGTCTGCAGCTTTGATTTTTCCGATAGGCCGAACCAGTACTTGGCTAATAGCACTTTGCGAACTTTCGCATCAAGCACCTCTTTTGAGAGTTGACCTGTGCTAACTGCCTCCTTAATGCCAAGCACCATTTCCTCGATGTTCTCTGGAAATAGGAGTACATCATTTCCCGCTAGGAGTGCCTTGACACCCATCGATCTCTGGTCATGATACTTGGTCACACCGACCATATTAAGTGCGTCAGTAAATACCAATCCATTGAAGCCTAACTCATCAACTAGTAGTTCATCGATCACCTTGCCAGAGAGTGTGGTAGGCAAGTGAGGTGTCGGATCTAGCTGCGTCATCTCCATATGAGCGACCATCACACCACCGATACCATGATCAATCAACGTCTTAAATGGAGGAAGTTCGACATCAGTCAGTCGAGTTTTATCAAACTCCAACACAGGAAGATCTTTGTGACTATCCACATCCGTATCTCCATGTCCAGGGAAGTGTTTTGCGGTAGCGAGTACTCCTTGAGACTGCATGCCGAGCATGAGTTGTTTTCCAAGCTCGCCAACCCGCTTTGGATCATCTCCAAACGATCGCCAGTTGATGATCGGGTTATCAGGATTGTTGTTGACATCAACTACCGGGGCAAAGTTGATATGAACGCCAAGCGAACGTAAGTTGCGCCCCATCTCGCGTCCAAGTTTGTACAGCATTTGACTGTCTTGGATCGCACCAAGGGTCATGTTGTATGGGTAACTGACCTGCTCACTCAGCCTCATAGCGGCACCCCATTCGGCATCCATTGCCATCATCAACGGTACCTTACTAGTACTCTGATATTCATTAGTAAGCTCGATTTGACGTTTTGGGATACCCGTCATAAAGATGACACCACCTACGTGATAGTCTTTGATCCACTCCAAGACTTGCTCTCTGTTGACATTGGTATCCGCGGTATAGGCATCCACCATGATCAGCTGCCCTATCTTCTGCTCAAGGGAAAGGTTATTCAGGATAGAGTCAGCCCAGAAGCCTCCCTGATTTAGAAAATCAGGGTTTTGCTTTGCGGGCTGGGCTTGAGCTATACCTATATGCAGTAAACTCAAGCATAGAATGGCGCATGTTGCCACGCATGTAGCGAAAAATCTCATTTATAGACACCAAGACCGGGCTTATCAGAGATCGAAAGGTAGCCATCCTTAAGTATAAAACCACCCTGAACGACATCTTTCGCAAGATCGAAGCTACCATCAAGGTCAAGGTATTTGGTGTTTGCGCTTGACAAGGCGGCATGTAATGCCGCCGTAATACTGATGACACTTTCATCATTACAACCCCACATCAAGCTGATTCCTGCAGATTCTGCAATAGTTGCTATTTGCTTCGCTTCGAGGATACCACCACACTTCATCAGCTTGATATTGAAGATGCCTGCGGGTATCGGAGACTGTGCCAGTGCCAATGCATCTCGTGCATCAACCAATGATTCATCCGCAGCGATGAGTTTCTTGAAAGCTTCTGGTAAGTCTCCCAACTGCTGAATCTGATCGGCCTTGTTAGGCTGCTCTACCAGCTCAATATTCAGCTCAGAAGTCGACTGAAAAAAGTCCAGCGTCTCGGACTTACTCCACCCTTGATTAGCATCTATTCGAATCAAAGGGGTGTCTCCAAACTCTATTCTTAAAGCTCTGAGCCGCTCAATATCCTCCTGTAGTTCTTTACCCAGCTTCACTTTCAATATCTTAAAACCAGCATCCAGGTATTCTTTGGCCTCCTCGAGAGTTGCATCTATATCCATGATCCCGATGGTCACTGAAGTAGGCAATGACTGAATCTTCTGGCCGTAAAATGCAGCGATAGGGATCCCTAGCAATTGCGTGAAAGCATCGTGAATAGCCACATCCAATGCCACCTTGGCCCCTGCGTCATCAGCAAAGTCCTGATACACATGATCTAGCAGATGCGAAAATTGACGTATGTCAGCCCCTCTGAATGTGTCCAAACCATCCTCTATCAGTCGCTTGTAGGTGTCATCAACATCTCGATCCACGACATATTTAGAAGGGTTAGCGGCTCCTCGACCAATCATCCCGTTTTCCAAGTGCAGTTCGACGATAACATTCTCTACACTATCTACGGTCTTATAGGAAATACTGTAAGGCCTTGTCAAGGCTAAGTTTTCCTTGGTGACATTGATATCAACTATCTTCATTTCTTCATCATTTTTTGTATGACCGGCACGAGTCGCTCCACACCTTCTTCTATGGGCAATAGCACTGGTATTCCAAGGTCAGCTTCGTACTGAGCTTGGTATTTTTTCGCTTCCTCAAGTGTAAGACCTTTAGTATTCAAGGTCACAGCAATGACAGGAACACCATACATGGCAATTAGTTCTATCTCAGATCTTACTGAAGGAATCTCAATTTTCAAGTGAGGTACGCCTTCATAGTACTTTCGTGCAGGCGCATGTTGAAGGATGACGCCATCCATCTTACCAGAAATTAAGAACTCTGCTCCACATGGGCCACTAGGATTACGAAGGGCCGCCTGCCCCTCTATGACTATCGCGTCGGGCTTTTCCTCTCTAAAGCATTTGACCATCATATGCTCCAGTTCTCCTGAGACAAAATCATTCACGGTAGAGTCAAGGATGAAACCGTACTTCCAACCTTGCATCCATCCCGTCTGTCCAGTAAATATCATTTCTGATTTGTACCCGCTGGCACGAAGCGCATCCACTGCAAACTTCGCAGTGGTGCGCTTACCCAAACCACAATCATCCCCCATGACTACCAACTTTGGACAAGTCACCTCAAAAATATCTCCTCCCCAAAAGGCCAGGTCTTTCTTGGGCCGAGGCTTTCGGATATCATGAATGTCGGCCATATTTTCCTTAGCAACTTCTGCTAAATCCGCATCATCTGCTAAAAACTGATGTAGTCCACTGACGAGTGATATCCCATTGCTCAACGCCTTGATGACATCTACCCGCATTGCCGCCGGCAACTGACCTCCTGCCGGAGCTATACCAATCACAGCATAGTCTGCATTCTTACCAGAATCGAGAAACTCGCTAACATCTTTGAAGATAGGAATCTCTCTATGTTCTCCATCAAGTAGTTGACCAGCGTCTTTTCCATGAAAAACACTGTCGATCACACCCACAATTTCAAACCTCTCCGAGCCTCTGATCAAGCCATGGGTGGTTTTAGCTGATCTAGAGTCAAAAATTCCATTTGAGAAGACAATAGCAGTTCCTTTCATTTATCTTAGGTCGGTTTTATGAAGACACCAATTTGGTGAATTTTTGGTTATACTTCTCTTCAAAATAGGTTGAAAATAAGCATTGGAATATAAGCGGTATCCTATCGGAAAATTGGGGCTCCTTATTGGTCTCGTATTGGTGCTACTATCATCATGCGCCACCTTCAAGTCAAAGCAACTCAATAGTCAACTCAACAAGGCTGATAAGCTTAGTGACCATTTTGTTGGACTTGTAATATACGATCCGTTTAACAATGAATATCTATTTGAGAAAGAGGCGGATAAATACTTCACACCGGCCTCCAACACAAAACTCTTTACATTTTTCGCTGGTCTCAAGCTGCTAGGAGATTCATTGGATGGACTCAGGTATACAATTCAGGGAGACTCTTTGATTTTTGCAGGTATGGGAGATCCTACCTTGCTCAACCCCAAGTTTCCAGATCAGCCCATCTATGACTTCCTCGCGTCTACCGACAAACAGCTCTATTGGGCGGCCGGGTATTATGATGAGTCCTATTTCGGACCTGGGTGGTCATGGGATGATTATGCCTATGGCTTCCAGCCAGAGCGTAGCGAATTACCTATTTATGGTAATATGGTCAGAATATTTAAGCCAATAGGAAGCGATAGTCTAAGGACGATACCTGAGCGATTCAGTGGATTAGTGGACTTGGACAATGGCCATCGAAGTAAGATTCAGCGTGATCTTCATTACAACTACTTCACGGCTAATCCAGCAATGTGGATCGATGAAGAGGATACGCTCAATCGACCGTTTCAATACACTCCTGAGCTTGTTGCACAGTTGCTCTCCGATACCTTAAAAAAGAAAGTCTCAATCATCGAAAACTTCGAATCAAAGTTTGATCAAACATTAAGTAGTCTACCTACTTCGTGGGTTTATGAAATAATGCTGAAGTCAAGTGACAATTTTCTCGCTGAGCAGCTACTGCTCAATAGTAGTGCAAAATTGAGCGATCGACTTAATTCGGCCAATACTATGGTCTTTATGGAGCGGTTACACTTCAAGCATATGGAGCAAAAGCCTATTTGGCGTGATGGATCAGGCTTAACTCGGTACAATCTAATGACCCCAAGAAGCATGGTGCAGCTCCTCGAAATGATTTATGACCACCTGCCAAAGGATGACCTCTATACACTCCTACCGGAAGGTGGTGTTTCTGGCACCATCAAAGACTGGTACGGTGGCAATCCACCTTATGTCTATGCGAAAACTGGAACGCTGAGCAATAACCATTGTCTATCTGGCTACATCGAGACCACAAGCGGTCGTACGCTCATTTTCAGTTTTATGCATAACAATTTTCCCGGCCCCTCGGCTTCTATCAAGCCACAGATGCAACAGATCCTTGAATGGATAAAAGATAACTACTAGAAAGCTCCATTTTACGTTCTGTATTACATCCTTTCACTATTACATCCTTTCACTGCATTGAATTGATCGGGACACTTGAAATTCCTATTATTGATCTCTATCAAATGAGGAAAAGATGAAAAACCCGATCAATTGGTTTGAACTCCCTGTCAATGACATGGATCGAGCAAAGCTGTTCTATGAGACCATTCTGGATATAGAAATCACTATCCAGCATATGGGTACAGCATTAATGGGCTGGTTTCCATTCGAACCAAATGGTGCAGGTGCGACGGGCACTTTGATGAAGGGTGATACTTATGTGCCCTCACATCATGGTACTATGGTCTACTTCTCCGTACCCGAAATCGATGATGTAATTTCTAAAATAGAAACCGCTGGTGGTAAAATTATCAACGGCAAGTTCAGCCTTGGCGAACACGGATTCGCAGGTCACTTCGAGGACTCAGAAGGTAATCGCGTTGCTCTTCACCAAGCCGCAGGATAGTCCCTATTCGTCGTATTTTTCAGTGATTCCTCCTGTCAATCTCATCAACTCAGTCTCTGACTCGATGAGGTTGTAGATCGCTTGTAGATACTGCAGCGAGGTGGTCAGAAAGGTTATCTGGATATCTCTGAAATCAAAGGAGCTAATCGTACCATTGCGATAGCGGTCAGTGGCTAGCTGAAGGTTAAGCTCTGAGGTCTCCACATTCTCACGAGATATCTCTAGAAGATTGTTGCGCAGGTTGTATTGATCATAGGTGCTTATGAGGTTGTTTTTGAGACTCTGCTTTAGCTCTGCAATCTGTAGTTGTCCGATTTGCTCGTTGATCCTGGAGTTCTCGAGCTGTCTTCTGATCCGTCCACCATTGAAAAGCGTATAGCTCAGCGTGAGGCCAGCCGTGTAGTTAAGCGTTGAAGACTTAATTCCTGATTCACCATTAGTGCCATTGGCAAACTCTGCTCCACTCAAATCCTGCACCTGACCGTTACGAGAGCCGTTTAAGTTCAGGTTAATGCTCGGATAAAGACCGGACTTTGCAACTTGTACATCCTTTCGGAGTATTTCTTGGGTGATAAACTGATTCTTCAAGTTGCTGTTCGTAGAAGTCATTTGACCATACAACTCATCAAGAACGAAGCTCTTGGCCTCAACTTCCAGAGAGTCTGATAGATCATAATACTCGTCTACATCGATCCCCATCAAGAGGTTGAGGTTTCTCAGAGAATTGCGGTAGTTGAGCACCTGAGAGATGTAGTTGGAAGAATCCGTTAAGTAAGCGTTCTTATCCTGAAGAATATCAAAAGTCACGGCAGTACCCAACTCACCCCGCATACGTCCATAATCATACCTGTCTCGAGAAAGACCGAGCGTCCTTTGAAATACGTCCAATCTTTGCTCTTCCAGTAAGGCTGTATAATAGGCAAGAATGATAGCCTGAATCGAGTTTTCGACAACTACCTGAGCGTTACCCATGCTCTGTTGCTCCAGATATTCCAAACGATCCTTAGTAATACGGACATTGAAACCGTTGAACACTGTCCAACTTACCGCCGCTGTTGGGTTAAATGCACGACCCTTTATATTTCCTGAGCGCAGGAAGCCAGCAGGATTGTCAAGTTCAGTAAGACTCAGTGTTTCAGACATACCAAGGGTAATAGAAGGAAACATACCTGCTTCACCCGCATTGTTATTGTTTCGGGCAATATCTACGCGCTGCTCCTCGATCTGAATGGAAAAATTATTTTCCAGCCCCTGAAGCACTGCATCTGAAAGTGTCAGACCTTGACCTGTAACCGTGAACGCACCTAGCTGAAGCGCCGAAATCAGCGCTATAAAAAATCGTTTAGCCATCTTCATTAAAACTGTAATTCTCTTCTGTGCTCAATCATTGCTGGTTCTACTTCCTCGTTGGTAGGTTTTGTCCTATCTCCATAGAAAACAATTCTTGCCGCTCTGTAGAAGAATACACGTATATCGTTAAATACCAGAATAAAGACAGGGAAGAATGATAAGATAAAAAACGTACCTAGTAATACACCCCATGCTAGTGAGATCGCCATTGGAATGATAAACTGTGCTTGAAAACTCGTCTCCAATATCAGTGGATAAAGACCTGCTACTGTCGTCAAAGAAGTTAAAATAATCGCTCGATATCTCGCAACCCCAGCTTCAAAAGCAGCTTCTTTGATCGCAAGACCAGCTTTGATATTTCTATTAAATCGATCGAGCATAACTACAGCATCGTTGATGATCACTCCTGACAAGGCCAGGATACCATACCCACTAATGGAGTAGTAAAATGTGGCCCCTTCTACCCAGTGTCCAAACATAGCACATATCACCCCTATCGGAATCAATGAGAAAATCAACATGGTCTGATAAAGTGATCTAAAGTTGAGCGTGATAACCAGCACCAAGAGAATGAGAATGATAGGTCCCACTTGCATTAGCGAGCCAAACTCTCTAGCTCCTCGGCTCGACTGCCCTTCGTAGGTGAAGTCCAACCCAGGATATTTCAATAAAAGAGGCGGCATTACGTCTGTAGAAATCTTCTCTAAGACATCAGGTAAGCTTTGGGTCTTAGACGCTAAATCTGCTGTAACCCGTATCTCCCTTTTGCCATTAAAGTGATTGATAGAGATGACACCACGACCGATCTCATAGTCAGCGATCTCAGTCAATGGATACTCTGCACCATCACTCATCTTCATCTTCATGGACTCTAGCTGCGTGATACTGAGTCGGTCCTCTTCAGGGTACCTCACCCATACTTTCACCTCATCTGTTCCTATTTGCAGCCTCTGAACCTCTTCACCAAAGAAGCCTTGTCTGATCTGCTTGGTAATATCCTGCTGTGTTAAGCCAAGTAGATATGCGAGTGGTTTGAGTTTCAACTCGATCTCTCTTTGCCCAATCGAGGCATTATCAGTAACATCCTTGATAGCACTGATCTCACCCAGCCTATCCTTTAGCTCGACCTTGGCCGCATCCAATTCATCTATGTCAGAACTCTTTAGAGAGATCGAGACCGGCTTACCGAAGTAGTTAACACTACCAATGGTGAACTGTTCGGCTTCTGGTACAGGCCCGATTTTTTTACGTATTTTCTCAGAAATCTCAAAAGCGGAAATATTCTTCTCATCTAGTTTCTCGAAGTTGATACCTAGATTTCCTAGGTGGCTTCCCACCTGTCGACTTGAAGATGCCCCGACGCTAAGGTCTATTTTAGAAATGACTGAGTCTTGGAACCCGTATTCCTGTTGTATTTCTCTATGAGCAGACCACACTGAGTCCTGGAAAGCTCTAAGATAAGTTTCGGTTACGTTCTCCCTTGTCCCTGGCTTCAACTTAAGGTCGACCTTAATATCATCTGCTGGAGGAACAGGAAAGAAACTAGAATTGATAAACCCTCCTCTGAACATACCAATTACAACAAAGAAAAAAATCAACGGAAAGCTGAACGACACCCATTTCCAGTCAATCAAAAAGCGCAGCATTTTTGCGTAAAGCTTGTTGCGCAACCACTCAATGATGCCCTCCATAAAATTTCTAAATCTCGCATAGACTCCCTTCGTATTCGTCCTACGAGAAAGAATCCTTTCACTCGCAAGGTGAGCAGGAAGTATAAAGAAGGCCTCCACCATCGAGAAGGCTAGACAGGCAATCACCACTATCGCCATCTCACTTGTGAAACCATTATTGTCAAGGAAAAGCAGTGGCAGGAAGGCAATCATCGTGGTGGTCACAGATGTGAATACAGACGGCACCATCTCTAAAGTACCTTCTATCGCTGCAGTCTTGGCATCTGAACCTTTTTCGAAATGCGTATAGATGTTTTCGGCGATTACGATACCATCATCCACAAGAATACCTACCACCAGGAGCATGCCGAATAATGACAGCATATTGATGGTAATACCCGCCATGTCGCCTACAATGAACATAGCAAGGAATGAGAGTGGGATTCCGAAAGCCACCCAAAAAGACAGTCGTAGTGAAAGGAATAGCCCAAGCGTCAACAGCACTAGAAACAGACCTATACCAAAGTTGCTGGCCAGTAGCTCCAAGCGCTCACTCAATATGTCGTTGAAGTTGAAATAAGTGAACAGTTCAACATTCGAGTTTTTACCATTAAACTCTTCAACATATTCTCCGATATAGCTACTTATAGTTGTGATGTCCTCTTCAGGGAGCTTTGAAACAATAATACTCACTGCACGCTCATTATTGGAGTATACCTTGTTAGGTACATCCGCGAACTTCATCTGCACATCAGCAATATCTTTCAACAAAATCTTGGTGCCGTCTGGATTAGCGCGAACTATGATCTCTTCTATGATGGATGGATCAAACTCCTTCGAGTTAGCCCGAATCTTTATCTCTTCATTGCTCGTTTTGATCGAGCCTCCAGAAATATCCCTATTGTTGAATCTCACTGCATTCGCTACTGCGTCGAAAGTGACACCATAGCGCCTGAGATCCTCCTCCAGCACCTCGATAGAGATCTCCAATTCTGGAAAACCAGACAGTCGTACTTGTGATATCTTACCAGAATTTAGCAAGTCATTTTCCACTCGCTCTGCCGCTTTTTTGAGATCCATCAAGGAGACATCTCCCTTCACACCCATGAACATTGCAACGCTGGTCGTCTTCTGTTTGAATACGACAGGTTTTTCTGCACTTACAGGAAATGAGTTGATCCTGTCAACCGCGTTCTTAACCTCAGTTGTCACCTCGTCTAGCTCATAGTCTCCAAGGGTCTGCACAGTGATGCTGGCAGAGTTCTCAGAAGAAACCGACGTAACTTCCTCAATACCTACGATACCCTTGATCGCCTCTTCTATCTTGATGGTCACTCCCTCCTCTACTTCCTCTGGCGAAGCACCGGGATAAACCACGCTAATTGTGATGTTTCGGGGATCGCGCTCTGGGAAGAATGACTTCTTCAATCCAAAAAAGTAGCTTAGCAAACCGATGACCATTACGGTCGCGATGATTGCGTTAGCCCAAATCGGATACTTTACGAAAAACGTTACTAGTGATCTCATCGAGGCTATTTTACAATTTGAACTTTCATATTATTCGAAGCATTGGAGGGTGCGTCAACGACCATCTTATCACCTTCTTCCAAGCCATTAATGATGGCCATATTACTGGTCACTTTGATAATGTTGACCTTTCGGGTCTTCAACACACTGTCAGCGACAACAAATACTTCATTCTTATTTCGAATGACGCTCCGCTCGATCTCCATCCCTTCATCTATGACCTTACCAGGAATGACTGCCTTCAGGTAGAGCCCGTCATATACTTCCGTAGCGTCATCATCGATACCTATATATACACTGATAGATTGTGTATTGGGATCAATAAAATCGGCCTTGCGCACGACTTTACCTTTCCAAGATTTAGTAGCATCTTCCTGCATTATCTTGACCTCAGCGCCTATTGTGACGTAGTTGATATCTTTCTGCTGGACGGGCACTTTGAGTTCTAGTTTATCCGTACGGATGATCGCGGCGATATTTGCCCCAGGATTGACCACAGAGCCTATTTCAAGGTTAACCGAAATAATACTTCCAGTGTAAGGTGCCACAATGGTATACTTCTTAAGATTTTCCTCCAGACTCTTGATCGAGTAGTATTCCGATAGGATACCCTTGGAAGCAAGAAAAGTCCTTGCCTTAGAAGGAATCTCAGTAGGTATCGAGGGTAAGTCCTTGTTAAGGTCAATCTTGTTGTAATATGATAACCATAGATCGTAGGTATCTGGAAAATCAATTTTGATATCAGGGATGACCGAAGCAAACAAATTCAGGAAGTTAGCCTTACGCGACTGAAGGGTGAGCATTTGCTCATTATTATTGATTCTAGCTAAGACCTGGCCTTTTCTAAAGTTTTCTCCGGCTTTTAGATTGACACTTCCTTGATCAAGGCGACCGCCAACTTCAGCTACTACATTGATCTGCTGTGAGGAACCCACCCGACCGAATACTTCAATTTCCACGGGAGTCTCTTTATAAACCACCTCTTGCACCTTGACATAGTTGACTACTGGTGGCTTAGGTCGCTGTGGTGGAAGCTCCTTTTTGCTTGCGAGAAAGTTGCTGAAAAAAAATGCCCCGACCAGCAGTATAGGCACGAGGATAAAAGCAATCGCTTTTCGGCTCATAGGTGTAATTGGTTTATTAGGTATAGGTTCTGTATGATTCCCTTTAATGGCAAAACTTGTGCTTTTGTTTCACAATTTGGCTTTTTTATGACAAATGGGGGAGATTAATCCGTGAGTTGTCGGAAAACTGCGAGGAGTCGTTATGTTAACAAATGGATATCTCGCCAAGTTGTACTTAGTAGTACAATGCGCTAAATACTTCAGGCACTGAAGCTATCGACTCAATGACTTGTGCCAAAGGCTTTGATGAGCTTCATGTGTCTTAGATTCATTCCAAAGGACTACCCGATCACTTCGCTATAAATCCTATGTAGGTTCTTGCCCATGATCTTATCCATCTGATCTTGGGTATAACCTCGCTTGACTAACCCGTCATAGATCACATTCATGCGACTGGGGCCATTCAATTTCTCCAAGTACAATGGCCAGTAATCAGGCTTGAATTGAGCTCCTTCCTCTTTGAGTAGTATCAATATCTCTTCCTCCGTATCCGGAATCACCCTATGATCGCGATCACTACCGATACACACCGCTTCTATGCCGGCGACTTTTACCGCATGATCGATATGATCGAAGTAGACTTCTGTATTGTTAGTTTTCTTCTCTGTCATAAAAATCCGAATCTGAGTCAACCCAACCACACCGCCTTTATCGGCTAATAGCTTGAGATTTTCATCCGTAGTATTACGATCATGATCAAATAATGTCTTGCAGCAGGTATGTGAGATAATAACTGGTTTTTTGGAATGCTCGATGGTCTCCTTCATGGTGAGCATACCTGCATGTGATAGATCGATCAACATGCCCATCTCATTCATCTTGGCAATCATGTCCAGACCATAGGTAGACAAACCGGCATCCGTACGCTCATAGCAGCCATCCCCCACATAATTGCGGTAGTTGTAAGTCAGCTGCACACTCCTCAGCCCTAGGTTGTAGAAGAAGTCCAGCCGATCCAAGTCCTTCTCGATAGGCGCAGAATTTTGAATCAAATAGAAGATGGCCAGCTTGCCTTCTTTCTTGGCCCTCTCGAAATCTCCCATGCTTTTGCATTTCACGAAAAAGTCTGGGTTATCATCAAAATAACGATCATAGTTGGCCAGGTCTTCCAGCAGGGTATGGAAGCCTTCCTCACCGTAGATCTTAGGATCAGTCAGTGTAATGGTCACGCTATTGGTACCACTAGCAAGGATTTTCTTGATGAGGTCAGGCGTATAAATAGTCCTAATTTCACCCATGGCATCCATGATAAGACTCGGCTTGTCCACACGCAGCGCGAAAGGCATTGCCGGTAGGCCATGACCTACTAGCAGTGCTCCA
Organism: Cyclobacteriaceae bacterium; assembly: GCA_040222235.1. Lineage (GTDB taxonomy): Bacteria > Bacteroidota > Bacteroidia > Cytophagales > Cyclobacteriaceae > UBA6059. Next base: position 39,706 of record JAVKDO010000012.1, read on the forward strand.
GTCAGCATGGACGACTGTTTGATAAAACTTCTTCTAGAATCGGTGGGGTTGATGCTCTTCATGATTGAGTATTTCTAATTAAGCTACACAAAATCCTAAAAAAGAAGAAGGCTAGTTCTATGACTGGTGCATCTGACTGAAGTGACTGGGAATTCTATAAATTTCTGTCATGAACAATCTACTGTCAGAGATAAGAGGCTGCACGGTCTGTGAGGCTAATTTGGAACATGGCTGCAATCCTGTCCTTGCAGCTCATCAAAAGAGCAAATTGGTCATCATAGGACAAGCGCCGGGAAGTGTAGTACACAAGACAGGAATTCCGTGGGATGATAAGAGTGGTGAACGCTTGCGGGACTGGCTTCAGGTCGATGAAGAGACATTCTACGATCCAAAGGCAGTCGCTTTGATCCCGATGGGCTTTTGCTATCCTGGGAAGGGTAAGTCTGGTGATCTTCCTCCGAGACCAGAATGCGCACCTCTCTGGCACAGGCAATTACTTGACCAAATGAAGTCTGTTCAACTGACCCTGCTCATCGGTGACTATGCGCAACAGTATTATTTGGGTGCGGCAAAAAAGAAGACACTTACTGAGACGGTCAAAAACTTTGAAGCCTATCTCCCCTACTATTTCGTATTACCACACCCGTCTCCACGCAATAACATCTGGCTCAAGAAGAATGAGTGGTTTGAAAAGGAAGTACTCCCTGAGCTTCATAAGAGAGTCCTGATTTAGTTCAGGGTTGATCAAAGGGACAATTGTTATCTTACGTATTCAAATGATATGAGCCATGAGGATTTCTTTTTTACTCGTTTTTGTTTTTTGTTTCACTACTGGTCAAGCTCAAGAGTATCTGAGTCTAGATAGCTTTACGGGCCAGTGGGAAGGTACGGGTGAACTCTTCGGGCAAGAAGCCCAATACAAAATGTCCTGGGAAGAAGTGCTAGAAGGTCAGTACATAAAACTTACCTTCAGCAACGAGATCATCTCTAATGGGCAAGGCATTAGAGCAGAAGCTTATTATCAGTCTATCGGAGAACATGATGTCATCGGCAAATGGTTTGACAATCGCGGCTACTTTGTGGAGATCGAGGGTACGCTTAGTGAAAACTCACTAACCAACCACTGGGTGAATGAGCATGAGCAGGGTAAAACGATCTATACGCTGACCAGCCCAACGACCATCTACGTAGAAGATTTTGTCTGGAAAAGCAAGGAGTACGTCACTTTTGGTAAGGCCCAGTATTCCAAACTCGATGAGTAGGGTTGAAGAAACTGATCCTATTCTATGTTCTTTAGACGTTTTAGACTGGTTCACTGAGTCAAAATCTAATATCGCCCACTGGAAAGTAAGACAAAGACGCTTGCCAGATAACTTTCATAATACCCTTTCTATAGCTATGACCATTCCATGAGATCAAGTTTTTTGATCACAATATTGACATTTTCACTACTCAATATCTATCCGATTTTTATGGAAACACTTTTACAAGACTTCCTTTAATACTCTGATAACAGTGAATTCCTCCTAATTTTCGGGCAAGCTAATTGTTAATGAGTTTAACTTGCTTCCATCATACCGAAAACTGAAACGGTATCCCTTGTAATTTTCAATTACACTCGCATCCTCAATATTTGTCCATGCATCGGTTGGAAATAGCTTTCTGACTTTTCCTTTACTCAGATTTTGAGTTAATCCTAAAGGTGCATCTTGCAATTGACCCTTCTTAAATTCTATTGACTTAATAATTCTCAAATCTTCGAAAATTGAATCAATACGATAGGTAATAATTGTATTTTCAAAATCTAATGAGCCAAAATTCTTCATGAACGGATTGTCTGTGTGATTTCCGAGTTTAGCAATTAGTATACGGGCACATTCCCCTTCTATTGGTCGATTAATCGCACTTAACGTTTCTCCGCCAGTTACATTGGCTACAGCAGGATTGATTGCATTACTTAAATCCAGTTTTAAAGAATGAATGTATTCAGTACGATCGAAAACAAGACTCAAATTATCTGGTTTACATGCTTTCTGAAATTTCATTTCAAATCGATTATATTCTTTTACTTCATTTACAGAAGGTAAATTGTGGGAGGTAGAATTGAACTTCTCTATGGCTGTTTCCCAATCATCTGTTATACCAGTATCTGCGAAATGATCAACATAAAAAGAGATCATTTCTCCTTTTTCGTTAAATTCAAAATCGACTCGAATGTCCTTATTTATTGATAACCGTAGCTTATTTTCTCCATTGGGCTTGGCACTTCCTTTCAGCTCATCAAATTTTTGATTGAAGCTATAACCCAAGGGTAATTCCCCTTTATAATTTGAATCTAGCTCTATGGCTGTTATCTTTTTTATATACTTCTTTTTACGTTTTACCTTATCTGTATAGACAGTGATGCCAAATGGTTTTACCTCGACCCAATGGTCAGAATCATAACTCCCAGGTGCCAAAAATGATCTCAAATAATTCAATAATTCATCTGCCTGAAGATTTAATTCATCTTTTTCAATATACCACAGCCAATTATTTCCCTTCAAATTAGAAAATGCGGAGGGAAAAATATTTTTTTCCTGCTTTTCAGTATTAGCCAAATTAGGAGGTATCACTTCAAACACCACTTCATTCGTCCCAGCAAAAGTGTAGATATGAAAAACAGGCCATTTGTTTACTTTTCTAAAGTCATTGGCATCATCCTTATGATAATAGAATATTTCACCACGTTCCTCTTCAAAGCTATTTTCCTCGAAACGTGATTGATAGGCTTCAAATATTTTGTAATTCTTTTGGCTCTGAGGAACTAAGCAGTCAGATAAAAGTTGATCCAATGTTGCATTTAATCCATTGAAATAAGAGAATTTGAAATATTGCTCATTTGTACAATACGTATTAATTCTTCTACCCTCACCATTCACTTCCTCATACTTAGTTTCAGTCCCATGTAATCCTAGATACTCATATCCCTTAATAAGGCCCTGAGAGATATTGAAAATAACATCCAGGTAGTGATACATTTTATCTATATCCAATAATTTATCAAGCCTTTCTTTTTCATTCATCCCTTCTTCAAGGTTATAGATAATCAAATTATCAGGTCTCCAGAAGTTTTTAGTATTGTTCCAACCATCCCTCCAGGTGATGAATATGCGGCTAAGTTCTTGGTCTCTGAAATTAACCAGCACATTCAAATTTGGAAATCCAGGAAGCTGTAAAAGATTTCCTACAATATACCCTTCTGGGTTCGCCTCTGCGCTTATCCCCATGGCTGGCCATATTTCCTTGACTTCTGTTTGGGTCATTCCCCATTTTAAACCAAGAGGTAATTGATTGACATAAGGTGTTAAATTGTCAGGGAGCCTGTTTTCCTTTGCATTTAGATTAAATCGGATAACTTCCTTAGGACTATAAAATCTAAATCCAGCTATACGATAGCTAATAAACTTATGGCTAATTGGATTTATCCTATCCATAATATTGATCAATACCCCTTGTCCATTATCAACAAAACGTTCACCAGGCTTTTGCGACTTGTAAGCTGTTCCAGATATATAACTATATTCTTGACCTATTTTATTAAACCACAGGTCGCCGCTTGTATGTGGCAGTTGGGCAAAAGATGTGCCTATAAACACTAATATCAGAAAGGATGTCAATGCCATTTTTTTCATGCCTTTTATATTACATTCTGATTATCGATATTCCCTGAGCCCAAGTTTCTTTCTCATAATATTGATTCTTCCATTGCTTGATACTTTTCCATTGAGTGGAGAAAGGACTTCTATAAACTGAGTTTTCACATCAGAATCAATGGAGTCTAAATTTTCAGAAAGCAGTGCGTCAGCCAGCATGTTTTGAGTATAAATGTGATAACTTCCATTATTGGGGTACCGATCATTCAGTACTCTCAGGATTATGCTTGCACTTTTTTCATTTAGGTTAGTTGAAGTAATCAACCTCTTAAATGGTTCTGATAAATAGAATATATTCTCGTCTTTACGGTCTACCCAGCCCACAGAGAGCAATTGATCTCGATCCCAGCGATAAAATAGGTCTTGTAATATCGACGCTGAGTCTCCTTTGAGATTCAATCCATCAATCAGAAGGTTGATGTGTTTGTCTGTATCAAATTCATTGAGCAAGGTTGTAATTTCCCCTTCCCGATCCTCATTTAGCCCTTTCAAATAGAGCATATCGGCTATCATTAGGGTCGTCTCTTTGATTGGTGAAGCAGGAGATAGTTGTTTTGTGATAGAAGCAATAATTTGCTTTCCTTTGGCTATGTCAAGTTCCTTTTTGACTTCTGATTTACAACCACCAATTAAGCTAAGGAGTACTAAAAGGTTAAGGTTGAAATTCTTTACTACTTTCATCGAAATGGCATTTTATAAAAAAATGTGGTTCCTGAGATCATGTGCAAAAGACGGCACTCGTTTTTAATGATTTTAGTCTCATTTATGTTTTTTGCTCATTAGTTCACCCTGTATTGAATAGAATAAATATGTCAGCTGCATTTTCCTATATTCAGTTTGTCTCTGGTATTATTTAGACTGTAATTGTCCCTAAACAAACCTTTACAGTTAATTAAAAGACTCTTAACTGCTTTTTTTACTTCTTCGGGAAGATTTTCAATGTCGTGAGTTTGATTTACAATTAGGCTTTGAGTTTTAAATGAGTGCCTTCCATTCTTATATCGTTGGTCCAGTGCTTTGATAATTAATTCGGCATTATGAAAGGTTAATTGAGGGTAGTTAATAGAGAGTCCAACTAGGGAACCAAAACGGTATACGTTAGGAACAGTATTGTTTTTGTCCCATTGAGAATAGATCTCTATAAAAGCGTTGCTTTCATTAATTTGTGTTTTAGATAAAACGGAAATTATTTCATTTAGAATTGAGTCGTTTGAGGATTTCTTAAAAAGACTAACGATCTGCCCTTCTTCATTTTCTGTAAGATCATTTTCCTGGAGAAGATTTGTAATTAGTTCAACATGCTCTGCTTCCGAAGTAATTTGACTCAAATCAATATCTTTAATTGTGGTATTGACCATTGTATTGTCATTTGTAGATTTCGTACAAGAAGAAATACTGAAAGCAATTAACAGACAGTGAAAGATGATTTTATAACGACTTGTTACCGTGGAAATAAACATTTAATAAGAGATATATTTTTCATAGTCACGTGATAATATGTTCAAAACACTTTTATAAAAGTTATTGACATAAGCTTGTTTGCTGCTCGGTTTCACCTCCTGCAAACGTCTCTCATCATTTTGACTATTTCGTCCGCACCTTCAGAACCAAGCGTTCTGGCGTTCCTTAGAATCATACATGCTTTCCTGTTGTCCCCTCCTTCGCTAAATATCTTAGCAGCAATCACATTGGCTTGCTGGTTTTGCCTATTGTCATTTAGCACTTTTTCGGCAATCGCAAAGGCTTGATCAAGCCTACCATCGTCGATCAGTTTTGTCGCTTCAGCATAGCTAGTGGAGATTGATAATTCGGATGCTTTTTCTTCTTCCGTTTTTTCTACCGCAATGATGTTCTCTGGGTTTTTTGGTTTGCCCGTAACTGGGTCAAAATTCCCAGTGTATTTGCGACCGTCACCATATTCCATGGTTCCACTCATCAGCTGAAGGGTTTTATTACCTACTGTGTATGCTGAAAATGCATTGTCATAATCGTGTAATGGCAGTTTAAAACGACCAGAGAATTTATCACCATTTGTATAATTGACAGTTCCAGCACCGATGTTACGGTACTCATCAACTTGGATAGAGGCCGTCAAGTGACTCGTCGTATAAGTCCCTTTAAAGGCATGAAAATCCTGAACTTCTCCTCTGAATTCTGCGCCATTGGTATACACAATCTTTCCAGTGCATCGGTCGCTTAGTAGGTCACTCCACCCGTCCTGATTTGGAGTAATAGTGGCAAATTTGTAGAAGGTCACTGTGGCAGACCCAATGGGTTCTCGAAAAAAGAAACTCCCTTCTCCTTCCATAATTAATACTCCACCTACCAGACTATAAAGTTGCATTTTCCCTGAACTTACCAACCCAAGAAAATCTCCAGTTACCACAATGCTGTCATTCGGATAAGACCCAGAATAGTCTTTGTAGATCAATGTTCCTCTTCCGCTAGGAACACTATTTTCAAAACCACCTTCATAGCTCGCTTCTACACGTGAACCCTGGGACATAGATGACGTAGCAAATTGGAAGGTGCCAGAGAAGTCTATTTTACCTTCCCCGTTTTCACAGTTGCCCGATATACAGGTCTTCGCTTCGGCAGCTCGCCATTTTTGCACACCATCGATTTGTGCGCTTGCATTGATTGCTATCAATAGCATGATTACTGAGAGCAGTAGCTGTCTATTTTTCATAGTTTTACAATTAATATAAGAATTTTAAAATTAATTTCAATCTCTACGTTCCAAAATCAAGTTTGGGGCTTCAACTGCCGCATGAAAATGGATCAATCCTTAGATTTCTTCAATTTGAGATAATCACCAATTTGTAAATCTTGAAGGATGGAATTGAGAATGAATAAGACAATAGCATATGTTAATCTTTTATTCACTGTTGTGGCGATTCCAATTGAACAGTATCATTTAAATATTTTCTTAACTCTTCCAATCTCAATGCTACTTATCGGTAACTTTCATATTTCCCAATTTCAACTACAGAATCCAAACTCAAATACTGAACCTCTACAGCTATAACAATATACTTTTCGCTTTTTGATCCCTAGTAAAGCTAAGCAGTAGGCAATGTTCACGCCATACCCAACAATGGGTATTATCGATGGGGAAATGTACCTACGTGACGATCGAATCCAATGATTGTATTTGGTCTTTCTCAAAATAAAAAATTTCTTGAAACCAACTATCCCCGAGGCAAGCCGTCGGGGTATTTCACTGGTTTCATTTTGATCTGAAGATCAAAAACCGAAATCATTTATTTGGATCCCCGCCTTCGCGGGGATGACGGTTTTATTGGAACCCCGAGGCAGAGCCTCGAGGAATTCTTTGGATTAAACCCATCTCTCAGGACATTTTTGTTAAGATCACTTTTTAGACAGACGCAAATGAGTTAAACCTTATGGCATAAAGGTTTAGCCATACCCGTGATTCAATACAATGATATCTTTCTTGGCGGTTAATACACCGTCGCTAAATGATCTGTACGCTAACCAGTTCAACCACCATATCTGTAGAAGACTTTGTCTGGAAGGGTGATGTATATATGCCTTTTGGAAAGGCAGGGTATAAGAGGCTGCAATAACAGAATTCTAACAGCCCTCAAAACCAGAATAGCAAAATCGAAAAAAATGTTGGAGTGTGGCTACCATGCAAAGATTGGATCGTGCAGAGACAACACTCAATATCTACAGGTTTTAAGCTTTTAATGTTCCGCTACCTTCGACCAATTTCTTCAAGTCTCCTGTGCACATCAACCAAATAAATATCCTGATTGCTCCTTGTGAACTCATAAATGACTTGGTATTCATCAAGCCATCTGAGGTTTTCCTCTTCTTCTGGAGAAGTAGTGAGTCGTTTCGTTGCTAGTCCATCTAGCGATAAGACGTAAATGTCTGGAAAGGATTCATCGTTATCGGAAGAAACAAATGCTATCGAACGTCCATCTGTTGAATATTGACCCCATTTGGCATTCTGCATCCCTGTCTCAACTGCAGAGTATGTCCCACTACTTATGGAGTACTCATAGATTTGATTTACTCCTTCAATTTTTCCATAAAACAGAAGCTTATCTCCCCCATAAGAATGAGTTGGAAAAAGGCTTGCGGTTTCATGTTTAACTAGCCTCCTAGCTTTTCCGGTACTCAAGCGATGTACCCAAATTTCATAGTTTGAATAACTGGTGGTCGGATCGTGAGCGAATGCTACTAAATCATCGTCTATCCAGCAATAGGGTCTATTTATTCCGCCTATTTTAGTAATCTGTTCTCTTCTCTTTGAGGTTAAATCAATAGACCATAAGTTGTTAGTATCAGTGGCCCCACCTTCGCCATAGAGAAAGCTAATTCTGTTAGGCTGATTTGGTATCCAGGTAGGAAAAATTGCCATGTGATGTTTCTCCAAAGGAGGGATACTGATTACCTCCTTGGCACTATCATTAATTAGAATAATTTCATGCTCCTCATTGTTGTACGCAATCCATTCACCCGATTCGTCCACAGAGGGATGGTATTGGTGCTCTTTTGGTCTATTTGGTGCAAGTAATCGACTTTCTGAGTCTTGGAGGGCAATTGAATGAATCTTTGAGTATTCAGAAGTTCCAGAAAATGCTAGTTGATCTTCATTAGGCAACCAAGACATTGGATCCCATAGTACATTGATATCCTTGTGCAGTGCAAGGTTCGTATTCTGCTTCATATCGCGACTATGTAGCATGACCTGCATTGTACCATTATGGTAGAAATATGCTACCTTATTGCTATTCTCATTTAGAGAAGGGCCAAACTCCTCAATATTTTCGTCTGTGATTCTGATGAGGCTTCCTGACAACACCTCTGTCAGCCAGATATCCGTCATTTCTCCATTCCACGTGCTGTAAAAAGATACTTCCAATGCATTGCTTGACCAACGAGGTAGCCATTCAAACCCCTCTTGATCGTTTATTAATTGTTTAACTCGCTCGGACTCCAAGTGAATCGCCTGGAGATGGTTGGTAGTAGACCCTCTCGGTCTAAACCCAACCCATTCCGCATCAAAGGAGAATCCAAAGTTGGTTTCATCTCCATTTAGATCCGTCAACTGAGTTTGCTCGCCGGAGGTCAGATCAAGTAACCAAACGTTTTTATCTTCCTCTTTCCTGTCCAACACCAATTTACGTCCATCGGGTGACCAATGGGCATTAGAAGCATTTTGCTGCCAACTTGTTATGCTGTCTCTTTTTAGAGTCGTGAGGTCAATCCTCTCAATTCTAGATTGATTTCTTTGACCAAGAGTATAGGTTATGAAATTATCATCTGGGGACCATTGAACATGGTTTTTACTTCCTGAACCAGTTGTTAGCTGCTTTGATTCTTTGGATTCTAAGTCATAGAGGAATATTTGCCAAAGACCCTGCTCATTGCTACTGTAGACCATGAGTTTTCCACTGTTGGAAAACCTCGGTTTCTCTTGATCACCATCTGCATCAACAAGTTTGATTAACGACGGCCTATCTGCATTCTCAGGAAGTGGATCACAACCTTGAATCCAGAATAATATGGGAATTAGAAAGAGAATTTTGCTTTTCATGAGAGTCTAACATTAAGGCCTAACTAGAGACGTCCAAAAATTGTAAGAGGCAACTATGGAGTCACATACTATTACGCTCAGCGTTCATATATTCTTTACTGGCCAAACCAATATTCTTCCTCCATTTCTTATGATTGGGTTATGTCTTGCAAGGTCTGCGGCATGATCAATATCATCAGCCTTAATCACCATAATGCCGCCAATCTTATTTGATATTGACATAAAATCACCGCTTTTGATCACAGCATCATTCTCGACCATTCTACCCACTGAAGATTCAACTGGGATTCCGCTCTTAAAGTGATTACCGTTATTTAAATAACTCATAAACTTTCCATATTCAGTATAATGCTTAGGTAAATCCTCAGGATTTTCTGGTTCACCACCTATAAAAACTAGAACGAATTCTTTCATATTATGATTATTGAAATTGAAATAACCTCTCGAATATTCTGATTACATTTTTACATACTATTATCTTTCAGGCCATGTCTTTTCGAGCCTCCTTTCAATTTCAAAAGTACTGTTCTTGATCTATCGATTTTTTGAAACATTGGACGGTTAGATGCATTGATACAAATACCCTGCACCTGTAGCAAGAGCTATTGGCATTTCATCAAATCTTATGATGATGAGTCAGTCATGATGATTGAGATTGTCCGAATAGATGAATTCATACTTCCTTTAGTATCCTCAACAATGTCTTAGTGATTCTTTGAGGTACCTTTTAACATATATGTTAAAAGACCTCTCCTGAGATTAGACTAAAACTCAAAACAAAACAGCATATGATCTATCGCAATAGCTTATTGAGGATCCTCCTCTTGTTCTTCATCATAGTGTCTTCAAAAAACAACTCATTAGCACAACAGAATGATTCCACGCAAATAGCAAAGGCTATTGATAATTATATAGTGGGTTGGCGCACCGGTGATACTGATATGCTCAATAAGGCATTTGACCGGGATGCGGGGCTGGTTCTTTGGGTGGACAAGAGCGGTGAAAACGAAAAACTTAAATCAATGAAGTTTTCTGAGCTACTCAATGATAGGAAAACCAATGAAGGCTATGGTATCAACTACGAGGTTCAGAGTCTCAATATCATAGATTCACAAATTGCTATAGCACTAGTCAAAATTCCGAAAAGAGATAATCACTACATTGACTGTCTTGAACTTCAAAAGATCAACGGGGACTGGAAGATTGTACTTAAATCCTTTGTTTACTTCAAGGAATAATAGGCCAGATAATACAAACTCTTCAAGAGAGAAGCTCTATACTGTTACCGATTCTTGTTTCACTTCCTTAATTTCTTACCTAGGCGCTATTAGCAGATTTCGTAAAATCTTATACGCTGCATAAAAGAGCATAAATTAGACTAGTCAGCTACCCATAGATCATATGTCCTAATCTAGCAGATGTAACCTCTGATAATTTTCTTTCTAGGAAACATTTTAATCTCGAAAGCAAATTGTTCATAAATGAAGAGAAAAATCAGTTAGCTGGGTCTTGTAAAAAAATGTCACCGACTATTGAGCTCAACTAGGTTACCTCCATAGTTGAATTGTTCTTAACTTATATTCACATAGAACTGATCTATACTTGACATCTGAACTATGCACTTATGATCATGCGATATTTATTTCTGATCGTTTGTTTTTGTCTCCACACTAGTGTTAGTTTCTCAGCGGCAGATCGCTTGGATCAATCACCTCATGAGCAAAAGGCTGAAGGCGAAAAAATAGTCAGGCCTTTTGGCAAAGTATTTAACACGCCCACAACAACTATGTTCAGGTGTCCTCCCTGTGGTTGTCGTAATGATGGCTTACACTTTGGGCATTCGGGTACATGCTCGGCATGCAGTATGACACTAGTCCCAGTCAACGGTGGGTTTAAGGGCCAAGTCGATGAGGCAATTGGCTTTGTTTTCGAGGACAATGCTGTGGGTTTTCTATATCCTAAACTGATCTACCCAATATTTGCCGGAAGTATGTTATTCTCGCTGTTTATGCTTTTTTCGAGCTTCCGAGGCAAATCTCTGAATATTTTTCTGTCGGGATTGATCCTTGTCATTGCCCTCTATGCTTTCAAAAATCAACTCTATGGTGTAGAAGACGGCCTCACATCTTACAGGTATGCAATTTTCACGCCTATCTCGTTCATTCTATTCATTGGCCCGCTACTCTATTTTCACATCTACAGCTTACTCGACCAGCAGTTTTATTGGAAAAAGACCTACTGGATTCATCTCATTCCAGGGACATTTTTCTTTCTGGCTTACGCAGTTCTTGCAGTTGCACCTGAAGTCATAAAAGAGCAGTTTGTATTTTCACATTTTGATGTTTCGTTCAGCGTGCCTGAGCAGGTATTGACTATTCTATCTGGCTATGTTTATTCATGGTTGAGCTATCGAAAATATCTAGTATGGGCCGATCAGCATAAGGCCAATGAAGTGCTAATCAAAGCCTGGGCTCCTAAGCTCATCTTCATTTTGATAGGATTACTAACTATTTGGTCAATTACAATTATTCTAAATTTTTGGCTATTCGATTTCGGAGTGACCACACTCACCAATTATCCCCTTTGGATAGCCTGTGCCATTTTTCTTTCATGGATAGCTGTTGAAATATTATTAAACCCTAAATTCTTTCTATTAAGGAAGAGTGCTCTTTTGTCAGGAGACGGGGTTATTTCTGGTAAGGACTTAAGCCAATATACCCATAGACTTGAAAGCCTTATGAAAGAGGAAAAGATCTATGTGGACCCCAACCTCAACCTCGAAAAGCTAGCAGCTGGACTCAACATCAACCCCAGGTACTTAAGCTCAGTATTGAATAATGGTATAGGTAAGAGCTTCTACGATTTCGTCAATGCCTATCGGATTAATGAAGTCAAAGTGATGCTGAGAGATGAAAGAAACCAAAACCTTACTATCGAGGCTATTGCCAACCAGGCCGGGTTCAGGTCAAAATCAAGCTTTAATACGGCATTCAAGAGGCTTACACATATGACTCCAAGAGAATATATGAGGAGTCACTCGGAAGTCTAACGGTAATAGCCGTGACAAAGGCTACTGCTCAGGTACATCTGTCACAGCATGGTTCTCTACACAGCGACAACTAAGTGAATAGGATTTGACAACCCTGCTCCGATAAACTAAGTCATCACCCATGTCTACATCCCTATGCCAGGCATGAGCAAAATCAGCTTCTGTTGAGGTCCAGAATGCGCTATTTGCTTCCAAGGCTCTATATTCTCCATTCTTCCTTCTCCAACCTCCATATAGTATTTCCATTCCACTTGAGCCCCCAGCTTTCATCTTACCCCCTTCGTCTTTGCCACGGTTGCCACGATAGGCTATCTCTTTAAAATCCATACCAAGTGCAATCTCTATCTTCTGCCATTCATACTCTGTTGAGAGATGCCATCCATCAGGGCAGGCTTGCAGAGCTACTTCCCATTTATAAAGTCTTCCATATTTATGACAGTTAGCGGGATCATTGTTATAGCAGTGAGATCCATCAACATCATAATTGAGATTCTGCGCAAACCATGTCATACTATCAATCGTGACTGTTCGATACTCTTTACCATCTCGAGAGTCAGTAAATGACTGAGCAAAGCACTGATGACTGCTTAGTACTATGATCATGATTATAGTGCTTTTCATACTATTGTAGTTTTTATTTTTGATTCAGACGCTACCCACTCCTAAGCGATCTTACTGGGTTTGCGCTAGCAGATTTATAGGCGTCATATCCTACCGTCAATAAGGTGATTGTGGTAACAGTCAGTGCGGAGATAATCATGATAAATGGGCTCACCTCCACCCTATACACAAAACCGTCCAACCAGTCATTCATGAGGTACCAAGCTAACGGCGCTCCTAAGACAAAGGCTATCACTATCAATCGCAAAAAATGGGTCATCAAGAGCCAGACCAACCTCCCGTTGGTCGCCCCAAGAACTTTACGGACACCTATCTCCTTTTTACGCTGTTCGGTGACATATGAGGTCAATGCAAAAAGGCCCAGCACAGCTATAAAAATCGAAATGCATGAAAAAAGGATGAACATGGTGCTTATCCGTCTCTCATTCTCATAGAGCCTTCCAAACTCATAATCCAAAAACCAGTTTTCCATTGGAAAACCAGGGTTAACCTCTTGCCATTTCTCCTGGAGATAGGCAATCTTCTCCGGTAGGTCGCCAGGAGTCATTTTTACGTACATGATCCTATCGATCCTGTGCGGCCGTCCCCATATCGTCAATGGCTCAATGGCTGTGTTCACTGATTTGTAAGGAAAATCTCGTACTACACCAATCACTTTGCCATCCAGATCGACTTGCTGTTGTAGTTGGTTGCTCCACACCTGATCACGTATGGTCATCCCTATCACGTCTTGTGGTGATTGTTGCAAATTTCTGGCTGCAGCTTCATTGAGGATTACGGCATTGGTATCAGACCGGATGTCAGAATTGAAGTCTCTGCCTGCTAAGAATTCAAGGTCGAATGTGGCAGGAAAGTTGAAGTCAACATCAAACTTGTTCCACTCCATGGACTCATTGTCACGTTCAGGAAACCAGAAGACTCCATTAATCAAACCAAAATGAGGTAACCTTGGAAGGTGATTGCCTAAGGTTACATTCTCAAAGCGGCTGTCCTGTTCTATCTGATCTCTAAAAGTGATCCAGGAGTTGCCAAGCCCAAACCCTCCAAGTCGAATACTCAAAATCCTGTCCTTTTCCTTTCCTAATTTGCTAGTATTGATCAGAGAGAGTTGATCTAACACCACCATCGTACTGATGATGAGTACGATCGAAATTCCAAATTGAAAGATCACGAGACTTTGCCTGGTTCGCTCGGCTCCCTTACCAGAAGTAAACAACCCTCTAAGGGCCGCCATAGGTTTGAAGCTTGACAGGTAAAGTGCGGGATAGCTTCCTGAAATGAGCCCAACGAAAATCGATAATCCTAGAAGTATCAATAATGTATTGGTCTCATAAAGAGATTGAAAGGCAATGGTCTTACCTGTGAGTTCATTGAAGGATGACAAGAATAGGATGGCCATGACATAAGAAATCAGCACTGAAAGGATCGTGATCAAAAACGATTCTCCATAAAACTGAAAGATCAACTGGCGTTTAGTGCTGCCCAAAGTTTTCCTTAGGCCTACTTCCTTGGCACGCTTGGCTGATCTTGCAGTAGCGAGGTTCATAAAGTTGATGCACGCCACCAGCAATACAAGAAATGCCGTAATAGTAAAAATGGGGATCAAATTTGCGTTGGCTGGTGCTTCCAATTCCCATTTCATTTCAGGCTCAAAATGCATTTGGCTGAGTGCCGTAAACTTGACATCCTTATAGGCATCAGGTTGACGATTGGGAACGTTTGCCAGCACCTGAGGTATCCAAGCTAGCCAGTCTTTCCTGATCTTCGATAGTGCTGTAGTATCAGACACCTTGATATATGTGAAAGCAAAAGAGTCCCCATCCTGATTGATCATATCCCAGCTCCACGACTTCTTGGCTTCCTCGCTGTAGCGCATCATTGGTGCTAGGAATGTCGGTTTGATGTGCGAATTGCCTGGAGGGTCATGCATCACACCAGTAACTGTCAAGCTGATTTTTCCAACATTATGGGTAAACTCCATGACCTGACCTATTGGATCCTCTTCTCCAAAGTACTTCTTTGCTGAAGTCTCAGAAATCACAACCGAGTTCATGTCCTGAAATACTGTTCTGCGGTTTCCTGATTTTAGCGGGAAATAAAAAACATCCAAAAAGTTGTCATCTACCCAATAAAACAGGGGCTCCATAAAAGCATTGACGTCCCCTTGAATATTGATATATCCAGGATAGCCCGAATGTGACAGTCTGGTATAGTTCTCAACCTCCGGTATGATCTCCTTGTATCTAGGACCCCACGTCGTACCCGAAGTAGCATTGGCAACAATGTCACCATTCTGTACCTGTCGATAGTAGCTCAAGCGATATATCTTCTCATGTTCTTGGTTGAATTGATCATAGGTCAATTCATAATTGAGATACAGATATGAGAAGAAAGCTGGCTAGACCAACGGTAAGCCCAAGGATATTGATCAGTGAATAGAATTTCTGCTTCACAATATTTCTCCAGGCAATCTTAATATAGTTCTTGAGCATGATCATTTTTTAAAGAAATATAGGTAATGGAAATCTACAGCACATTCTCAGAATGTGCTGCTGCAAGCAGATGTACAAAATTTAAGATTCCTAATTCGATGAAATGATGAATATCAACCTCTTTAAGAATGTCAATTTTGACCTTTTGAATCATCTGACTTGTCCCAATTCGGGATCCCTTAGAAGCAATCAAGGCGACCAGAAAAATGGTACGAATGCTTCGATTCGGACTCATCGGTCAGCCTGAAAAGCAAATAGTTCATTACGTTGGTATTCTGATCTAGAATCATAATTAAAGTAGAGCCTATGAAGAATTTGCTATCGTGTATTTTTATCATTCTTCTACCAATTTTTCAAGTGCCGGGCCAGGAACTTATCGGTCACATCGGCAGACCAGATATTTCACCTGACGGAAAGCAGATTGTTTTCATTTACGCGCAAGATGCCTCCAAGGATGTCTGGGAGATGTATAAGGCAGACTTTGACGGCAGCAATGTCAAACAGCTCACCTATTTACCTAAGGCTCGAATAAAAAAGAGTCCAGTCTGGTCTCCAAATGGTAAAAAAATAGCATTCCAAGCTGACGTTGATGAGGGTTCACAATTATTCGTGATGAATTCGGATGGGGAAAGCTTGACCCAGATCACAGACTTACCAGGTTACAATGTTGAGCCGCACTGGACACCAGAGGGAAACTCAATTGTCTTCAATTCAATAGGAGAAAACGGATTGGCCAAAATGTACATTATGGACAAGGATGGATCCAATGTCCAAGCTTTATACAACCCTGAGGGGGACAATTGGTATCCCAGAACAACCCGTCAGAACAAGGTCATTTTTACCTCTGACTTCAATGATAAAAGTCATTACAATGTTTTTACCGTGAATCGCGATGGTAAAAATATTCAGCAACTAACATCAGCTAAGGGAATCAATTGGTTTCCAGAGTATTCTCCGGATGAAAGTAGGATCGTCTTTCATTCCAACAGAGATGATCCTCAGCTCAGTGATTCTGGTGACTATAATCTCTACATGATGGATGCCGATGGCAGCAATATTATTCAATTAACAAAGCTTGAAGGGCAAGAACTTCATGCAAAATGGCATCCTTCAGGTAATCAATTGATATTCGAATGGCATAATAAAGGTTCCAGGGGTCTCTATACACTCGATCTATCAACTGGTCAAATCGAAAAAGTCAATCTCACCCGATGAAAAAATACATTCTCGGATATCAGTTCAACATGAATTCTGTAATCAAAGTCTTGACGTCTTCATTTTTAATCATCGCAACTTCTGCGGTCTTAGCTCAATCTCCTTATGCCTTGATTGGAACAGATATTCAAGGCAGTGGTCCTGTTGGATGGGTGCAAGGCGCAGATCTTGGAAAAAGGATGCAGTACATCATGGAGGCATGGGCTATGGGTGATGAGTTCATGGGGTCAGTATTAATAGCTGAAAATGGAGATGTCGTCTACAAAGGTGCTTTTGGGATGGCCAGTGAATCTTATGATGTAGTTAACACCTCCGAAACTCGATATTTAATCAGTTACATGAGCTTTCACTTTACTCAATTCGCGATAGCCCAATTTGTCGAAAAAGACGAGCTTCACCTAGACGAACCAGTTTCCAATTACTTGCCTGATCTTCAATCTCAACATTTTGATGAGATCACTATTCGTCACTTACTCAACTTTGAGTCAGGCTTAAATGAATCTTTAGAGGGTTTCATAAATACACGAGAAGCCCACGACCTTAATTACTTACTCAAACTCATTGACGACCAACCGCTAATAGCACCACCAGGGAACAACTATGCCTTCGGCTGGGCTTCCCCCATTCTTTTAGCCAAAGTGATCGAGAACTTGTCTCAAAAATCATATTCCAATTTCATAAAGGAGGACATTGTTGACAAGTTAAATCTTTCCAATACTGGGTTCTACAGAGAATCTCCAATTACAAAAAACTTATCGACACCCTATTCGCGAATATTCAACGAACTAGTTCCATACGATCAAGGCAACATTCATCACCTGGGACCACAAGGTGCAATGTTTTCCACTATAACTGATCTATACGATTTTTATAATTATGTATCTGATTGGCTTGGAAAGGCCACCGAAAGAGGCAAAGAGGCAATGGGCATAGTCACCTATGGCGTCAGTGATGGTCTGCTTGTAAGAGATATTGAAAAGCATCCTTCAGAAGTCACATTTGATCTTCTTGATACCAATGGTTGGTTTAATGGTTCCACCGGGTTGCTGACTTGCTTAACAGATCAAAAATCTATGATAATCGTATTGAGCAATAAATTTCGGGCCTCTGAGATTTATGATATAAGACGAAGGTTCATGCGCTCCATTTATGATTTGCCGGTAGGCATGCCACTACCGAAAACCCGAATGTCAATCTGGCAAAAGCTAAAGAACGAAGGGTATCTTGCTGCAGCTAAATACTATGAAAAACTGGTATCGCAAGGAATAGGCTCTGTGCCGCTCAGGGATGAGTTCATGCATCTGTCTAGGGAGCTTCGCAATAAGGGCGAATATACTCAAGCACTAGAGCTATCAAGAATGTTCGTAGAAATGGACGATCAATGGGTGGCCCACAGGGAATTGGGAGAGGTCTATAGGTTAATGGGAGAAACCGAGCTAGCGAAAGAGAGCTTTAAAAAATCGCTTCAAAGAAAGCCGAGCAATCCTAACTGGAAAAAGGAAATGGAGAAATTTCTGAAGAATGAGCCATGATTACTTAATAGTTTTCGGCACTTGATGGATCCCTATCCGGTCATTCTTCAATTGCAGGAATCACATATCGATATAGCAAGTCGATCGGCTTCAGCTCCTCTGGGTAGGATGCGCTATTATCATTGGTGAAAATGACAACCATATCATGATTAGGGATTACGAAAATAAACTGACCCCAATGACCATACGCCATATAAATATCGCCTGAGATTTTCTGCTCCTTATCAAATGGCAGTAGCCACCACATATATCCATATCCTGACTTGACATCACCTAATCTCTTCACATAGTCGATCCGTCTCTCCAGCATCTCCTCGATCCACCAGGAGGGCAGTAGTTGTTGATCTCTCCATCGTCCATTTCTCAAATAGAGATACCCGATTCTAGCCATGTCTTGAGAGTTGAGGTAAAGCCCTCCCCCAGTGTGAGGAATTCCTCTATGACTGTATCCCCATTCTGCACTAGAAATATCGAGCGGACCGAACAGGTATTGATCAGCAAAATCCTGTGTAGTCATCTGGGTAGCATTCGCAACCAATCCTCCCAGAAGAATGGCAATACCACTATTATAGTACCATTTTTTACCAGGGGGTCCTTCCATCTTGTAATCCAGCACATACTTCATCTTGTCACCCGAAAAACTATTTAGGGGGCCTAAATGGCGCTCTCCAGTCCATGCCTGGCCTGTCTGCATCATTAGAGCATTTCTCAGATTCATACGCTGTTTATTCTCGTCCAGGTTATCAATCTGATCGTACTCGGGGAAGAAGTCGAGTACTTTCTGATCTAGGCTTTCAATCTTTCCATTTTGAATAGCTAGTGCTATTAAAGTTGAGGTTATGCTTTTCGTCACAGACTGTAGTGTGTGTGGTTCCTCTCCTTTGTACCTATCGAAATATTCATCGACAACCAGGTATCCGTTTTTCACAATCAGGAACGAAGTGATCGGTTCCTGAAGCTGTCCCTTGTCAAGGTCTTCAATGAAGTCATTGATTCTATCTGAGTTCAAGCCTTCTTCAATTGCAGAGCTCAGGCGCCAGTCTTGGTCAGGAAAGTAATTAGTCGCATCCTGACTCTGAGAGTGCGTGCAGCTACAGCATAAGAACATGAGGCC
Organism: Cyclobacteriaceae bacterium; assembly: GCA_040222235.1. GTDB lineage: Bacteria > Bacteroidota > Bacteroidia > Cytophagales > Cyclobacteriaceae > UBA6059. The sequence continues at coordinate 58,996 of JAVKDO010000012.1, forward strand.
TAGTAGTTGGGCAATTCGAGTTTCAGTCATAACAATGTGACACGGTTCTGCATTTGGGCTTGTAGGTGTTTATACGGGGCGAAACTTCGGTTCAGTCTAATTAATCTCAAATAAAGCTGTCAATAATGATAATAACCTCTGGTTAGCAAGACTCCTTTTTCGTGTGAATGCATCCAAATGAACATTTCCTGCGGTTCCTCCAACAACTTCAGGAGATCAAAAACATAACTTGGATGCGCACTATTCAGATGTCAATAGGATGAAGCTATTTTTCATGTCAGTTCTCGTTATCGGAATCATACATTCCGCCTCGGCGCAGTATAAGCAGCAAGTGAAGAATGTGGCTATATTCATACATGAAGGAGTCGAGCTGTTTGACTTTGCCGGACCAGGAGAGGTATTTGTTGCTGCTGGCCGTCAGAGCTCTGTTTTCGATTTCAATGTTTATACCGTTGCGGCCAGTGAGGAACAGGTTACTAGTCAGACCTTCCTTAAAGTCATCCCCAATTATAGTATAGACAACTGCCCGCCACCAGACATCATCGTACTCCCAGGAGGTTCCACAAGCATACCTCTCAAAGATGAAAGAGTGATCACATGGATCAAGGAGGCTGACAAAAAAACTGACATCACTCTGTCTGTTTGTACCGGAGCTTTCCTTCTAGGTAAGGCAGGACTATTAGAAGGTTTGAAGGCTACTACCCACTGGGGTTCGATTGAACGTTTGCGCCAGGCTTTTCCTAATACAGAAGTACTGGAAAATACAAAGTACGTGGACAATGGTAAGATTGTTACTTCAGGAGGTGTCTCTTCTGGCACAGAAGGTTCATTACATGTGGTCAGCAGAATAGCAGGTGAAATCACCGCCCAAAAGGTAGCGCGCTACATGGAATATGACAGTTGGGACGATCGAGTTGGTCTCGTTGAGAATGAAAGCACATTTATAGCCGCGGTGAAAAGTGATGGGTTGCAAAACACGCTAGCGAGCAATTTGCTGATACCATTCTATGGTGAACTGTTAAACCTTGGTAGACACTACCTCGAAGAAGATCAAGCCGAGAAAGCATTCCCACTCTTCGAGTACCTATCGGAAAAGTATCCGGTGACCGAGACTTTCGAATACCTCGGCAAGACACATGAGAAACTTGACAAGGAAGTTCCAGTACGTGAGCAAGAGCTAATCGCTCTCATTGAAAAGGGAGAGGTAGATGAGGCAATGAAGCAGTTTCACTCATCTAAGAAAACCTTCCCAATGTGGCAAATCATTGAGGAATCAACTATTAACAGGCTAGGGTACGCTCTTATGACAAAAGATGAAACTCTAAGTGCGGTAAAGGTTTTTGCAATGAACACAGAAGAATTTCCAAATTCATTTAATGCTTGGGATAGTCTGGCGGAAGGGTATTTAAAACTTGGGGATACTGATCTTGCTCGTAAACACTATCAAAAATCTCTCGAGTTAAATCCTAATAACACCAATGCCGAAAATGCCCTCGCCTCAATAAAATAGGTAAAATACAAACTCAAAAACTAGCTAGTGATGATGAAGCAATTTTATCCGAAAGTGTGCTTTGCCCTTCTGCTTTCCGGCTTGGTGTCATGTTCCCCAGGTGAAACTGCACAAGAGGCCTGGATTACTCCTACCCACTGGGACTATCAAGCCTCATGGTCGCCAGATGGGGAGCGTCTGGTCTTTGCAAGTACAAGAAACTCTCACCCAACGCTCAACATTTTTACGATGAATAAGGATGGAGAAGATTTGAAACAATTGACATTTTCAAAAACCGGTTGGGGCAATTCCTTCCCAACCTATTCACCTGACCAGAAGCAAATCTCCTTCATCACAGATCGAGATGGCAATAAGGAGTTATATCTGATGAACACAAATGGGTCGTCCCTCACGAACCTTACAGAGCACCCAGCGGATGAAGGAGATTATTCGACTTTCTCTGCGGATGGCTCTAAGATTTTCTTCGAGCGCTCTGAGGATGGGAACAGTGACATTTACGTTCTCCATTTGGCTGATAGATCTCAGGAGAGATTGACTGTACACCCTTGGAAGGATCGAGCACCAACTCTCTCTCCAGACGGCAAGTTTATGGCGTTCGAAACGAGTCGCTTTAATGGTAACTCGGAGATTGCTTTGATGGACCTTTCAAACAGATCCATCGAGCAGCTAACAGATAGCTGGTCTGATGATGGGGGCGCAAGTTTTTCTCCTGATGGAAAATCGATCTACTTCTATAGCAACCAGAACGACATCAAATATGATATTCATCGAATAAACTTGGAGACCAAACAGACAGAGCTCGTCACCCATTCACCAAATTGGGATTTGGACGCTCGAGTTTCGCCAAATGGGAAAGCACTTGCCTTTCAATCCAGCCGCAATGGTCGATGGGGTATAGTGATAACTGACATTGAAGGTAATAATAGAAGAAGAATCACCAACAAGTTGGCCAACCCATTCAAGACTATGGTTATTAAGGAAGGGCTTGCCGCTACATTATCCAACTATCCTAAATGGGCACTGGACTCACTCCAAAAAAAATATCATTTCGAGGAAGAGTTGATTGCGCTAGCCTACGACCTAATAGAAGTGGGGAGAAGTAAAGAAGCGGTGGAAGTGATCGACTATGCTCATGGGTTGGGCATTTCAGCGCAAATAGGATCAGTGCGAGCATCGGTTTATTCAAAGATCGGCTTGGAAGCACCAATGGATCAAGCGGGTTTCTTCCAGTACGTCCTCGATAATGGTACCACTAATGCAAAGGAGAAGTACACGCTGGACAAACAACGATTTCCTGAATGGAACTACTTCTCTGAATGGGAGATGAACATGATCGGCTACTATCACCATTCAAAAGAAAAATATCAAAGTGCAATTGATTTGTTTCAGCTATGTCTGGAGGAATTCCCCACATCTGCAATGGCTCATCACGATATGGGTAATAGTTACAAAGAACTTGGACTGATAGAAGAGGCAGTAGAATACCATAAACGCACCGTGGAATTAGACTCTGGATGGTATGGACAGGACTCACAGCAAATACTTCAATCGCTCTTGAATGAATCTAATTGAAATGACAAAACTGCTCTCTCTACTTTTAGGGGTAATACTTCTGACAACTAATATCGTCTCAGCTCAGGAGACACTTCATATCCGTAATGTCAACATACTCTCCATGACGGACGAGTCCATCATTGAAAACACAAGTATCCTAATACAAGATGGGATTATAAAAGCCATAGGCTCTGCCGACTTGCTCAAAGTAAATAAGAAGACGAGAGTTATTGATGGCGCTGGACAGTACTTGATGCCGGGGTTGATTGAGATGCATATCCATATCAGGAAAAAAGAAACCTTGAAAGAATATCTGAAGTATGGCTTCACTTCAGTAAGGAATATGAATGGGAACTTCGGCGATCCTCTGAGCTGGCGACAAGAAATTAAAGAAGGCGAACTACTCGCCCCAGACCTCTTTACATCTTCCCCGACCATCATAGGAACAAGACATGCTGAGGTCATCAGGCCTGATTATCAATATCAAATCAATAGTCCGGAGGAGGCGCGAGTCTGGGCGAGAAAGTATAAGACAGACGGCTATGATTTAATCAAAGTGTTCAGGCTTGAAAAAGATCCATTTTTCGCCCTCATTGACGAATCCGAAAAAGTCGGAATAAATGTCTCAGGTCATCTGCCAGATGTCAATATGGACGGTGACAGCATCCACTACTCAGATATCCGCGTAGAGCAAGCCCTAGCTACTGGTATGGGAGTTGAGCATGCTATTGAGCTGATGCGCGCAGCATTTAAGAACGACAAATCTGAAGCAAGTATCGATTATATCATCAAGCTACTGAAAGACAATAACACTACGGTGAGTACGCTCTTAGGTAATGATTACCGCTATCATGGCTTGGCTACCCAAGGTCAAGAGTTTCTTTCTGATTCGCTTCTTGCTCTTACCAGAAAATATCATGGAGAAGACGGGGTAGATCAGCTCAATTCCATTATTGAAAATCAACCAGACGTTGACTTGGACGAGGAAATCAGTTTTGAATTCGTGCTATCCGTTCTCGAGAGATTCAATGATGCTGGAGTAAACATTGTCATTGGGACGGATTCCCATTCATTACTAAACATAGCGGGTGCTTCCGCCATACAAGAAATGTTCTTTTTGAAACGTGCCGGGTTCTCAAATTACGATGTATTGAAAACAGCCACTATAAATGCTGCTAAAGCTCTGAATAGTTACGATGAACTGGGGAGTATTGCGGTAGGGAAAAAAGCAAACTTACTCCTGTTACCAGGGAATCCTTTGGTAAATATCGAATCACTCAGGTCTCCAGTTGCTCTTGTGCTAAGAGGTTCATGGATGGACATAGACAGTCTTACCGAAGAATAAGTTTCTGAATGGCAGGTCATTGCAAATCCGGCTTACTTGGCCTCTACTTGTTGTTCCTATTAGTTGGGCACTATGGGCATACTCAGTCTTCCGAAGAATTCGCTTTGATGAAGGATAGCGCTCTCCAACTCTGGTCAAGCGGAGAACACGAGCAGGCCATTGCATTATTGGAAAAGAATCAAGGTAAGTACACGAGGAATGAAGAGTTGCATGCCATGCTCTATTATCGAGGACTGTTGAATTTGGAGATCAATAGTTTCGACGCTAGTGCTGAGGCTTTCAAAAAAGGGTTTGAGCGGCAATTCTTTTTCTCACTCTGGCCTACCCATGTCGAGATGCTAAGAGCACATCCAGAGGGAGCTGAGATTATATCACTGAATGAAGAACTAAGAGAAAGGTACGTATCAAGCGCATCGGTCAAAACTAAGGTTCTCTTACCCGAAGACTATTTAGATACCAAAAGCTATCCCCTCCTCTACTTCCTACATGGTAATAACAGCAGCCTTGACAATCTGATCACTGAATGGAAAGACATCCAACTGGATCGAGAGGCGATCGTGGTGCTTGCCCAGTCTCCCTATGCCAGAAGCAACTATGGTTTTGATTGGACAGAAAGTCCTCTGTGTTACGCCGCTTTTGAAACACTTCATCTGGAAATCATCCAGAGCTATTCTGTTGATTCAACTCAGATCATATTAAGTGGCTTCTCCAATGGTGCCAGATTCGGGATAAGTCGATTCTTAGAGCAGAACATCAAGGTATCTGGATTCCTTGGATTCAGTCCTTCTAAAGTCCAAGATCTTTTTCAGGATAATCTACCCCTGGGACGTGGGGCTATCATAACCGGGGAAGGAGATTACCTGCTTGATGAACAAAAGTCATTCGCCCAATATCTCAAGCAAAGAGAGTTTCCTCTGCATTTTGATCTACTTGTTGATGTTGGGCACGAGTATCCTTCGGATTTTAATCTTGCTTTAAATGACTGCCTTAACTTTTTATTGGAAAAATAGAAATGAATGTTGAGTCACATACCGACAATCACCAATGCAAGCCCTACCAGGCTTTCACTATTTCCGAATGACAATGCGGGAACTACACCTACGGCTAACCTACCAATTCTAGAACCTCATTTTCCAATGAGATTTTAATTGAGACCAAAATACTATGATAAACAAACTAACAAAACACTTTATAATGTTTGCTTCGCTGATGATGCTGACACAGGGCTGCTCCGAAGATGATGAACAAGACGTTCTAACTGACACTATTTCCAGCATCGAAGTTTTCGATGTAGGAAACGAGTTTAACGGAAATGATATATTCATCAAGTTTAAATCAAAGAACCCAAGTGCACGCAACTACTTGATTATTGTTAATCAAGACGAGTTCACGATTAGCGCAAATGAAGTTGCTGGTCTCAATAGCGATCAAGTGGTTGATTTTAGCGATGATGACAATGGTCGCCAGACCAGACTTACTGGTCTTACAAGAGATAGTCAGGGTGGTCCTTTAGTGGAAGGCAAATCTTACACCATTCAGGTTTACATACCTGAATCGAATGATATGTCCATCCCATCGTCAAGCTTCATTCTAAGAGAAAAACCCAAATTGGATGGTGATTATGCGGGCTCATGGAGTGATAACCTGTACTCAGGGTTTCAGGTGAGTATGAGCTTAACTGGTTTTGGGTCAACTTATAGCGGACAATTCTTTTATTCTTCAACATTCACATCCTGTTGTGGTGAAAACAGTGATGGCACTATCGTTTTCGCACTTGATGATCAGACTATATCTGAGTACAGCATGAATCAAAGTGTTACTGATTTTTTTGGTGCCGGTGGTATTTTCTATCCTGGCGTTTGCACAGGATCATACGAGGGGTCAGGTCGTTTGCTGGACCCTATAAAGCTTCAAATTGATTTTACTGGTGAGGATTGTGAGGGAAATCACGAAGGTAGGGTCACATTCACAAGAATAGTAAGATGACTTCCAATGGAAATGTTGGCTAAACTATCTTGAATGAAGTAAACAGAATTATGTCTATATCAGACTCGAGTAAATTACCTAATCAATAAATGAATAGTCATGTCACAGTCCCACACACCTTCACATTCTGGTGTACCTACTAATTGCTATATCTCCAGTGATAAATCAAAACTGGACACTTCAATGATTTGTGATTTTTTAATCAACAAAGCTTATTGGGCTAAAGGTCGGGATAAGAAGACTGTCCTAAAATCTATCGAAAACTCTCTGTGCTTTGGGTTATACCAAAACGACAGCATGGTTGGTTTTGCGAGGGTGATTACCGACTATTCGACCTTCGCTTGGATTCTAGACTTATTCGTCCTGGAAGTTGATAGAGGAAATGGGCTTGGAAAGAAATTGATGGATTCTATAATTACAGACACCAGGCTCCAAGGTATGATCAGGTGGAGATTAAACACGCACGATGCACATGCATTCTATGAAAAATTTGGATTTCGTAAGACCGAGCAATCTGAGACTTACATGGAGAAACTTTAACTGAGCATGCCCATATTAAAGGCTGATCGCTCATTGTTGATCGCTCATTGTCTTAAATATGCAGTAGGGTGGTGCTCAAACGAAAATCGGCACAATCCATTGAACTAGGATCGTCAGGATCCGTTTTCCAAAAAAAATGAAGGAGAGACATTATTCTCTTGCTTAAACTGTTTGCTAAATGAGGGTAAATCGGGGTAATCCATCAAGTAGGCCACTTCACTAATGCTATGGTGCTCTGATCTTAACAATGCTTTTGCTCGATTTAATCTAAGCCATCTGTGAAGTCGAAGTGGCGTTAGCCCATAGTGTTTCTTGAAGCTTCTCAAAAGATGGAATTTGGATATAGCGGCCTCTTTAGCAACATTTTCCAAAGTCACTTTTGTTGTGATATTATCAAAGATGAAGGATCTGGCAATTTGAAGACGATCGATACTAATACACTCGGCCTCTCGGCTCCTTAACCTATTACCCCCATCAATCTTTCTCATAAAGCTAGTGATGTATGTTGCTGCTACTTCATAATAAAACTCTTCGGTCAATGTGATATCGTTTACATCTAACAGTTGCCTCCATATACCCTCAAAGCTTCTCCCATCTACACGCTCAACATCTTCGAATCCCTGTAGATAATTTTGAGCCTGGCCATCACCGAAGAAGGTGAGCGTGATGTCACTAATCAGGTCGTCTTCAAGAAATATGGCTATCGCCTCACCACAGGATTGGGCACTAACTAATCTCTCCGCATTGATCAGTAATGTCTCACCGCATAGCAGCTTTTCCCGCTTGCCTTCAATTATATACTCTTCATAACCATTGATTACATACTTCACCGAATGATTGGTCTTGTAAACGTCATTAACCAGTTCACTTGGCGTGAATCGAACTACCTTATTGTCCACGATATCTCTCAAAATATCATCTTCTGGTAATAGTGCTACTGTCGGTGTTGTTCTCATTCATCCTTTGTTCAACACTAGAATAACATTCCAGACCACCTTCTACCCGTACTGTAACTCTATACGATAACTCTTCATTAAGTGTGATGATTTACTAGGTACTAAAGAAGCAACAATTGACAAATCACCGACTCTAATTGTCTCTAACTTTACCTTTCTACAAAGAGCGAATCTCTATTCTAACTCGATGCGACAGAACACTGAATAACAGACATTTAAAAACCAAGATTTCAAATGAGAACACATCAACTATTCTTTCTATTTCTCTCTATTATTACAAGCATTCAGTGCTCTGAAAAAGATGAGGAGTCGGCTTTGGAAACCACAGAAGAACTTCCAAGAGTTAGAGGAAGCTGGTCTCCATATTGGTCAGATCTATATCATGACGGGGCTCCTTATGAGAGCGAAAACTTCATAGTCTATAGTGACAAATCAAGTGACCAGTGGAGAATAACTGTTGCAGGATTAGCCGAAAAAGCACTCGTTGATATCAAGACCCACCTTAATGTAGAGGCCAAAGACTTTGATTTTGTTTCTACTCAATTGAATAAGAAAATTCACATCTTAACCAATTTCGACCAATGGAATATTGCTGTAGCATATAGAGATGGAATCATTATTAGATCCAAGGACGGCCCAAATTTTTTTGGAGATCATGAAACCTGGCAGAAGGTCTTTGAGCACGAGCTCACCCACGTGGTTGAGTTTCTACTCATTGGAGATTTTAACTTCCGTCAGGCCAACACTGTTTGGATGCGAGAAGGATTTGGTAATTACGGCGCGAGGAATTTCAGAATACAAACGCTAGCGCAATTGACTGAATGGCAAAAAAAAATGCAAAATGTAGCAGGCGAGGGTAACCCCATCGATATCCGTTCATGGGGCAACTTTCCTCAGTCCGTGATCGATAGCGGAACCACAGGAGAGTACTATGGTTTCTTTGAGCTGGCGGTGAGGTACCTTGTCGATGAGGAGCATGGTAATGGAACAAGCATCGAAGATCTGAAGGCTTATTTGGAAGACCTTGGAAAAGGAGTTGATCAGGATGCGGCTTTCACCGAACACTTTGGTATATCCCAAGTAGTCTATCGCAATGACTTCTGGTCACTAATGGAGGTATATCTTTCAGAATAGGCTCTCCATAGGCATCTGGTTGTCGGCCATTCATGTACTCTGTTTATATCTTTTCTTCACTACTCAAGCTTGAGAATATCTGAGTCTAGATAGCTTTACGGGCCAGTGGGAAGGTATGGGTGAACTTTTCGGGCAAGAAGCCCAATACAAAATGTCCTGGGAAGAAGTGCTAGAAGGTCAGTACATAAAACTCACCTTCAGCAACGAGATCATCTCTAATGGGCAAGGCATTAGAGCAGAAGCTTATTATCAGTCTATCGGAGAACATGATGTCATTGGTAAATGGTTTGACAATCGCGGCTACTTTGTGGAGATCGAGGGTACGCTTAGTGAAAACTCACTAACCAACCACTGGGTCAATGAACACGAGCAGGGTAAAACGATCTATATCCTAACCAGTCCAACGACCATATCCGTAGAAGACTTTGTCTGGAAAAACGAGGAATATGTGCCTTTTGGAAAGGCTGAGTATCTAAAGATCGAGTTGTAGCTGACGCGCTCTTAGCAACTTACAGGTCGAAAAGATTTAAAACCTGATCTTGACCTTATCATCAAAGAACTGCGCGATTTCATCTCCACCTTTGAGCTTTCGCATCTCCTTTTCAAGGCTCTCTGTCTGCTGGTAACGTATGAGCATCACTACATCGAGCGCATAGACCAACTTCTCTGCTGCCCTGCCTGAATCCATCCCTCCTTTTTTTGCCTGTTTTTTGTAGAACGAATCCAACTTCTGTACGGCATAGTACAACACGGGCTTTTCTACAATTGTGCGGTCTTGAGGTGCAGTTGGACTGCCTTCCACCTTATAAGTATACTTCTGACGGAGCGCTTCTACTCTTAACGCTACTTCCCTACCAAGGGGATGGTCTTTGAGATAGTCTTCGTCGATATCAGGATCCTCCAATCGATGATCCATGTAGTCGAAGTAGTAGATGCCTTCTTCGTCTTGTGATTGGGCTGCAAACGGCATGGTGGCACAGATGATAAGCGCCCAGAGGATGGTTCTTACTTTCATAGCTGGCTGATAAGTTTAAAAATAAGACAGTCGAGAATTCTCGACTGCCTGATCCATAGCTGTCTCAAGGCTAGGGAATTATTTGGTCAATACAAACCGTCAATTGCGATTTACGGTTTTCTCTGATGCCAGAGTAAGTCTATTTGCCTACGATAGGAGTGCTTTTTTACGCAATACCCCTATCAACTGGATTTTCTAGTCGCTCAGCTCATTCTAACTTCTTTGTCGTCAGCTGTCAATCCATATGCCAAGCGTAAGTGGGCTTCTTAAAATTAGGTCTACCTTACCCTCTAAAATTCTTTCAAAAACAAAAGTCTTGCTTATCGGTTGTCTCTGATTGAAATGAATTAAACTATGCTAATCAGCATTAACTATGAGTATAAACCAGGTCATTGAAAGAGCTTAAAGCCCTGATCGTCGAAGACGATCTTGTATCTTCTCGGATTCTTGAATTGATATTCAAGAAAAACGAAATTACCACAGTGGCTAACCTTAGCTCCGCTGATCAAATATTAGAATTGATTTCAAGTCATGCTCCAGACTTCATCATCATGGATGTGATGATAGAGGGTGACATAGATGGTGTAGAGGCTGCCGAAAAGATTCGCCAAATTTCGAATGTCTTTATTATGTTTTTGACTGGACAGGAAGATCCTAATACTGTGAGTAGGATCGGCCGAATATCAAATTCACAGTTAATCTTAAAGCCCTATCTCCATCGCGAAATCATAGCTACCATAAAATCGGAACTGTTATAACACGCATATGGCAATAGTCGCTTGGCTCACCCACAATAAGTCTAGGATCATATTTGCTGGACTTATTATGGCGACTCTCATCGTTTTAAATCAAGCCTTCATTCAATATTCCTTGCAAAGAATGCAACAGGACGCTCGTGGTATTAATATAGCCGGTCGACAAAGAATGCTTAGTCAAAAAATAGTTGTTGGCTGGCTGGGGCTACAGCAAGGCACAGTTCGCCATGAATCCGTTATTCAGGACTTAGAAGAGTGGAAATACGCACATCATGCATTATTGCGTGGTGCTGATTCTCTTAACCTTAAAGTGCCAGATAGCCCTGTTACGATTTCGTTGTTGAACGTGATGACCCCTAAAATCGATTTTATCGATTCTCTGTTAATGATGGATCCCCTGGTTTTCAACATCGAGCTACAGGATAAAATCATGTCCAACCAGTCTGAGTTTCTACTTCAGATGGAGGAAGTAGTTGGTCTTCTAGAAAAGAGCTCAGACAATAAGCTTTTTTGGGCGGTAACAATAGAACTGCTACTCTGCGTTACTACCTTATTCGTAGTTTGGTACAAGCTACGGTTCATTTACCTGCCTATTCAATCAGACCTGGAGCAAAAAAATAGAAAGTACAAATTCTTACTAAAAGAGCTACATCACAGGGTTAAGAACAACTTAAACCTTGTCTCCAATATCAATTACTTACAATGTCTTGAGGAGGATAATGAAGCACTTATGAGCATTGCGGAGGATACTGCCAACAGGATAGCAGCCATCTCAAGAGTTCATGACTTAATGCTATCTGTCGAGCAGGGTGGTGAGCTCGGTGTTAACGTGTATCTGGTTTCCTTAGTACAGAATTTAGCGAATTCTGCTACTTCAAAAGATGGACGATATACACTGAATTTGGATATCGAAGACCACCTTTTTTCTATCGATAAACTCCAGATACTGGGTCTGATTGTTAATGAGTTAGTGACCAATATCATCAAGCATGCCTATGACCCAAAGGAGGGCGGATTGATCGAGGTATCCCTTAAAAGACAAAAGAGGATTTTCAAACTTGAGGTTAATGATTATGGCAGCAAAGCCACTAGCGGAGGTAGCAAAGAAAAAAACAAGGGCATTAACCTTATAGAATTACTGGTAAAGCAACTCAAAGGAAAAATCACCTCTAGATCAGAGAATGGGATGAAATTTACAATCACCTTTAATTAGACGACTTGCCGAGGCGAAACAAACACAGTTACTCCTAATGTGTGATATCGTCTTTTAGCAGTTGAGGATACTTCTCTTGGAATGCCCGCAACCTTGGGATAGAGACTGCTCTGACATAGGATTGGTTTGGATTCTTCCTCTCAAAGTCCTGGTGATACTCCTCCGCGCGGTAAAAGATGTCTAATTCTGAAATCTCGGTAGCAATCGGCTTACTGTATTCTCCCGAGTCACCTACTTTTTGTTTCCATTGCGCTGCGATCGCCTTCTCTTCATCATTTTGATAGAAGATAATCGACCTGTACTGTGCACCATAGTCTGGATGTTGACCATTCACGGTAGTAGGGTCATGCGAACCATAGAATACCTCCACCAAAGTCTCAAAGCTCACAATCTCAGGATCATAGTAGACTTCTACGGCTTCAGCGTGACTTGTAGCACCACTTGCTACCTGACGATAAGTTGGATTCTTTTCAGTTCCACCAGCATAGCCAGATACTGCTTCTGCTATCCCGTTGACACTTTCGTAGATCGCCTCCACACACCAGAAGCAGCCACTAGCAAAATAGGCCTTACTCAGGCCTTCTAGGGACACCTGTTGTTTCGCTACCGCAATGATCTCAGCTTTTTCAGGTTCGCGATTGGTAGTAGTACCGGCCGAACAGCTGACTGTAATCAGCAGCAAGCATAACGAAGCAATTTGAAGAATGAATCGGTTGGGTTGTACTGAATATGAATTGTGCATCATTAGAAAGTTGAGTTATCCTAATGACGCACAATGAAGGGCAATTGTTTGAATTACTTCTAAGATGTCAAGCAGCCGACGTGGAACAGCCGACGTTTAACTACTTGATCAAGAGCACGCGTCTGTTGACCGGATAGAGCCACTCGATACCTCTGGGCGTAACGATAGCGTCATCCTCCAGCGGTATCCGCAGTTTCTTACCATCCCATTCAGGAATGCTGGTGTAAGCGAATAGCTCGATCGATAGCAGGTTAGTAGGCTTCAACTCATAAGTTAGGCGCATAGGATTGAAAAATGCGATAGATGGACCTACACCATGACCCCAGTTACCGACGGAGTGACAACCAATAATTACATCCGTCTTGTCCAGATATCTACCTGGCTGATTGAAGAGTCCCATTCGCGCAAAACCATTTTCCTCTAGCTCATTGTAAATATCTTCTGACGCTTGCTGTGCACTCTTACCTGGCTTGATCTGACCAATTAATATATCTCTAGCCTCAATCGCCTTATCGAACGCTTTTTGGATGCTTTCGGGTACGTCAGTCTCCCCATCCTTGAGTACGTAGGCCATGCGCTTCATGTCCGTGTAGAAGTTCATCAAGCCTACTCCCCAGTCAATCATCAGCACATCTCCGCGCTGGATGATCCGATCACTGGAAGTAGCCTCAATGCCATCAGGGCCAGTAATGTAGACCGACGGCATACCGAATGAAGTGCCTAAATTATTCTTAAACTGCTGCTCTGTCATCCACCAGGCTACATCTTCGAGAGTAGTCTTCCCAGGTGTGATCACCTCGTTGGACAAGGCGCGCTCGGCTAAGGTGTAAGACAACTCTCCGGCCTCCGCAAAAGCTGCAATCTCAGAGGCTACTCTCCTGCTTCTGAAATCAGAGACCAGTTTCTCCGCAGATACAAAGCGAGCGGCATATTTTTTTTCTAGCACTTCGGTTAGCTCTAAGTACTCAGTATGAGAAAGTCCATCGGCACCTCCGAAGTTCTTAGACATATTGAGTCCGATCTTTTTTGGATCTCGCTCCGCTACATAGTCAGCTAATATCGCGGCACTACCGACATAGTCATAGGCGCCCCCTTCTTCCATCAGGTAGCCACTGATACCCAGCGCTGCTCGCTCGATCCTGTCCTCACCCTTATCAGTAAAAATGTAATAGCCATTGGCTGAGGTATAACCACCTCCCATATCTGGCCACAACGGATCATAGTTACCCTCACGGTTGGTCACGATCCACATGTCGATCTCATTCTCACGCATGACTTCCGGTAGGACGAGTTTGAACTTATCATTTCTGATCTGATTCATCTTGCGCCACCTGCGATGGGCCTCTTGTCCTAGGGTCACCATATGAACCATCATCAATAAGATGATCAGGAAGGACTTTTTTGTCATGACAGATTTTTTCACGGTAGTATAGGTTTAAGGTTATGGTAATAAAGATATCCAAGCCCTCACTAAATGCATGCGTCCATTATATGACTGGTGGATGACAACAAAAAAAAGCCTAGGAGCAAACTCCCAGGCTTTCAAACAATATCTATTGCTGATGATTAGTGCTCGTGTCCACCAGGGCCATGCACATGTCCGTGCTCCAGCTCTTCGGCAGTAGCCTCTCTAATCTCTACTACTTTGCCTTCAAAGTCCAAAGTCTTACCAGCCATCTCATGGTTGAAGTCCATTTTTACGGTAGTATCAGCGATATCGATAATAATGCCTTCAAGTGGATTACCATCTTGATCCTGCATAGGCACTTTGTTACCCAACTGAAGTAGATCTTCATTGACCTCACCGTCTACCATAAATGTATCTTTTGACAAGTCAACAATCGCCTGGGGATCAATCTCACCATAGCCCTCCGCAGGAGTAACTTTGATGCTGTATTCATCACCCACAGCTTTGCCTAATAATTGGTTTTCAAATCCAGGAATCATTGCCCCTACACCGACCAAAAACGTCAATGGGTTGGCCTCATCCGTCTTTTCAACAGGTTCTCCGTCCACTGCCAAAGCATAGGATACAGAAGCCACTGTGTTCTTTTCAATCTTCATTAAATCGTGTTTTTATTAATAAAGGCCGCAAGTTAATAAGAATCACCTCCACCGACCACACAGGGTATAAATACTTAAGGTGTTGCCGAGGAAGCATGAGGTCGGCCCATTACGCCTGGGATCATCACTTCAATTAGAAAGCTTCAATCACTTTTATTATCTTGTATTATCGCAAATCAAACACCTATGAAATCACCACGAAGGAAATTCATTAAGCAAACGGCCTATACCACCGCAGGGCTAGGACTATCAGCGAGTATCCTCAATGCTTGTAGCTCAGGTTCTAAACCTACCGACGAATCTGCCACCGAACAGGCCGCACCTATCGCAGCAGCTATTGATCCACTTTTTTTCAAGATATCACTGGCCCAGTGGTCATTGCACAATGGATTCTTCGGAGATGCACTGGATAAAGGATGGCCCGTTTTCAATGAGATGCTGGCTAAAGATCCTAAGTCTATTCTTAGGGGTGATATTGATCCATTGAACTTCCCAGCTATCGCAAAGAATGAATTTGGCATAGATGCGGTGGAGTACGTCAACATGTTTTTCTATGATAGGGCGAAGGATCAACAATACCTCAATCAGCTCAAGCAACGCTGTGATGACAATGGAGTCTCGAGTCTGTTGATCATGTGTGATCGACTCGGCGACCTTGGTGATGCAGATGAAGAGCTAAGACGCACCGCTGTAGAAAATCATTATCCCTGGGTCGAGGCTGCTAAGTTTCTTGGCTGTCACTCTATCCGTGTCAATGCGGCTGGAAGCGGTACAGCAGCAGAAGTCCAACAGGCGGCTATAGATGGGCTCGGTAGATTGAGCGAGTATGGTGCTGAAGCCGGCATCAATATCATAGTAGAAAATCATGGTGGGTACTCCTCGGACGGCATGTGGCTGTCTGAGGTGATGCAGCAGGTCAATATGGATAACTGCGGCACCTTGCCTGACTTTGGCAACTTCTGCATCGAATCTGGTGATGACGGATGTATCAATGAATATGATCGATACAAAGGTGTGACCCAACTTATGCCATTCGCCAAGGGGGTAAGTGCCAAATCACACGACTTTGATGCCTCTGGAAATGAGACGCATACCGATTATGCCAAGATGCTAACTATCGTAAAAGATGCTGGCTACACGGGCCATATAGGGATCGAGTATGAAGGCTCTGTGATGAGCGAATCAGATGGCATCAAGGCTACCAAGGCGCTGCTTGAGAAGACCGGAGCAGAAATGTCTACCGCTACCTAACACCTGAACTATTCATAGGATGAAATTGTCTTCCTACCATGTCAGCACTTAATTACACCGACCCGTTTACTCCTGTTGATCCTGACTTCAGTGAGATTGTCAGGGACACGCAAAAGGCAGTTAAGTCAGGGAAGGTTCACTTTTTTAATCCTGCCGATCAAGTGGATGACACCTCGGGACATGTAATCAATTTGGAGAAATCTAGACGTGGTGAGTTTCTCGTTTTGAATACTGGCATGAAAGTGAGGCTGGATAAAGTCATTACCCTGTTTGGTCGCCCTGGCCCTGCCTATGATCGTTATGACGCATTCGCAAATGCTTGCCTAGCGTGCGAAGACTTGGGACAGTTTTACTAGTTCTGAGGATCAATGATTTTAGTTTATTTTTGCGATTAGTTCCAATTATTGGTACTTTTCGCAATCAAATACTAATTAATTGGGGGTAGTCGCAGATTTTATTCAGGAATTACAATCCTATGAAGAGTATTCCTTTTCGACACAAGAGTTGTATAAACAGACGTCTGCCCCTGAATCAACAGTTAAGAAGGAACTATCTCGTTTAACAGCAAAAAACCATTTATTCAACATTCGAAAGGGCTTCTACATTATACTTCCGCCCAGCTACCAACATTACAAAAGACTTCCTATTGAGCTTTATGTAGATAAGCTTTTCAGGACATTAGGTAGACCCTACTATGTAGGCTACTATTCAGCAGCTGCTTGGCATGGTGCATCTCATCAAAAAATCCAGCAGGACTATGTCATCACGCAATTACCAGCCCTGAGAGATATCACTAAAGAAAGTGTAAAGATCAGGTTTTTTAATTGTGTCAACTGGCCACAGACTAACATAATACAAAGTAAATCGCATGCAGGATTTTTCAGTATGTCATCGCCGGCACTGACTTTCGCTGATCTGCTTCATAATCAAAAACAACTCGGTGGAATCAATAGGATGCTAGCCGTACTTGAAGAGCTTTCTGAAGTTCTGAAGGCTAACGATCTTGCGGAGTTGCTCACTTGGTATGACAATAAAAGCACACTGCAGCGGATGGGCTATTTGTTAGACGAAATACTTTCTCAAAACCAACTTTCAAAATTGATCTTCGAAGCTCTTCAGCAACAGCCATTTTTTCCAGTGTTACTCAGCCCAAGTAAGGATCGAAAAGCGGGAAGCACTGGTAACCGATGGAAAATTGATGCGAACGTAGAACTGGAAAGCGATATATAAAGCTATGCAAAAAGCTCCGTTTCATATATGATACCTAAAGCATACATAGCGAGATGGAGGGATGAAGCACCTTGGAGCAATGATGATCAAGTGGAGCAAGACTTGATCATAAGCCGTGCCTTGGTGGCTCTCTTTTCTGATGAATTTTTAAATGAAAATCTTGCATTCAGGGGTGGTACAGCTTTACACAAGCTTTATCTGAATCCTGCACCAAGATATTCTGAAGATATCGACCTGGTACAGATCAAGGCTGGTTCTATTAAACCAATCCTCGATAAGATAGATGAGGTCATCAACTTTTTTGAAGAGCCATGGTCAGTGAAGCAAAAGGCTAATAACAACACCATTCTCTATCGATTCACCTCTGAGACAGGTACTCGCTTAAGATTGAAAATTGAAATCAATTGCCGAGAGCATTTTAATTTGCTTGACTGGGAGCCTTTCCCGTTTAAGGTTGAAAGTGAATGGTTTAGAGGAGAATGCGAGATCATGACATACAAGCTGGAAGAACTGTTGGGCACCAAACTCAGGGCCTTATATCAAAGGAAGAAAGGCAGAGACTTGTTTGACCTGTATTATGCCCATCAACATACTGAAGTCGATTGGGATCAGGTACTTCATTGTTATCAGGAATACATGAAGTTTGTAGTGGACAAACCTCCAACCGCAAAACAATTTCTTCTCAATCTAGAAGAGAAAAAAACCAGTGATCTCTTTAATGGTGACATGGAAGGATTGCTAAGGTCTGGGATAGATTATAATGAAGGTGACGCCTTTGAGTTTATAGGAAACATTTTGAAAGTAGATCAGTAAAGAGACCTGAAAAGCAAATTACGATAAGGTTGAGCTGTAGCTGTCTAGTATTGCTGTCTTCAATCGATTATTCTTGGATCGAATACTCAGACTGAATCAATGGTTAATGACATGAAAGATTAAGAGCAATCTTGCCGAAATCCAAACTTGGTGAGTTTCTCGTTTTGAATACCGGCGTGAAAGTGAGGCTAGATAAAGTCATTAAACTCTTCGGTCGTCCGGGTCCGGCCTATAATCGTTATGACGCATTCGCGAATGCTTGTCTGGCATGCGAGGATTTGGGACAGTTTTACTAGTTCTGAAGGTCGTGGAAGGTATCGAAAGCCATATCCCAAAACTCATCTAGTGCGATCATCCTAGGCTTGAAGAATTGGATCAGCGCCGGCCAGTAGTCTTTGTCAAGGATATTGACATTGTCCAATGATCGATAGATCAGACAAATAGGTCTACCGAGACTATCAAAGGAGTAGCTATCCC
>JAVKDO010000013.1:0-36015 GCA_040222235.1 Cyclobacteriaceae bacterium
CGCCGCGGCAGAAGCACCCTTCAATACAGTCATTGTCTCGATGTTGTTAGGATCAATATCGAAAGCCCTGTTTGACTGTGGGTTACCACCCTGAAAGTCATCATTAGTTCTTGTAGTAGAGTTGTCAAATGGAACACCATCCACAACAAACAAGGGCTGGTTGTTACCAGTCAAAGATGAACTACCACGGATAGTAATGTTAGTCGCTTGACCTACACCACCACCTGCACCAATAATGTTTACACCTGGTATCTTACCAGACAAAGCACGGATCGGATCAGGCTCTGCACGCTGCTTCAAATTCTCACCTGAGATCTCAGAAACTGCATAGCCCAATGCTTTCTTCTCTCTCTCGATACCAATTGCTGTAACCACTACTTCTGTTAATTGCTTAACATCATTAGCCATTACCACGTCAATGGTAGAGCGAGCACCGATAGCTACCTCCTGAGGAGCCAGACCGATAAACGAGAAAGTCAAAGTTCCACCATCCTGGGGAACCGCCAATTTGTAATTACCATCGATATCGGTTGTCGTACCGGTGGTAGTACCTTTCAAAATAACGTTTACACCAGGGAGTCCGCTACCGTCCTCGTCTGAAGTAATCCGCCCTGAAATAGTTCTGTCTTGCGCCCACGACTCACCAACGAGTGCGAACAACAACATGAAACTAAATAGTAGAATCTTCTTCATATTGTTCTTTTTAGTTTAGAAATAATTAAAGGTTATGTGTATTTGTAATTCCCAAACTTATCCCTTTTTCATAGAGTTTAAAAAAAATCCCCCTTTTTTTTAACCCATTTTGGGTTATATACGTAATCGTTGAAAATATCATAAAATACTGCTTCAGATTAAATTAGAAGATATTTCCACAATTGGCCGAATATTAATTTACAGATTGGGCTATTTCTTCCGATTTATTCCAACTAACACCTCCCCCTACCAGGAATAAAGGGGTCACGATTTGGGTATCTAGAAATAATACAATTTATCGGCTTGAGTTTGAAGAAATTTCAACTAGCCCGTAACTCTCTCATTCAGAGGCGAATGATCTTGAACTCTATTCGTCGGTTAAGGGCCTTCCCGTCTTCAGAGGTATTGTCAGCTACCGGTTGGGCTGATCCGTACCCCTCAAAACTCAATCGTTGGGGTACTATTTCATTGTCAATCAAATATTGGTAAACCGAGCGGGCCCTATTGATTGAAAGCTTCTTATTTAGTTGATCACTCCCAGTGCTATCTGTATGCCCTGAAATCTCTACAACCACGCGTGGATTTCTTTTCAGGAATTCAATAACCGTTACTAATTGCGCTTCAGACTTAGTCTGAAGCTCGTATTCATTCGTTTTGAAGAATATATTCTTCAAAACAGTCTGAGCACCTACAGCGATTGGGTCTAGCTGAATATCAAGTCTTTCCGGTTCCAATCCTTCCTTTTCCAAATAATCAAAGGACAGGTTCTGAAAGAGATATCCGGGTCGATTGATAGCAATGGCGTACTCCTGGCCCTCAGTCAGCACCACGAAGTACTCTCCATTCAATGGATCTGAATACACTTCAGACACCAAAGTATTAGTGTTAACATCATATACCTTGATTTGTGACTCAAGCGGATTCCCAGTTTGGCTATCGGTCACAATTCCTGTTAAGAAATTACTACGGTGCTCAATACGCGCACTAGCTGCTAACTCAAACTGATAGATATCACTCGACATGATGCGCCCATTCTCGCTACTCTCATTGGCATAGTACGCCGTAGAACCCTCTGCGGTAATAAAAAGAGATACCTGATCTTCGTGATCATTAATTGGGTAACCCAAATTCGTGACTTGTTCCCATGCTTGATCCTGTCCGTTAGATTTGTAAAGGTCAAATCCACCCATGCCTATATGTCCATTGGAGGAGAAATATAGATCCTGTCCGTTGAAGTGAATGAATGGTGAGATATCATCCCCCGAGCTGTTGATCTTATCCCCCAAATTGATTGGGAGGCTCCAGTCACCCCCTACCCCTTTTGTGGTAACCCAAAGGTCTCTCTTGCCAAATCCCCCGCCTCTGTTCGACGAGAAGAACAATGTGCGGCCGTCTGCGGAAAGGCTCGGCTGAGACTCCCAAGAAGCAGAGTTGACTGGTGCGCCCATATTCACGGGTTCTCCCCATTCATCACCTCGCTTCATACTAGTATAGAGATCACAACTACCTAATCCATTGCGGCCTTGACATGAGGTGAAAATAATTGTGCGCCCATCGGCAGAGATCGTACAGGCTCCTTCATTGTTGTCAGTGTTGATCAGATTGGTAATAGAACTGGGCAGTCCCCATTGTCCTGCCTCATCTTTCTCAACCACATAGATGTCTTCATCATAGTAAGGCTCTAGTCCCCGCCGGCCTGTATATATAAGTGTGCTCTCGTCCACAGTGACGGCTGGGAAGTATTGTAAAGCAAATTGATTGACTTGCGGGGGTAAAGGCGTGGGGCTAAAATCAACTGGGTTATCAAGCGCCCTAAGCGCAAACTCGATAGATAGTAATGTCTGCTGTGCTTGCTGAAACTCATCAGGTCTGTCTACAGCAATTTTCAAGAAGGTCTCGGTGAAATCTCGAGCTTTGAGATAGTCACCGTCTCCGAAAAGTGCCTGGCCCAACTGGAAGTAAGAATTAACGGACTTAGGGTGATTGGGTGCCGCTTCTATTAATCTTTGTCTTGTAATCAGCGCTTTGTTCCCATCCCTCAGCCTATCAAACGCGTCCGCGCTCATCAAATAGGCTTCCACAAACTGATTATCTCTATCGATAGCCTTTTCTAAAACCTCCGTTGCTTCCCTGAACTGTGCCCTTCTGAAAAAAGCTGAAGCTTCGGCATAATACTTGAGTGCCTTCTTGTCATCAGTTGCTAACCTCGATTGCGCAATACCCAATTGCGGTAGCAACCAAGCAAAAACCAAAATAAGAGTAAGGATCGAATGGTAATGTTTGTGCATATGTCAAAAGCATTATTCAGCTTAAGCTGAGGATAATTATCTTCGCCTACTTAACGACTTCAAATTAAATAATAATGTACATCTTTTCTCTTTATCTACTCTGGGCGCTTAGTTTCATTGCTCCGGAAGCAAAACCAAAATGCAAGGTAGAGCTTGCAAGCATTAGTGACTCCTATGAGGGGGAATGTAGAAAGGGAATGGCCGAGGGTATCGGCACTGCACGTGGCGAGGACACCTATGTAGGTGAGTTTAAAAAGGGGCTACCACATGGTCAGGGCAGATACATCTGGAGTGATGGGAATTACTACTCAGGCGACTTTAGGAAAGGGGCACCTGAAGGGTATGGAGAAAAAGTGATTAAGACACCCGGCCTGCTTGACAGCCTGGTCATTGGATATTGGAAGTCGGGCGACTATGTCGGCAAATATGAATCCGCCTATGATATCGGCAACAATAAGAATGTGCGAAGGGTACGGATCAGTAAGGTCGCAGAAGAGCCTAATCAAATTCAGATATTTGTGACAACCAATAATGGCTTCCCTATTCCACTTGAATCCATCACGGGTTCAGATTCGAGAAACACCAAAAATGAATTCACCTCAGAGTATATGGGCTGGAAGAATGTTCAATTTCCATTCATGAAGGGAAGAGTTTCCTATCAGTTCCAGAAGATGGATGGCGTTGGTATTCAGGATTGCTTTGCTGAATTCGAAATCTCCGCTCCAGGAAGTTGGGAGGTATATCTCGAAACCGATCTCGATTAAGGTATGTCCATGTATTTATGGACTTGAAGGGATATCCTCCAGCGCGGATGCTGCTTGACGTATTTTATCACCTCAGGTAGGATATTCTTTTCCTTTGACCACTCCGGCTGCAGATATAGCAGACACTCCTTATTCACTTGCCTGGCATGACCTTCTGCCCAGGCTAAGTCCGACTTACTATAGACAACTACTTTTAGTTCGTTGGCAAACTCGTAGTATTCGGCCTTCGGTGCTTTAAACTTCTTTGGGCTGAAACATATCCAGTCAAAGTTTCCTGATAAAGGGTGTGCCCCAGACGTCTCGACGTGTATTTGCTTACCAGCCAAATGGAGTTCTTCACACAACATGTCAAGATTATGCATCAGCGGTTCCCCACCCGTCACGACCACTAGCTCTGCAGTTGCGGCTTTAGCTTTTTCGACGATCTCGCCTACCGTCAAAATGGGGTGAGCTTCCACCGGCCAAGACTCTTTCACGTCACACCAGTGACAACCCACATCACAGCCGGCCAGCCGAATGAAATAGGCAGCACTTCCCTGATGATACCCTTCACCTTGAATAGTGTAGAAGGCCTCCATTAAAGGAAGCGTCACCTTGGTGGCTATATCAGTCTTCAGCTCCTTCAAACCTCATCTCGTAAGCGCGTAAAGTATTCAGCAGTAAAGAAGCGATAGTCATCGGGCCAACTCCACCCGGTACCGGTGTGATCATCTCACACTTTGGTTCCACAGCAGCATAGTCCACATCACCGGCTAGTCGAAAACCTGACTTCCTGCTTGCATCCTCGACACGTGTAGTTCCCACGTCGATGACGATTGCACCTTCCTTGACCATATCAGCCGTGATCAGATCGGGTTTTCCCACCGCTACCACAAGTATGTCTGCCTTTCGGGTATGTGAAGCCAAGTCAACTGTATGCTTATGACAAAGAGTGACAGTGGCCTGCCCCTCCTCAGTGAGCATCATACTCAATGGCGCACCTGCTATGCGGCTAGCTCCTACCACTACGCAGTGCTTGCCTGTGGTCTCTATCTTGTATCTCCTAATGAGCTCCATTACACCAAAAGGTGTAGCTGGCAGCAGCAGAGGATGTTTAGAAAAGATACTACCGAAATTTTGATTGGTAAAACCGTCCACATCCTTCTCAGGGGACAATTCTTCAGTCACCTTCTCTACCGAAATGTGCTCTGGCAATGGCAACTGTACAATAAAGCCATCAATGTCTTCATCCTCGTTGAGCTGATGAATGTGCTTGATCAGTTTTTGCTCAGACATAGTGCTGGCAAAATGCATAAGCGTATAGTCAAAACCCACCGCCTTGCAAGCAGTAATCTTTCCACCTACATACGTGTGGCTCGCTCCGTCATCTCCGACAATGATTATTGCCAGATGAGGTGCGCGTGATCCACCCTCACTGAGGATTTTTACTTTTGTAGCTATCTCACTTTTGATTTCAGCAGCTACTTTCTTACCATCCAATTTAGTGGCCATATTGATCTCTTAAGTATCGAGTTTAAGTACCGCCATAAAGGCCTCCTGAGGAATTTCAACATTTCCTACCTGACGCATTCTCTTCTTACCCTTCTTTTGCTTCTCCAAAAGCTTGCGTTTACGACTAATGTCACCACCATAGCATTTTGCCAATACATTCTTACGCATGGCACGAACCGACTCTCTTGCAATAATCTTTGTCCCAATAGATGCCTGGACAGCAATCTCAAACATCTGTCTCGGAATCAATTCTCTCAACTTTTCACAAAGCCGCTTGCCCCACTCGTAGGCCTTATCTCGGTGTACGATCGCCGATAAAGCATCCACCTTCTCGCCATTTAGCATGATGTCCAGCTTGACCATTGTAGACGTTCTATATCCTATCAGTTCATAGTCCAAAGAGGCATAGCCTCTAGAGATTGTCTTGAGCTTGTCGAAGAAGTCAAATACTATCTCAGAGAGAGGAAGTTCAAATGACAATTCAACTCTATCTGAGGTCAGGTAAACCTGATTTTGTATGATACCTCGCTTATCTATGCATAAGCTTATTACAGGCCCGATAAATTCGGACTTGGTAATTATCTGAGCACGTATAAAGGGCTCTTCGACGTGCGATATGGTGTTGGGCTCTGGCATCTCTGAAGGGGCTGAAACCGCGAGAATCTCACCGTCAGTTTTCACCGCATGAAACTTAACAGACGGAACCGTAGTGATCACCGTCATATCAAACTCACGCTCCAAGCGCTCCTGAATAATCTCCATGTGGAGCATGCCGAGGAAGCCACATCGGAATCCAAACCCCAATGCTGCAGAGGTCTCAGGTTCCCATACCAGGGATGCGTCATTGAGCTGGAGTTTCTCCATCGAAGCACGAAGCTCTTCGTACTCACTTGTCTCCACAGGATAAATACCGGCGAACACCATGGGTTTCACATCTTCAAAACCCTTTATCAGTTTGGTGGTTGGGCGATCCACATGAGTGATTGTATCACCCACCTTAACTTCTTTTGCGACCTTAATGCCAGATATCAAATATCCCACATTTCCGGCCCGCATTTCTTTTTGTGGCTTCTGCTCCAAACCCAAAATACCAATCTCATCTGCGTCGTAGGTCTGGCCTGTATTGACAAACTTGACCTTGTCACCTTTGCGCATGGTTCCATTAAATATTCGGAAGATTACCTCTACTCCTCTGAACGAGTTGAACTGGGAATCGAAAATCATAGCCTGCAATGGCTCATCAGGATCGCCCTCAGGTGCTGGGATGCGATTCGCGATAGCCACCAGTATATCTGGCACACCAATACCCTCCTTACCACTGGCATGGATGATGTCTTCTCGGTCACAGCCCAACAAATCGACGATCTGATCCGATACCTCATCAGGCATTGCGCCTGGCAAATCAATCTTATTGAGAACCGGGATAATCTCTAAGTCGTGCTCGAGTGCCAAATAGAGATTTGAGATGGTCTGAGCCTCAATCCCCTGAGAAGCATCTACAATCAACAGGGCCCCTTCGCAAGCAGCAATTGACCTTGACACTTCATACGAAAAGTCAACGTGGCCCGGAGTGTCGATCAGGTTGTATACATACTCTTGACCATCAAGCAGATAATTCATCTGGATCGCATGGCTCTTGATAGTAATACCACGCTCTCTTTCGAGATCCATATTGTCAAGGAGTTGCGCCTGCATTTCGCGCTTGGTTACAGTCTGTGTAAACTCCAGCAAACGATCAGCCAATGTACTTTTGCCATGATCGATGTGCGCAATGATGCAGAAATTCCTAATATTCTTCATATCTCAATAAGGACGGCAAAATTAGATAATTAATTGCTCAATCTTGCCGCTGGGTAAAAACTTTGAAAGGGCCTTTGGTTTTGGTTCTTTACTATTATTTCACACCGGAAAAAGTGGCTGTAGGACGAGTTATTATTCCTCAGATTCGTATTGGTTAACCTTATCTGGCGAGGTTGGTTTCGAATATTTCCATCGCTTGTGGCTCCATAGCCAGTCGGTGGGGTTCTTCTCAATCATAATCTCAGCTTCCGCTACATACTTTGGAAGTATGTCAACCTTACCTTTCGCATATGGAGGCTTATCAATTGGAATGAATTCAATATTGTAATAACCCCTTCTTACGCGCCAGATATACATAAAGAATACTGGTAGATTAGTAAATTTTGGCAGTTGTTCGGGCCCCATATAAAACGCAGTGTCCTTATTGAGGAACTTGGTCCAAAACTTATTGGTGCTTTTCATCGGCAACTGATCAGCCGCGATACATATACATCGCAGTTTATCTCTTCGCTTGAGAATTTCCATCAGCGCTTCATCTTTGGGGATCAGATGAGCCCCAAACCTTTCTCGATTCTTTAGCAGAAAGTCATCCATCGCCAGATCTTTTAGTGGCTTGTAAACCACATCAGCTTGTAACGGAAGCTGAGAGCTTATCGCGAGCAACAGCCATTCCCAGTTGCATTGATGTGCTGCCAACAGGTACATAGAGTTCCTATTTTCTACATAAGAGTTGAGTAATCCTATATTCACGAATTTTACTCGTTCCGCCAGCTCCTCTTTAGACATACTGTAAGACTTGATCGTCTCAACAAAAACATCGCTTATATTCTTGTAGATACCCGGCAGGAGTGCTTTGATTTCTTCCTTTGATTTATCAGGAAAACTTGTCTCTAAATTGGTAAGAACTGTCTTTCTTCTGTAAAACTGGCGTATCACAAATGACATCAGATCGCTAATCGCATACAACCACGAGAAGGGAAATTTAGATACAATCTTAAAGAAGAATACGCTCACCATATAATTCAAATCTAACTGAAATAGGGCGTATCGTAGACTACAGCTACATGCTTTATCAGTTGGGCGACTATTACATTTATGTAAACTCTTTGATAATTTGTGCGTCTTATAGATCAAGAACAAAATCTGTAAATCATGAAAAAACTACTCTTATCAGCAATCTTGTTGTTTTGTGCCGTCATCCTGACACAAGCACAGCCTAAACCAAGCCCTGCCGCAGAAGCAAAAGCCAAAGTGAACGGCACTGATGTCACTATCAACTACAGCCAGCCTGCAGTAAAAGCGAGAACAATATGGGGTGACTTGGTACCTTATGACGCGGTATGGCGTACTGGAGCCAACGAAGCTACTTGGATAGAGGTGAGCGAAGATGTACAAATCGAAGGTCAGACTTTGAAAGCTGGTAAGTACGGATTATTCACCATTCCCGGTAGGGATGAGTGGATCATCATCTTCAATAAGACCTGGCAGCAGTGGGGTGCCTATGAGTACGACGAAGCTAAGGATGCCCTCAGGGTAACCGTAAAATCAGAGAGCATACCCGTAGCATCAGAACGTATGACATTTAATATCAACAAAAATGGTAACGTGGACTTGCTTTGGGATAAGCTCAAAGTGACATTCAAGATAGGATAAGACCTGTCCCACTACTCAACACAAAGGAGAACATCCCGAATGGTAGTACCATTCGGGATGTTCTGTTTACAGCCTTTTGAAAAGCTGAATTAACTTGCACGAATGATTGAGCGGATAAAGCAACTAGAGGAGCAAGCAAGGGCATTAGAACCGACCAGAGAGCAAATCACAAAGGACACCATCACCTTCGCAGAGTCCCACCTGAAGGACATCTACACCACCAAAACCTATTTTGACGAAGACCCTGGCGGGCAAGGTTTTCTCGATTCGCCAATTCAGGATACTGGTATGGAATTAGGGCCTTTGCTAGAAACCATTCACCGAGAGATTGATCAATCAGGCATCAACGCTGGGGCACACGGGCACCTCGGTTATATCCCCGGAGGCGGGCTTTATGCGAGTGCGCTAGGCGATTACCTAGCTGCTGTAACCAATAACTACGCTGGAGTTTTCTTTGCCTCACCTGGAGCTGTGCGTCTAGAAAATCAGTTGATCAGTTGGATGGCAGACATGGTCGGCTACCCAGAAGGATACGCTGGCAACCTGTCCTCTGGCGGAAGTATCGCCAACCTCACAGCTATAGTGGCCGCCCGAGATGCACATGACTTGAAATGTGCCGATATACCTAGCGCCGTGATCTACTGTACGCACCAGATGCATCATTGTCTACTCAAGGCCATCCGCATTGCAGGGCTCAAGGAAGCGCACATGAGAGAAATTCCGCAGGATAGTCAGCACCGTATGATACCGGAAGCATTGCAAGAGCAAATTGAAAAGGACAAGGCTGATGGGTTGCACCCCTGGATGGTAATAGCCTCAGCCGGCACTACGGATGTCGGGGCTGTGGATCCATTGGCGAAAGTTGGTCGTATTGCCAAAGACGCTAACTGCTGGTATCATATCGATGCTGCGTATGGGGGCTTCTTTATGCTACTCGACGAGATGAAGTCGCTTTTTGAGGGTGCCGCTTTAAGTGATTCTATCGTGCTGGATCCACACAAGGGACTTTTTCTACCTTTTGGCACAGGTGCGGTGCTCGTCAAAAACAAACAACACCTGCTCGACTCACATTTTTACATGGCCAACTATCTGCAGGACACGCACTCCGCCGATGCGGAGCTGTCCCCGGCAGACTTGTCGCCTGAGCTTACCAAGCACTTCAGAGGCCTGCGCATGTGGCTACCGCTAAAGCTTCACGGATTGGCACCATTCAAGGCCGCATTAGCAGAAAAAATTGAGCTCTGTAGGTATTTCTACCACAAGATTCAAGAAGTGCCCAATATGGAAGTTGGTCCTGAGCCTGAGCTATCTGTATGCTACTTCCGCTACCTACCGGAATATGGTGACCCCAATGACTTTAATCAAAAACTCTTGCAGCTCATTCACAGGGACGGTCGAGTATTCATGTCGTCTACAACATTGGATGATAAATTCCTGATAAGGGTGGCTGTACTGTCCTTCCGAACGCATCTGGCCACCATTGACCTGGCACTAGAGATAATCAAATCAAACCTGAAAAAGGTAATACAGGCAGGTGAAGTGGTCACTTGAGCTTGAAGGTGATCGGCACTGACTTACGAGCGTTCACCGTCTGACCGTTATATTCAGCTGGAACCCAACCCTCTGTAGACGAGATGAGCCTAACCGCCTCAGCGTTTAGTTCTTGGGAAATGCCTCTCATGACGCGGAAGTTGGAGGTGTTGCCCTGATCATCAATCAAAAAATCGATGATCACCTGGCCTTCTAATCGCTTTGCAAAGGCAGACTCAGGGTAACGGTAGTTTTGAAGTACATAGTTGTAGAATTCTTCAATTCCCCCAGTGTACGTAGGTACCAGTCCAGGATGCTCGACAGTCCTTGGCCCAATGCCCTTGATATATCTGATGGCATCTGGGCCATAGAAGTGGTGATCTGTTACTAACTGCTCTGCCCGCAGTATGCTGGGTATTTCAAAAAGCGAAGAGGTTAATTTGGTCTTTTGATAGGTAGGGTTCCCCTTTTTCTGATAGTCTATCCCTTCAAGCACTTCTCCACCCTCACTATACTCCTCCACCAAGATTTTACCCCCAGGCGAGTAGCGATAAACCCATTTCCCAGACCGTTGACCATGGCTGAAGTAGGCGTCCAGCGACACCACTTTATTTCCAAAAGGCACGAACAGTTTCCAATTACCCGTTCCCTCAGAAACGAGCAGCTTATCCTTATTGTCAAAAAACTCCTTGATGGTAAAATCATCACCATTGAAAATCACAAGCTGCTTTATCCCACCATAATCGTTGTAATACTTCCATTCATCGACCCTTCTATCATCGGTGTATTCGCCGGTGCTCTCTAGCACAGTATTGTCGTGGTAAAACTTGAATAGACCCTGCTTAAGATTATTGCGGTAGGTTCCTTCTCGGAGTAACTTACCCTCAATCGTACTGTCGGTAAACTGGCCATTCCACACCAACGAGTCTCCATGAAAAGTAACCTCCGCCTGTCGAACGAATGTCGCCTCTTTACTAATGGTAAGCTGCCAGGAGTCATTGTAATATAAGCTGACCAGTTCCTGACCAAAGGCGCTAACTCGAACGAGTAGAACAAGAGAGATTACGATGGAAAACCTTAGTAAAATCATCCTCAAATATACTTCGTGGCTAAAAAGGATGCCTCTTGATTGTATCCAGTAAAGATATTTTTCGTTAAATTCGTTTAAACGTTAAATATCATGTGGACAATTCTACTTTTCTCCCTAGCAGCCCTAGCCGTCATTCTTTGGGCAGTAGCCATTTTCGATATCTCAAGATCCAACTTTGAAAAGCGTCATCACCAATCACTTTGGCTATTCGCTGTTCTTTTTTTTCCAATATTAGGAACGGCGGTTTACTTTACTATCAGAAAGGATATAAAAGTAAAACCCAGAGCTTTTGACCCTGGGTTTAATTCTTAATAATCTATTGTTAAGGGATTTCTAATCCTGTAATTCCGGTTTTACGGGTTTTTATCTACGTATTGGTAGACTGATTTTTCTCCCATTACGATACCTTGTCGTACCCTTGGGCTACCGTTGAATCTGATGTCTGCATCTCCGAATATATTGTAGTTTAGTTGGTGCTCCGCCGAAAGCCGTACATCTGACTCCCCGAAAATCGAGACCTTACCTTGTCTGCTGGCGATGTTGAGCGTATTGATATGATTATCGCCGTAGAGCTTAAACTTCTGCTCTGCTATCGTTCCGCTTTCAATCAAGATATCATTTTCACCGTAGGCTTTCGTGACCATCTTACTGGCATAGAGTCCTGACAATCTCACATCATTGTCGCCGTAGGTTTTTAGTGTAAACTTATTAGCCACTATGTCGTCTCGGCATTCAACATACCCGTCACCTTTGATCACTAGCTTCTCGAGCTCTGTAAAGGTAACATAGGCGTCCACGCTACGATTGCCATAGTACTCATGCTTGTCAAACATCCTGGCATCATCCAGATAAATATGCAGATGGCCATTTTTCACAACTGCATTTACCCTGGCAAAATTGATGTTGTCTGAGAGCAGCTTGATATAAGGCTGATCACCTTTCGTCAAGTGAAGGTTGACCCTATCTCCTGCCGTGATTTTCGAGAAGTTTCTCAGCTCCCGTTCCGTGTTGGTCTGCGCATACATACTAAGTACCGCTACCATTAGTCCGATCAATACAATGATTTTTTTCATTACGTTTTTTACCTTGAGATTCATCCTATAGATGCACAACGAAACAAAAGGTTGCCACATGATAAATAAAATCGAAAAAAAAGTTGATCTGCGTAATATGACGCCAATGGATTGGCCAGAAGTACGGGCAATTTACGAAGAAGGCATAGCCACGGGGATAGCTACATTTGAGACGGATATACCTGAGTGGTCTACGTGGGATCATGAGCATCTCTCACATAGTAGAATAGTAGCTATAGTCGGCGATCGTATAATGGGTTGGATCGCCTTGGCTCCAGTTTCCGGTAGGTGCGCCTATCAGGGCGTGGGCGAAATCAGCATCTACATCACCGCAGAGGCAAAGGGTCATGGCATTGCCAAGACACTCATGGAAGCGGCCATCGCCTCCTCAGAAGAATATGGAATATGGACATTATTTGCAGCCATGACTGCCACCAACCTACCAAGCATTCGGTTTCATGAAAAGATTGGATTTAGACGAATAGGCTACCGCGAAAAAATTGGTAAAATGGATGGAGAATGGCAGGACATCATCATTTTTGAGCGCAGAAGTCCCAATATCTTTTAATTAAGCATTTGTCAGACGACAAATCAGATTAAATTGGCATTACGTAAAGGTTAAGTATTATTAATCTTTAACTAACAAGCTTATCACAGCAAATGGTTGATTACTTCCTGCTTCAAACAAGCTCAGAAAATCCTGCTTTTATGGCAGTGCTCTTTACCCTGCTACTTGCCTTCAGCTTGTCCGTCGTTATAGCCGTCACCTACTACAAGACAACCGTCGGCCCAGACTTCTCAACTTCTTTTTTACAGGCCCTTATGCTGAGTCCTATTGTGGCGGCCATGATCATTCAGGCCATTGGCGATAGCGTGGCGATTGGTCTTGGTCTCCTTGGCGCCCTGGCAGTGATCCGCTTCCGTACCAATTTCAAAAACCCGCGCAATATCATCTTCCTTTTTGCCGCATTAGCCATTGGCATCTCCTGTGGCGTCTTTGGCTACACCATTGCGATAGTCGGCACGCTAGTATTTTCCATGCTGGCATTTACGCTCTATCTCTCTCCTATCGGAAAATATTTTGTTGCGAATGGGACAATGACCCTTAGGTTTTTGGAGGGTACGATTGATCAAAAAAAGATTGAGGCCACCACCGCTAGCTACTGTGAGAGGTGCTTCTTCAAAGCCATGCGCACGACCACTACCACAGAGGAAACTAAGCTGACGACCTTTGAATACTATATCAGACTGTCACCTGGCACCTTAGAGCAGGAGCTGTTTGAAACGCTCAGCACCCTACCGGGAAATCAGAGCGTACGAATCGATTTTGAAAACCAGAACGAGACTTTTAGCTGATGATCAAGCAGTTTAGAATTATACTGGTCGTTTGGATTGCGGCTGTCGTGGCGCTGTTCCTTATCAATTCAGATTTTAAATCTGCTGGCAATGTCTTTTTGGGCATAGCACAGACGGATGAGTTGGTGATCAATTTCCAGTCGGATACAGAGATCAAGCAGGTATTGGTCACTGCCGGTCAGCAAGTAGCTGAAGGAGATGTGCTCATGGAAGTAGATCATCCACAACTCTCAGCCAGGCTATCGCAAATCGAAAATCAGCTACAAGAATATCGCGCCTCCTCTAGTCGATCCAATAATGAGAATGCATCGTTGATTGTGCAGCTAGAATCTCAGATGAAAGGAAGAGCAAGCGAACTCAATCTGGAGATCAACCAGCTGACTTCTCAGCTTGAGCTCAACAAGGAGCTAAATAAAGAACTGAAGAGTATCCCTCAGAGCACGGCTAGTAGCACCCAGAACCCCGTTGAGCTCAGAATCACTGCGCTAAAAGAAGAACTAAGACTATCCAATCAGTCCTTTCAGGCGCAGATCAATCAACTAAGATCGGCCAACAACTCAGGAAATAATCCTGTACAGACGCAGATCGATAATCTGGAAGCTGAGTTGGCGCTGCTACGGGAAGAGCAAAAGCAGCAGCGTGTGGTAGCACCCATCAGTGGGATCATTGGCTCTATCAACTTCAGTCCCGGTGAGATTGTATCTTCCTTCACGCCTATCATGACCATCAATTCTAAGACACCTTCTTTTGTGATGGGCTACATTCATGAAAACAGTGCACAGACAATTGCGACTTGCGATGAAGTCAACGTCCTTCGTGAGAGCAACAGAGACAATAGCATCACAGGATCTGTAGTAGGCGTTGGGTCTCGCATTGTAGAGTACCCCATACGACTTAGAAGGAATCCAGATATTCCGCTTTGGGGGCGAGAAGTGCAAATCAAAATCCCTGAAGACAACAACCTATTGCTTGGTGAAAAGTTGATCATTCGCCAAGACTAATTCTATCATTCAACTATGAAAATACTTTGCCTACTCTTGGTGTACACTTTTCAATCTGACACCACGGAAATATCTACTACCGACTTGCTCCAAACGGCTTTTCAGGATACTGAAGTAAAGTACCAGGAGTCTCAAATCGACTACCTCAACAATAATCCACTCACTACACCGCTGATAGATGAAGTTCAGTTCCGTACCGAAACGAGAGATTTTGATTGGGAGCGCCAACAGTATGCCTTACGTGTATCTCCCAACTCCATCGGTCAAAAAAAATACAGCAAAGCCTACTATCAAAACATGCGCTCAGAGTTTGATACCCGCTGGAGCGAGGCGCTAAATAAGGCTTTAAAAGATCGCTACCTGCTGCTCATCGATCTCATCAAAGCGCAGCGATATCTCGTCGCACAACAGCAGCAGCAGTTGGTCCTAGAGGATAGGATCACAGTACTTAAGAAAAATGCTACAGCAGTAGGTTTCAACTATCAAGACCTCATCGATGCTGAAAATAACTATCAAAAGTCGTTGCTTGATATGATCGACTTGACGCAAGATGAGGCGCGCTATCAGCAACAGGCCGGAGAAATGCTGGGAACGACTGAGTCGTTAGTCATCGATGGGCAAGGTCTGATAGATGTAAGCTACATCACTAATTGGCTGGCAACCCTCCCAAGCTTGGCAGACTCCACCAATATCAACCTGAGAAGGAACCAAAATAACCTTCGTCAGATCGAACTTGAATACTTGGAAGAGAGGGCGCAAAGCAAAAATGTACTTGATTTTGTACAGGCCGAATACCGTAACGATGAAAGAGAGGGGGTGATAGAAGATTTCAGAATTGGAGTCGGGCTCAACCTACCGGTGACCAAGTCATCACAGTCCAAACTCAATAGGCTGTCTCTCGAGCGGCTAGAGCAAGAAAACGATCTGCAAACCTATAAGCTGAACCTGCAACGAGAGCTGGATGCCAGCCGATCTAAACTTGAGGTTTTAATTAAGAAATACGAAACCGTCAATGCCTTCATTGAATCTAGCGATACGGAGAATTCCTTGCAGAAATATCTCTCGATAGAAGGTATTTCTCCGCTGACACTTCTAGGCGTACAAGAGAGTATAATCGATAGTGAACTAAGGCTCTACAGCCTGGAGAAGGACATCTTTCAGGAATACATCAATCTGTTGGATAAGATGGGGTTGTTGGTGGAGCGACCTTTGAAGAATTACTTAAATGAGCAAGGGGCTAGCCTAGAGTAAGTCTCATCTAATACCCAGCCGCCTGCCCGTCTTTCCTTGACTCTGATGCGCCATAGTAGACTTTATTTACTGGATCAAACTTGATCGCTTGATAGCCTCCATAAGGTCCTACGCTGAACTCAATTCTGTGACCTAGCATTTCCAGCTCGCGGATGACTTCATAGTCAAATCCACTTTCCAAGTTGAGGGTTCCGCCTCGGGTCATCGTAGATCCTGTGGGCTGTGAAGAGCCCGTATGACGCATACGCGGAGCATCTCCAGCCTCCTGGATATTCATATCAAAGTCGATGATATTGGCGATAATCTGTGCATGACCTTGTGGCTGTACTGCACCACCCATTAGACCAAAACTCATGAAAGGCTGGCCGTCCTTGGTCACAAAGGCAGGGATAATCGTATGAAACGGGCGCTTCCCTTTAGCTAGGCTATTGAAGTGATCCGGGTCTTGCACGTTAAACTGTTGTCCACGGTTTTGCAACACAAAACCAAGGCCTGTTGGTACCATGCCCGAAGCAAATTCTGCATAGATGCTTTGAATGAGTGAGACCATATTGCCGTCCTTATCAGCAACAGTCAGATAGGTTGTATTGCCTTTTTCGATTTCACCTGCTGGATATTCACGTGCGGCCTTCTCCATGTCGATCAATGCTCTGCGCTCATTGGCATAGTCTTTTGAAATCAACCAATCAACGGGGATATCATTGAAAGCAGCATCGGCATAGAACTTAGCCCGATCTTCATAGGCCAGCTTCTTTGCCTCTGTGATCACATGAAGATATTCCTTGCTGCCAAATCCCATTTCTCGTATATCATAGCCCTCCATGATGTTCAGCATTTGTAATGCCGCGATACCCTGCCCGTTTGGTGGTAGCTCCCAAACATCATAGCCACGATAATTAGTACTCACTGGGTCGATCCATTCTGAGGTGTGGTTCTTCATATCCTTATAGGATAAAAAACCGTCATTCTCCTTCATGTACTTATCGATGGTTCGGGCTATGTCCCCTTCATAAAAAGCCTTTCGCCCACCCTTGGCAATCTTATCATAAGTGTTGGCTAAGCCCGAATTAGTGAAAATCTCACCTTTTCTAGGTGTTCGTTCGCCATTAGGCATGTAGGTTTCTCTGAAACCTGGAAAGTCCTGCCTGCGCTCCCATTGATTGTTCATCTGCCAGGCGATGACTTCCGATACAGGGAAGCCATCATTACCATAATCGATAGAAGGTTGGAGTATCTCCTGCATTGGCAGCTTACCGAAGCGCTCATGCATGGCAAACCAGCCATCGACACAACCCGGAACGGTAACCGGAAGTGGGCCCATGAAGGGTATATTGTCCATCTCTTTCTCCTTAAAATAGTCCATGGTTAGCTTCTCAGGTGCTCTTCCGCTACCGTTGAATCCATAGAGCTGCTGTGTCTCAGCATCCCAGATGATCGCAAAGACATCTCCTCCTATCCCACAGGCATGCGGCTCGACTAAACCGAGCATGGCATTCGCAGCTATGGCAGCATCCATGGCTGTCCCACCTTTTTTCAGAATATCCAGTGCGGCTTGTGTCGCTAGAGGCTGGCTGGTAGCCGCCATGCCATTTTGCGCGATCACTTCTGATCTGGTAGCGAATGCCTTACCAGAAACCCTGTCTTGGGCGAAAGAACTGACGGAAAATAGCCCGCTGAGTAGAAGGAGGATGTACTTTTTCATGACACTGATTTTCGTATGTGGCGATAATAATCAATCTAACTCAGGTGTTGAAGGGATGTTTTTTGGGTGGTTGGCTATCCGGCTTCTAGTAGGGTGCTACCTTATAATTTTAGCAGTCTGCGACAAACCGTTAAAACGGTTGATAATCGCGCAGATCCATAGCCCCCGGTTTAAACCGGGGGCTATGGATCTGCCATTTGAGGACAGGTCACGTCAAACCTGTTCTTGGGGATGTCTCGATTCCGCTGGGCTCCACTCGACCTATCGCAATATTGAAACCGACTGCACAGACATTGAGTTTTCAATTCTCGAATTCTCAACTATCAATTTTATCAGTAGCCGTATTTCTCCTTCCACATTCCCCTCAGGCGCTTGCGCATCTCCTCCTCACGTGGGTTCTGCCCGGGATCGTAGAACTTCGTGTTATTGATTTCTTCCGGTAGGAAATCCATCGCGGCAAAGTTACCTGCATGATCGTGCGCATACTTGTAGCCCTTCCCATATTCCATGTCTTTCATCAGCTTGGTGGGGGCATTGCGGATGGCCATGGGTACTTGCAGGTCTCCCGTCTGCCGCACAGTCTGTTGGGCTTTGTTGATCGCCATGTAGCTCGCATTGCTCTTGGGAGAAGCAGCAAGGTAAGTAGCGCATTGAGATAGGATGATCCGAGACTCGGGATAGCCAATCATGGCCACCGCCTGAAAGGTAGTGGTCGCCATCACCAACGCAGTAGGATTGGCATTGCCAATGTCCTCAGAGGCGAGAATCACCATGCGCCGGGCGATAAACTTCACATCTTCCCCTCCCTCGATCATACGCGCGAGATAGTAAACCGCCGCATTGGGGTCACTCCCGCGAAGTGACTTGATAAAGGCCGAAATAATATCATAATGCATCTCCCCTTTCTTATCATAGATCGGCACCTTTTGCTGAACAGTATCCATCACCAACTGATCCGTGACCGTCACTTTAGTCTTATTGACCGCATCCACGACCAGTTCGAAAATGTTGAGGATTTTACGGGCATCTCCGCCCGACAGTTTGAAGAGTGCATCGGTCTCTTTCAGCGTGACCTCCTTCGACTTCAGCTTCGCATCTGCAATGCAAGCGTGATCGATCAGCTTCATCAAATGTTCCTTGTTCAGTGAGTTGAGTGTGTAGACCTGGCATCTGGAGAGCAAAGCAACATTGACTTCAAAACTCGGGTTTTCCGTGGTGGCCCCAATCAGGGTGATCCGACCTTTCTCGACTGCACCTAACAAGGCGTCCTGCTGACTTTTATTGAACCGGTGAATCTCGTCTATGAAGAGGATGGTTTTGACTCCTGGCCTTGCCTGGGCGATTACTTCACGTACCTCTTTCACACCTGCGCTGATCGCACTTAATGTTTTGAAAGGTTGCTTGACCTCATTGGCGATGATATTGGCGATAGTGGTCTTACCCACGCCTGGTGGACCCCAAAGGATCATCGAGGGCACTGTTCCCGAAGCGATAGTCTTACGAAGAATTCCCTTATCACCGGTGAGATGGTCCTGCCCGACAAGTTCATCGAGTTTGGTAGGGCGCAATCGCTCAGCTAGTGGTTGGGTCTCCTGAAACATGAGGGAATTTATAGAATTTTGAAGATCGAGAGGTGCTGTCAGGCTGGTTATTCCAGATTGATACATGGTCTTCCTAATCAATAACGCTGGTGCTCCGAAGAGCTAATAAAAGTGTGACCTGGTTCTATCCGAATATCTGAAATTTGGCGGTCGGTCACATTTTGCGACGACAGCTGTCATACCGTATTTTATATAAACTCGCTTGAAAATGAGAAATTCTTAGCAACTTCATATCATGAATCTCGATAGATATGAACTTCAATCTGGTGTGGAACTTGAAGTTTTTGAGTTTGTAAGTGAGGGTCCAAAAGGACGAATTCCTAAAATCGTTCAGTACTTTCCGACCAACTACAAAAATCTATATCATTTAGGGTTTGGAGATAAAAATCAAGTCACTGGCGAAGTTGATGACACGATTGTGTCAAACAACAACAATAGCGAAAAAGTATTAGCAACGGTCATTGCAACTCTTTATGCATTCATGGATAAACATCGGCACGCTGAGGTCTATGCTGCTGGTAGTACGGACTCCAGAACAAGGCTGTACAGAATCGGCATTTCAAAATATCTTGATGAAGCTTTAGAAGATTTTGAGATTTTTGGTGAGCTTGACGATGGATGGGAACCGTTTAGATCAGACGGAGAGTACAAAGGATTTTTAGTCAGTAGAAGCGAATTATGAAGCCAATAGAAATCGATCGACGTAAGAAGCCGATTGTTAAGATTAACAAGTCGCTTGACTTTTTCAATGATAAACCACTTTTTCCTGAAAAACTGGAAAAGGCGAATAACATGCTAAGGCGAATTGGATTACCTAAATCAAAGGCCACTAACAAACAATAAGCTTGATAATCAGGCTGAACTTTGATTAATTTTGAGAGCCAAAAACGGCTTAAGAGCTATTTCAAAGTATCTGCTCACTGTGCTTATCTTGCCGGAGCTGTCACCCGGCAATAAGACTAGCTCCTAAATTCTCTACCACAATTTCTTAAGGTACATCCAAACTCTGCGAACACCAACCCCACCACTGTATAGGCATAGATGCCCTGCGGGCATGACTTCAAGGTGTTTAGAAATCCTACAAGCACATCATCAGGCCAATTAGCTAGCTTTGTCGGCTGTGAAAAGTGATGGTCAAAATCCGCTGTGGGTACATCCCGTTTTGCTTCTGGTTGGATTGATCTACGGAGGTAATTATGTAATAGCTAAGCTGGCCACTCCCGCGTTTATTCCGCCTTTGGCCTTCATCATCTTGAGGGTGTTTTTTGCTTCGGTCATTTTTGCGGTGATCGGCCTCTTTGGCGTAAAAGAGCGAATACGAAAATCAGATATTCCAAGACTCTTGCTTTGTGCTCTATTCGGTGCTTCTCTCAATCAGATTCTATTTTTTCAGGGGCTGAGCATGACCAGCGCCATCAGTAGTTCAGTGATTATGACCGCCAACCCAGTAATTGTGCTGGTTTTCTCAGCGATCCTGCTCCGCGAACGAATTACACTGATCAAGACATTGGGTATTGCTGTGGGACTTGCCGGAGCACTATTGCTAATCGCCAGGAACGGATTAGATTTTTCGAATAGTTCGTTCATTGGTGACCTACTCGTACTGATGAACGCAACCTCTTACGGCATCTATCTCGTGTTGGTCAAGCCGCTAATGTACAAATACCATCCGATGATCATTATGAAATGGGCTTTTCTGCTAGCCAATATTATAGTCATTCCGGTAGGCTGGAATGAACTCTCCTCAATACAATGGTCAACACTCCCAGATGTCGCGTGGTACAGCGTATTGTATGTAGTGCTCGGAACGACGGTCTTGGCCTACATCCTCAATGCACTGGCACTGAAGCATGTCAATCCATCTTTGGTGGGTACTTACATCTACGTGCAGCCTGTTTTTGCTACCACGATCAGCATGATCTTTCTTAGCGAAAGTCCGACTTGGTCTGTGTTTTTTGCTACGCTGTTAATCTTTACAGGGGTCTATTTTGTCAGTAGACCAAGTGTCGATAGGCCATTAAAAGCTGAGACTAGCGAGTGATTTCTCTACATAGGCCAGCATCTGGTCAGTGAAGTCGAGATGGGTAACAAACCTGATCTCGTGTTTGCCGAATGGCACGGCTAGAATACCTTGCTTCTCCAACTCGGTCAGTACTTCTTGGGGATTAGTCTTATCAATTAGTTTGAAGATTACAATGTTCGTTTCTACAGGAAGCACCTCCTCAACGTATGACTGAGCCGCGACCATAGCGCCGAGTGCTTTGGCTCGGTCATGATCCTGCTGCAGTCGATTAACATGATTGTCCAAAGCATAGATACACGCAGCAGCCAGATATCCTGCCTGGCGCATACCTCCTCCCAATACCTTGCGCACTCTGCGAGCTTGTTTGATATTCTCAGTAGAGCCAAGTACCGCACTACCTACAGGAGCGCCCAGTCCCTTCGAGAAACAGACCGAGATCGTATCGAAAATCTCACCATAGGCGCGGGCATCATCTCCTCGTGCCACCAAAGCATTGAAGAGCCGCGCTCCGTCAAGATGAAGTTTGAGACCGTACTTGTCTGCTTCTTCTCTTATCGCGCGTAATTCCTCGATATGATAGCAACAGCCTCCACCTTTGTTCATGGTATTCTCGATAGAGATGAGGGCACTCTTTGGGAAGTGAATATCATCAGGGTTGACAGCATCAGCGATTTGATCCGCCTTGATTCTTCCGCGATCACCTTCAAGTAACTTGAGAGAGACCATCGAGTTGTAGGCTGGGCCTCCTCCCTCATATAGATAAATATGAGATCGCTTGTCACAAATAATCTGATCTTGAGGCTGGGTAGAAATACGCAAGGCAATCTGGTTGGTCATCGTGCCCGAAGGACAATACAGCGCCGACTCCATCCCAAACATCGTGGCTACCTTAGCCTGGAGCGCATGTATCGTAGGGTCTTCATCAAATACATCATCACCCACCTGCGCCTCAAACATGGCTGCCTTCATCGCCAGTGTCGGCTTGGTCACTGTATCACTTCTCAAATCAACGATCATAAGTCAAGGTTTTCAAAGAGGCAAACTATCAAGGCTGGCGGATAATTGCAATTGGGGGATTCAATGTCTTTTCAAAGGGCTGCAAGCTAATCTCAAAGATCAACGACCACTACAATACCATCATCTTGCTTGTTTATCACTACTTCAAGTCTGGCTACATACGGAGCAAGCCTAGAAAGTTTGTTATTGACAGCATTCAGCACAAAAACCTTAAGGTTCTGCGTTTTAGGATTCTGTTGATATCTCAAATTTTTATCTATTGTAATCAGCGCATCGAAGTGAGCTCCCCTCATCCTACGAAGAAGTTCCCCATTCTTGACACCAATCCAGTCCATATCCTTTACGGTATGCACCTCTTGATTCGCTGAAAACGAATTTTTCAGCTTAGTCGGCAAATTTTCATCAAGGAGCAGTTTCACCCAGTTCGGTTTCGTTGACTACCAGGTGTTCTGCTTTTCTGAGTAGCTCGATAGCTTGCTTTCTGGACACAGAGGGGAAGTTCTCCAAGAATTCATCCAAAGTCTCTGTCTCCAACCAATCAAAGAGAGACTGAACGGGTACTCTGGTACCGTTAAAAACTGGTGTTCCACTAAGGATCTCCGGGTCGATATTAATCAGTCGATGAGACATAATTAAAGTTACACATTTTGGATTTATTGTAACTCTCTAGTCACAGAGGTGACCAAATACCTCGCACTGACATCTTTGTAGGTCAACAACTCGATAGGCCGGCTTTTTTGAATCTTCAGGGCTTTCATAATCTCATCCGTATTTAAACCTTTCTTATGTTGGTCTTTGATATGGCCATAGAGCTCCTCAAAGTAATGAAGCTTACGGATTAACTTGGCTTTACCATCTTTCAGTTGCGGGTTATGGTTGCAGAAGAGAAAGTCAAAGTCTAATCTGGCCAGTTTCTTTAACGACTTGATCTGCTCAGTCATTGACTCATGCTTACGGAAGTATTTAATCTTCTCTGCTACGAATAAGTCCCCAGAGAACAGCCAGCCTTGATTTCGCTCATACAGCGCAATGTGCTCCGGAGCATGACCTGGCGTATGAATGATCTCGAAACTGTACTTTTCCGTATCAATCTTTCGATCGACTGGCCTTAGCGTGACTTGCTCAGCTGGACCGAACATCGC
Organism: Cyclobacteriaceae bacterium; assembly: GCA_040222235.1. Taxonomy (GTDB): domain Bacteria; phylum Bacteroidota; class Bacteroidia; order Cytophagales; family Cyclobacteriaceae; genus UBA6059. Next base: position 23,476 of record JAVKDO010000013.1, read on the forward strand.
TTTCTGGTAAGGCAGTATGTCAAAACCCTTCATCATAATCTCCATCGACAGGATATGTCCGTAAACTGGTACGCCGAGTAGTTGCTTTAATGCCGCTGCATTGCCGCTGTGATCCTCATGCGTATGGGTGAGGATAATCTGCGAGATGTCCAGTTGGGTTACTAGTCTCGAAACAGCTGCCTCGGCCAGGCTGGGTCCCGTATCTATAAGCAACCCATCCACTTCAAAAAAGTGGACAGGTTTGATGGGCTTACCGAGATAGGATACGCCTACCCTATAGAGATTTACTTCTCTAACCTTCTTATGCTTAATGTAGGATTTTCTGAATACCAATGTCCTTGATTTTGCGGTCGCAAATCTAGGATAATCATATGGCTGGACTAAGCGGTAACCGTCTTTTTATCCGCCATGTAGCTGCCAAGTTTTTCGATTAGATAATTGGAGAGCTGAGTATCCTCAGTATTGGAAGCAAAGAAAGGCTGCATGCCCAACACATAATTCTCAAACCCATCAAAATCCTGTTGCTCTATAACAGTAAGCAGCTGCTGTGCTTCTTCCATAAATAGTCGCACAATCTCTTTCACATAGGGATTGAAGATCTGAATCTCAGCGTACAGCCTGGGCGACTGCATAACATATCGGGTGAAGAAAATCACAAATATCCGATAGGTGGGAGAGGAAAGGCGTTTAATTAATTCGAGGTTGTCACCATGCCTGGCCAATGTCTTTGCACTTACGAATACATTGAAATGGTTGAGCCCCTGAATAATCCCCATGGTCTTGTCATGTTCGATGTGGTCAATCTCCATCACTTCCGCACCATCTTCAGCAAAAAGCGCCTTCCAAAATTCCGTAACCTCAGGATTATGAACATGGGCATAGTTGAAAAGGACAACCTGTCCCACCACCGACGCTATAGTCGGTGCAAACATTGGGTGAATTGATAGATAGTCACATTCTACTCGATCATACAGCTCTTGAAGGCGCTGAAACTTCTCGACGATCCTGGATTTCACACTACAGACGTCTATGACTGTGCGTCCTTCCAGGTAGGGGAAAATCTGATCCAAGACCTTCTCCATATGTGAGATGGGTACTGCTAGAAAAATAATATCCGAGTCAGTGACTAACTGAACATTGGTGAGATATTGTGTTCTCGAATCATTAGAGCTAAAGCCTACTTCAAATCCTTTGTCCTTGAAGTAGTTGACCAACCACTTACCCATGCCTTGGCTACCGCCAATGACACCTATTCTTTCTTTGTGCATTTTTATCAAATAAGCCCTAAAGCTATTTTGATGGCAGGGAACAAAATATGACAGAAATCACCGCTATACAGTGACCCTAATCAAACCCTTCTGAGCAATTGGCATGAAATCCAACTCGTCCTTCAATACGACTTTCAATGAAAAAGCCATATCGCATCTCTGCAACATGGCTCCTAACTATAACCGCTTACCAACTAAAAAACTTTGTAAATCAGTAAGTCCCCCTTTTCCATTAGGAACTCGCCTTTACGCATAAGCGCCTTTATATCCCCAGAAGGGGAATTTTCAAACTGTACCGTTTCCTCTTTGATTAGATCATTGTTACTATCAAATATCTGATACGTCTGTGGTGCTATTTCTATAGTACCTAGTGCAGTGTGAAATTCTAGTTCAGCCGAAATCTCTTCCAAATCCCACTCTGTAAGGACTGGTAGTTCTATAATAGTCGTGTTAGAATTTTTGTTCTTATCTTTTTCACCGGTGTTTGTGCCGGCAACAGCACTACCCAATAATGTAGTTATCAATGCGAGAGTTAAAAGTTGCTTATTCATAATGTTGTTATTTTGAGTTTTGACCTTGCCTCCACTATTACTAACCACGTGCCATTAATTCTATTTCATTGCTTTTCAGTTAGTTATAAAATATACGCAGATATTTTGGTCACGTGAGTGTCACGTTATCGGACACCCTACTGTACAGTTTTCCAGCAAAGAACCTTTTGTCATAGCTTGCGTATCTCGCTCATCGGAGTAGTCAATTTTGCTATATTTGCGCCTTCATTATGAAGATATCCGCTTCCCTCTACTCCAGTAAATCACGACCCCTTTCCCCGCTCATTGAGGAACTGGATCAGTGTCACATCGATCTATTCCACATTGATTGTAATGATGACCCTGCGGTCTTTGATGACATCAGGGAGATCAGGAAGATCAGCAAGACGCCAATCGACATACACATCATTTCTGATAAGCCTGAGCAGTACTATCCTCAGATCGAGTCAATGGATCTGGAGTATGTGACCTTTCAATACGAAAACCTTACCTCCAAACTGGACTTTCCAAAAGCCCCGAACACGAGATTTGGACTGGCGGTCACTTCTGATACGCCTGTAGACGTTTTTGCTGAGTACGCTGACGATTGTGACTTCATACTCATTATGACCACCACACCGGGACAGAGTGGTGGCAAGTTTCGTAAAGACAACTTCAAGAAGATCAGGAAGTTTCGGAATGCTTTTCCTGGTAAGGAAATCCATGTAGACGGTGGTGTCAATCATGAGGTGGGCTTCATACTAAGAATACTCGGTGTACACTCAGTGGTCTCTGGCTCGTACCTAGTCAACCACCAGTCTATAGGGGCTGCACTCTTACATCTCAAAAGTTCTTCTGTACACTCTGACTACCAGATCAAGGATTTTATGATTGATCTGGAGGATGCGCCTGTGATACGAGACGGAGAGCATGACATGAAGGATATCATCCAGACGATCGAGGATTATAGTCTGGGGTTCACAATGATCACGGACCACAACGGTACGCTGGCCGGACTGAGCAGTAATGCTGACCTGAGGCGTGGTATGCTCAAAAATATCAATGACCTCAACACACTTAGCATCCATGATATTGTCAATGAGTCTCCTGTGACCATCAATGAGGATGCTACCATTTCCGAACTGCTCGACCTCATTCAACACAAGAGCTTTCTCATCTCATTTTTGCCCGTAGTGGCGAGTAATAACCGCTTGACGGGCGCGTTGACCTTCATCAATCTTATCAGGAGCGAATCATGATCTTACATTTACATAGTGGCGTATCAGCAGAGCGTGCTCAGTCCATTGCCCAAAAAACACAATCCGTATACTACGAGAAAGATGGGAAATTCATCCTGATCACTCCCTCAAAACTACAAGAGGCCCCTACCGAGTTTGTAGCTGAGATTGACGCGTCGTTCCCTATGTCGAGCGACATACAGCTGGCCAGCAAGAGCTACCGCAATGAAGTGCGGGAGATCGATCTCAAGCATACCAAGATTGGTGGTAGTACTGGTAACACAGTCATGATCACCGGGCCTTGCTCGATTGAGAGCTGGGAGCAGATCACCGAGAGTGCTGAGTTCTTAAAGTCATTGGGTATCACCACCCTGCGGGCTGGTTGCTACAAGCCTCGAACTTCACCCTACTCCTTCCAGGGATTGGGGTTAGAAGGCCTCAAGATGCTCACGAAAGTCCGTGAAGAGTACGGCTTCAATATCATTACCGAAGTGCGCGATGCTTCGCATGTCGAGGATGTGATCGAGCATTCTGACATTATACAGATCGGTGCTAAGGCCATGTATGACCAGGGTATCCTGCGTAGATGTGGTAAAGCGAGGAAACCTGTGCTACTCAAGCGTGGGTTTGGCGCGACGCTACAAGAGTTTGTGCAGGCGGCTGAGTTTGTACTCTCTGGAGGCAATGAAGATGTCATGCTATGTGAGCGCGGTATTCGAACTTTTGAAACCAAGACGCGATTTACGCTGGATCTTTGCGGCGTATCCTATCTAAAAGAACACGTCAACCTACCGGTAATTCTTGATACTAGCCATGCCATGGGCTATCGCTATGGAGTTCCGGATCTTACCCGTGCCTGTATGGCCATGGGCGTAGATGGTTTGCTCATCGAGAGTCACCCTAATCCAGCTGTCGCCATGTCCGATGCAGCGCAGCAGCTTGACTTCAATCAATACAAGGAGATGTATACTTCTCTTGAGCCTATCGCAGCAGCGGTCGGCAGAAAGATGGTTTGATGATTGATACCTCAAATATCAAGCTTGTCCTCCTCGATGTAGATGGCACCATGACCGATGGTGGTGTGTATGTCACAGAAGAGGGTAAGCAGTTCAAGAAGTTTCATGCCCGCGATGGTATGGGGATCAAGCTACTACAGAAGGCTGGCATTCCGGTAGGTATCATCTCGCACAGCAAGAGTACGGGCATGGTTACTACTCGAGCTGAGATGTTAGGCATGAAGCATGTATACGTAGGTGCTCGGCCAAAACTGGAAGTGCTTATGGAATGGCGCAGTGAGCTAGGCCTTGACCTATCGGAAATCGCCTATGTGGGTGATGATGTGAATGATCTTGAGATCATGCAAGCCGTGGGGCTCAGTGCCTGCCCAGCAGATGCTGTTGAGGCTATCAAGGGGATCTCAAAGATTGTGCTTAGCAAAAAAGGCGGAGACGGCTGTGTAAGAGAGTTGGTGGATGATTACCTTTTAAAGTGAAATCGTCCAAACTCATGTCTACTCAATGATAAAAGAAAGACCCTCCCCAATAAAAATCGAGGAGGGCTCTTCCATTAGCTGGTTTATTGATATTTTCTAGCCTTGCGGCTTACTGATCTTAGATTACATCTCTTCAAGGGTGAGCGGTAGGTCAACCATATCCTGAAAGTCTTCTCCTACCTCCAACATATCATCATCATCTTCTTCGTAAGCCCATTTGACGCTTACTTTAGCTCCTTTTTTGTATAAGCCCTCTAATATTTTAAGCATAGAGAAAATGCACTTTGTAGAGCTAGTATTGAAGTACACTAGTTCGAAATCCACTGTAATTTCGTTAGTCATCGCACTAAGCCGGTCTAGAATTGGCTCATAAAAACCTAGAGAGCTCTCAGGACTGGACTTGCCTACAATTCGTAGGATACCGTTGGACTGGTCAAAGTAGACATAAGGTGTATTGCGGGTAGCTTCCTTTACGTATTTTTCAGTCGCAGGCGCATTCAAGCCAACTTGTTCTAAAGTAGTAGTCCTGGTAGCCGTCATAGTTTGAGTAGGAGCGGTAACCGGAAGAGGAGCAGGAGCCCCAGTAGTAGTAGTAGTAAAGTTGAACATATGTAGTCTTTTTATCTTTTAGCTGTTTGTGAACATTATTAGCGCTGTTCACATTACAAGAATAAGTAAAATACTTACGCCAAAACCTGTTAATTGACGAATCGAAAAATTCCATCGATGAATCGCCAGATTGAGCCGTTAAGCCCAAAAGCGACTTTTCAAAAAGCGGGAAATGATAGCTATACTATCATTAAAGGGGCAAAATTGAAATCCATAGTGTTAAGTTGATCTAAGCTTAGAAGCCTAATCCACATAATGATTCTCAAGTGTTTTCCTGATATTGTGACCGCTTCCTTTATTTCGCTCATTAAGCAATTCCCCTATTAGATCAACCTCTGGTCCGTTGAGGAGCTTACAGCAGAGGAATTGAAGAATGGGAATATGGTCGTGTAAGAGAGTTGGTGGATGAGTATTTGTTGAAGTAAAGACCGCTAAAACGAATCCTTAATCTGATGCAAAAGGTCTTAAGCGATGAGGATTCCTACGATTATCCCAGAAAGTCAATAATTCGATTTGATGTGGTTGTATTCTGTAGAACAGGCTTATCTGCTTTGTAACTACAACTCGGTACGCATTTTTTACTTCTGAGTAGAAATACTGCTTGGGATATTTACTAATAAAAACTATTATCGATTCTGTTCTATCAACAAACTTAGAAGCGGCTTTCCGACCCCATCGCTCTGTCAGATAGTCAAGAATTTCTGAATAGCTATGCAGCGCTTCGGGTGACCAAATAATCTTGCTATTCACGAATCGAGGTACTTCTCTCGAATTGCTTTCATTACCTCCTCGTGAGGTATTCCTTCGCCTCGGTCGAGTTGAGCAATCCCAATTTCTATTGAGTCTTTGGCTTCTTGAGTCAACTCATCCCACCAATCACCTTTGTTCATCTGGGACTCAAAGATTCCATGAACCAGAGTTAATAATGATTCATCAGCATTCTCGATGTGCTCATGCAATTGTTTTTTGAGTTCCGTTGTGCTCATAGAATTAGCCTTTGAATAAAATAAATGTTCATGTAATGAACTAGTTGTCAGGGATTCTGCAAAAACAGTTCAGATCAAGTCTATGCCTTCTTCCTCAAAGTGGCAATTAACAGCCTCTTTTTATATTGGCAGTTAATTCGCACAATGTTTCAGCTTCAGTAAAAATGGACTCTCCCAGGGCCTTGGCCTCATATCCACCATCCAGGGATTCGTCTACAACAAATATTATTTCATTGATCATAGCTCAATCTTGAAATTGAAATAGCCCTTTATCAAAGATAAATGATTAGCGATAAAATTAATTCTTCTCCAAATCAACCGTATACTGATCCTGCTCTTTGAGTAACACCTTCACGGCTTTAGTTAGCTGCTGATCTACTCCTAAGATGATCTGCTCTGGTCAGTTAGACACAAAAGAAATAATAAATAAGCAGTGTGTTATTGGGAACAAATTCATCTCATGTGATTTGAGGATAATCAAATTACATAAGATGAATAAACAAAACCCGTTCTACGCTAGGCGAATGCCTACTCTCGCTTATCCTTCTTAGTCCAAAAATTGATCAGCACCTCAATTTCCTCGCCAATGAAGTCTACCATAGATGAATGCACATAATCAGCGCCTACGCCAAATTGCATTCTATCTAGGGTGGTTCTGATTTCAGCCGCAATGTTCTTTCCGGTATGTTCTGTTAAGCGGAATGGCCATGTGGTAGGCACTGAAATACCATGCATTTGCAAATCGCCGGAGATTGTATAAAGGCTATCACTAATCAGACTTATCTCTGTAGAGGTGAAAACGATTTGAGGATACTGCTCCGCGTCAAAAAAGTCAGCAGTCCTGAGATGGTCATCCCTATCCGGAATACCGGTATCTATACTCGCTACTTCGATGATAAATCGTAAGGATGACTTAGTGAAGTCTGTGGTGTCCAGCCTCATTTTCAAATCAAACTCATTGAACCGGCCAAACACATTGGTGACACCACCGGCTATGGGCACGGAGAATGCCACGGTAGAGTGATTAGGCTCGACAGTAATACTACGTTGTGCAGTTGCCACACTACCAGCGAGGTAGAATATCAAAGAAAGGCAGCCTAATATTTTCATTTTTTAGTCTCCAAGCTAGCGGCGTGACTATTTCAAGTCAAGCGTCAGGGACGAATTCCCTCGAACTAGTGACGAATTTCGTGCAATCAGTTCTTCTACCTGCGACTTATACCTGGCTGATGAACTGTAGACCCGGCCACTGGCAAGCTTTAGTTCGTAACATTGGTCACCTATGTACCGCATACTTACAATTGACAGTGGGTTGATAATGATTGATCTATGTATTCGCACATGTCCGTGCTTAGAAAACAGCTCCTCAGCAGCGCTAATTGTCATTCGACACTTGATACGTTCATTGTCCGTTTCGAGCACTACATAGTTCCTATCGGAATGAACAGCCTGCACCTGCTCTGCATGAATCCAACTATAGCCGACGACCGATTTTATCCTAACCCTATGATCAGTTACCTGACTGGATTGTAGCATGAATGTGACTCCAACCAATAGGAGGTAGATCAGATAGTTTTCCGGTAGACTAGAAAGAAAGTAAGGATAAATCTCCATCAAAAGCTCCCTGTCCAAATGATCTACCAGACCAAAGATGTATCGGAAGCCAAAATCAACAGCTAGAGATAGCGCTCTTTGGACGGGCACAATAATGAACCCCATTCCAAGGATAGCAACTAGTGAAATCGGTGTACTTATTATTCTCCGTAATAGGGTCTTCCTAAACATCTCGTAAATACCCAACCACATTGCGATAGGGATAAGATAGAATGCCGATAAGTCCAGAAACTGAGCAAAGTCGAAACCTCCGTTCATCGAATAGTGCGAAACAAAAGTCTGTGCCATTGCTAGTAGGATGAACAGCACTGCCACCAACCAAGGTCTTTGACTCGTACGAATAGATAGATCATTCATAATACTTGAGATAGAATATACAAGATAAAAAAATTAGTATTCATTTAGGTTTATAATATGAACCACTTTATAATTGCTGTGTAATCTTACTATTATGGAGAAACAGTTATCAAATCAGGAGAGCCTGACGTTGATCACACAAATGATCAACCAGTCTAAGCAAAACTACAAGAAGAGTAGTTTCTACTTTCTACTTTGGGGGTGGGTGGTAGTGGTTGCCGACCTTGGACATTATTACCTAATGGAATTCACGAGCTACCCACATCCGTATATTGTGTGGTTAATCTCTATACCAGCGTGGATCGCGTGTGCGATCTATGGTTCACGTCAATCTAATCGAGCTAATGTCAAAACGCACATTGACAGTATATATCAGTGGGTGTGGATAGCTTTTGCTTTTCCAGTAGTGGTCGTCATATTTGCCGGTGGAGTCATTGGACCTGAGAATATTACTGGAATGATATTACTCATGGCAGGGTACGCCCTGTTTATCACGGGTAAATTGCTCAAGTTCCAACCTATACACTATGGTGCGCTGGTTTTATGGATTTCAGCCTTATCAGCTTTATATTTCAACGACAGTACCCAGTATCTGATTGGTGCCGTAGGAACGGGCATAGGATATCTAGTGCCAGGTTATATGTTGAAAAGCAAAGAGAATAATGCCTGAATTCGCCAATCTTGATCCGCTATTGCACTCACAGCTTCGGCTAGGCGTAATGTCTGTACTGATTAGTGTGGAGAGCGCAGAGTTTGTCTACCTCAAGGAGCAAACGAATGCGACAGCCGGCAACCTAAGTGTGCAACTCGACAAGCTCTCCAATGCGGGCTATATCAGCGTGATCAAATCATTCAAAGGTAAGAAACCAGTGACCACTTGTAGCATTACCAAAGTCGGCATCTCAGCGTTTGAGGCCTATGTCAAAGCATTAAACAGCTACATCAAATAATAGAACAAACATGACGAACCATTTTCATCTGAATTGTCAAACAATAACTGGAGTTATCACTCCGTCCTATTTCAATATCTAAAAAAATTTACCTATTTAGTTTACATTATAAACTACTTTATTATGAATTACTCAAACAAAAAAAGAATCACATTATCAGTACTCGCTCTGTTCATTGGTACTGTCACAGTATTTGGACAAGCTGCCGAATGGCAAAAGCTGCAATACCAAGCCTATCTCAACCAGAATGTTTCACTCTGGCATCAAAGTTTCAAGCTAGCAACTGCCGTAAACGATCCGCTGACTACAGGTCTGGCAGGTTACGGTATTCTCAACGCCTCACTCCCTTTACAAAATGAAGATTTATTCGACGAATATCTTGACGATACCACAGCACCGCTTGAGGAAGTGATCGACACAGAAGGGGTCGGCTCTGGTGAGGCAAAAGCCATCATGTCAGGCATACTAGGATTACGTATCGCATTTTCTCCAATGAAGGGGATGTTCCTTGGGGCAAAAAGTGGAAAATACGCTGATGAAGCTATTAAGGAAGCGTCCGATAGCTACATGGCGTGGAAGCTGCATGGCAACTACAAATTCTATACGCCAGGTGCATTTGGCGGAGATATCAAGGAGGCAGCCGAAGCGCTCGAAAAGAGTATCGCGCTCATGGAGCAGGATCCTACCCTCACCAAAGACAACTGGATGTATATCGATGCGATAGCACACCTGGGCCAGGCCTATGTGCAACTGGAGCAGCCTGACAAAGCCAAGGCAGCTTATGAAAAAGCGCTAAAAGTCGAACCTAACTATATGTGGGTAAGCAAAGTGCTCATGCCAAAACTGCAAGCGCAGTAGGCGGCCGCAACAAGGAACGCTCATGAAAGCTTCAGCCATCCAATTCATTCTGGTAAGTCTGCTCCTCAGCCTATCGGCTAATGCGCAGGAGCAGCCTCACCTGCTCACTATCACAGATGAGCAGTCTGATGAGCCACTCTTCGGTGTAAATGTATATCCCATCGGTGACCTCAGGTCGGGGCTTTCATCCAACCTAGAGGGTGAAGTCCTCATAGAAAATGATCTATTGGAGGAACACACGAGTTGGCGCATCTCTTACATCGGCTATGATCAGATAGATCTCACTAGTGCAGAGCTGAGGTCAAGATCTGAGCTAAAACTCGGTAGTGCCAGTTCTAAGTTGGCCGAAGTAGTCGTGACTGCAGATCGTATGGCAGCTGAGGAGTTTACTATCCAAAAGATGAACCAACTCGAGGTTTACCAAAACCCGACAGCAAAGGCCGACCCAATCCTGGCGGTGAACAGTATGCCGGCCTCCACTACTACCGATGAATCGGCCAACATCAGCTTGAGAGGTAGCAGCCCTTTGGAGACAGGGATCATGTTCAATAATGTGCCTATCTACAATGCAGTCAAGTTTTCCAACCTCAACGGCATAGGCACCTTCAGTATTTTCAACACAGCCATTGTCGATCAGGTCAATGTGTTCCCAGGTAATCCGCCGCTGGAGTATGGGAACGTCTCCTCTGGCCTCATCGCCATTGAGACGCTCAACAAAGTACCTGAACAGTCTCAAACCAGTGCCATTCTGTCCTTGGCAAGCTTTGGGCTGACACATACCAGAGCACTGGGTGAAAAATCGGCGGTTAGCCTATTCAGCAACTATCAACCCTCTGGCATCATCAAGTCCCTAAATCCTTCGGCCTTGGAAGAGATCCCTTACTTCAACAGCTTTGATGTGGGTGTCAACCTCCATGCTCAGATGGGCACGAGATGGAAGGTCAAGTCATTTACCTACTATCTGGAGGAGGACTATGAGTTTGCCTTTCGCTCACCTTCTTTCAGCGGACCACTTGAGCAATCGACAAGAAGGATGTTTACCATCAATAATCTCTTTTATCAAACAGGCGACCATCTGCTATCCATCAACACCGGGCTCAATTTCAACGTGACCAACTTTTCTTTTAGCCAATTTGATATCCAACAACCGGGACGAGACCAATTTGCCAGTATCAATTACCACTTCAGTAAAGGCGATTGGGAAGTCAAGAGTGGACTGAGTCTCGACAGGCAGTCCTTTGATTTTGAAGGGGTCTTCCCCAGATACGATTATGCCTACCGCGAAGAGCATCCAGCAGATAGTGGTCGATTCGATACTTCACTGGAGATACCCGAGCTTTATCTATATGGCAAGAGGTCATTTAGCAATAGGCTGATTGTGGGCATTGGCTATCGCAAAAACCTCCAGGCTGTAGGTGGTCGGGACTATCACAGTGTTCAGGTCAATGCCTTCTACAAATTCGATGATAAAACTGAACTCATCGCTGGTATCGGTCAGTACAACCGACACACAATTGACCGCCAGACTTTTTTGCCACTAGGCTTCCAGTCGCGTCAAGTATCCCTTGATCTCCATTGGAAAGACCGGAAGTGGAGCAGACAGTTTTCGGTATACTACAAAACCTCTGACCTGAGCATCGCTGATGATATCCATCGACCGAGACAACAGCTCCTCGGAACTGAGCTCTTCGGCTCGGTCGATCTCAGCAGTGGGTTGACCGCACAGGCCTCACTTGCCTTGCTCACCAACCTTGACGAACAACCCACCTTTAGCCAGTTGCAGGGCACTACCGTAAATTACTTCCTGCGTGGTGAGGTCAGCCAGACGCTTGGCCTTGGTTGGACGCTCAATATGATTGCTTTGATAAGAGAAGGAACCTATTTCCAAGATATTAGTGGATCAGGCTTTGATCAAGACTTAGGAGTATATGTTCCTAATTTCAATGAAGATCCAGGACAGTTCTCCACTTACCAGAATATAAGTATCAGTGCCAGCAAGCTTCATCCCATTAGTGAGAAACTTGCGGCCGTTTACTTTGTCAGCCTCAACAATATTTTAGATCATAAAAATGAAAGGGGCTTGATCTACAACGAAGATTACTCTCAATCTGAAGCCACCTATTTTTCCCGCAGGCTGATCTATTTTGGGATATCGCTTAATTTTTGAGAATCGTGGTTAAAAAAGATTTTAGCGTTCCATCATCAATTCAGGAACTAAGAAATAGATGAAATCGAGTGCTCTACTGCATTAAATACACGATTAACTGCTAGTTCACGCATTGCAGAAAAGATATCATCTTGCTCAACGTTCAAATCGCAAAACTGAAATCATGAAAAACTCCTTCACTCTATTCAGCCTTTGCGGACTCATGAGCTTCTATGCCTGTTCAGAAGAAGAGCTGTCACCTACGACTTCAATACTTGAGTTTGCCAATCTGGAAGTTGGGAATTACTGGATTTATGATTGGTATGAAATCACCCCGGATGGACAAGAAACGACTTAACCCGAAAAATTCATTTCGGGGGAGGTAATTTGGGTGTAAGGTGTTAATTTTAAGGTAGTTAGCAACAAAACAACACCTTTTAAGCACACCCAAATATGAGTAATAAAAATACAGCTTTTTATCGAGGAAACACC
>JAVKDO010000014.1:0-99617 GCA_040222235.1 Cyclobacteriaceae bacterium
ATTTTTCATCAGATATTTTTAACTTGAGTTCACAAATAATTTTTGATTTGAAACCCTCAAAAGTCCCTACTTCTGGGGGTTTCCTTTACACCTCTAAGATACTAAAAATCAGATACTTAAGTCTTATCTTAATGGCATTAAATTATTAATTGTTAATTCACCTAGCCTGCTCAAAACATAAATCATCATCGCTGAGATCATTTACGACCATTCACTCAGATAGTCCCTTATTTATTTTTCTCCGCCTCTTGTCCGAGATATTTCCTGTCATTTACAACTTTGAGAAGGCACAAAATTGGCGGTATGCCGCTTTTGCTTATATTTAACGCTACCGACTTGAGGTTGACATGATTGAATTTATAAAGCAGAGGAAACTCCTTCTAATCTCCCTTCAAATCTTAGCTGGTTTGATTGTTTATGTCATACTCATTGAGCGCTTAGTGACCTTTGAGTCAATAAGTGACCAGTCGTCTATCACTGATTATCAGAATGCGATCTGGTACTCTGTAATTACCCTTACGACAGTTGGCTATGGAGATCTCTATCCTGCTACTACCTATGGACGGATCATCGGTTATGTATTTGTATTCACGAGTTTGGGTATCTATGGTCTCTTGATAGGAAAGATCACCACATTCATGACCACTTTTGAAGAGAATAAAAAACTAGGATATAATGGAACAAGCATGGAAGATCATACAGTAATTATTGGCTGGAATGAGTTTAGTAAGCTAGTGACTGATCAGCTCCACGGTGTTGGCAAAGAAGTAGCTATCGTGACAGAAGAGCGAGATACCATAGACATTATTCGAGAGCAGTACGGTAACTCTTCCCGGATATTCACGCTCTTTAGTGACTATAACAGTTTTGAGACGTTGAGAAAATGTAATATCTCAAAAGCCTCAACCGTATTTGTGAATATTAATGATGATACAGAGAAACTTGTCTACATCCTTAATCTCAAGAAGCATTATGGAGAAGACATCTCCTATGTGGTGACACTTGATAATGCTAACCTAAAGCCTACATTTATAAGTGCTGGTGCTGCTAATGCAGTTTCCAAGCATGAGATATCTTCAAAACTCTTGGCTAGCTACATTTTCGAGCCAGACGTAGCGTCATTCAGTGAGAGCATCATGTCATTCACACAATCGGAGACTGATTATGACATCAAGCAGTTTCTCGTGACTCCCGATAATCCATATATCAACAGGCCCTATCAAGACGCCTTTTTCGATCTGAAAAAGAGATATAACAGCATCCTGATGGGAATAAGTAAGGTAGACAAATACGGAAAGCGAAGATTAATCAAGAACCCTATGGGTGACATCAATATCGGGCTCGGTGATTATATCATTATCATGATCAATGGAAAAGCCTTTAAGGTTATCCAAAAGGTATTCAATGTGCAGGAAGGTTTTTTCAAGACTAAGCCAGAATGAAAATCAAATCACTTGTGTTTCAAAGCCTAGCAGTACTGTTTTTAGTCACTGCGACCAATGCATGTAAAAATAGAGAAGTGCATGCAGTCGACGAAGAAGAAGGTGGTACCGAGACTTTCAAAGATATGCCTGTAGTAGGTATTGAAAGTCACTTTAACAGGATAGTTGTGGACGGTGTGGAGTATCTTATCCTCGAGCGTGACCGCAACAATCCTCACGAAGGGTTTGGGTTCATGGCCTTCAGAGCTAACAAACTATTGGCAAAACAAGATTCTATTCTGGCTTATCTGCAGGTGCAACTGGATAATCAAGCTGAGATACTCTCTTTACTAAATGAAACTTCAGTCAATCAAGAAAAGAGTCTCAACAGTCAAAAAATCAAAAGAGTCTTAGAAGCAAAGGATTAGAAAATCCGCTCTTATTTTTTACGAGCTAGCCTAACTCGGCAAAATAATCCTTGAGGGTATTGAGTGCATTCGAAATTTCAGGGCTCACAAAACCTTTATTGCTCAAATCCTTAACGTATTTCACCGCGTCGATCAAGTCATCCTTGTCTTTAAATACTTCGTCCATGAGGTGGCAATAATGGATCAAGATGATCAATACCACAAGCGACGCTGGAGGTTTAGCACCTTTGATGGCAATCGCATGCATGTTGTTCCTTATCTCCTGTTCGAATGCATAATTAGCATTGTCCATTCGCTCAGAAACTGGAATCCAAAGGAGCTTAGTGGCTTCTTTTTTAATGATGCCTCTATTCATCAATAGGAAAGTAATGTCCTGTCTGATATCTGGATAATGCGCGCAAATCCATGTAACCATATCCTTAATGGGTCTTTCCTTATGACCCACAAATTTCATAATATCATCTAGGATCTTATTACCAGTACCTTTTTTGTCGATTAACCTTAAAGTAGTATCAGGTCCAATCTCTACCTTTTTTCTAATGGATAGCTCAAAAATGCAAGAGGCAATGAGGCCTTGATTTACTGAATGCTCAGCTGCCGAAAGCAATCGTCCCTCTTCATCATCCAACGCTATCAGATATAGCCCTTCTGCTAAACTTAACTTCATCTTATCATACTGGTTATATGGGTATTCAAACGAACGATAAAGTTGCTAGTCCTTCAGCAACTTTTCTATCGTCATACCTTGTACTAATATCGAGAATATCACGACACAGTAAGTGGATGTAACAATTATATCCTTGCCCGGCATGGCGTCAGGCAAAGAAAGAGAAAGTGCAACAGAAATACCACCTCGAAGACCTCCCCATGTAAGAATTTGAATGGTCTTAGGCTCGAATTCTCGAAACTTCTGCATTATCGTTATTGGCAAGCCCACGCCAATCAATCTGGCAAATAATACCACTACTATCGCCATCAAACCTGCGAATAAGTATTCAAGCTCAAAAGTTTGAGCAATGACTAACATCTCCAAACCAATCAGAATAAAGAGGATAGCATTAAGCGCTTCATCTAATAGATGCCAAAATTTGAACACGTACTCGCCGGTAGCGTTGGCAAGGTGCTCATCACGACCCTGATTACCAATAAACAAGCCCATAACTACCATAGCCAATGGAGCGGATACATGAATCAACTCGGCCACTCTACCACCAACCAAGACCAGCGAGATGGTCACAAGTACTTCAAGTTCCACGTGATCATTATCTATATGCTCGAGCAGCTTGAACCCTAAGTAACCAAACAGCGCACCCATAAGTAATCCGCCAAACACCTCAACTCCAAAAAGGGTCATAACCTCCATGGGGTCAAAGTTCTCCATACCATTGCGAGCTATCCCTAAGAGTGTCAAGAATACTACAACACCCACACCATCATTGAACAATGACTCTCCAGCAATTTTAATTTCTAATTTTTGTGACAACCCAAACTTCTTTGTCAAGGACAACACTGCAATCGGATCCGTCGGTGAGATCAATGCTCCGAAGAGTAGGCAGTAGATCATGTCAACAGGATATCCAACAAGGCTAAACACAAAAGACATGAGGTATCCTACAATGAATGTGGACATCAGCGTGCTACCAACAGCTAATATGATGATCGGTACACGCTCTTTAAGCAATGCACCCAGATTTACAGAAAGTGCACCTGCAAATAGCAGAAAGTTCAACATGATTTGGAGCAATGTCTCCTCAAAATCGAATTCCTCAACGATATGTTCGGCACCCAACATCACCGAAGGGAAGGCATATCCGAGTATTAAAATACCCAGAGACATTGCCAATGCAATGGCCATTAAACCTATAGTAGAGGGTAATTTCAGAAGGGTAATGTTGATCAGCGTAAATACAGCCGCTAGGAAGATCAGGAGGGTAATAAGGTCAAGAATTCCCATATTGCTAGAAAAATGTCAGTTAGTGGTTAGTATTGAGCGGACTCAATATTATCTCTAATTAAGCACAAAATTGACTCAATCGAAATAGAAAATTACAAATTAGTACATCTAACTTGATCTATACGTTTCAGTTCCAGACCATCTGGCCTCTTTCTTTCCAATAATGCTGACTCTTCAGTTGCAAATTATCTAGTGATGCTAATTCTGTTTTGCTCAACTCTATGGAGTCTGCCATTAGGTTGGAATTCAGATGTTCTACAGTGGCTGCCCCACTTAAGACTATATGATGATAGGGCTTTGACAATAGGTAGGAAAGAGCTATTGCATCAATACCGACATTATACCCCTCGGCCAATCTCCGCAGTAGAGTCATTGTATCGGAGTAGGCCAAATCAGTATTGCGAGAAGTTAGCCTCCCATTGGCAAGCCCTTCTTTCACAATAATTCCCATGCCGCGATCAGCAGCCTCTTCCAACACCTGATCTGTTGAATGCTCGAGCAAGTTGTTTGTCACCTGTACTGCATCGAATAACAGCTTTCCCTCCACACTGGTTTTCATTGCTTTTTTTAGCACTTCAGACTGCTGGACTCCACTGAGACTTAGACCAATCTGCACTCCAGTATCCTGAATTTCCGCTAGGCGATCAAGCACCTGAGAATTATCCAGCACTCCGCTTTCAAAAGTGGCCGAATGCACTTGATAGAGCTTTAGTGCAGGTGCGAGTTTTTTATGGCTTAATCTCCATTGACGGTTGAGCACTATAATCGAGTGCTCTTTGACCTCATGGTGCTCAGCACTGACCTGCCAATCAGCAGTATAGGTATAGCCCCATTTGGAACCTATCACCACTTCTTCATCACCCTTCTTCTTCAGCCAAGAGGACAGGACGTTCTCTGACTTGCCGTAAGATTGTGCTGCATCAAAGTAGTTGACACCCTGTTCAAGAGCAGCATCTAGCATTCGATATGTCTGCTGCTCCATTTTATTAATATCATAGTCTTTATTGAGATCATCTGCGTGCCCTAGATTAATATAACCAGGTCTACCGAGCGCGGCTAGCCCCAGCCCCACTCTACTTACCAGAATTCCAGATTCTCCGAAATGTACCTTCTCCATATTGTTCACCCACGTATATGACCGTCGACTTAAGATTTCAGGCAAATATTGATCAAAATTTGATATTTTCGACACGGTTTATTGAACGACGGCAATAGTGCTCTCTGGCGTCCAAAAAACATTAGCTACATCACATACCGAGAAACCTCATGAAGCGAATTACACTAATGATTGTCCTGTCGGTTGCCTCTATGGCAGTTACCTCAGACATATACGGCCAACGTAAAAAGAAAACAACTGCTCCTGAACAAGGGTACTCCTACCCAGAGGTAGCATTTAAAGGCTTGAAATATCGATCGATTGGCCCCTATCGAGGTGGTAGAGTCACTGCAGTGGAAGGAATTGCTAGTAAACCCTATACTTTCTTTATGGGTTCTACAGGCGGAGGAGTTTGGAAGACTGCTGATGCAGGAGAGACATGGAATAATATTTCTGACGGCTTTTTCAAGGTAGGATCAATTGGTTCGATCGAGGTAGCTGACGCTGACATCAATAAAATCTATGTAGGTACAGGATCCACCTGTATCAGGGGCAATATCTCAATTGGTCGTGGAATGTACGTCAGTGACAATGGAGGAGAAACGTGGACACTGTCTGGTCTAGAAGAAGCTGGCCAAATCGGACCTATTCTGACGCATCCTGAGAATGCAGATGTAGTTTTCGCAGCAGCTATGGGCAACCCCTTTGGAAAAAACCCAGAACGTGGTGTTTTCAGATCCAAAGACGGTGGTCAAAACTGGGATAAAGTGCTTTATCACAGTGACTCTGTAGGCGCTATAGACTTGGTCATGGATCCTAGCAACCCAAGAATTCTTTATGCAGGCATGTGGAGGGTTGAGCGAAAGCCGTGGACTGTGATTGACGGTAGTACTGAAGGCGGACTATACAAGAGTGTGGATGGTGGTGACACCTGGGAAAAACTAACCAATGGCTTGCCCTCTGGCTTGGGTGGAAGGATTGGATTGGCGATAGCGCCTACTAATCCAGATCGTATCTGGTACTACCAGGAGACCGCCAAGGAAACTGATGGAGGTATCTACAGATCAGAAGATGGTGGCAAAAGCTTCGAGAAAATTAATAGAGAGCACCTGCTGAGACAGAGAGCGTGGTACTACACGCATATCCACCCTCACCCTACAGATGACAACACTGTCTATGTCAACAATACAGGTTTCTACAAATCAATTGATGGTGGCGCCAATTTTGACAGAGTTTCTACGCCTCACGGAGACAATCACGGCCTTTGGATCAATCCAGACAATCCTGATATCATGATTCAAAGCAATGATGGAGGTGCCAATATTTCATTCAACGGAGGTATGACATGGTCAAATCAATTCAACCAGCCTACTTCTGAATTCTATAGAGTCACTGTCGACAATCAGTTCCCCTACAGGGTTTATGGTGCGCAGCAAGACAACTCTACGCTGACAGTACCAAGCAAGACTCCAGGTGGGGTAAGCCCCAAGGAACATTGGTATGCAATCGGTGGTGGAGAGAGTGGACACATTGCGGTAGATCCACGAGACCCAAATATTGTCTACTCAGGCAACTATATCGGCCAGATCGATCGCGTTGACCTTAACAGAGGACACAAGCGAAATGTGGTGGCCTATCCACAGATGCATGATGGTGTAGCTCCAAGAGATATCAAGTACCGTTTTCAGTGGAATGCTCCCATCAGACTATCCCCACACAACCCTGACGTACTTTATCACTGCTCGCAGTTTGTGCATAAGTCCACTGACGGTGGGCAGACCTGGGAGGTAATTAGCCCAGATCTAACTACTAACAAGGACGAGTATCAGAATTTGCCGGGTGGTCCAATTCAGCATGACCACACTGGTGTGGAGCTTTATACGACCATCTTTAGCTTCGAAGAATCACCTCATAACGAGGGCGAACTTTGGGCTGGTAGTGATGATGGGCTACTCCACATCTCCAAAGATGGAGGGCAGTCTTGGAACAACATCACCCCTACCGGAATGCCATTTGAGGGTACTGTGAATACAATTGACTTGTCCGCTCACAAAGAGGGTCGTGCTTATGTCACCGTCTACAAGTACCGCGATAATGACTTTAAGCCATATGTCTTCTTCACTGAGGACTGGGGTGCCACCTGGAAGTCGATTACCAATGGCATACCAAATGACCACTTTGTAAGGGTGGTAAGAGAGGATCCGAATAGAGAAGGCCTACTCTATGCTGGTACAGAATTCGGCATGTACATCTCTTTTGATAACGGATCCAACTGGCAGTCCTTCCAGATGAATCTCCCAGTGACACCAATTACGGATATGCTCATCAAAGAGAAAGACTTGGTCATTGCTACTCAGGGTAGATCATTTTGGATTCTGGATGATCTTAGCCCTTTGTATGAAATGAGCCAAGAGTTGGTTGGAAAGTCACTTCACGTATTCGAGCCTCGCACTGCCTACCGTACTCAGATGAGAGGCTTCTTCAGGGGTAGTGGTGCTCCAGAGCGACCACCATTTGGCGCACTGCTCTACTACTACCTCGAGGAAAAGCCTGGAAAGAGTGATACGCTCAAACTGGATATCATGGATGCGCGCGGCAACATCGTCACCACTTATTCGACTCACCCAGATAAGTCTAAGAAAGAAAATAAACTACCCTCTGCTGCTGGAGGCTTGAACAGGTTTCAGTGGAACTTGACTGGGGCTAAGCCCGACATCTTACCTGGATCATTTATGTCATTGTCTTATACAGGCGGACACTCAGTACCCCCTGGCAACTATGGCGCGCAGCTATCACTTCAGGGTCAGACGCAATCAGTCTACTTCGCAGTAGAGAAAGACCCACGATGGGAACAAACAAATGAAGATCTAATTGCTCAGCACCAACTAGTGGTGGATGTCATGGAAAAGTTAAATGAAACCCATGACGCCATCCATCAGATTCGCTCTGTGAGGTCTCAGGCGAAGGAGATTGCTAAGCTGGCTACAGATGCGGGCTACAGTAAGGACATCTCCACGAAAGCGGACGACTTGTCCTTGAAGCTGACTGAGATTGAAGACGAGCTGATACAGACGAAAAATGAAAGCGGGCAAGATCCTATCAACTATCCTCCGATGCTGGATGATCAGTTTGCTTATCTCTACTCTACCGTGAATGCGCAAGACTCCAGACCAACAGCGGGTGCTTATGAGCGCTTTGAGGATTTGAAGAAAGAGCTAGCTGTTCATCTGAACAGCCTGGACAATATCATGGGAAATGATTTCAAAGCTTTCAACAGTATGCTAGACGAAGAAGGCGTCAGTAGAATCTTGATTCCAAGCCGTTAAAACCCACTCAACTTAGACAAAGAAGTCCCATGCTATTGAGCACGGGACTTCTTTGTCTAAGGTTCTACCAATTCTTCAAATTGGCAAGGAAGGTAGAGTTAGTTCCTTCTCACTCCTATCCTGTCCAAGATCACAATGCCCGGCTTTTCAGTATTAGCTTCAATCGATATGCCAGTGATTTTAGAGATATCTACAGCTCCTTGATCAAAAGCCGTTATTGGGATAAACATACTCTCTAGCACAGGTTCCCATTCATTACGATATCGACTCGTCGTTAGTTCCTTTGTCTTCAGGTACCTAATTTGGAGTCTAGGTGCCACAAGTTTGAAATCAGAAAGTGGCAAGGACGCCTGTCCGCCTAAACTGTCACTGAGGATAATGCTAAAATCATTCAACACACTGTCTTCCTTCACATCATCCAGCAGGGACGGATTACCGGAGGTCACGGATAGCGTCAACATATCGTCAGCTGTTAGCCCCACTGGCTCATCCAATCGAATGGAAAAAGAAGCGATTTCAGGAATCGAGTCATTATTCCAGCCTAGTACCAGCGCATGATTCTCTTGATGCAGCCCCGCTCTGAACTGCAGATAATCCTCTGCCCAGACATCATAACCTTCGGCACTCAGAATACCATTTTTTATGGTCGTAATATCAATATCATCTTCGAAATCAACGATGTATTCAGTTTGGGTATCCTCATAAAGTGATAGTGCCAAGGTGTTATCTGGCAACCAGCTATCCGCAACCCTTAGGTCTCTAAAGACACTAGCGTATTCCTCATTACCGCGAATAGACACTTCCAAAAATGAGCTAATCAATACCTCAGCATATTTGCGCTGTTCCTCTCCAGAAATCATCGGCTCTGTATTTAGAAATAGCTTGCCAGGGAAACCTGAATCATGCCGACCCCAAATAGTATTGAATTGACCATGATTAGCTCCATGGATATAGACACCCGCCTTTAAGTGAAATGCACTATCAGTGAAGTCAGTCCTTTGCAACTGTCGCAGGCCGTAAAAGCTGTCTTCATCACTATCGTAAGATCCTTGAATTCCAAGGAAGTCTACATTCTCTATTCGTACTCTTCGATCATATCTATAGTCCGTTGGCGCTATCGCAATCACCGACTTAATTCCAAAATTGAAATCAAATTTCTCCCTTGAATCATCTGGGAAATACGAAAGGCTATTAAAAGCGGCCGCTATCGGTACTGCTTCTGCGCCTCTTGAATGGCCAATCAATGAAACCTCATCCAGATTGGCTTTGCCGCTTAACTCATGGGCGGGATCACCATTCCAATCTCTCCATTGCTCTAAATGCTTCAGCAGCAACCATGCCCTTGCTGGAAGCTCTTTACCACGAAAATCACCTGCCCAGGAACCGTTGATGAAGTTCTCATCCACTGTAACTGTTATATAGCCCCTGCTGGCAAGTAGTTCCCCCAGATATTCATATCCAGGGTCAGAATACTCTTCCATACCGTGATTACCATGTACGATGAGCACTATAGGAAATGGCCCATCTCCTTCCGGCATCCACGTGATCCCATTGAGTGCCCACTCGTCCACTCCAAATCCCCAATACCACGATCGCTTCTCCGCCTGCTCTCCCTTCCAGGTTGGGAGTATATACTTGCCGCTGACAGTCTTCGACTTGTAGTCGACCTCATCGCCAAACTCTGGCCTCATTTTGTTGACGCCACTACCGTAAGTGAACTTCCTTACGCCGTAGGTACCTTTCAAAGATGGATCGGTAAGGCTGATCTGATAGGCCGCATCAAGGGGATTTTGCTCGAATGTGATAGGGTAAGCGTCTTCGCCCTCTCTTACCAACCAGTAGCCCACGTAGGACAGGTAGGCAAGACCAAGTAAAAGGCCAATAGGGATAGCGAGCTTTGGTATACCATCGAACTTCCCCAGTTTTCCCGATAGGATGACAGACAGACCTCCAAAGAGTAAGGCAATTGCCACCAGGGCCAAGAAACCGCCATAGTAGAAAAACTCATTTGGGATACCAAAGCGTATATTCTTTAATACCATCAGTAAACCGATAGCGCCTCCCATAGCTCCCACAAAATAGACCGGGTAAAGTCGTACTGACCTGACCACCAACTGTGTTAGGATAGGAAATACCAGTATCGAGACCAGAGAAGCGAATATCGCAATCAGCACTATCCATATCTGTGCAATGCCATACGAGGAATTGAAGGCGGCTAGCATAGCCAAAACAAATGAGAAAAGCACAACACCCAGACTGGCGCCTATCCAATAGGTGTCAGCCGTTGAGCGGTCTGCTTTACCTGGGAAAGAGAGCGCTTTGAAGAATTCAGAAAATTTGTTAGTCACGGAAGTAGTGTTTGAATTAGGATATTTTCAAATATTGAAAACTATTGCTCCATTCGGCCTACCGTAAATCATTTTTCACATCCAATCAAAATAAGCTCCAATTGATATGATATTCACAAAAAAGACCTTCTGAGATAAGTGTATATTAACGATTTTTCAAAACTTCTTGCCCGTAGAAAATATACAAACGGTCAATCCACTATGCTAATGATTAAAATTACCTTTGCTGGCTGAAATCCTATTTTTGAATCCTTATGGATAAGCATTTTGTTGTCGACTTTGACAGCACCTTTACCACTGTAGAAGCACTTGATATACTAGGGGAAATCTCGCTTGACGGCCGCCAGGATAGAGATGAACGCCTCTTTAAAATAAAGGAGATCACTGATCGAGGAATGAGCGGTGAGCTATCTTTTCGCGAGTCTCTAGAAGAGCGAATTGACCTTTTAAAAGCCCATAAAGATCATTTACCAGCTTTAATTAAGCGACTTGAGAAGTACGTCTCTAAGTCGTTCAGTAGAAACGAGCCATTTCTTACCAAACATACCGAGCGGGTCTACATTGTCTCCAATGGATTTAAAGACTTCATTGTTCCCATTGTGACCAGGTATGGAATCAAACCAGAGAATGTGTTTGCGAATCAGTTCGTTTACGGGGAGACTGGAGAGATCATAGGTTTTGACAAAGAAAATCTGTTGTCGGTAAGCCAGGGAAAGCCAGCACTGATCAAGTCCCTAAACCTCGAAGGTGAGGTATTCGTCATCGGTGATGGCTACAATGACTATGAAATCAGAGCCGCTGGCCTGGCTGATAAATTCTATGCCTTTACAGAAAATATAGAGCGTAATAAAGTACTAGAAAAGGCAGATCACATTGCCCCGTCATTTGACGAAATCTTATATTTGAATGATATGGAAGAAAGAGCACTCTCCTACCCAAAAAACAGAATCAAAGTTCTACTCCTTGAAAATATCCATGACAAGGCGGTCGAAATGCTCAAAGAAGAAGGCTACCAAGTAGAAGTATATGGAGCCGGTCTCACAGAAGAAGAGCTGTGCGACAAAATCAAGGATGTATCTATCCTTGGTATTCGATCAAAAACTCAAGTAACCGCCAAAGTGCTAAAGAAAGCAAAGCGCTTATTGGGAATTGGAGCGTTCTGCATCGGTACCAATCAGATTGACTTAGACGCTGCTCAGAAAAAGGGAGTAGCCGTGTTCAATGCTCCTTTTAGCAATACAAGGTCAGTCGTAGAGCTGGCTATCGGCGAGATTATTATGCTCATGCGTAATCTTCCGGATCGGTTTGCAGCTATGCACAGCGGCCAGTGGAACAAGTCTGCACAAAATAGTTACGAAATCCGAGGCAAAGCCCTGGGCATCATCGGTTATGGTAATATAGGTGCACAACTGTCCGTCCTAGCGGAATCTATGGGGCTGAAAGTCTTCTACTATGATATTGAAGAAAAGCTAGCCTTAGGCAATGCCATTAAATGCGATTCGCTTGATGACTTATTGGCGGTAGCTGATGTCATCTCTATGCATGTGGATGGAAGGCCTGACAATCAGGATCTTTTTGGCAAAGCGGAATTTGATAAAATGAAGCCCGGAACTATTTTCATCAACTTGAGTAGAGGCCATGTTGTAGATATATTGGCACTGAAGTCTGCTTTAGAATCAGGCCATTTGGGTGGTGCAGCAGTAGATGTATTCCCTGAAGAGCCTATTAGTAATAAGGAAGAGTTCATATCTGAATTGAGAGGTCTCAAGAATGTGATGCTCACTCCACATATTGGCGGCAGCACATTGGAAGCTCAGGTGAACATCGCGCAATTCGTACCCGCAAAGTTGATGGAGTATATCAACACAGGCTCTACAAATAACAGTGTCAATTTCCCCAACATCACGCTTCCAATATTGAAGGATGCTCATCGCTTCATCCATCTTCACAGTAACAATCCGGGTATCCTTGCCAAGATCAATAATATCCTGGCACAGCATGATATCAATATCGTGGGCCAATACCTCAAGACCAACGAGCTTGTAGGTTATGTAATTACGGATATTAACAAGGGGTATGATAAGGAAGTGATGGCTGACTTGAAGAGCATAGAAGGTACCATCAAGTTTCGGGTGCTGTACTAAAAAAAGAAAGCTTCTCGAATGAACGAGAAGCTTCTATATCTCCCAACAGGCCAGAAGGTATTATTGAACCTCTTAAAATACAGGATTTGAGCTGTTTCCTCCTCTCAACCCTCCACTGTTATCCTTTGTCTTGCGACACGAGGCTCCAAACAAGTTTGGAATGAGGCCCGGTTTTAAAGTGAAACTTCACTCGGTATTAATTAAATGTTAGGTTCAAAATCTATATCAGACCTGCGGGATTTCTTTGCAGTACTTACAAGTAAAGCTAATTTGTATTGAGCTTAAAAGTCAATAATCCTTGATTAATTCGGGCATGTTAATTCAACTTTTAGGTTGAAGTCTACAAATATTTCCTTGACTGGAGTATCCAGAAATTTCAAAATCTATGATTGTCTCATAGACTCCATGTAATTTCGCCATATGCCGAGAAAGATATTCTTCACACCAGGCCCATCGGCCCTTTACTTCACTGCAGAAGAGCACATCAAAGCCGCTCTCAAAGCTCAGATCCCTGAGATATCTCACCGCAGCTCCACCTTCCAGGCTACCTATCAGGAGGCCGAAGAAAACCTGCGCACCTTACTCGGCCTACCGGAAAACTTTCATGTCGCATTCGTATCCTCAGCTACTGAAATATGGGAGCGACTATTGCAAAATCTTGTCAAAGAGCATTCGCTTCATTTGGTCAATGGTGCATTCTCCAAGCGCTTTGCAGAGATAGCAAGTGAACTCGGCCGAAAAGTCACAATTGCGGAGGCACCACAAGGTCAGATTGCGGATATTGACGGTCCATTGACGGTAGAGCCTCCAGAGTTAGTCGCCATCACCCAAAATGAGACCAGTACTGGTGTCCACTTCCCTATCGATCAGGTCAAAAAACTCAGAGAACTGTATCCTGATGCTATACTGGCCATGGACGTTGTAAGTTCGATTCCTGTTACGCCTATTGATTACTCAGTGATTGATTCGGTCTACTTCTCAGTGCAGAAATGCTTCGGTCTGCCCGCAGGGCTCGGAGTGTGGATATACAATGACAGATGTCTTGAGCGATCGAATGCACTTGCAGCTCAGGGCGTATCCATTGGCAGCTATCATTCCTTACCAAAGCTGCATGCTTCAGGGCTTAAGCATCAGACGCCTGAAACACCAAACGTGCTGAACATCTACTTACTTGGCAAAGTTGCTGGGGATATGTTGGGCAAAGGCCTAGGTATGATTATCCGCGAAACGAATTACAAAGCTGCCGTCCTATATCAGTTGCTAGATGAACACGTCTTGCTGTCACCCTTCGTAAAGGAGAAGCATATCAGGTCAAAGACGGTAGTAGTGGCCAACGTGGTTGGAGGTTCCCAATCGATCATTGAACCATTGGACTCCAAGGGCATGGCTATAGGAACCGGTTACGGTAGTAACAAATCCACCCAAATTAGGATCGCAAACTTCCCTACTCACTCAAAAGAACAAATTGAGCTCCTTGCTGACCAGATAGCCCTATTGAGCTAAAAATCGTTTGCAGAATTTTTCATCTGTTTAATAGAAAAATATCTCCTGTTTTTCGAAACAAATTTGCTCAAACTAGCATATATACTAATATAATTTTGTCACCACAGTTAGAATCAAACTCAATAATGAGTAATTTCGCGGTGATTTTTAAGCAATAAGTTCTATGAACACTTTTGAAAACATATTAGTAGGTTTAGATAATACCGCTATGGATATCGAATTGATCCGTAGTGTAAAGCATATAAGCTCGAAAGCGAGCACGAAGAAAATCCTTTTCACGCATGTGATCAGGACTGCCAACATCTCTGATTCCTTATTGAAGGAATTTCCCAATTTGATCGAAGATGCCATCCGAGATCGTAAAGAGTCGCTATGGGCATCCATAGCCAAAGAATTTGGCGAATCTGACAAGTCAAAGTTGGAGTTGCGGGTGGTGCAAGGCCAACCGACCAAGGAAGTTATGAAGCTGGTATCTAAAGAAGAGGTTGATCTGGTCGTGGTTGGAAGGAAAAAGTCAAGACCAAACGGTGGCGTCATCATCAATCGCCTGGCTAGGAGAGCTGCGTGCTCTTTATTGGTAATCCCAGAAGGTAAGTCCGACTTTCAGCTCAATAAAATATTAGTACCTATTGATTTTTCAGTCCATGCTCATATGGCATTGGATTGTGCTTCGACCCTTTCTAAACAATGTGATAGAGACGCTGAGATCATCACCCAAAACGTTTTTAGCGTGCCTGCTGGCTATCACTATACTGGTAAGACTTATACCGAGTTTGCCGAGATCATGAAGGACAATGCTAAGAAAGACTATGAGCAGTTCATCAGTGATATCGACATAGACTTATCCAAGGTGAAGAACTTCTACACTCAGGACAAAAACGACGATATCATTGAGACAATCTATCGAACAGCGAAGAAGCTAAAGGTCGACACTATCATGGTAGGTGCCAAAGGAAGAACAGCGACGACCGCTCTATTCATTGGTAGTGCTGCGGAGAAGTTGATTCAGTACGATACTGATATTCCTTTGTTCGTCATTCGTCCGAAAGGTAAGAATGCTGGTATTCTTGAGTACTTGAAAGAACTCTAATCAACAACAGGCGGCTTCCTGAATTTATCCAGGAGGCCGTTGAGTTGTATACACTCTTCTTCCGTTAGGTTCTGGATAGTTTCCTCCCAAGTCTCAAGCGCTTTATCAATTTGTTCGAGTAGCTCAAGACCCTTTTTAGATATAGTCACATCGACGGCTCGTCGGTCATTCTTACACTGCGATCTGACCACCAATTCCTTTTTCTCTAGTTTATCGACAATACGGGAGGCATTGGACATCCTGTCCAGCATCCGCTCTATGATGAGATTAACTGTAGAAGGTTTGGGGTATTGACCTCTGAGAATCCTTAGCACATTGTATTGCGGTAGAGTCAGTTCGTAAGGCTTAAAGAGTTTGTACTGTCGCTCATTGACCCAGTTGGATGTAAACAACAAATTGACGACAGCCTTGGAGTATTCACTGCTCCACTTTGACTGAATGATATCTTCTTCTATTGACATTTTATCTACGCTTGTAACTAATGTAACAACATTTTAGAAATTAAGTTCTCAAAATCCTTTTTCTCATTAAACCTTCTACCTTAATTGTCATCTAATGGCAAAAGACAGCTTGATTGGACGAACTCGAACTTCTTAGCAAACTCCGTACTCCAGAGACACGCAATTTTGCGTTCAACCAACTGGTCAGAACTTACCAGGAACGAATCTATCATCATATTCGAAAAATGGTTATTGACCATGACGATGCTAACGATTTAGTACAGGAGGTTTTTGTCAAGGTGTACAAGCATATTGATAAATTCAGAGAAGATGCAAGTCTATATACCTGGATTTATAGAATCGCTACCAACGAATGCTTGAGCTTTCTAAAGAAGAAAAAGCGAAGATTCTTCTTGCCGATTCATGACTTGCAATCGGAGTTGGTGGGTAAGCTCGATCAACAGCTTGACCTGTCTGGAGATGAGATTCAGGTGAAACTACAAAAGGCACTGCTTACCCTACCGGACAAACAGCGATTGGTATTTAACATGAAATATTTCGACGAAATGAAATTTGACGAAATTGCAGAGATCACGGGTACGTCAGTGGGTGCACTGAAGGCTAGTCACCATCATGCTACGAAAAAAATTGAAGCATATTTAACGAACGATTAAACCATCTAGTGTTTGGAGCGTCAAAGCAACAGAATGAAAAAGATAGATCTTAACGAATTAGACCGCAAGCAGCCCTTCAAGGCACCAGATGGATATTTTGAAGAGCTACCTTCTATCATCCAGTCCAAGGCAATCGATTCCGATAGGAAAGCAAGGCCCTGGGAGTTGCCAGTAGTGAGGTGGATCGCCGTACCCGCAATGATCATTGCGGTAGTGGTCTTCTCAGTATTGCCAAACGATGAAAATAATGATCCAGATCAGCTGCTAGCGGAAGTATCTACTGAAGAGCTGGTGGCTTATCTCGAATCTAGCGAGATGAGTACCGCTGATTTACTCGAAATGATTGACGAGCCTAATGGCCTATTCGATGATAAAGATGTGGATATTCTAGGCGAAGGGCTCACTGATGACGATATGGAACTATTGTTGGATAACTACGATGTACTGTTATGAAACCAAAGACAATGAAAAAGCTATATATAACGCTGCTCTTTAGCCTGATCATGGGCATAGGGGCACACGCACAAACTGGTGAAAACCTTAAACGAATTGAGAGTGCTCGCATTGGGCTAATCACCGAACGTCTTGGTCTGACACCTGATCAGGCCGAGCGGTTCTGGCCACTATATAAGGAGTTTAGCCAAGAACGACGAGCTATCAGACGTGACTTTACAGAAGCCAAGCGCAATCATGACACAAGTAGCGCAACAGAGGAGGAAAACAAACAACTCATTTCTCTTGGAATGGAGGTCAAGGAAAAAGAGCTTAATCTGGAAAGGACGTATGCTGACCGCCTGCTTCAAGTCATAGACTCAAGACAATTAATCCAGCTGAGAAGAGCTGAAGATGATTTTCGGAAAATGATCTTGAGAAAGATTCAAGAGCGTCAGCAGATCGAGCGTGTTCGCCAGCGCAATAATGATCGGCTTAACCAGCAGAGAAACTAGTTCACCTAAACCTATTCACCTTGAGGTTGATTGCCACAATATTGTTGGTGTTATCAATCGCTTCTCACCACACTTCAGCTCAAAAGACTGATTCGGTACTATTCACTGAAGAAGAAGAAGCATTGTTAGCAGAGCTGGAAGCGATGGATTCACTATCGCTTTTTAGCTTAATAGATAATCTACTGACTTACGAGCCCATTAAGTCAACGGTAAATGTACGCCTTGGCTATAATGGACAAGTCACCACAGCTGGTCGAGACCTTGGCGTGAATCAGTACGGTCTGTCACCAGGGGTTAGTTATTATCATAAATCTGGTGCCTATGCTGATCTGAGTTCTTACTGGAACAGTGAGTTTGATCCCCAATATCATCTCACTGTCGTGACATTGGGCTACTTGGAACTGATTAATACTGAGTGGTCGTACAATCTCTCCTACGATCACAGCTTTTTCAATGGAGTGGAGTCATCCATTACCAACAGCCTGTCAGGTGGTCTTTCCTGGACCAAAAAGTACCTCAATGCCAATGTCAACTACTCTTATTGGTTTGGTACAGAAACGGCACATAGACTCGTGCCAAGCCTATCAGGCTACTTTACCTTCAAGCCAAAGAACTCATTTATCAGCCGTATTGTGATGATGCCAACAGCCTCTATCCTACTAGGAAATCAGAGTATTCTAAATATTAGGTTTAACGACAATGAGACGGTCAGGCGAACCGTGGCACTGACCAATCTTGACGACAATCGTCTACGCCAACTTGTTAATCGCGGAATACTGACCCGGCAGGAAGCCTTAGCCGTATTCGTTCTCAAAAACCCTGAGAACTTTGACCTCTCACAGGAGCAGTATGATCGTATCTATGACTTCTTATATACCGAGGAGACCACAGAGGCTTTTGGCATTATGAACTACTATCTCACCGTACCCGTCAGTATCTATATCAACCAGTTTAGCGTTATGCTCAGCTATACGTACAATATACCTGTGGAACTGCCAGGAGAATCCATTAATCTGGAAAACACAAGCTATTTAAGTGTCGGCATTAATTATACCTTTGGTAAATAAACCGAATTAGATGGAGCCGATTTCGCTGCTAGAGCTTAATCAAGTCATAAAAGAAACCCTCAGCCGTGCGCTTGCCCCATCCTATTGGGTCGTAGCAGAGATCAGCGAAATAAGGGTCACACAGAAGGGTCACTGCTACCTCGAACTCGTGCAGAAGGAGGACAATAGCCTCCTCTCCAAATCAAGAGCTACGATCTGGTCCTACACCTACCGGAATCTCAACGGTTGGTTTGAAGCCATCACAGGCAGCCCACTAAGTCAGGGCATGAGCATCTTGGCTAATATCCAGGTAGGTTATCACGAATTGTACGGACTCAATCTCAACATCAAAGATATTGACCCAAAGTACACCCTCGGGGAGCGTGAAAGGAAAAAGCAGGAGACGATCCAACAGCTACAAAAAGATGGAGTATTCGATCTCAATCAATCACTAGACCTGCCATTGGTGCCTCAGCGAATAGGTGTGATAAGTTCTCCAACAGCCGCGGGTTTAGGAGATTTTATGGATCAGCTTGAGCAGAGCCCCTATCGATTTGAGACCACATTATACAAGGTTACACTCCAGGGCACACAAGCGGCTGAGTCCGTTACTGAGGCGTTGCTAGAAGCACATGGCAATGATTTTGACCTAGTTGTCATCATTCGTGGTGGAGGTGCTCAGATTGACTTGGACACCTTTGACGACTATGAACTATGCAGTCATATCGCGCAGTATCCTATTCCGGTCATTACAGGTATTGGCCATGAGAGAGATCATACCATAGCTGATATGGTAGCTCACACTTCACTAAAGACCCCTACGGCTGTTGCAGAGTTTCTTACTACCGCAATGCGAAGTTATGATGAGCAGATCCAAGCATTGGGGTACCACATCGGGCAAGTCACCAAGCAAATTATACGCAATAATGAAACCCAACTGCAATCTCTCAAGCAGGCCATATCATTTGCCGGTAGGCGGAAAATACTCGAGCACCAAGCAGGAATAGCTCAAAAATCCCAACACCTTAAATCTGCCACGCTGAGTGCTATACAAGGCATGCGATATGGATTGAGTAGTAAAACAGAAAAATTGCCAGCTAAGCTCGTGGCATTAATCGACCGAAATAGGTCACAACTTGCATTGATCAATAAGAGCATCCAACTCTCGGACCCTTTGCACGTCCTAAAGAGAGGGTATACCATTACGCTAGTGGATGATAAGCCACTGCACAAAGCAGGAAAGCTCACAAAAGGACAGCAAATGACCACCATCACGGATAAATCAAGGATTGTCAGTAGCTTCGCTAAAGAGATAAAAGACCATGGCTAAAAAGACACTATCCTACAGTAGCGCGCTTGCCGAGCTACAAGAGATAATGGATAAGATTGAGAATAATGATGTCGATATTGATGACCTGTCCAAGCTTGTGAAAAGGGCCAATGAACTGACCAAATTTTGTGAAGAAAAGCTCAACAAAGTAGAGCAAGAGTTAGAAAATACCATCAACGAAAAAGACTGATCCATTAAATTTCCGTATTTGTTGCTAAGTGTATGGATAAGCAAGAAGC
Source organism: Cyclobacteriaceae bacterium (assembly GCA_040222235.1). Classification (GTDB taxonomy): domain Bacteria; phylum Bacteroidota; class Bacteroidia; order Cytophagales; family Cyclobacteriaceae; genus UBA6059. Next base: position 19,987 of record JAVKDO010000014.1, read on the forward strand.
CAAGAACGAAATCGAGCGCCTCTCACAAGAAATTGACAGGCACAATGAGCTGTACTATCAGCAAAGCACATCGGAAATCAGCGATTATGAATTTGATCAGCTCTTTAACCGGCTGATTGCGCTTGAGGAAGAATTCCCAGAGTTTAAAGCCCCAGATAGCCCTACCCAGCGGGTTGGAGGCACTATTACCAAGTCTTTTGACACGGTCACTCATCGCTATCCCATGCTCTCGCTGAGCAACACCTACTCCGAAGAAGACCTGAGAGAGTTTGACAAGCGAGTGGAGAAACTCTTGGAGGGTGAAGCATATGAGTATCTCTGTGAGCTGAAGTTTGATGGTGTGGCGATCAGCCTGACCTATGAAGATGGTATCCTGACCAGAGCGGTCACTCGTGGTGATGGCACTAAAGGTGACGATATCACCAATAATGCCAAGACGATCAGAACACTCCCACTTAAAATCAACAAGGGAAGTTTTCCTGCGATTTTCGAAGTGCGCGGTGAGGTATTTATGCCTAGGACTGTATTTGCTGAAGTAAATCAACGGCGACTTGAAAACGGAGAGGAACAGCTAGCCAATCCTAGGAACACTGCCTCAGGCACCCTCAAAATGCAAGACTCAAGCATAGTGGCTTCCAGGAAGCTTGATTGCTTTCTTTATTCTCTGATGGGTGATGATTTGGGATATCCCACACACCAGGCTTCTCTAGAGCAGCTATCGCAATGGGGCTTCAACGTGTCTCCTACCTATGAGCGGTGCGCTACCATTGATCAGGTGCTGGCTTATATTAAGGCCTGGGAGACCAAACGACTCGACCTTCCGCTAGATACTGATGGAATAGTGATCAAAGTCAATCGATTAGATCAGCAAGATGAACTAGGCTTCACTGCCAAGAGTCCCAGGTGGGCCATCTCTTATAAGTATAAGTCTGAAAGCGCCATCACTATACTCAATGACGTGAGTTATCAGGTAGGTCGTACGGGTGCCATTACGCCGGTTGCAGAGCTGGCTCCTGTCCTGTTAGCTGGTACTACCGTAAAAAGGGCTTCACTACACAATGCCAATGAGATCGAAAGGCTTGGGTTGCATGAAGGTGATTTTGTGTTTGTTGAAAAAGGTGGTGAGATTATTCCTAAGGTGACTGGCGTAGATCTCACAAAAAGAAAGGCAGATTCAAAGTCAGTAGAATACATCACAGCGTGCCCCGCTTGCAGCACTCCGCTTATCAGAGTTGAAGGTGAAGCCAATCACTATTGTCCCAATGACAAAACATGCCCTCCCCAGGTACAAGGACGTATAGAGCACTTCATCAGCCGCACTGCAATGAATATAGAGTCCCTAGGACCTGAAACCATCAAGGGACTGCTGGCCCATGGACTCATTGAGAACGCTGCGGGACTTTACAATCTGACATTCGAGCAGCTCAACGGTCTAAGGCTGGAAGTTGAAAATGAGTCCAACGAAGAGAACAAAGTGCGTTCGTTAAAAGAAAAGTCGGCGCAAAACATTATCCAGTCTATAGAACAGTCCAAGACAATGCCATTTGCAAGTGTCCTCTTCGGACTTGGAATCAGATATGTTGGTAAGACAGTAGCAGAAAAGCTAGCTGAGCATTTTAAAACTATTGAAGGTATCGAAAATGCTAGCGTGGAAGCACTAGTGGAGGCGCCTGAGATTGGTGAGCGCATAGCAGAAAGTGTCGTGGAGTATTTTCAGTCAGCGTCTAATTTAGCAATCGTCAACGCGCTCAAAGAGAATGGTCTCAACATGAGATTTGAAGAAGACACAAGTATCAAGGTGAGCAATATGCTGGACGGAAAGTCCTTCGTCGTATCTGGTGTATTTGAAAATTACGGTAGGGATGAACTAAAGAACATGGTCAAAATCAACGGCGGTAAGATCATATCTGGTGTTTCAGCAAAGCTTGACTACTTACTTGCCGGTGACAATATGGGGCCAGCAAAGCTTGAAAAAGCGCAGAAACTGGATGTGAAAATCATATCGATCGACGAGTTTGAAGCTATGATTGAAAGCCAATGATCAATCATACGCTCGTTCCATTGATAAATCAATTCCTTACTAAAAGGGATAAAGTTTCCAGAGAGAATGTGGGTTACGAACAGGCTAATAACATTGGTATCTTGTATAGTCACCCTGATCAGCGCAAGTCTTCAGCTATTCTCGAGCTGATGGGAAAAATCAATCAGGATGACAAAAATACTTCATCCATTTGCCTATTGGATTCGAAAACGTTTAAGGAATCTCCTACCGAAAACTGCTTTGGAGAGCACGAGATTAAGCTATTTGGCGATTGGGCGAATCCAATTGTTTCAAAATTCTACCAGCGAAAGTTTGACTACATATTACATCTAGACAGCACAGTAAGCCCTTTAACAGAAAACATATTGCTAAAGAGTCTAGCCCTTTGTAGAATCGGGCTTTACAATGAAAGCCATAGTCATCTATTTGAGATGATGATCAAAACAGCAGATAATGATGATCTATCCTTTCAAATGATGGAGATTTACAGGTACTTAAAGCAATTGAGGTGAAGGGAGATAGTTTCAAGGGGACAGGGGTGGCTTTAGCGACACCATTTGCTAAGGATGGAAGCGTGGATCATGCTGGCCTTGAACGCTTAGTGACGCATACTCTAGATGGAGGTCTGGATTACCTGGTGGTGATGGGCACTACAGCAGAGTCTCCGACGCTGAGTATGTCAGAAAAGGCGGATGTACTTAGTACTGTAGTCTCAAGCAACAAAAAAGGACTTCCTATTATATATGGCGCTGGTGCAAATGATACAGCAGAGTTATGTGACTACTTTAAGGATCCGCTATTCTCTACCGTTGATGCAATCCTGAGTGTTGCGCCGTACTATAACAAACCAAGCCAGAAAGGTCTCCAAGCACATTTCGAGAAGATAGCTGACCATTCACCAGTACCGGTTATACTCTACAATGTACCCAGTCGTACAGTTGTTAACCTTGAGGCAAGTACTACCCTATGTCTTGCTCAGCATGAGAATATCAGAGGTATCAAAGAGGCGTCAGGAGATTTCAATCAGTGCAACCAGCTGTTAGCTGAGAAACCGGAGGACTTTTTGGTCATTTCAGGAGAAGACATGATCACTCTACCACTTCTATCAATGGGTGCTTCTGGAGTCATTTCCGTAATGGCAAATGCGTACCCAAAGCAGTTTAGCACTCTCGTAAATCAGGCGCTATTAGGAAAGTACGATAAAGCAAGGAAGATACACCTCTCATTGGTAGAGATGGGGCGAATACTATCTGAAGAGGGAAATCCAGCCGGTCTAAAATGCGTGCTGGAGTTGTTAGGGATTTGTGAGGGAGTTCTACGTTTACCTCTAGTCCCTATATCACCAGAACTAAAGGTTAGAGCTCAGAAAGCTATAAACGAGCTCAATAAAAAAGGGTAACCACTTGTAAGCAGTTACCCTCATTTATACTTTGTGTTTTTTAATTATCCTTCGTTCTTCATATTCTGAACTTCAACACGAATCTCTTGTGCAAGGTTCTTCATGTCTTGCATTCCCTTTCTTACTCTTGTTCCTGCAGCTTGATTTTCTTTGTCATAAAATTTAGAGAAGTCACCTTCCAATGACATCACCAAATCCTTCAATTCTTCAAATCTTTTCATATTAATTTTTTTTAGGGTTACTGATAATTAATGGTATGGCAATATAAATAAATAGTTTAAAATTAGATAGCCAGAAGCGTTATTTAGGACATTTTAGCCGCAAAAGTAGCTCCTTCAAGACCTGCTAATTTGTATTCGTCATTATCAAGCTTAATTTTTATCGCTTCGAAAGCCGTGATAGTCTCAGCGACATCTTCCAATGTATGTACAGCCGTTGGGATGATTCTTAGCATAATTACATCCTTAGGTACGACAGGATAGACAATTACAGAGCAGAACAAGTTGAAATTCAGCCTAAGATCTTTAGTCAAGTTGGCAGCTTCCATCGGCCCTCCACTTAGCAACACAGGCGTTACCGGAGATTGGGTAGTACCAATATTATAACCTTTCTCTTTGAAGCCGTTTTGAACCGCATTTACAATAGTCCAAAGTTTCTTCTTATGCTCCGGCTGAGTCCGTAGCATTTCAAGGCGCTTAAGATTACCAATCACATATGGCATGGGAAGCGACTTGGCAAAAATCTGAGACCTGACATTGTAGCGCAGGTAGTCAATCACATCATGACGACCAGCAACAAATGCTCCAATACTCGCCATAGACTTTGCAAAAGTAGAGAAGTATAGGTCTATCTCATCTTGCACTCCTTGCTCCTCACCTGCTCCAGCTCCTGTAGCGCCCATAGTACCAAACCCATGCGCGTCATCTACTAGTAGCTTGAAGTCAAATTCTTTCTTTAGTTCTGCGATCTCAGCCAGCTTACCCATATTGCCTGACATACCGAAGACTCCTTCAGTGATAACTAAAATGCCTCCACCTGACTCATTAGTAAGCTTCTGGGCTCTGACCAACTGACGCTTCAAATTTTCAATGTCATTGTGAGGATAGACAAATCGCTTACCGATGTGCATTCTCAAGCCATCGATAATACAGGCATGAGATTCTGCATCGTATACGATCACGTCTTTACGGTCCACTAGCGCATCAATAATGGACATGATACCCTGGTAGCCATAATTAAGAAGCATTGCATCTTCTTTGCTTTCAAAGTCAGCCAACTCTCGCTCGAGCTGTTCGTGATAGCTGGTGTTACCCGTCATCATACGAGCGCCCATCGGATAGGCAAGGCCCCATTCAGCAGCTGCCTCGGCATCCACTTTTCTGATATCAGGATGGTTACCCAATCCCAAATAGTTGTTCAAACTCCAGTTAAGCACTTGTTTACCTTTAAACATCATGCGAGGAGCAAGCTCACCTTCGAGCTTAGGGAACATATAGAAGTTGTCATCCATACCTGAATGACGACCTAGAGGCCCCTTGTCTAACAGCAACTTGTCAAATAAATCCATTGAAAATCTTTAATTACCCTTGTCTATATAGATCACAAAACGCTACAAAGGTAGCATTTAAGCCATCATTCTCAAATCAAGAGTATGATTTTCATCATTGACAAAGACCTATTATTGTTTGATAATTGGCTAGCATTGTAAAGGCACCTATTGCTCAATCAAGATGAAGGAAATAAAGAAGATTTTAGTGGCCAACCGTGGCGAAATTGCTCTTCGAGTGATGCGATCAGCTCGAGAAATGGGCATTAGTACAGTAGCTGTATTCAGTGAAGCAGACAGAGACGCGCTGCATGTGCGATTTGCTGATGAGGCAGTCTGCATTGGCCCTGCCCCGTCCAATCAGTCCTATCTACGAGGTGACAAGATCATCGAGGTTTGTCAAAAGCTGGGCGTGGATGCCATCCACCCTGGGTACGGTTTCCTATCGGAAAACGCCACCTTCGCGAAACAGGCAAGCGAGGCGGGCATCATCTTCATTGGCCCGAGTCCAGAAGCCATCGAGGTGATGGGAAACAAACTCGCGGCTAAAGAAGCTGTCTCCAAATATGACATCCCGATGGTTCCAGGTATGGAAAAGGCCATCACTGACATACCGACGGCCAAAAAGGTGGCTGAATCTGTCGGCTATCCCATCTTAATCAAAGCGAGTGCAGGAGGTGGCGGCAAAGGAATGCGGGTGGTTGAAGACCCAAAAGATTTTGAAGACCAAATGGATAGAGCAGTCTCGGAGGCAACCTCAGCCTTTGGAGATGGTGCAGTATTTATTGAGAAGTTTATTACATCACCCAAGCACATAGAAGTCCAGGTGATGGGTGATCATCATGGTAATATCGTGCACTTCTTTGAGCGTGAATGTAGTATCCAAAGAAGGCATCAAAAGGTGATTGAAGAAGCTCCCTCGCCTGTAATTGATGATGCAAAGCGCAAGGCGATTGGAGAAGCAGCCGTAGGTGTGGCCAAATCTTGCGGATACTATAATGCAGGCACTGTAGAGTTTATCGTAGATGAAAATCTTGATTTCTACTTCCTGGAGATGAATACGCGACTTCAGGTCGAGCATCCAGTCACCGAACTAATCACGGGTGTTGATTTGGTGAAGCTACAGATTCATGTCGCACAGGGAGAAGAGCTACCGCTAAAGCAGTCAGACATTACCAGGACGGGGCATGCCGTAGAGGTGCGGGTATATGCTGAAGACCCTACCAACAACTTCCTTCCCGACATTGGCACGCTACAGACCTATGTCAGACCTCAGGGTGCTGGGGTTCGCGTAGATGACGGATTTGAAGAAGGGATGGCTATCCCTATTTACTATGATCCTATGATCGCTAAACTAATCGCCTATGGGGCAACCCGACAGGAAGCGATTGACCGTATGGTGAGGGCTATAGATGAATACCAGATCACTGGGATACAGACTACCCTGCCCTTTTGCACATTTGCATTGCAGCATGAGCAATTCATTTCTGGTAAGTTCGATACCAAGTTCGTAGACAACCACTTCAAGCCTGAGTATCTCAAGGCCACTTTAGATCAAGAAGAAATAGAAGTCGCAGCTATGCTAACGACTCACATCATGGAAAATCAATCCAGCAAACCGTCACAATCTCAGTCCGAACCGATCCACAAGAGCAAGTGGAAGTCAAATAGACTAAACAGAAGCTAATATGGCCGAAATCAGGCCATTGAGAGCATGGCGTTACAATCGGGAGCTGTCAGCGGACATTGAGTCGCTCACTTCTCCGCTTTTTGATGTGGTATCCCAAAGGCAAAGGGAATCACTTTATCACAACCCTTACAATAGTATTCACCTGTCAGTGCCTGAGTCTTCTGACCCGTCTATAGCAGTCAAGGATACGATTGAAACATGGAAAGCCAACGGCCAGATTGTTCAGGATACTGTGCCTGGGATATACGCCTATTACCAATACTTCTCCTTGAGAGGCAGCACCAAAGAGTATTGTCGAAAGGGTTTTGTGTGCTTCATTAAGGCATATGATTGGAAAGAAAATGTCATTTTGAGACATGAGAACACCATGCCTTACTCTGTCAACGATAGAAAGGAGATTCTCGAAGCTTCTCAGCTCAATGTCAGCCCGACCCATGGGCTCTATACAGATCCAGATCATCAAATCGAAGAATGGCTCGATGAGAGCATGAAGAATCCGATTTTTGAGACCGAGGACTACCAGGGTGTGAGGGATAAACTAAGTGTCATACATGACGTCTATACGATCAACAAAATCATTGGGATACTCAAAGACAAGGAGGTCATACTCGCCGATGGTCATCATAGATATGAGGGATCGATGCTCTACCGCAATGAGCAGAAGAATTCTCCTGACTATAGCGATAAGGCCGGGTACAACTACCACATGATGTATCTGACCAATACAGAATCAGATGACCTTCGGATACTCCCGACTCACCGACTCATCAATGGTATTGAGGGACTAGAAGAGCCAGAGCTGCTCAAGGCACTAGAAGAGGATTTTCTCATTAAGACAGTGGAAAACGTCAACGACATTCCTGACATTATTCTCGGTAAGAAATGGGCCTTTGGCCTGATTATCAATGACAACTGCTACAAGATTCGGCTCAAGCCGGAGAAAATGGAAACGATGACCTGGAAATTCCCAGATGCCATCAAGGAGTTGGATCTTACGATCATGCATTACTTCCTCTTTGAAAAGATTCTGAAAATTCCTGGAAAGGAGCAGCGCTCTTCTAATCACATCAGTTTCGAGCGAAATTTCACTGCTTGTCATACGAAGGTGATCAAGGGGGAATCACAGTTTGCTGTGATCACCAAAGACATTCCTATCGAAACAGTCAAGCAAGTCTGTCATTCCGGCTATACCCTACCGCAAAAATCTACCTATTTCTATCCCAAGGCAATTTGTGGATTTCTATTCGGCTCAATCAAAGAAGATGAATTTACGTCACCCGCTGATTCTAGCTTCTAATAGTCCCAGGCGACATCAGTTGCTGACGGATGCTGGGTTTGCCTTTGAGGTATACACCACGCCGGTTGATGAGGACTACCCGTCTAGCCTGCCTACCGGTGACATTGCAACATACTTATCAGAAAAAAAGAACAAGGTGTATCATGAGGATCAGCCTGATTGCTTAATCCTGACAGCTGATACCACGGTAATACTGGACGATAGACTGCTGGAAAAACCAGCCGATCTAGTAGAAGCCAACGAGATGTTGGAAAAACTCTCAGGTCGAACCCATGAGGTCGTAACTGGGGTGACTATCGGTATCAATGGGTCTACCTCCTCTTTTCACAGCACTACTAAAGTACATTTCCGAGAACTTTCAGCTTGGGAGATTCAATTCTATGTCGAGGAGTTCAAGCCACTGGACAAAGCAGGTGCCTACGGCATTCAAGAATGGATCGGCCAAGTCGGTATCACTTCGATTGAAGGCTCCTACTTCAATGTGGTGGGTTTACCCATTGACACGGTCTATCAGGCCTTGCTGAAGTATTCGCAGTAGCTGAGGCGTAAAAAGTTTTAGGCACGCTTCACTACGAATACATTCGCTCATTCAAGCCTCTCAAGTAACCAAAAATCTCTTGTCTATCTCAAATGAATCGATCTGCTCTATCACATGAGCACTCTTGTGATCTGGATGCAACGGGTTAAGTAAGTAGTTGTGCTCATCTGGCACTATGGCAGAAGGCACCTTCAAGATATATGATCTTCGTTGAGTAATAAAGTCCTTTCCCAATTTTTGGGTAATGGCTGGCATGTAAGCGTTCGTCCTCCAATCCATAGATAACGTGACTGAATCTATTTCTTGAATCTTTGAGCTAGCATCAATTTTGATTTTGACGAGTGAAATTTTCTTAGGGTTAAGAATGTGGATATTGTGTGCTAGGTATTCCAAATATGATAATGAGATACTGCCTGCAGTATAAAGTAACGCTAGACCAGAAGGATTCCAACGACCTCCATACAGTGCTGCGCCTGTACCATTGAGATCATTAGCATACGTCGTACTACAGATTCTGTAAACGATCATCAGGCCAATACACCATGCTCGATACGTCCAATCTCAGCAAGCAAGCGCCTGATGCCGAAACTATTCGTGAGAAGTGACTTAGGCTTGACACCTCCAAGGCTAGGATTGGAGGTATCCATCCAGTCATAAAAGCTATCTCCGAAAGCCAAGGTGCCTTTCTGATAGACCTCCTCTATCTCTAACACCTTCTCAGTCACCGAAGGGTTAAACTCGGTTTTGCGCTTGTAAGTATCAATAGAGATAGGTATTAGATCGATCAGCTCTTGAAGTGTAAGCTGTGACCTTTTAAGAAAAGACTTGATATAGCTTTTGGACACCTCGTGTGTGGCAAGGGTGAAGTAGTCTACACCACCGTAAGATACCGCTGGCTCATTGAGGATATTTAAATTGCTTTGATCCTGAGTCATTTTCTTCATAGTGTAAATTTACACAATAAATAAAATAATAATACACCAATTAGTCATTTTTTCTTCTCTCTGACTCATCCTCCATTTCTACTACTCCATCACCATCTCTTAGACGTTTTGATACGGCTACATATGGTCCAGAGATGATTTCCTGATCAATAGATAGACCTTCCAGGATTTCGATGTGCTCATAATCACTAATTCCTGTCTTGACTTTCACAAGTGTGGCTTCTTCATTTTCGTGAATAAAGACTACTTCAAAAAGCTCCCTTTCCTCGGCGGATAATATCTCTTCGCGCTCAGAATCTTCCTCATCCTCATCATCTTCTTCGTCCCGATTTTCTTTAGCGTCATCCTCCAGCTGTTTTGCAGAGCGCGTAGCTACAGCGGACAATGGGACTGTGATGATATTCTCCTTGGTCTCTGTGATAATCTCCACGCTGGCTGTCATTCCTGGTTTGAACGGATTTGAGATACCCTTTTCCTTGATGAGATCTTCATATGAACTTCTCAAAATACGGATGCGTACCTCAAATTCAGTGACAGCATCATCAGAGACTTTGTTGTTGGCTGTATTGGCTATTTGAGTCACGATACCCATGAACTCCTTGTCCATCGAACTGTACGAGTCTACTTCAATGGTCGCTGTGTCTGACTTCATGATGCGGATAATGTCATTCTCATTGACATCTACCCTCACTTCCATCAGACTGAGGTCGGCGATACGCAGCAGTTCGGTACCTGCCATTTGGGAGGTACCCACTACTCGCTCACCCAGCTCCACATTCAGCAGCGAAACTGTACCTGACATAGGAGCACTTATGCTTGTCCGCCGAAGATTCTCTTGAGCTTCATCCACTGACGCTTGAGCACTCTTCACGATATAGTCCGCAGCGATCACGTTCTGCTTAGCTGAGATGAGGTCTTGCTGCGCTATCTTGAAATTAGCTTCCGCCAACTCATTGTCCGCGGTGCTTATCACCTGCTGTTCGTAGAGCTGATTCTGCCGGTTAAATTCCAACTCACTCCTTTTAAACTGGGCCTCCGTACGAGCAAGTCGCGCACGAGAATCAGCCAAATTAGCCTTCTGCTGATTGTAATTGGCATTTGCTCGCTCGAGTGCACTCACAAAATTGTCCGGTCGGATCTTGACTAGCAGCTGACCCATCGTCACTGTATCACCCTCTTTGATGGTCAGCTCGATGATCTCACCTGGTACCTCAGGGCTGATTGACACCTCTACCTCAGGTTGAATATCCCCGGAAGCTCCTACCTTTTCTACGATTGTCCGGCGTTCCACTTTGGCAAACTCAACTTCCGTTGGTTTCTTATTACCAAACCATCCCTGCGATTTGCCAATGATCGCTACCACGACCAACACGACTGCAACACCAGCCAGGTAGTATATCCACTTATTAGACTTCATATAGGTTTATTCAATGGTAAGAGGTTTGCCTTGGTAAAAGTCCAGGATCTTCAATCTGAACAGATATTGATATTTTGCACGAATCAGATCACTCTTGGCCTGTACAAGGTTATTATTCGCAACCTGGAAATCTGTGAAATTAACTGCACCAAGATCATACTGATTTTGGGTGATTCTGAAGCTCTCCTGCAACGCTTCTACTTGCTTTGTGGAGGCGCTGTAGGACTTTGAAGCTGCTAAAGCATCATTGTAAGCGGTTTCAATGTTTTGACGCAATTGATTACGCGTTTCTTGTGCGGTGATCTGCGCCCGCTGTTGATTGATCTTTGAACGCTGTACTCCAGCTTCAGTTTGCCACCTATTGAACACAGGGATGGATAGGTTAAGTGAAAGTGATCGACTGAAGTTATCACTAAACTGATCTCCTAATTGGAAATCTGGTCGCACCTCGACGACTCTTGGTTGTTCTACAAAGGAAGAAACAGTCGTACCAGGATCATCGGTCAAAAATCCGGTCTGAAGTAAGACAGTCTCCGTGCCATCGAAGACCCGGCGCTCTCGATTAGCAGCCGAAGAGTAGTTCGTCGAGAATTGGCCATTGACCGATAGGGATGGGTATCTGCCTCCCTGAGCAATGCGATACCCTAGATCAGCACTCCGAATGGTCAGGTCAGCACTTTTGATTTCGGGCATAAGTTGCTCTGCTGTACTATAGATTTCACTAGCCTTTTCTGACAGACTTAGCTCCAGATCCATAGCTATCTCAGGCTTGTATACGTCTATCTGTGTCTCAACCGGCAGTAAAAGTAGTTGCTTCAAATTAAGAAGCGACAAGGCCAGATTATTCTCATTCTGTACCAGGTTAAGTTCATCGGTAGCTAACTGGGATTCTAAGTTGAGTTTGTTAGTAATCGGTAAGGAGCCCGCATTGACCAACTTTGTTGTGCGTATAAGTTGCTCATTCGTAGACTGTATTTGAAATCTCGCATTCTCTAGTTGCTCTTCGTTGAAGATTACCGTTAGGTAGGCGTCCACCACGGCTAATATTGCATCGTTCTTGGCGCGCTCAAGATCATAGGTTCTCGCCTGTAGATCGACTTGGCTTTGCTCAATGCTCTTACGTACTTGCATGCCATTGAAGAGCACCCAGTTTGTATTTCCCGATAGGCCAGTAAACCCAATGCGCTGAGAGATAAAAAGGTTAGTCGTAGGATCAATTGACCGACCCCAGTTATAGCCGTAGTTACCACCAACATTCAAATTCGGAAGTTGGTTGAACCGGTTTTGCTTCAGGGTGATCTCCTGATCTTCCAGGTTCAGTTCTCCCCGTTTGATGTTGAGATTATTTTCTAACGCTATATCGACACATTCATCGAGTGTCAATGTCTGGACGCTAGCTTCCTGAGCATGAGCAGACCAGGTGAAAAAGAGGAGCACCAATGCTCCGATGAGTACCTTCATTTTTTGAGAGACCTTTTGGTTGGGATGTTACAGATCGATATCTGGGATATATATGATGTCCTTCACCCATTTTAGGTTACGTAGGTAGTCGACTGTAAGTTTTTCTGGGCCCGAATCCATTTCAAGAATTAAGCAGGCTAAATCGTTCTTACCCTTTCGCGAAACAGTCATTGTGGCGATGTTGCACTCATCATTACTGAGAATGCCTGTGATAAAGGCAATACTACCTTTAACATCCTCCGCAGTGATAATCATGGTGTGGGCACTGGCTGTAAATATTGCATCAAAGCCATTGACCTCAGATATCTTAATCAATCCTCCTCCCCGGCTCTCGCCTACGAGCGACACCTGTCTACCCTCCTTTTCTAGAACCAGCTTGATGGTATTGGGATGCATAGTCGATGCATTGCCCACCGAACGAAATGTCCACGACATGCCTCGCTGCTTTGCTTCATCAAAAGCCGTCTTGATGCGGGTATCATCGGTCTTGAAATCCAGCAAGCCAGCAATAATCGCACGATCACTACCATGCCCTTCATAAGTCCGTGCAAAGCTATTATAGAAAGTCACCTGTGCATTGGTAGGTTGACCACCAAGCACACGGACGCCTACTCTGCCTATACGCACCACACCAGCCGTATGCGAGCTGGATGGGCCGATCATCACCGGCCCGATCATATCAAAAACACTACTTCTTTCTGCCATAAAAAATCAGACGGCTACTTCCGCCTTGATATGTGGATGAGGGTCATAGTTCTCCAACGTGAAATCCTCGTATTTGAATGAAAAAATGTCCTTTACCTCTGGATTGATCTTCATTTTCGGTAGCGGACGGATGTCGCGAGTCAACTGCAACTCAGCCTGCTCTAGGTGATTGGAGTAAAGATGAGTGTCTCCAAAAGTATGTACAAAATCGCCAACCTCAAGGTCACAAACTTGAGCAACCATCATAGTCAACAGAGCATAAGACGCGATGTTGAAGGGCACACCCAAAAACACATCCGCACTGCGCTGATAAAGCTGACAAGACAGCTTATTATCCGCTACATAAAACTGAAACATGGTATGGCAAGGTGGTAAAGCCATATCTTCCACATCACCCACATTCCAGGCACTAACCATCAGTCGGCGGCTATCAGGTGTCTTCTTGATCTGATCAATAAGCTTTGAAATCTGATCATGCTTACGGCCCTTGTGATCAGGCCAACTTCTCCACTGCACGCCATATACCGGCCCCAAATCGCCGTTTTCGTCAGCCCACTCGTCCCAGATACGCACTTTGTTTTCCTTAAGGTATTTGATATTACTATCCCCCATGAGAAACCAGAGCAGCTCATGGATGATCGATCTCAGATGTAGCTTTTTTGTGGTAACGAGAGGGAAGCCATCTGCAAGATTGAAGCGCATCTGATAGCCAAACACACTCCTTGTGCCCGTGCCCGTCCGATCCGATTTGTCCACACCATTGTCCAATATATGTTGCATCAAATCGTGATATTGCTTCATCCTCTTCTATTTTTGATTATGTTGGTATAAAGGTACCATTTGCCACCAAAAAAAGACCGATCAGAAACAGAATATGAGCAAATCAACGGCGAGATACATCATCCTTGGGCTGCTTGTCATTGTGCTCTTTTCGATCACCCAGCTATCCGCGCTTAGATTCGATTACAACTTTGAGAGCCTCTTCTCCACCGACGACCCTGAGTTGGTCTACTATCAGGCCTATCGGGAAAATTTTGGGAATGATAATGACTACCTCATGCTTGGTTTTGAGCCTTCTGGCGGCATATTCAATAGTGATTTTCTTACCAGAATCAACCAACTGTCGGAGGAGCTCTCTACGCTTCCAGAGGTTACCTTAGTGTCGAACCCTACCAAGATCAACTATCCCGTCAAGACACCACTGAGTATGGTGCTGGTGCCTTACCTTCATCCAGAGAGTGATCAAAAACTTCATAGGGATAGTACCGCACTCGCCAAGGAAGCAGGATTGATGGGATTGCTGATAAGTACCAATCTCAAAGCCGTTAGGCTTATTATCAGACACCGGCCGTTGGATCTTGAGGATGGAGGCATCCTGGTCAGAAAAATAGAGAAGGTATTAGAAGAGCAGGGCTTTGAAGAGTATCACCTAGCGGGAAAAGCCAAAGCTCAAGTCGTTTTCGTTGAGAGCATCCAGAAAGACTTTCAGCTATTCTTGGGGATTGGGGCGCTATTGATCATCGGCGTAATGTGGTGGATATTCCGAAGTGCTCCGCTGATTCTAATTAGCGTTGCTGTTATTGGACTTGTGCTGGCCATCACCTTTAGTGGCATGGCCCTATTCAAAGTGCCTATTGATGTGATGGGTGCATTGATACCTATGATTCTGGTGATTGTGAGTATGTCCGACATCATACACTTCTCCTCACGGTACAAGGATGAACTGCCTCAAGATCAGGATACCGTCAAGGCACTCAAAACTACCTGGAAAGATGTAGGTCAGGCGACTCTGCTCACGTCGGTGACTACTGCCATTGGATTCTTCACTTTGCTTACCGCGTCATCCAAGCCCATCAGTCAGATGGGGATCGTCACAGGATCAGGAGTATTGATCGCCTTTGCAGTGACCTTTACCCTCCTACCGGCAATCATCACGGTTTGGCCTGACTTTATCAAGCCTGCAAGACATACCAAGGATGCGTCATCCAACGACCTCACTCCAGGACTGACTTTCATTCAACAGCGAGGATTAACTATTAAACTCATTTTTGGACTATTGACGATAGTAGCGATCCTAGGACTCACGCGACTTGAGATAGACGCCAAACTGATTAGTGACCTACCGGAACCAAGTAGCATCAAAAACAGCTTTGTGTTCTTTGAAGAAGAGTTTGGTGGATCCAAACCTTGGGAGCTCAGTATTCGATTACAAGACACTACTGCTTCAGTTTATGACCCGGCCATCATCTCAGAGCTCAGCCAACTTGCAGGTTATATCTCCACCATCTATGGTGTATCATCGCTGGTCAGCCCGCTTACACCAGTGATGCTCTACAATAAAGCGCTAACAAGCGAATACACCGTTCCAGACCAATCCTCCTACACTAAGTGGGGTGGCTCCTGGAGAGTCATGAGACAGAAGCTGGTTCCTAAAGATGTTCTTTCTCAAAGCGGCCAGCAAACAAGGTTCTCAGGGTTCGTACCTGATTATGGTAGTAAAGCCTCTCAGGAGAAAGACCAAGCGCTGGAGGCATTCATCGCTAAAAATATCAACTCAAACGTGATCGATGTTCGTCTCACGGGCACGACATATCTTATTGACCGATCACATGATTTTATTTCAAAAAATCTGTTGAATGGACTACTGATTGCCATATTGACGATTGCCGTTATTCTTGGTATAGTCTATCGAAAGATCAGCCTGGTATTGATCTCACTCACTTGTAATCTGCTACCTCTGGTTTTCATCGCTGGAGTACTAGGCTGGATGGGTATTCCACTCAGCCTATCCAATACGATCATCTTTGCAGTGAGCTTCGGGATAGCCGTAGATGACACAGTTCACTTTCTGAGCAAGTACAATCAGGAGGTCAAAAAAGGTAGTCGTCCTACGGAGGCAGTCGCCAATACACTTCAATCAACTGGTAAGGCCATCATCTTTACCAGCCTGATTTTAGTCGCTGGATTCTCATTATTTGTCTTTAGCTCCTTTCAAACAACCTTCTCGATCGGACTACTCATTTCGCTGACCCTCGTATTTGCGGTAGCCATAGATCTCTTCTTGCTACCCTCTCTCCTATTAATGACATCAAAATCCTCAGAAAGTCGTTAATTGCCACCATGCCTCGATTTCTAGTCATCGGTTCTTTTGTATTGTTACCTCTCATGATACCTTTCCTGTTGTGGGAAGAATACTCAGACTCACCAGAAATAGTAGTCACAGACAAAATCGATGGGGTCAACTTTGTCAGCCCAAGACAAGATTTTCCCGGGCATTGGATGGATTCGGTTCATCAGATCAATGCTGACTGGGTATCTATTGTGCCCTATGCTTTTAGCAGAGGCCATGTGCCAGAAGTCACCTTCGACCATGACCGACAGTGGTGGGGCGAGCGCTCGGAGGGCACAGCCACTCTTATCACGAAGGCACAAGCCGCCGGCTTCAAAACGATGATCAAGCCGCACGTCTGGGTACGTGGAGACGGCTGGCCTGGGGACTATGATCTGGATACTGAAGAAGAATGGAAGGCATGGGAGGTATCTTACTCGGACTATATATTAACCAATGCTAAAACCGCAGACTCACTTAATGTGGACATGCTCTGCATAGGTACGGAGTATCGTCAAGCTGTCAAGAAGAGGCCTGCCTTCTGGTCACGGTTAATCAAGGATTGTCGGCAGGTTTATGATGGCAAATTGACCTATGCGGCTAATTGGGATAACTACGATAACGTGACCTTCTGGGGAGAGTTAGACTATATAGGTGTGGATGCTTACTTCCCTGTCTGCGATCTAAAGACGCCCAACATCACCACTCTGAAAGCAGGATGGCAACCTGTAAAAGCTGAGATGAAAAAGCTTTCCGACAAACATCAACGGCCAATCATTTTTACGGAGTACGGCTATCGCAGTGCGGACTACTCTGCCGCCGGTCACTGGGAGTTGGATCAACAGGAGTTGATGCTCAACCTCGAAGGACAGGCCATCTGCTATCAAGCACTCTATGAGGAGTTCTGGACGGAGAACTGGATGGCTGGAGGCTTCTTATGGAAATGGCACCCTAATCCCTCAACATCCGGTGGTGAAGACAATACACGGTATACTCCTCAGAATAAGCCCGCCATGGCGGTGATTCGAAAGTGGTACGGTCAGTAGGGTTTGACTCCAGTTGTGTATGAAGAGATTCCCAAGTCTCAGTCGCTCTATGGGTTTCCTCGCAAGGAATGACGACTGCTAGTTTTGGCTAATACATAATTAAGAATCTTCGAGACATATCCAAGAACCGCTAATAACTCCATTGTGAACAAGCTCTGGGCGTCATTCCCTTGCGACTTTGCACGTCTGACCAAGGAAGACTGAGCATAGGAGACTTGGGAATCTGAGTGTATTTGTCAACAACTCCAACATTGGCAAACAGTTGATAGAACTGGCTAGTAGAACAGATTCACGGAACTACAGCTTCCAAGCGCACTCCCAGTTATCACAAACAAATTTCCATAGTCACTATCTTCAAAGTTCTCCAAGGATGAACCCGTCAGCAAGTTGACCATTGCGGGTACGGTATTACTATGCCCAGTAATCAGGACAGTTTGACCACTGTGCTTTCCTAATACCTCCGCTAGGAAGCTTTCTGGATCAGATGGATCATACTCCAGTACCTCCAGACTATTCCCACTGGCGGTGGGTACTCCCGTCAGTCGCGTACGATTGTAAGGTGTAGAATAGACAGCTGAGACTGACTGCCGCTCCAACATTTGCGATAGTCGCTCGGCGCGTGCTTGACCCACTGGCGTCAATGCGGGATTATCACCTACCGATAATTTCTCTGCGTGGCGAACAATGATCAAAGTGGTAGGTTCTATTTGAGGCTGACAACTTGCAAGTATGAGAAATAAGGAAAGAGCGTAGAATAGATACTTCATATCAAAAAGTTAAACTTAAAGCCGTAAAGTAAATCTATCTAGAATGACAAAGAAATTAGCGAAAGGAGACAAAATACCCTCGTTCAAACTGAAGGATCAAAATGATGAATGGGTCAATATTGAAGACCACATCGGACAGTCTCCAACGGTGATTTACTTCTACCCCAAGGATGATACGCCTGGCTGTACAAGAGAGGCATGCAGATTCAGGGATAGCTTTGAGGATTTTGAAGCACACAATGCGAGGGTCTTCGGTATTAGTGCTGATAGTCCCCGATCGCACAAGCGCTTTGCTGAAAAACATCGGCTCAACTTCACTCTGCTGAGCGACCAAACGCGGAAAGTCGAAAAGCAATTTGGAGTGCCACGCAGCGTCCTCGGTCTACTGCCGGGAAGAGTGACCTTTATTGTGGATCGGTCAGGTATCATTCAGCATATATTCAGCTCTCAATGGAATGCGGATAAGCACGTCAGAGAGGCGATTCGGGTAATTAAGAAGATGTAACGTAATTATAAAACACTGTTTTACAGCATTTTGTGAATTCTATTAGTTTATATGTAACTACATATAATGTATATACGTATTAATGTGTGAACTTAAAAAAATAGAATATGGAAACTGCAACTAACACCAAATGGGCAATAGACCCCACCCACTCAGAAATCACATTTAAAGTAAAGCATCTTGTGATCTCAACTGTCACTGGCAAATTCAATGAGTTTAGCGGAAGCCTGACTCAAACTGGAGAGAATCTAGAGAATGCCCAGATTGAGTTCCAGGCAAAGATAGATAGCATCTCCACCGGAGTAGCCGATAGAGACAACCATCTGAAGTCGGATGACTTTTTCAATGCTGCAGAGTATCCTGAAATGAAATTCGCTGGTAAGTCTTTTAATAAAACTGGTGAGGATACCTATCAGCTCGTTGGCGACTTGACGATCAGAGACGTGACCAAGGAAGTGGCGCTAGACGTAACCCACGGCGGTACAGTCGTCGATCCTTATGGACAGACGAAAGCTGGATTTGAAATCGAAGGCAAGATCAACCGAAAGGATTTTAACTTGAGCTGGAGTGCCCTAACGGAAACTGGTGCTGTGGTTGTAAGTGAAGAGGTAAAACTCGCGCTCAATGTACAGCTCGTAGCACAACAATGATTGTTATTAAGATATGCTCCTTATTATCCCTCTCGTTGAGAGGGTGAAGGGAGAGGATTGATTAACGCATATCTTAATAATGATCAATTAGACAAGCAAAAAACAAATCATGACAAGCATAACAAATAAGCCTCAGGCACAAACAGATCACGATATCCATCCATTAATCACCAAAAGATGGAGCCCACGAGCGTTTGCTGAGCAACCGATCAGTACTGACACCCTCAACAGGCTCTTCGAAGCGGCGAGATGGGCAGCCTCCTCTTACAATGAGCAACCATGGAGATTTGTCTATGCGCATAAAGGATCGGAAGCCTATGACAAACTAATGTCATCTATCAATCCATTTAATCAAGCCTGGGCCAAATCCGCGCCTTTGCTCATACTAGGGATCGTGAAAAACGGCTTTAGTCATAACAGCAGCGAGAACAGACATGCCATGTATGATCTCGGCGCAGCTGTGGCCAATATGAGCCTGCAAGGAACCGAAGAGGGCATCTACTTCCACCAAATGGCAGGGTTTGATCCAGATCAGGCAAGGCAATCATTTGGGATACCAGAGGAATACACACCAGTCGTAGCAATAGCCGCTGGCTATCTGGGCGATGCGGCTACCCTACCGGAAAACCTCAGAGAAAAGGAGTACACACCAAAACAAAGAAATAAAATTGAAGCCTTCGCTTTTGAGGGTGAGTTTAATACAACTGCCTAGCATACCAAGCCGCAGCGGTCAGGTTGAGCCTGCCTAGTCGGCAGACAGGCCTGTCGAAACCCAAAGGGTCCTTCGACAAGCTTAGGAAGACAGGCCTGGCCAGAAGCAGTTGATTTTTAAAAAGCTAAGAACAATCAAGAAAGGAAAAACCATGAAAACTGTATTGCACAGAGCAGAAACCAGAGGATCAGCCAACTTCGGATGGCTGGACAGTAAGCATACCTTTAGCTTTGGGAGATACTACAATCCCGAGCGGCTGAACTTTGGGGCACTGCGTGTACTCAATGATGATATCGTGTCTGGTGGGGCTGGATTCGGCGCTCATCCACATGATAATATGGAGATCGTATCAATACCACTTCGTGGAGACTTGAAGCACGAGGACAGCACTGGTCGCGGTGAGATCATCAAGACCGGTGATATACAGATCATGTCTGCGGGTAGTGGCTTACAGCATAGTGAGTTCAACCCCAACAAAGACCAGGAAGTGAACTTCCTCCAGATCTGGGTGCTGCCTAAGGAGCACAACATAACACCGAGATACGATCAGAAATCCTTCGATGCTAATAAGCGTAAGAACAGCATTCAGACAGTGGTCTCTCCTACTGACGAACAAGCAGTCTGGATCAATCAGGATGCCTACTTTTCGTTGAGTGACTTGGCTAAGGGCGCATCTATCGACTACAAGATGAATCATACCGGCAATGGTGTGTATGTCTTTGTCCTTGAAGGAGAAGCTACTGTTGGGGACACCACTTTAGATCGCAGAGATGGATTAGGTGTCTGGGACACTGAGAAGGTCAGCATCACTGCTTCTGTAGATACTCAACTGCTCTTCGTCGAAGTGCCGATGCTGGAGCTAGGTAGATAACTTACGAATCAACCATAATAGTGAAGCCCATTGGATCTAACCTGATGGGCTTTATTGGATCCGTGAAATCTCCCGCTGGCGCAAGTGTGTCACTTGTGCCTATCCATGCTAACTTTGCCCTATTGAACTAAGTCAAGGAAATGACCCAACAAGACGGAACCCAGAGATCAAATCTCGAAATCGGCGATACCGTAGATGTCGTCCAAAAGCATCATCAGCGCTCCGGCGAGCTGACCCGAGGTGAAGTCAGCAGAATACTGACAAAATCGTCCAATCATCCCCATGGCATCAAGGTGCAATTGGAGACTAGAGAAGTTGGCAGGGTGAAGACGGTGGTGGAAGAGGATTAAGCGACCGCAGAGTTACGATTGCAAAGCCTCAACAGATAAAGTGAACAGTAATTACTCAAACCAATCTCCATCTGCTAACCTCTCCAACCTTTCTCATTTGATACTTTATGAATTGTCAATGAAACAATCAAGGCACAAAATACCAACATACTGAAGGAGCCGATTTCTATTCCTATTATGTGTGGGAAGAGTGCGATAGGTATCCACAGACAATGAAACCCGATAAACCCGAGTATCACGAATGTTCCTGCGACGTATTTATTCGTGTCTTTATCAATAAAAGTCTTGTACGCAAATAGATACAAGGAACATAGCGCATATGAAACCAAGAATACCATCAAACCCAATAAGACACTCATAACGCAATTAAATAATGATCACTTCTTGATTTACAGTACTAGTGATCAAAGTTTTTAATCCCCTCAGAGTCACCTGCAAGGGACTCTAAGTTATCCTGCTTTATGCTCAGAGTTCTCTGCGAGTAACTCTGAGTTGGAGGAAAGGTATAAAAACTTTCAGAGCATTTTACTCTTCGGATTGCTCTGCATCACAAACACATCTTATAGGAAAAATCCGATACTCATCAGGTTTGCTTTGTTTCAAATGGTGCTTGTGCGTGTGCCCCATAATAGAGTAGGGAGTAAAATGCATATGAAATCGATCATCTGTAATTTGATTTTCAGTCCAATAGTCGACGAAGGAGCCTTTTCTAACCTTGCCACCCTCTATCCTCCCATAGCCTTTTATATTGAGCACATTCTCCTGGAAGATGTTGTATTTATCGAGAAAGTCGACACGATATGCTTTTGGATTGCTTTCCATCATTATTGCGACTTGCGCATCCTGGAATGATTCAACAAAAGCGTTCCAATCTGACATGGTAGGCAACCTCCAGCCATCAGGACATGACGCATCTAAATGTTGAAAATCGTAAAAACGGATATAATCACAGTCGTCTACACATAGGCTACCAGTCACATCATACCTGAGGTTTTCGGTCATCCAGTAGAGGTCTCCCAATTGTGTAATCTGATAAGTCGTGCCATCTCTCACATCTACCAATGTCTGAGCTGATAAACTATTACAAAGGAGTACTAAGATTACCGTAAGTCTCATCTTATCACTTTCAACTCATTTTCAATTCTCCATTATCAATTTATCCTTACTCAGAGTTCTCTGCGAGTAACTCTGAGTGGGAGCCGGATTACATATCCACGCCAGCCTGGTTTCGTAACAGCTCAGAACGCTCCAACTTTCAGCTCTCAGTTATCCACTAACCCATTCTCAATTCTCAATTGTCAAATCTCAATTACGAGTTTACCATCCTATCCCATAGTCCTCACCGTAGTTGCTGGAGCCACCCCAGAAGGAGCCGCTATCCCAGTCAAACCAAATAGCATTGATTGGGCCAGAAGTATGAGAGCGGTACTCTAAGTCATAACCCATCTCTTTGAGCTTCTTACGCGTCCATGGAGGAGTATTTTCGTTGAGTAGAAGTCTGCCGGGCTCGATTTTATGATCACCGAAGCTACTTTTCATTTGGAAGCTGTTGAAGTTGGGTGATTCGGCGGACTCCTGGACGTTCATGTCAAACTCCACCATATTGAGGAAGAACTGGAGCAGGTTCTGGTCCTGGCTATCGCCACCCTGCACGGCAAAGGATAGGAATGGTTTGCCGTCTTTTAGTGCTAAGCTCGGTGTGAGTGTCGCTCTTGGGCGCTGGCCAGGCTGGATCACATTGTAAGGGCCCTGGCTAGCATCGAGGACAAAGCTCTGCCCGCGCTGGCTCATGCCTACACCGGTGTTACCTGCGATCACAGCAGG
The DNA here is from genome assembly GCA_040222235.1 of Cyclobacteriaceae bacterium. GTDB lineage: Bacteria > Bacteroidota > Bacteroidia > Cytophagales > Cyclobacteriaceae > UBA6059. The sequence goes on from JAVKDO010000014.1 coordinate 42,859, forward strand.
TATCCAACCCCCACTTGGGGTAATCGATACGACCCAGCCTTCTTTGTCGGCCGTTTGGATCGAAGTGGTGCCCGCAAAGAAGCCTTCTGTCTCCGAGAAGCTGCCATCGTCGAGATAGCCGACGGGATCTCCTTTGAGCTGCTTGTTCCACATGTCCAGATATTCCTGGTAAGGGTTCTCCCCTTCTTGAAATTGGTACGGATCTCCAGGCCCGATTTCTGCATCATTGCGATACATGTTGATCTCCTTGGCACGCGACTTTGCATAATCTTTGGACAGCAGTCCATCAATAGGCTCTGCAGGCGGCACGTAAGGGTCGCCATAGTAAAAATCCCGGTCGGCAAAGGCCATATTCATCGCCTGATAGATCGTGTGGATATAGCGAGCGGTGTTGTAGCCCATCTTCTCCAGATCAAAGTTTTCAAGAATATTGAGTGCCTGAAGGAGCACTGGGCCTTGTACCCATGTGGTCAGTTTATACACATCGATTCCTTTGTAGTTCGTCTTGACAGGCTCTTCCAGATAGACCTCCCAGTTGGCCAGGTCTTTCTCCGTAATCAGACCACCCTGCTCCTGCGCACCTCGCGCAAACTCCTTTGCGATATCACCTTTGTAGAATCGGTCGTAAGCCGCATAGATGGCTTCTTTTCGAGACTTTCCTTTCTTGAGGGCGTTAGCCTCTGCCTCTACCAATTTATTGAGCGTATTCCAAAGGTCTTGCTGCACAAAGATCTCTCCTGCATTAGGTGCTTCTCGCTCCTCGCCTGCATGGGTCAGATAGGTCTTAGCAGAATAAGGCCAGTCCTTGATCTTCTCCTTATGATATTCCATGGCGTTAGCGGCCTGCGCTTCTATAGGATAGCCTTCGGCCATCTGCATGGCGGGTGCCAGCACATCCTTCAAGCTCATCGTGCCATATTCGGCTAGCATGGTCATCAAGCCGCCTGGGGTTCCAGGAGTCACTGCGTTGAGCGGTCCGTACTCTGGTGGGAATTTCAGGCCTTTCTCTGCATAAAACTCTGGCGTAGCTCCAGTGGGTGCCACACCCAGCGCGTTCACGCCTATTACTTTTCCGGTGTTGGGATTGAAGATCAACGCCTGGGTCTCTCCTCCCCAGCTGAGCACGTCCCACATTGTTGCGGTAGCGCCGAGCATAGCACACGCTGCATCTACAGCATTGCCTCCCTTAGCGAAGGTCAATGCTCCGGCGGTGGCACCTAGTGGCTTACCAGTAATCGCCATCCAATGCTTGCCGTGGAGCACCGGTTTCTCGGTGCGTTGAGCAGTGGATAGCTGAGCGATGAATAAGCTGATGAGTATTATAAAGTAGCGCATGGTCAAAGAGGTTATGGTAAATAAACTGACCCAATGAAATTAATCAAATCGGTCATATACTCCTAAGAAACCCCAGGTTACTGATTGCTAAAACCTCCGCCCTTGTTGCGTCTTTTTGACCAACAAGCCCGTCGTATCAATTAGCTTGTTGGTGATAACACCCAACAAGGGCACCTTTATGGAATTATACTTTATGTCGACGATATAATTAACCGATTGCGATATATTTCTCAAATCCGTTATCTTCAAATCGTAACCGAAAATTTATGGCAGAGCAGACCCATTACCGCACCTGCAACCTTTGTGAGGCAATGTGCGGGCTAGAGATCAAGTATGAAGGCACTGAGATCAAGTCGATCAAAGGCGATGAGAAAGACCCTTTCAGCAAAGGCTTCATTTGTCCTAAGGCAGTGGCACTTCAGGATATCTATCATGATCCTGACAGGCTCAGGCTACCGCAAAAAAGAACCGGCACCACTTGGGAAACAATCAGCTGGGCACAGGCCTATGATGAGGTTGAGCAAGGCATCAAAGCAGTTCAGGAAAAGTACGGTGATGATGCCGTGGGTGTCTATAGCGGAAATCCCAATGTCCATAATCTCGGGTCTATGCTGTTCAGTTCGCGACTGCTCAAAGCCGTCCGGACTAAGAATAGGTTCTCGGCCACCTCGGTAGATCAGTTACCTCACCACTTTGCTTCTCAATTCATGTTGGGCAATTCGATCCAACTACCCGTTCCTGATATTGACCGCACACATTATTTCCTTGTCTTTGGTGCCAATCCCATTGCTTCTAATGGAAGCATCATGAGTGCAGCGGCTATGCCTAAGCGCATCAAAGAACTGCAGGAAAGAAGCGGCAAAATGGTGGTCATTGATCCGCGGAGGTCAGAAACGGCACAGCGTGCCGATGAACATTTCTTCATTCGACCAGGTACTGATGTGTATCTCTTAGGAGCTATTCTGCATTTGATCTTATCCAATCACCCCACCCAACTACCGGAATACTACAAAGGGTATGAAGACTTATCAGCGCTATTTGAGAAGTTCACTTCTGATAGAGTGGACGGAATCACAGGAGTACCAGCTGCGGAAATTGAAAAGCTTGCCGCCGACTTTTCCGCTGCTGAAAGTGCTGTCTGCTACGGCCGCATGGGCGTCTCTGTACAAGAGCACGGTGCGCTCTGTCAGTGGATCATTTACCTAATCAATATGGTGTCGGGCAACTTCGATAGTCCTGGAGGCATGATGTGCGCCAATCCCGCGATCGATGTAGTGCATACCAAGCCGGAAGGCACGATGTACAGCTATGACCGCTGGAAGAGCAGGGTGCGGGGCTTACCAGAATTTGGCAATGAGCTCCCTGCGGCTGTGATGGCAGAAGAGATGCTCACCGAAGGCGAGGGCCAGATCAAGGCCTTCATCTGCAATGCTGGTAATCCGGTATTGTCCACTCCCAACGGAGAGAAACTGGATAAAGCTTTGTCTGGACTCGAATTCATGGTCTCCATTGATATCTATCTCAATGAGACCTCTCGACATGCCCATATCATCTTGCCTCCCGCTACTGGTTTGGAAACGCCGCATTACGATCTGGTCTTCCACAATCTTGCTGTACATAATCATGCTAAGTTCAGCCCAGCCTTATTTCCGATAGGGTCAGACAGAAAATACGACTGGCAAATTTATAAGGAACTTGGGGAACGGTTTTCTGACATGAGTGCTATAAAGAAAATGGCCGATAAACTGGTCACTCCTGAGGTCGTGGTCGACCAAGGGCTCAAAAGAGGCCCTTATGACATACGTCTAAAAGACCTGAGAAAGAACCCACATGGGATAGATCTTGGGCCACTTCAGCCGGTACTGCCCAAGCAGATTTTTACTCCAGACAAAAAGGTCGATATGGTGCCAAAGGTGCTGGTAGATGGCTTGAAGAAATTAGACTTCAATACTCCTCCACAAGATAAACTTCAGCTCATCGGCAGGCGGCATCTTCGCTCTAACAACACGTGGATGCACAATAGCGAGCGGTTGGTCAAAGGACCAAATCGATGTACGGCCATGATACATCCCGATGATGCGGAGAAGCTGGGCATTGTGGATGGTGAGTTGATACAAGTCCACAACGAACATGGAAAAGTGGAGATCGAGGCTGAACTCAGCCAAGGCCTCATGCCTGGTGTGATCAGCATCCCGCACGGCTGGGGCCACAACAAAGAAGGTATCGGCTGGACTACTGCAAAAGCGCATGCTGGAGTTTCCATCAATGATCTCACTAGTGATCAGGAAGTAGATGCTGTCTCAGGAAATGCTGCTGTGAATGGGGTGTTTGTGGAGATTTCTAAGATGTAGAGTAATTCTAGGCAGAGGCACCAGCGAGACGCTGGCGCCAGTTGACAACCTTCACTTGTGGACCGCATGGCATATGCTTTAGTAAATCAGCACACTTCACAAAAGTGCGCTACGCGTTGAATATCCCACCCCTCAGTCATTCCCGCAGGGAATCTATGTACCTAACCGCTACTCCCATGAGAATAGACTCTCTGCGGGAGTGACTGTAAAATGTGTCAATAAATCTCTCACCATGGCGTGTGGCACACAAGCAATAAATTGTGCATAAAGAGGGTCTGTGAGCCACAGACTGTGGAGAGAGACCGCATAGTGAGCAATACACCGGAACGGTTTATAGGAGCTTGAGACATAAAAAAACCCTCGCTGTTTTCACAACGAGGGTTTCAGTTTCAATATTCCGATAGGTGCTAAGCAGCCATCGCCTGTGACTGAGCATCGGCCTTAGCCGTTTCTGTCAATTCCTTCTGATCCTTCATTTTAATCGCGCCCAGTTTATTGAGCAGCTTGATCACCTGATAGGTTGGATCAATTTCGTGCCATCTGATACCACCGAAGTTAGCTCTTGAGCCGTACTTGTGGTGATTATTGTGATAACTCTCTCCCATCATCAAGAAATCGACCGGTAAGAAGTTGCGAGAGGTATCACCCACTTTAAAATTGCGGTAGCCATACTTGTGTGCAAACCAGTTGATAATCGCACCGTGGATCGGCGAGAACATCCATTGCAATGGTAATAGTAACCACAACCACCATACGTCCACGAATGTCCAATATACACCGAAGTAGATAGCACCCCAGAACAATCTTGATGGCCAAGATCTGGCGAACTTGTCAAAAGCATCCCATTGGGGTACACCGTCAACGAAACGATCCTCTGGAATGACTTTCTTAGCGGCGATTGCCGAGTAGATCGTCTTGGTTTTCCACATCATCTTGAAGAGCGTCTCATCATACTTAGGTGAGTGTGGGTCACTGGGCGTATCTGCAAAAGCATGGTGCATGCGGTGCATTACGCCATAGCCATAAGGGCTCAGGTAATTCGAGCCTTGGAATATCCAAGTCAATACGAAAAAAACCTTCTCAGCAAATTTACTCATAGTGAATGCCGCGTGAGCTGCATATCTATGCAAAAAGAAGGTTTGAAAGAACAGCGATAAGTACCACTGCGCAATGAAGAACGGAATGATTACATTCATATCAAGTCTTAATAATTTGGTTCAAGGTCAATTCAAGAGATGGAGTATTCCCCCTTCTCACCTATTAAGACAGGTTCACTTTAGATTCGTGACAGAAAAGGATAATTATTTTTCGAGTTTCTTTCTTTCTTCAATCTCACGGTTGAGATTGGCAATCAATTCTTCAGGATCACCGAAAGAACAAGCGTTGCTAAAACTCTCGAGCAGCTTGTTGTGATTGGGCAGATCCACTTTGAATTTCATCTTATCCAGAGACAACTTTTCTTTGGCTCTTGAAACTATCTGTCTACAGTGATCTTTCTTCTTCTCGAAGATGTCCTGTAACTCATCGTACTCATAGTCAAAGACTTCCCTCATGAGGAAAATGGCCTTTTCTACTGGCTCTAGCTTCTTATGCATAGCTGCTAGTGCAGTAGAAATCTCATTCTCCAGGTCGAACGAGTCAAAATTGAACTTGTCAGAAAGCTCCAGATTTTGAAAAGTCTCGATATACTCTTTCTTTTTCTGATTAAACGCGTTGAGGTGATTGATACAGTTGTTAGTGACAGCCCGTACCAGATAAGCTCTCGTATTCTCGATTTTGCTTTTGTCTATACTCAGGTACTTAAGGAAAGTATCCTGAACGATATCCTCGGCATCATGAATACACCCTACCATTCTCATCGCAATGGAGTGCAATAGAGGTCGGTAAAGCGCTATTTCCTGTGTTTGTGTCAAATCAGTTTACTGATGTTACTGCAAAAGTAATGGGTAATTGTCAATCAACTACGATCTCAGTCAGTTATCAACAAATCAGCCCGGTACTTTTACGTCAAGGGCGTCCTTTTCACCAAATTTAGTTCCCTCTGGAGTTCTGTAAGGCTGAAATGGTATCTTCAGCAAATTGCCTAACCGTTCGTTCTCGTCAGCGGCCATATGCGTATCTATGCCATAGGTCAACTCCCCGGTATTTTCTACGCTCGCGAATGTCCCAAAGACCCGGTCCCAGATGGAGAAGATATTACCATAATTGGTGTCGCTAAGGGGCTGCATATAGTGATGATGCACTTTATGCATATTGGGCGTGACGAATAGATAGCTCAATGCTTTGTCGACTCCCTTTGGCATATTGATATTGGCATGAGTGATGTGAGCGAACAGAACTGACAGACTCTGATAAAACATTACCATCCAGATTGGCGCTCCCACGATCATCACTGCGCAGATCGTAAAGAAAATTCTAAAAACAGTCTCTCCCGGATGATGTCTTAAGCCAGTGGTCACATCAACTGTGGTATCACTATGATGAACTAGGTGAAACTTCCACATCCACTTGACCTGATGCTCGGTCCAGTGAATGAAGTAGGCACCTATGAGATCCAGCAGTAGTACTCCGACAACCACCTGTGCCCAGATGGGCATGTCTATCAAGTAGAGTAATCCAAATTGATTACCAGAGGCCCAGTTGGACGCGGCTAGTAGTACTCCAGCTAGCCCGAAACCAATAATTGCGGTAGTGAGTGTCAGGAATAAATTGATTCCGGCGTGTTTGACTTTCTTGTACTGAAACAAAAACAAAGGGATGACCCCTTCCAATATCCAGAAAAACACAACCCCACCTAAGAGGAGTCCTGTTCTGAATACGGTAGGAATATTTTCAAAGAAGGCAATAAAAGCATCCATACTTCATCGAGTTGAGTTAATCACTTAAAGGTAATGAGCCATGGGCTATCAGCCAAAAGCCGCTCACATCACCTGTACCCTAAGGGCAAACCAAAAAACGAACCTGGGTGTTTTGGATTCCATATCTGCCCAATCCGCGACAAGTCTTACTCACGTTTCGTATCACCTTAGCCACCATGCGCAGAGTAGGACCTACATCAGCTTTGAATTGTATTAGTATTGCTTGGTAGAGCTTCAGGTTATGAGGAAATTTAGCATTGGTATGAAACACCCAGGTACGAGACTTTGGATATGGACAGTGTTGATCACCCTTCAGCTGGGTGGCTATGCTCAGGAGACTCCTCATGAAGTGGCCAGGGCTTGGAATGAAGCAGTACTACATGCGATTAGAAATGATTTTGCACGGCCAACCGTCCACGCGCGTAACTTATTCCACATTTCATTGGCCATGTATGACACTTGGGCCTTGTTCGATGATACGGCCGAGACTTACCTAATAGGTAAATCCATCGGCGACTTTCAGTCATCATTAGATGCAAGTGACATCCTCTTAGATGACTTATCAGAAAATCAGCGTGAAGTTGCCAGCTATGCCGTGTATAGGATAGCGTCCTTTCGCTTTACGGGATCTCCTGACGCACAAAGTTCCCTTGCATACTTCGATTCGTTGATGGTATATTTCGGGTACGACATCACCAAAACGTCTATCGACTTCACAGACGGAAGTGCCTCCGCCTTGGGTAATTATATCGGCAGTGAAATCATTAGATATGGGCTACAAGATGGGGCGAATGAGCAAAACGATTATTCGAACCAACACTATTTCCCGGTCAACCCGCCGTTGGTAGTATCCCAGGCAGGCAACCCGACTTTACTTGAACCGGATCGTTGGCAGCCGTTGGCTTTTGATGTATTCATTGATCAAAGCAACAATGTGATTCAGGGAAGTATTCCGGATTTTCTGAGTCCAGAATGGGGGGACGTCCGGGGATTCTCGCTTGACCCGGAGCAAGCTGAAGTATATACACGCAGTTTCAATGATTTTCTGGTGTATCATGATCCTGGCCCGCCCCCTTTCCTATCGGGAAATGATAGCGATAAAGCAGCCTATCAGTGGGGGTTCGGTCTTGTCACACATTGGTCAGCCCATCTTGATCCATCAGACGGTGTGCTTTGGGATATCTCGCCAGCCAGCATCGGAAATGTCACATCATTCCCTGCTTCATTTGAAGAATATCAGAACTTCTACAAACCAGAAGGTGGTGACTCAAGTGAAGGACATTCTCTTAACCCAAAAACCAATGCGCCCTACGAACCGCAGGTGGTACCCAGAGGAGACTATGCCAGAGTGCTGGCTGAGTTCTGGGCTGATGGGCCGGACTCAGAGACTCCCCCTGGGCATTGGTTTACCCTACTCAATTATGTGATGGATCACCCTGATTTTGAACCCAACTATAGGGGGCAGTCACCAATACAAGATCCTTTTGAGTATCAGGTCAAAGCTTACTTCGCGTTAGGGGCGGCCATGCATGATGTGGCTATCACGGCCTGGGCATTAAAAGGCTGGTATGACTACATAAGACCTATCTCGGCACTGAGGTATATAGCAGGGCTTGGTCAGAGTAGCGATCCTACCGGAACTAATTATCACTCCGATGGCATCCCTCTAACAGATGGTCTGGTCGAACTCGTGACTGAAGGTGACCCTCTCGCAGGGTCGAACGGCCAACACATCAATAAAATCAAATTCTATACCTGGAGAGGGCCCGCTTTCATCTCGGACGAGGAAACCGATGTAGCAGGAGTAGGTTGGATATTGGCAGAGAACTGGTGGCCTTATCAGCGTCCTACTTTTGTCACCCCACCTTTTGCAGGCTATGTCTCCGGGCACTCTACTTATTCTCGAGCTGCGGCTGAGATACTCACTGAGTTGACGGGGGATCCTTATTTCCCTGGCGGTATGGGCGAGTTTCTAGCCAAACAAAATGAGTTCTTAGTTTTCGAAGATGGGCCAAGCGTAGATGTGACACTGCAATGGGCGACCTATAGAGACGCGTCTGACCAATGTAGTCTATCGAGAATTTGGGGCGGCATCCATCCCCCTGCTGATGACATACCGGGTAGAGTCATTGGCGAGGAGATAGGCTTGGAGGTCTTTGCCCTAGCCGACCAATACTTTCAAGGGGAAGTGGTATTGAGCGCTGAAGATCAACCTAATAAGATGTTCCAGCTTTATCCTAACCCTGTTGCCCAAGGTGATTATCTAAACATCTACCATGATGACCCAAAGGATCGCATAGAGGTATTTGATCTAGGAGGCAACAAAAGACTCGAACAGCAAACAAGGTTAACTGACGGTCGACTCTACACAAGAAGCTTAGAATCGGGACTCTACTTTATCCGAATTAATGGCGCGAGTACGCAAAGATTTCTGGTAAGATAAATCGAGGCAAATCAGGTGACGACAACTTGTCAAAACTACTCGATTTGCCTCGCCTCTCCTTTATTCACTCCTTAGCGATCTCACGGGATTACTACGCGCTGCTCTCATTGTCTGATAGCTCGTAGTGACCCAAACAACCTAGGTAAACTTTTGAAAATGCACTGTCACCTTCGTTCCAACGTTAAGTGTTGATTCAATCTTGATGGTATCTCCCTCTAATTCCAACAACTGTTTCAGAAGAGAAAGCCCAATGCCACTACCTCTTTCTCCTGCTGTTCCTGGCGTACTTTTTCCCTCATAAGAATCAAAGATTTTGGAAAGTTTATCTGGAGCTATTCCAACACCATGATCAACCACGGTGAGGATCAATTCATCTTCTGTTTCACGGCTTTCCACGTGTATTGTCGACTTGCTATGGCTAAACTTGACAGCATTGCTCAATAGGTTTCTCAACACTAATCGAAAAGCATACCCATCTAACTTCATATTGATATTTGAGTCAACTTTATTGAGGATAGTAGTATTTTTCACACGGGAAATCTCGTCAAAAAAGAGTATCCCTTCCTCTACTAATTCTCTGATGTTGATAAGTGCCTGTTCATGTGGTAGACCCATCCGATTCAGTCCCTTATCCGGGATCTCATCCATAAATACGGTCAATGACTTTGCTTTCTTGTCAATTTCATCCAACATGTTCTTTACCCTTGTATTATTGCCAGCGTCAAGATGGTCAAAGATCAAATCAGGTAAGCCAATGAGATCATTGAGCGCATTTCTAATGTCATGATTTATTATTCGTTGAAACAATTTTTCTTTAGCGACAGCATTGTAATCCTTTTCAATTTCGAACGAGGACTCCTTATACAGACCTACCAAAAGGTGTTCATTTCTATCTTGGCCCTGAACTTCAAACCTCAATACATCAAAAGAACGTTTTCCATGTTTAGTAATGACTGTTTCTTTGGTCCTCTCCAACGGTTTTCCCTTCTTAGAAGCCAAGTGAGCCATTGTCCTACTATGCACTACCCAGTCCTCGTCCAATTCATTGGTCAGCATCGAATAGTTTCTTCCTAAAATAGATTCTTTGGGTATCCCAAACATCCTTTCTATCTTTTTATTCCAGTGTATCACGGCATAGTCATGCCTCACATCCTTAATAGCGATACCCACAGGCAATTGATCAAGAAAATAATCCAGTGACTTGCTAAATGCCTTTTTTTGGGCTGAACTCTCTGGTCCTAACCCAACATCAGTTTGATTGTCATCACTGGCCAACACCCCATCCTGATCATTTCTTGCTTTCATATAGTGTATCAAAGCCATGGCCATGCACAGCGGGGTAATCAGCACAAGCCCAACAGGATCTTCTCTAAGACTTACCGGATGTAAAGTTCTGTAAAGCCAATGATTGCTCATTAGGTTAAGCAACACTGGCAAATTCAAAATAAAAGCAATCACCAAGCGGTGGTGGCTCATGACAGTGACTAAAAACATCACACTGAAATAAACGGCGTAACTCTGTGATCCGTCAGTCACATACCACACGGTATAACCCATCATAAGGAAGCATGGATATATCAGACTAGTCCTACTTAGATCATCGGCAAGAACCAATAATCGTGGTAGCGAGAAAAAAAATAGAGATAGGCATAAACCTATGACAATCAAACTCCCGTTCTGATTGTTTAACAAATCGTAGATTACATGCACTATAGCAACAACAGAACCTGCCCGAAGTACATAAGTAACGAGATCGGTATCTAACTTTGAGTTGCTGTGGTCTGGTGAATCACGGCGTTTACTCTCCAAAAAGGGCCTCTATTAGCGTAAAGGTTATTTAACCCTCGAAGATACAATGACCGTATGGAATACACTATCATAACCTTAAGGCATTGATATTTGGAGCTGGTGCATCTTGGTATCTGAGGGTAGACTTAGATTAACTCAAGTGAGATATACGAAAAAATGCTACTCAGATCTATCTCTAGATATCATTCGGAAAGGCATTTCTAAAATGTCTTCAAAATCTTCTACAATTACCAGATATAGCTTACGCAATGCACAAGACGGATAGGAACTACAAGATCATCACAGTAAGTCTTACCGCAACGGTACCTATTATTCTGGAAGAAGAGATTACTTAAAAAAGTATGAGTGTACTGCCACATGTAACACAGAAAGTATTGTAATCTGGTTATCCTTTACTGATAGGCTGGACAAGCCAATTTGAGTTGTTTACTTATTCGATTAACTGGCAAATGTTGAGGCAACTCATTGTATAGACGTATAACCTGTTACCGTATAAATCAGCACTCACCGCAATATTACCATCGATACTACCTAAGTTTTGGTCAGCTTTTAATGGAATGTTATAGTTGATTTCCAGGGTTTCCAGATCATAAATCAATAGCCGTTTCTTTTTTGCAGGACGCACCATAAAATACTTCTTGTCTGCACTAAAAGACCTTTTCCCTTCTTCCACGTCTATATTCTTAATCACATTGTTTTCCTTATCAAGGACACTGAGTATACTAAATTCATATTGTGGACCACTCCGCATTCTGGATAATCCTCCACCAATTGAATAAATGTATTTTTTCTCATTTACCTGTATGATATCGTTTATCCCTAGCCATTCTAATGGGGAACCATGATAATAGGTAGGTGGGTAACGTTCAGCATCAAGTTCATGAACTTCATTCCATTCGAGACTTATTTCATTACCTTTCTCCACTTCTTCGAGGAACTGCAAAGAAGCCCAATACCTTGCAGTGGCGGCCGATCCCTTATTATCGTTAATACCTATTAGTATTGTATTATCTGATTCATCATAAGATGCAAAGGCCAAACTGTTCTTTCTCATTTCAATTTCAGAATGAGGGGACTGCTCAATATGTATTATCGTGGGATTTTCTTGTTCTAGCTCCCCCCATAACAATAAAAGTGAATGGCCATGATCTCTCAATCCAAAACCCTTTTTATAGGCAAAGATACTTTGATGAACTATGCCTTTTTTCTCTGGGAGAAATCCAGAAACGTCAATCTTTCGATTAAGTGCTCCTTTAATTTCAATAACAGCCTTATGAGTATAATCAGGAGAGAGCTTCGACATCAAAATGACGTGTGTTTCCTGATTTACCGGAAGCACTTTATTAATCATAAAGCCTTCCTGGGGGCTGTAGGTGTCTATGATTTCTGTTTTCATTCTTACGTTAAGTTTAATAGTTAAAACTGCAGTTTAGGAATGTCCTTCTGTGCCAATAGATCACTTTGTGATCCATGATAAAAGTCGACATCATCCTTTCTGAAGTTCTTCCTGATATATCGACAACAGGATTTATAGAAGTTTTCTACTTGCTTATACTTTTCATTGTATGTCGCGTATGCCTCAAGGTCTTTTTCACCCGGCTTCACAAAGCTAAATGCACTGACAAGTCCCATGTAGATCCTTCCTCTATGAAGCCCTTTTTCATCAGTATATGACTTGAGATATTCCATACCTGGCCCGTGAACATAAAATGATCTTGTTGGGTTGTGATAAGTAATCCAATCTTCGTTATCAAAATTACTTTTCGGAAAAAGGTCTTCTTTAAATACCTTAAGTGTACGCCCCTCAATTTCAATTTGATGCGTTGCGTCTGCAATAGGAATTTTCGTATTGACCCATCTTTCGGGTGTCAGGTATCCGTCTCTACTAAAAACATATTCGTGGAAGAGCCTTCTGTCGTCATCTCCCATGTAAAAATTGATTTGCATGGTTTAAGCTCGTTTTACCAACATAACTTTAAGCTACAAAACATGATACTTTAAGTCAATGGCCGCAGTTCTATTCATAAAATATCCCAAACCAGAAGGCCTTAAAAATCAACTTAGAAAAAAAACATTACCCAAGCGATACGGTTGCCACGCTTTACGGTCGGACAAGCAAGAATGAGATTCCGTTTTTAAAAGTGGGAAGAATATCTACTTTCTATGCCTAACGTTTGACGATCCTATCAAATGAGCCCGTCCCATTATCATCTCCCGTTCCTATTTTAAGTATATATGTGCCTGCTGCCAGATGACCAAGAGCATATTCATATCGCATAGAATTTGGACTGGTCTTCTCGATTAAATTTCCAGATAGGTCTAATAGTTGCAGGTTATATATGACTTTGTTCGATTGGATGATGATCATATCTGACGTTGGGTTGGGGTATACATGCCAATCATTTATTCTCCCTGTTTCTTCTATTGATGTGACTGTCTTATTGCAAAGGTCATACTGATTGAAAAACCCCCAGAGTTCTTGTCCAGCATTGATATCTTCATTTGTTTCCCCTGCTGAGGCTTCAAGACTTTCAATTTCCACCCCTGGCCAGGTGTGCCCACCGCCATTGATTCGATAATGTTTGACGTTGGCTTCACACTCGCAGTTGGTAAACTCGAACACCGTCACTGTTGAGTTATCAGTAGTATTTATATCTGGCAAATTAATGGAAGAAAGCTCTGTTTGACAATCATTGTTGGTACTCCAAAAGCTAAGCAGACCACTCGCTGAAATTACATCAGGTTCAATATTTTCCATGGGTCCACCATTATATGGGACAGAGGGGTCGTCAGTTCCAATAATAATGATCATCGGGATTGGGCGTTCTGGTCTACAATTAGCACTTAGTATTTCGTCCTGAGTACTTCCCAAGCTCGCCATAGCAGCAAATCGGTCATTCATTTCGCAAGCCAGTCTTTGCGTCATAAACCCACCATTAGAAAAGCCACTAATGTAAATTTTATCCTGATTAATGGGGTAATCCAATATTAGCTCATCTATCATTTTATCAATAAAACCTATATCATCAATATTCATGTCATCGGCTGGAGTACCACGACCATCTGCCCAGGAAAACCCTCCTATGGCAGTAGGGGCATAACCCTGAGGATACACCACCAGAAAATTGTGTTCGTTTGACACCTGATTCATTCTGGTAAAACCTTGCACATTATCAGCACTTCCACTTCCTCCGTGAAGTACAATTACTAGAGAAGTAGACTGGCCAGGATCATAGGCTGGAGGTAGATGGACTACATACCTCCGGTCAAGATTTTGATATTGTAATGTGTCATCTACATTGATTTGAGCTTTTAGCTGACTTGCGAAAAGTAATAGAAAAGTTGTTAAGAATAGATATCTCTCTGTCATGAAGCATTAGACTCTTTTTTTACTAATTGGTTTAAACCAGTAATAAAATTCAATCCCTGAATAAGTCTTTATCAAAAAAACGGTTTAATAATTTCCTACAGTAATTCCGAAAGTATAGGTAAGGTCATTTGGCTCGATACCAACTAGCACAATATTTTCGTAGTAATCCCTCAAACTCATCCTAAAGGCTCCCCTCTTGTTAAAGGGGATATCGAAATTGATTTCGGCATAATATCGATAGATATCTGTACTTTGAAGGGACTGCATAAACCAGGTCTCATATCGAATCCTCAGTTTATCTTCAAAGAGGCTGTGACCCCCTGTCACTCTTGCCCCAGCCCTCCAACTTCCAACCGTAGAAGAGCCATTAAATGAAGGTTTTTCGTAGTTGACACCATCAAATTCAAGTCGATCATACACTCCAAATATGGATAATCTCAGATTGTTCTTTTGATCTCTAACAGCCACATAAGCAACTCCCGCCCCACTCAAATAATGATGACTGATCTTCCGCCTGAGTGTCTCGTTATACCAGAAGGTAGCGAAGGGAATAAGGCGACCATTGGGATAGAGATAGAAATAATTGGCAGTAGCAAAATCATCTTCTGTCTGTCTTGATCCAATCTTTCCATAAACATAGCTATTTGTTGAACGAAAACCTGTGATTTTACCCCTATGAGAAATATCTAAACTATTGTTTATGATAGTCCGGTCAAGATTTCCTTTTGAGATATTTCCTGTGGAGGTAATCCTGTATCCAAGCTTTAATGTATCACTATCTCTTAATTGTGCTGTGGCAGAAAAGGAACAGATGGAGAGTAGTAAGATCAGAGCTTGTTTCGTTTTCATCTACCCAATGCCTCAATCATCAATTTTGCGGCCTCTGCACCGGAGTATTGTTGTTGTCCGGTAATAAGGTTCCCATCGCGTACCGCAAAAGGTTTCCACATTCCGCTCACAATCATGTTAGTGTCTTTTATTTTTTTACCTTCTTCTTCAATTCTGAAGGGTTGAATCCGGGAGCCCACAAACGAATCCGCATAATCTTCCTCTGAGTTTGCAAAACCTGTCCATGTTTTCCCTTTAACCAAAAGTTCACCATTCGATAGTTTCGCTTTAAGCAAAATACAGGTGGCATGGCAAACTACGGTAGTTATCTTACCTGCCTCATAAAAGTCGGCCAGCAACTTATGGAGTTTTGTGTTTTCATAAAAAGTGAACATCGGAGACTGGCCACCTACAAGAAATATGGCGTCATAGTCATCCACTTTTACACCATCAATTGATTGAGTGTTTTTCAGTAGTTTTGAATGCGTTTCAGATTTTTTAAATCCGATACTCAATACATCATAAGCTGAATATCCGCTTTCATCCTCAGGGTCGCTAAGCTTATCTGCCACTAAATCGCCTCCTTCCGGACTCCTTATTTCAATCTCATAACCCATCTGGGTAAATTCCCAATAGGCATGGGTCATTTCAGAATACCAAAATCCTGCGGGTGCTCCTGTCGCAGGTGATTTTGAAGGGTTTGCTGTTATCATTAATATCTTTTTTGTCGATAAAGTATCAATAGTTGCTGCCATAATTTTTTACTTCTTTTATTTCGTGTTTCACCTTAATCGTTCTGACTGGTTTCGCAACCATTAATTATCTCCCAATTCAAAGATTTTAACTTTCATGTATGGGTACAAAGGCAGTCCCTTCATCAAACTTTCAACTTCAGCCTTGCCATTGCCTTTCATGATGATCCAGCCCCTTTGCTTATCGGGGGTCAGATAAATTGTTTCCAGGTTTCCGTTGCTAATCAATAGCTTCACTTGATTTTGCTCCGCTTCAAGAAGTGGTTGAATCTTTTCAGGTGTTGCTAAAGATTTGAAAACTATTTTTACCATAAATTTTTTCATCAGATGTGTTTATTTTGGTCGGTAAGTAGTACTGTTAATTTCTTTTCAAGCTCTGTGAGATCATTTTCGCGCTCCTCTTGTGATTTTCTCACCGGTGCGCCAAAATAAAAATGCTTGATTACCTCAATGCCCACATAATCGAAGATGCCCAGATCGAATGTTTTTTCGAAAGCGGCCAAATATCCTTCCTTTTCATAGTAATCATGCGGATGTCCGAAAGTGCTGATTACTATGCCTTTCTTGCCTTTCAATAGCTTTATGGGAAAACCATTTTCTTCTAATTGAAAAGCAAAATTATAGGCAAAGACCCGATCAATATAACCTTTTAAGATGGCAGGCATTTGCGTCCACCAGACAGGATATATAGTGATGATACAGTCGGCCCGGCTAATCTTGTCCTGCTCTTTTTTTACATCCTCTTGGGTTTTCATCCTGTCTTCAATTTTCAATACCGGATCAAAATCCATGGCATAGAGATCAGAAACAGTGGCTTCTATTCCCTGTTGAGAAAGTGCTTTCTTGACTACTTCAAGCATGGCGTGATTAAAGCTGCCATCGTTCGGATGTGCATATATTATATGAGCTGTCATTTTCGAATATTTAATAATTGACTATTAAGTTTAAAATTGATACCTTGTAGCCATTAAGTTAAGTAGTTACCAAAATGAAACTATAAAATTTATTTCTAACTATCATATAACCAGTATGTTAGAGTTTAAAAAAGATTTCTCAGATCCACTCAATTGCCCGGTAACGAAAGCAATGGGTTTGATAGGTGGGAAGTGGAAGCCTATAATATTATGGGCTATCTTCGGTGGCATCAACCGTTTTGGTCAACTTCAACGGGCCATTCCAACGATTTCGAAAAAAGTGCTGACCGCACAATTGCGTGAATTGGAACATGATGCATTGATTACCCGTAAAGTTTACCCCGTAGTGCCGCCAAAAGTGGTGTACTCCATCGCTCCCTTGGGTAAAAAAACAACACCAATGATCATCGCTTTGCGCGAATTTGGCTTGGAGCTGGCCGAAAATGATGCCCGTTGAGTTTTTCACTTAACTCGTAGGCACACTTCCATGATATTATTGACCCAAATGGGTATCAATAAAATCGCCAGACTTGTCTATCGCTACCTTACTCTCCGGTGAATCAGGAAGTTTAGATTGAAATACATGCACCATTCCTTCGTACAAATCCAGTTTTACCTCGTGCCCCGATTGGTCAATGGCCTGGTAGAGCCTGATGAAACCACTCAATAAAATCTCTTTGGTACCGCCCTGAATTAAAGTGGGAGGAAACCCTTTGTCAAAATCTCCATGCACCGGAGATACATAGGGGTTCTTCCAATCCTGGGGTGATGCATACGCATCCCTACAATTGGAGAGTGTTACATCATACAAAAATTGGGGTTCCGAATATTTTAATGTGTGATAAGTATCGCCTGTTTCGGTTATATCCGCCCAAGGCGACCATAATACCAATGCAGCAGGTAAACCCATGCCTATATCTCTCAAATGTAGCGTGACCGATGCGGCCAGTCCACCTCCCGCTGAGTCACCAAAAAGAACGATATCATTCATGGAATAGCCCTCACTAAGCAACCCTTTGATAACCTGAAGTACTTCATCGTGAATTTTATCCCATTTGGCAAATGGAGCGGTGGTATAATCAACAGCAATGACCTTTAGACCAGTGCTTTCAGCCATGAGCGCTGCAGTGGCAGATCTTGACTTGGCTGACAGCATGGTATAACCACCACCGTGTAGGTATATGATTATCGATGTTGACTCTTTGTAATCCTTGGGAAGCAGCGTCAATACAGGAATTTGATTGATTTCACTTTCCTTCCACTGAACATCCATCTCCTCCAGTAACCCTAAATTCGCTTTGATCATATCCTCTTCACCACGATCATGAAATTTCCTCCAACCTTCCAGATCATCCGGTTCAGGGGTTTGAAATAATGCAGGGCTGGGAAGGTTCGAGATATACTCCCGCCATTCTTCTGATATGGTTTCAGGAACAGAAAAACCTTTGAAGTCAGTATCGCTCATTATCTTGGTGTTTTTTTCTTCCTCCTGGTCACACGACATTGATACACAAACCAGAAATACAATGCTGAAAAGGGTGTTCAATCGTTTTTGTAGAGATTTCATCATCAAGTAAAGTCAGTGGTTAATTCACTTTGGCGGCCCATTCTTCCTGCACTTTTTGAGCTTGTGCCCCGCTACAATCTTCCCCACCTGCAGGAGCCGCCATATACTCATGGTAAGTCACTTTCCAGTCACTGCCCGTTTTTTTGGCTTTCATCAATACTGTGTTGAGCACTTGCCCGTATTTTGGCACTATGGCTGCAGTGGTCATTACCCAGTGGATTTCTGAAGCGTTCTTTTCCGGATAGAAGGCATAGATGGCACATACATTTTTAGGTTCTAAAAACTCTTCTCCCAAACCAAGCTCAGTGTTGATAAAATCCAGGGCATGCACAAATGCTTTTCCTCCAAACTCCAGTGAGTCAATAAAAGGTTGGCTTTGAAATACCAGGGCATCTTTAGCATAAAGCTCATGTGCCAATTTTTTAACATTGCTGATATCACCGCCATTGGTCTTGGCAGGAGCAAAACCGTTGACCACCTGCAATAGTAAATCTACCCTGTCTTTGGCCACTTCAATGGCCGTTTCTTTTCCATAATAAGAGGTACTGGTTAGCTGGTATTCCGGTTTTTTTTCAGCTCCTGTAGCGCTGGTATTTTTACTACTGGTGCAGCTAAACTGCATACTCAGCACAACTAGGGCTATAGTTAGATAAAGGAATGATTTTTTCATAGTCTTGATTCTTTTGTGTAATTAGTTTCATAAAGGAACTAATGATAGTTTACAAAAGGAATAAGTTACCTTTTAGTAACTATAAGAAAGTGGTAACCAAAACGTAACCGACTATGTCAAGAAGAATTATTGAAAACCCGACTCAATGCCCAATGACCCACGCGGTGAACATCATTGGGGGTAAGTGGAAGCCTTTGATCATATATGTCTTGAGTAATGGCACTCTCCGTTTTGGACAATTGGCATTTTTTCTACCCTCGATTTCCCGGAAAGTGCTTGCCGAGCAATTGAAAGAATTGGAGCATGACGGCCTGATTATCAGAAAGGCCTATCCGGAAATACCTCCAAAAGTGGAATATTCCCTGTCAGATAAAGGGGAGGCGCTACTTCCAATATTTGCCCATCTATGCAGCTGGAGCAAAGAAAAAATGGGGGAAGTGGAATTTGGGTAGACAGTTTGAAACATAGATACTGAGCCCTGTGACTCTGGTTATGATACTAAA
This sequence comes from Cyclobacteriaceae bacterium, assembly GCA_040222235.1. Taxonomy (GTDB): domain Bacteria; phylum Bacteroidota; class Bacteroidia; order Cytophagales; family Cyclobacteriaceae; genus UBA6059. The sequence goes on from JAVKDO010000014.1 coordinate 62,259, forward strand.
ATTGCTATAAACCTTGAACACCATCATTTCAACTTTATGAGGATTATTGATTTCAGTCTAATCATATTGTCAAGGACTTTAATTACTTCCAAGTGCTTTTAAGTTTATTCCCATTCTTCATTTATCATTTTTTAATCCAACCTTTCTTGCATTAAAATTGTCTTTCGGTGCTTGTAACGATTATTGAGGAAGATATTTTTTTATTAATTGCTGTTACGATTTATTTCTCTTTGACCAAAAAGGAATACCAAGATTTTTTCTAGGAAGTATTGGCAAGCATTTTTACAGCTTCATTTAGACTTCCTTTTCCATGGAAGGCTTTGATTTTATAAGATTCTGGTAAGTAAAATATTCGAGTAGCGGGTCTATTCCCTATTTCCAGCAGTAAACTTCAAGAGTTTAAACTAGCTTCAACATGAGAAAAATGTTAATCAAGCCTGTCTCGAGATATCATTCGGAAAGGCATTTCTAAAATGTCTTCAAAATCTTCTCCGATTTCCAGCATGTCCTCATCATCCTTATCATAATACCAATTAATGACAACTGATTTACGGTCTTCTAGTTTCTTTATTTCCTTCATGAGGTTGAAAATACATTTACAGGAACTAGTGTTGAAATACTCAAACTCAAAAGTGAAGTGAGCCTCGGTAATAGCAGAAGACGAGTAATTTCCAATACTTGATATAAGCTGCTGGTAAAATTCAAGCGGCTGCTCTATCACAGAACGGCCTCCTACTTTGAATGTACCACCATCAAAATCGAAACATACAAAAGGAGAATTCTTACCGGCTTCAATAAGTAGGAATGACATAATCGAGGTAGTTTAATTGTTTACTTCAAAGGCTAAAGGCTAGAAAAGTACTGTCATCTATTTGCTCAGTTTGACCCTTAAATGCATTTACATGTTTTATAAATTGAAATTCAGATAGTCCTTTACACTGCTCTTCCAAAATTGTCTGCAAGCCCATCCTACCAAGTTTACGCTTATTCTGATTATCAAATTGATCAATCACGCCATCGCTGTGAAGGAAGAACTTCTGACCTTCTTTCACATTGAGCTTCACATGTACGAGTTCCTTCTTTACAACTTGGGTTCTTCTAGTTTTTAGAAGTTTGAGCTCTGCACCATCATAATAGTGGAGATTAATACCGCTACCAGTAAAATCCAATGTGCCTTTTGACTTATCATAAACAACGATCCCAAGTTCCAAATCAACCATTTCATCCGACTCATATTTTTCATGGTATGCATCAAGATCATCGTAAAAATCATAAAGTGACTCATGCAATTCTTTTTCCGAATGGCTAAACCGCGATCTGACCATTTGAAGCATTGCAATGCCAACAAGTGCAGCTGCAACACCATGCCCTGTGCAATCACCTAGAATGATCATGATTTTATCATCATTCTGTTCGAACCAATAAAAATCTCCACCTATTTGATAAAGAGGCCTATAATAGATAAAATAATCATCGAAGAAAGGTTCAAGGGTGTCGTTGACCGGAAGTAGCTGAGATAGAAGTTCAGAACTCCTCAAAAAACTCTTCCTGACATTTTCTTCTTCAAACGAAATGGTACGCTCTGTACATTCATCGTTGATGAGCAAAGCGTGAAGCATTGGAAAGCAATCGATAGGGCCTCCGGCTAGAAGGATAATACTCCGCTGGGAATGTGGATAAAACCCAATGAATGATTTATTCTCCTCTAACTCGATTACCACATGGTTCGCATCGCTATCCAAGAGCTCCCTGCAAATCTCCTCCAAGCGACTTGTAATCACTCGTGTCGTATCGTCTTTGGATAGATACAACTGATTTTGTTCTTTGGTATAAGTACCATAGACTTCTAAATTTCCATACAACTCCTTAACTCTGTTTTTCAAATCTCCAAGCCTTATACCGCCTTTTTGAGTTGACCACTACCGAGTTCATTTACAAGTCTGACGGCCATGTGCTTGATCGTACCTAAGTTGGACGCATTACTCTCGCATTCGATCACAAGGATTCTCTCATGAGGCATTTTTAAACAAAATCTTAAATGACCATCTGATAAACTGTAATAGTTATCCACACAATCACTCAAAGAGAAAATTCCCTTTGCCAACGGAAACATCTTGTTTATTTCCTTCAAGTCTAAGAGGGAGATATGGCCTTGAAAGCCATACCTCTTCTTGAAAGAGACCAACATTTCACCTTCTAGCTGGTTGATCATCTTACTCTCCCAATAGCACCTCTAGTTCACCGGCCAGTTGCTTGACCACCTTTCTGGTCATGCCGATATTAGTTGAGGCCTTGTCTGCTGCCAGATAAATGATGTATTGCTCATTGGGCGTTGGTTGAATAATGTGTATTTGAGATGATAACTCAATAATTATTATTTCCACCAATTCTCCTTCAAAACCCATCGCATTCTTCGCCTTGATCTTTGCCTTAACGACCTCTGCGTTATAAGCGCTTGCCGCGTCGATATCAAATGACGGATCCAGAACAAGTGAACCTATTGGTAGGCCCGTACTTATTTCAATTGCAGAAATTGCTTTTAGACCCTGGATGTCGTTTTTGGCCTTGCCAAATACTTGATCCATTGAACTTGCTGTTTTTGTAGCCATAGCTGTTTGATTTGTGGTTTAAATTTTACAATAATTCTTGCAGGCAAGCTAGTGGCGAAAAATCCTTTTTTTTTTACTTAGTCCTTGAAGCAGGACAAATCTGTCTTTGAGCATATCATATTTGTCCTTAAACCTTTTGCCAAATTCAACTCTCTTTATCTATAATTATTCTAAATTACTCATTATGTAATATTTAGATATTATTATCAAAACATTATCGCTCCACACATAATCCATTTTTTAATTTTGTATTCTGAGATGAGGAGACTCTACGTACTTTTAATAGAAGATCATCTAATCCAACACGAGAAGGTTGAATTTTATTGTCGGAAACTGGGGTATGACTTCCATGGTATTCAAAAGCAGTTCGCAGACACCCTGGACATTGTAAAACGAGAGAATCCTGACGTGATCTTACAAGACATTAATCTTAACCATTCCATCAACGGCATACTGATGGCCAAAGAGATAATGAAAATATCTTCTGCACCAATAATATTTACTACTGCTCACAAAAATTCGTTGATTATAGAGAGGGCTGCAGAAATAGCACCAAGTGGGTATCTGATCAAACCCTTTGATATGCACAATATGCAAGGTGCTATAGAACTGGCTATTTTTAAGTCCAAAAATGGCGCTAAAAAGGATAATAAGGCTGATGAAGAGATAATTTCTAAAATCGGTGAAAGCTTTTTCATTAAGCTATCGACCAAAATAGAAAAGGTTAAACTTGAGCACGTTTTGTGGTTAGAATCGGCGGAAGAGAAATACGTGAAAATAATCACCTCTGATAAATCACTTCCAATAAGAACTTCTCTAGAGCAAATATCCAATCTCCTCCCTGATGATAGGTTTGTAAGGATCAATAGAAATCAGGTTGCGAATATTGAGCATCTTGAATCAATAGATCAGTTTGAAGATACGGTGATCATAGCTGGGAAAAGTCTTTTCCTCGGACCGGTTTTCAAAAACCGTCTCCTTAAAAAATTGGACATCATCAACTGAAGTGCTTTTAACCGTTATTAGCAACTAAATCAATCAGGTCAATCCATAATTGAACTATTCTAAGAAGCCCTATCTTAATTCCAATTACTGTCTACCAGGTATTTGACAAATATCTCGAGATGGTGTCGCACTAGTCAGCTCAATATTCCCTTGATATAGCGCAAATCTTGCGAGTCACGGCGCATCCAAAAAAATCCAACAGCCAGAAGCCTATCATGGCACGAATAAGGCATTACTCACTCCTCAACGATCTGACGGGATTACTCCTTGCTGCTCTCATTGTCTGATAGCTCATCGTTACCCATGCTACTACTACTGCTAATACACCAGAAATGATAAAAGTAGTTGGGCTGAGCTCAGTACGATAAGCAAAATCACTTAACCAGCGATCCATCCCAAAGTATGCCACCGGAGCAGCAATACCAAAGGCAATGAGTACCAACTTTAGAAATTCTCTAGACAAGAGCGACATGATCCCGATCACAGAGGCGCCCAACACTTTGCGGATGCCAATTTCCTTATTACGTTGCTCGGCGGTGAATGACGCCAATCCAAATAAGCCCAAACATGCTATGAGAACAGCCAGGGCAGCAAACACACCAAAGATTTGTCCTATTTGCTGCTCGGCTGAATAGATATTATTGAAGCGCTGATCCATGAAACTGTACTGGAAAGGCTTGCCAGGTGCAAATTCATCCCATTTACCTCGAATAAAGTCAATGGAATTGCTCACGTCATTTCCGGCAAGTTTGAAACTAACATAGCCCCTTGAACTACCCAAATACAGAACCATAGGGTAAATATTGGCACGTAATGACTCATAATGGAAGTCCTCGACCACACCAATGATTTTGTAAGGCTCAACTATCAATTCTTGCTCACTTCCCCCAAAGGTGCTGATCGTCTTTCCGATAGGATCAGTAAATCCAAACTCTTTGACGGCCGCCTGATTCAAAATAATAGCGGTAGAATCACTCTGCATATCTCTCGAAAAGTCGCGTCCCTCGATGATATTCATTCCCAGAGTAGACATGTAGTCATGATCGATCCGCCAATTACTAATAATGTGGGTGCCATTCTTGGAGTCCATCCCCTCAAAGAAAACCGTATTGTTGGAGTTAATCCCTACTGGTAAAAAGCTAGTGATTGTTCCTGCCTTCACATTGCTACTTGTCACCACTTCGTTTTTGAATGATTCAAGCTGATCACCCATCAACCATGCATCACTGATCATCAGTACCTGGTCTTTATCAAACCCAAGCTTCTTATTTTGAATGTACTCCAATTGATCGAAGACGACAGCAGTACCGACAATCATGATGATCGATAACGAGAACTGAAATACTACCAGCCCACTCCTGATCATTCCACTTTTCATACCCAGTGTAATCTTCCCTTTGAGGGTCTCGGAGGGCATGAACTTAGATAGGTAAAGTGCAGGATAGCTGCCGGCAAGTAAGCCTACCGCAATCATCAAAGAAACCATCAAACCAAGAAATCGTGGAGATAACAGGTCGCTGTAGATAAGCTGCTTTCCCGCTAGGTCATTGAAAGATGGCAAGACAGCAAAGCAAACTCCATAGGCCAACGTGAACGATACAAAACTGAGAACCATGGCCTCAACAAGGAACTGCTTAACCAGTAGGTGTCTGTAAGCGCCAAGCACCTTACGAATACCTACTTCTTTGGCTCGGTTAGCTGAGCGCGCCGTGGAAAGGTTCATAAAGTTGATACACGCGATCAACATGATAAAAAAGGCAATCGCCGAAAAGAGGTAGACGTAGTTGATATCGCCATTTGCCTCTAGCTCACCCAACTTATCAGAATACAAATGGATGTCTTTTAGGGGGAACAAGCTGAAACCGGCAGCATTACCGGAGCTGAAAAAGGTCTCCAGATCCATGCCCATAAATTGCTCAACCTCTGGGCCGATGTATTTCTCGACTAAAGCTGGAAACTTGGACTCCAGTACGTCAGCACTACTTCCTTCCTGAAGTTTGAGGTAGGTCACAAAGTTAAAGCTCATCCATATTTTTCCTTTACTCTCATCCAGAGAAGCCATAGAAAGCAAAAAGTCAAAATGGAAATGAGTGTTGCGAGGGATATCCTCAAATACACCGGTTACTTCATATTTGTAATCGTTACCGAAGACAAGCGTCTCTCCTATCGGGTTACTGCTACCATAATACTTCTGGGCCATTGATTGGCTAATGGCCACTTTGTCCGGTCCCTTAAGCATAGATGCAGGATCACCTTGGGAGACAGGTAGCCCAAAGAATGAAAAGAAATTAGAGTCGGCAAAAACGACCCTCTTCTCCTTAAATGTCTGCTCACTTTCAAATTTCTTAACCAGGTATTCACTCCTCTGCCGTAATCGTACTGCTTCTACTACTTCGGGATAATCATTCACCATAGCCTCTGCAGCGGGTACGCTTGCCTGGCATGTATTGAATGTATTACCGTTGATGACGCCTAAAAAATCAAGCCTGTAGATTTGGTCGGCTTGATGGTGATCTTTATCATAACTGATTTCATCAGCTACATAAAGTAGAATCATCAAAAAGCAGGAGACTCCTGCAGTGAGTCCCAGAATATTGATGAACGAATAAAACTTGTGTTTGATCAGGTTACGAATCGTAACATTGAAATAGTTCTTGAACATGTTCTTGAGTTTTTGAATCCATGGCTTAGATGCAAAAACTCAAGAGCTGGTTGCAGAAAAAATGAAATACTTTAGATCGACCTGATTACTTCAAGGGCTTGATCAATTTCTGATTCGTTGTTGTAGATGTGTACACTATGTCTCAGAAGCTCCTCTCCAACTGATCTAGGCTGAAGCCGTTTTTCTTCCCATAACTTCTTTTGCAAAGCAGGGCCGGTGATACCTTCCACAGCATAGGTAGTTAGTCCAGCACACATTTCTGGATGAACAGAGCTATGAATGGTCACTTTATTGACGTCCTTCAAACCGGCTCTTAGGTAGTCTCCAAGCTCTTTTACCCGTAACAACCACTTCTCCGCCCCGACGGTATTGTAGAAGTCAACTGCCGCATCCAGTCCAACCAATAAAGACGGATTGCCCGTGCCGTACTGCTGTAGCCGGAATCCGTGATCTTCGTAGTTTTCCCAGTTGTAGCTGGCTAGTGTACACCAGACCTTGTCCACCTGGTCAGACTTGACGTAGAGTATGCCGTTACCTCCAGGTGCCAGCAGCCACTTGTGCAGACTAGCATAGTAGGCATCACAGTCAATATCCTTAACATCTACGTTGATTTGACCGACAGTCTGCGCCCCGTCAAGTATGGTGAATATACCTCGCTTCCTAGCTTCAGCGCAAATCTCTTTTACTGGCATTATCACCCCATACACTGATACGAGATGGGGTACAGCAATGACTCTCGTTTTTTTGGTGATTTGCGCTAGCACCGAATCAATGATCTCCTGAGGGTCATTGGCCGGTACAGGCAGGACAGCCTGCTTGTATACCAAGCCCTTTCGTTTCGCTAGTTGCTTCCATGCGGCATAGCCTCCACCGTGCTCCTGATCAGTATTGATGATTTCATCACCTTCTTTCAGATCAAGACCGTTAGCAATGAAGTTCATCCCAAAGGTCGCATTCTGTGTCAGTGAGATCTCTTTGTAATCAGCATTGATTAACCCACCAAGCTTGGTTCGTAGATCCTGATATTGGAAATAACCAGATAGCAATTGTGGCCCTTCACCTTTATAATCCGTCTCCGCCCCATGCACTGCATTGTAACGCATGTCTTCAATTACCCGCTCGAGCACGTAAGATGGCTGAGGGCCCATCGTGCCATTGTTGAAATAGGTCTGTCCTTCTTTTAAGGGGAACTGTTTTCTGATGGTAGCCCAAAAAGTACTATCATCAACTGTCCGATCAAGATGTCCTTTTAATTGATCAAGACTTAGGTAAGTAGATTCTGCTGATAGCGCTGAAGTGAGTGGTAGTGCAGCAGATCCGAGAGCTGCTTTGCGGATAAAATCCCTTCGATTGTTCATGCCTAGTTGGATTGGTCACGAGGAAGTTAAGATTTTATTCAAAAAAAAATCCCGTCAAGGACGGGATTTTTCATCAACTACAGATTCAGTTCAGCTATTGAACATATTCATCAATTTTCTCAACGAGTTCATTTGATCTCGCTCTGATAGCAGCAGACGATGTATTCATCAACTTCTCAGTATAGTGTAATATCTCTTCTTTCTTAGCCAGTGTAGTTTTGAACTCTCCTATATTTTCAATTCCTACATCCGAGCCTTTTGACGCTAGTGCGACGAGCTTCTTACCATCCTTGATCTCCTTTTTCATGATCGGGATCATCTCATGGAGCACCTCTTTTACATGATGAAAGTTTCGCGTATCCAATGCTTCCATCAGATCTGCTGAAAGATCTTGCATTGTAGCTTTACTTCCTCCTGAGGTAAGTGCCATAGCTAGCGGAAAGGCTAGCAAAAAAAATAATTTCTTCATGTCAGTATTAGTTGGTGACAAGCCAAAAGTATAGAAATTAGATAGATGTACAATATACTCTACTATCTATCAATGAGTTAGAGTGCTATTATTCAACTATAGATTGTATTTTTAATCGAAAGCCGATTATTTCTACTTTATAGTAAAGCTCTTAAAATCAGAACTTTACATTTTTAAAGCGTTGTGTACAATAAATAGAATGTGAAGTTTATCGATTGAAATAGACCTTTCGTCGAAAATGAATTGAAGGGGTCTAAATAACTACTGATCAAAGCTTTATGATGCTCAATTTTAGCAACAATTGCGATTCTCCTGGTGGAAGAGATCAGATAAAAAAGTAAGCTGTCTCAATAGAAAAAGTCAGCAATAACACCCTCCTGGTCCTCAGACCTATCTCCCCCATTGTAGACATAAGTTCTTTTCCGGGAAGGAAAGCCATTGCCCAGATATTGGTACTCCTTGTCTATTTCCCGAAAGGTGCGGCCAGTACTCTTATTGAATATCCGCATACTCGTCCAGTTGTGTTGGCTAATTGGTTCCCGATCGATCAAATGGAAACCAATATCTTGATAGACTACATTGAACGGGTTAGTCAAAGAATCGTATTTATACTCAACCACCCACCGCTCCTCAAGACGCTCGGCTCCTTGAGGAAAATACGTTTCACGGCGAGTGATGTCTCCATCGCTCCAGTAGTAATCATTGAACACCAGAGTTCTAGTTACCGGAGCGTATTCCATCATTCTGGTAAGTTGACGCATATCGTCATAAAGAAACTTATTGATCACCCATGGGCTACCATCTGATATGCTGAAAATTGAATCTATCTGCTCCTCTGCATTATAGAATATATTCAGCTCCAGGATCAGCCCATTTCGCACGCCAATCATCTTAGACACTTTACCAACGCTATTGTACTCAAACTCGCTGACCAAATTGCCCTCAGGGAATCTAGCAACTTGTCTTGAGAGTCGCTTATCTCCATCATACTCGAATGAATAAACGAGTTCCTCGCTCTGATAAAATGAGGACAAAAAACTCTGCCTAGGACCTACCGAAGGGGTAGACGAAATGATAGCTTCGTCATCACTACATCCCACAAAGAGCAGGCCAAGGGTGAAAACTAATAAAAGTCCGAAACACCGTGAATGAAGTATATTTTGGTAAGGCATAGAATTAAAGATAGGGCGCACTGCGCAAATTGTGTAACTATAACCTGAATGAATAGGTCAAATGTTTCATATTTGCGGAGCTGTTTTTCAAAATATCATAATTAACCGTATCTTCAAAACTGATTGGAGAACTATTAAAAGAATGAAAATGAACAAATTTACCAGCCTTTTAGTAGCTGCATGTATGGTGCTTGTCTTAACCAACTGTGGCTCAGAAAAGAAGAGTGACACAACTACAGAAGCTTCAGCCGAAGAGAGTATTAGAGAGATCGTAGAACGCGAGTTTGAATACCCTATTCCTACCTCATTTGAAGTGACCAGTTTGATCCAGGATGCTAATGCAGGTTTTGTATTGGGTATCACGAACGATGTAGATAATGCAGACAAGTATATCACAGAGTATAACAAAGCTCTTAACCTTGGCATCTACGGTGCTGACTTGAGCTATGCTACTACTTACAATCGTCAGCAGGAGACTATGCAGTTTCTCAAAGCGTCCAGAAGCTTAGTTGAAGACCTGAATATCTCAGGCGCCTTTAATACTGAGATGGCTCAGCGTATAGAAGGTAATATTGAAAACAAAGACAGTCTTATTACGATAGTGACTGAATCCTTCTACAACACGTATAGCTACCTCAATGAGAATGGGCAGGATAAGTTGTCCTTGCTAGTGATATCAGGTAGTGTAATCGAGGGTCTGTATATCACCACACAACTCCTCATTTCTTCAGGATATGACGACAAGTTAGTTGAGGCTTTCGCTCAGCAAAAAGAAACTGTTAAGAAACTAGAGTTACTTCTAGACCAATTCTCTGACGATCCTAATATCAACCGTGTACTTCCAAAGATCAGATATATCAGTCTATTTTTTGACGGTGTAGGTGAGTCTGAAATGACAGAAGGACAGATCGATGATGTGTCTGCCAGTATTGAAGAAACGCGCAACGAAATCGTTGCTGGGTAATACCTTACTCCCGGCACTGTCGGGAGTTTCTTTTTAACCCCTGCTTTAGGATATGAGTGAGTCTATCATCAATGCCCTGATGCACCTTTTCGCCATCATTGAGAGCGTAAAGGTGGACTCGGAGATAGACTCGGGCGAGATCATTGTCAAGCCCTATCTCAACAGGAACCTCAACCCCTCCCTCACTTCAGAGTATCTTGATCTCTACTACGACTACCTAGACTTCTATAAGCGTAGTTATGAGCTCTTACCAACTGAGCGGGAGATGGAGATTGCCTCTGTGAACATCTTGCAGGTCTCTAAGATCTGCAATCAACTCAACAAAGAGCTCCAGCAACATGAGCGCATCTCCGCGTTCATCCAGCTCATGGAGTTGATCAACTCTGACAACCAAGTCTCCCAGAAGGAGGATGAGTTCATCTTGCTTGTCGCAATGAACTTCAATATTCCTCAAGATGAAGTCAAGAACATCAAGTCCTTCATACTTGACCCTGAGGGTAAGGAAATAGAGAAATCAAAAGCGCTACTTATTGATAATCGCATGACCGAATGGCCGGAAGAAATGGCCTGGATGATGCGTAAGAAAAGCAAGAAAGTAGCTGGTGTCACAGAGTTCAAGCACCTATACGTCGACAAGCTGTTTGGCAATATCCTTGTCCTGCACATCAGCAGTATCGACTCATTTGTGTTCAGGTATCAAGGGCCGCTCAACCTCTATCTTGAAGGGAACAAGATCTATAAGAACAAGTCTTATAATCTAAACCCAGGAGCCATTATCAAGGGTCCGAATATAAAGCCGATCTACGAAATAGATATTTCGAAGCAATTTCTCAAAGTCGACAAAAACAAAGGGATTGTCTTATCCGGAGAGGATATTGAGTTTCACTTCAAGAACAGTAGCAACGGCATACAAAAATTTACGATAAATGAGGAGTCAGGTCAGTTGGTTGGCATTATGGGTGGAAGTGGTACTGGCAAGAGCACGCTATTGAACCTACTCAATGGACAGATAGACCCTGATCATGGAAAGGTCTTGGTCAATGGCTACAATATTCAGAGTGCCATCTCGCATGGTGTAGTAGGCTATGTACCCCAAGATGACCTGTTGTTTGAAGAACTTACCGTCTACCAAAACCTCTATTACAATGCTAAGATTAGTTTCTCTGACTTCTCTGAGCACTTACTTAAGAAGACGGTAGACAAGGTGCTCAATGATCTTGACCTCTATGAGATTAAAGATCTGAAGGTCGGTGACCCACTCAACAAATCCATCAGTGGTGGTCAGAGAAAGCGACTCAATATAGCCCTGGAGCTAATGCGAGAGCCAGCATTGCTCTACGTCGATGAACCCACGTCTGGGCTTTCTTCGATGGACTCAGAGAAGGTGATGTGGCTGCTCAAGGACTTATCAAGAAAGGGCAAGCTTGTAATCGTTATTATCCACCAGCCTAGCTCAGCGATCTTCAAGTTGTTCGACAAGCTCCTACTGCTGGATAAAGGCGGCTACCCTATCTATAGCGGCAACCCTATCGATGCGGTGGTCTACTTTAAGACCATGAGTACGCAGGTCAATGCCGCCGAATCCGAATGCCCTAATTGTGGTAACGTCATACCTGACCAAATACTCCAGATCATAGAAGCGAAGGAGATCGACGATCAGGGCAGGGCGACTAACAAGCGTAAGGTCAGCCCTAAGAAATGGTACCAAAAATATAAGGAGCACATCGAGCCGAACATCCCCAAGGTGAAGTACGAGGAGATCCTACCGGAAAACAATTTCCATATCCCTTCCCGATGGGGACAGTTTAAAATATTCAGTGAGCGCAACGTATTGACCAAGCTGGCTAATCGCCAGTACATCCTGATCAACATTTTGGAGGGGCCATTTCTTGCGTTTATCCTGGGGTACTTTAGTAAGTATGTAACTGATCAAGGCTACATATTTACGGACAATAAGAACCTGCCAGTATATCTCTTCATGTCGATTGTCGTGGCGCTCTTCTTGGGTATGTCAGTCAGTGCAGAGGAAATATTCAAGGACCGTAGGATCCTGGCGCGGGAATCTTTCCTTAATCTGAGCAGAACGAGCTACCTCAACTCAAAGATCTCCTTTCTATTCGTGCTAAGCGCGGTGCAGAGCTTGCTCTTCGTATTGGTTGGCAATCTGATTCTGGAGATTCAGGGTACGATGATCTATTTCTGGGCCATTCTATTTACGACCAGCTGCTTTGCGAATATGGTTGGACTCAATATTTCTTCCGCGCTCAACTCTATCATTACGATCTATATCCTCATTCCATTTATCCTGGTACCCCAATTGCTGCTTGGAGGCGCTATGATCAAGTTTGATGATCTTCACAAATCTCTTACCAATAAGGTGAACGTGCCTATCGTGGGAGATTTGATGGCCAGTCGCTGGGCCTATGAAGCATTAGCGGTTACACAGTTCAAGGAGAATGAATTTGAGCGCTTGTTTTTTGATGCTGAAATGGCCGTGAGTCAGACTTCATTCTACAACTCTTTCCTCATGCCCAAACTGGAGAGTGTGGTTGCAAGAGTAGAACAAGAAGTAGAACGCAGCGGCAAGCCTGAAAACATGGCCTACAGCCTGGCTCTTATTCAGACGGAACTCGAGAAATTTGAAGCTTACTACGATAAGCCACCTTTCCCATTCATTAGCGACGTGACCCCAGAGAACTACACGGTCACCTTGGGAAATCGACTAAAAAGCTATTTAGGAACCAGAAAGCAAGAGTTTAGAGCCGATTATGGTCGTGCGGTTCAAGCAAAAGACAGCCTGTATCAAAGCCTTGTCAAAGAGCATGGACGGGAGAAATTGATAACCCTGCAGGAGGACTACAAGAACGAGAGCCTGTCTAACCTAGTACAAAATCGTGATGAGTTTGAGAAAGTCCAAGAGATCAAAGGAGAGCTGGTACAGAAGAAAGACCCAATCTATTCACGGCCCCATTCCAATATAGGTCGTGCTCATCTGTACGCCCCATACAAAGTAGTAGCAGGTATTGAAATTGATACCTTTTACTTCAATCTTCTTGTACTTTGGACGATGACTGCTGTACTCTATTTCACGCTAGTGAATGACAGTTTGAAAAAGCTACTCAACATCTTCAACAGACCTGCCAAGAAGGAAAAGAAACCTTCTAACTGAATATCTTCTCTAGTATCTTTCTTGTGATCAAGTAGGTCGGTTTGATGCCTTCAGACCCTAGGCTTCCAGAAGCAAGTGTATTGCCTGTCTCTAGCGGATTATCCGATGCATAGTAAGCATACCTCACCTTCACATTCTTACGAATACTCAGCCTAATCCGAGAAGCAGACTGAATGGCCTTCTGATAATGAGCTCCTTCCATCTCAAGTCCTACTGCTCGCCACGAGCTATCAAGGAAGTGCATCAATACATCTTTGTTTTGAAGTGAGGTGCCCAGTACGCTAATCATCGCTCCCTGGTAGACACCTAGTCCCTGCCCCTCAAAGTCTTCGAGTTTAAAATCATTGTTGATCGGATAGTTATCAGCTGTCCCTTCAAAAACATGAGATGTCGGGATCATCAAATCACTTTTGCCTCCGATAAGTATCCCAGCCTTGCCCATGATGGACACAGAGTTCACGTCTAGCTTGTATCGCTTATTACCCACTTCATAAACCTTGAGCAGCTCATCCATGCACTCGTAGGCCTGCTCACCAAAGGCGTAATCCATTACAATAAGAACGGGCGTTTTTTTATCATCTGGAATACTTAAACCTGGCGCCACCGAACCAGAGCTGATCTTGGCGGTATCAATAATCTGGACTCCTATATTGGTGCCTGTCGTATCGTCAATGTGGATCAGGCCGTGCTTGTTGGCGTAGGGGCCAATTTTCTTTGCACGCTTTTCATTCTTCTCAATACTGATTTCATGAGCAAGCCCTTCGATCTCTTCAAAACTCTCCAACCCTAGCGCGTTGTAGCCATAAATTGTATTGACAAAACTATGGAGGTTAGCACTAATGATGTGGAGTGGTCTAGTGATGAGGTCGTTGTTGAGCAAGACTTCTTTGATGTTGTCAGCCCACTGCTCTCCATAGATGTGGTGCCCTATTCGCTCTCTGAGCTTAGCAGAAAATCTAATCTCTCGGTTCAACTCCTCTCGGGACTCCTGAATGGCCAGGCTACCCAGACCGTAGATAATTCTAAAAATGCTATGGTTATCAGGATTGCTGGCAAACTTGTGACAAGCCTCGCGCGTCTCGTCAAATGTTCTACCCAGAATGTTACTCAAGTAGGTGTAGGCCGATTCTATATTAAAGGGCTCTCCTTTCCGCTCCGTCTCAATGATCTCTCCGAGCATCTTCCAGTCATGTGTCTTTCTACCTTTGTGGTCCAGGCTATTCTTTCTGATTTTTTCCGCCTCGATATACATGAAGGTAAGGTGAGTCAGAATATCATAGACGTCACTCCTGCCTCTAGTCATCTCGATGAACATCTGCTGTTCATCTACACGATAACAGTTCCGTCGACGCTTGGGTGGACTAATGATCTCAAAATCTGACTTCTCAAAACCCTCTCTTGAGATCAAATTGATGATTTGACACTCCTCGATTCCTTTCGGCAATCGATCAATCACATAAAGCAATCCATCTAGTTCTACCTTCTCGGGATCATTGAGCAAACCGTAAATCTCCGGACTCAATTGGCACATCGCCTGAATCAAGGACTCTCCTGATACACCGAGCGGCTTATAGTTGCCTCTCATAAATAGATGTCTCATGGTGATATAGAGTCGTTCGATGGCAGCTCGGGATTCTTGTGCTCTTGTCCGTGTGTTCATAGGCGAATTAAAATTTGACAAAGAAAGACTAATTAGAATTCAAAAAAAAAAGAGGCTTATTCCTAAGCCTCTTCATTACTCGTTAAAATCTGACTTTACTGCTCCATCTGCATCCACACCTCATCAATCAGCAGATCTTCTCTAGCTTCATCATCGTTGTTGATATTAACACGATTGACATATCCCATGTGATTCCATCGACCGCTATCCAGTGAATAGGTAAACTCAATAGCAGAGCCCACCGTACCTGAGCCGGGAGGGTACATCATTTGAACTGTTTCCGTATACTTATCAGCTCCCAAACTGTAAGTACCAGCTCCTGCTTCAAACACTTCATCGCCTTCAGCATTGTACTTTATCCAGGTAAAATGTGTTGATGTGATCAGTTTAATATATTTAATGAAGTCAGGATATTCCAGAGCGGTGGGTTTGTCTCCCTCTCTGTAAGTGATCAACTTCCAAGATCCAACGACCTCAGCATCGGCATTCGAATTGGTGCCAACTTTTTCCCAGATCTCCTCAATCTTCGAAGAATCTGCCATCACTACTTCACCACTGGTTTCATCAATCTCCATCGATTTGGCATAGCCAGTATGGTACCATTTACCCTCTTTCATCTCTGCTGTAAATGGAATAGCCTGACCCAACTCATTTGATCCAGGGGGCATGAAGAAATCAATATTCTCGGTATACACACCATCAGCGTACTCATAAGTACCACCACCTATACCCACCAACTGATCTTGATCTGAATCAAACCGATACCACGTAAAATGGGTGGGTGTGATGTGCTTTTGATAGACAACAGTTTCAGGGTAAGTAGCCCAATCACCTACATCGGCATCCATGTAGGAGACGAGTTCCCAACTGCCAATCAAAGGATTGTCTTCTTTAGCTTCCATTACTTTTGAAGTGGGTGTCTCAGTAGTGGACTTATCAGAGGAACAAGAACCTAATAAAACTATCGAAACAACGAGGTAAACTGCTGAAAATCTCATAAGCAAATTTGGGTTTAGTTAGATCACACCAAATAAATTACTTAAAAAAAGGGATAATTCAAACTAACCTAAGTGCCAATAGGTTGGAAGTAAGCGTTCAGTTAGCCTTTGGCTTACCAGTTATTCCTAACGCTTTGATGATCATTAGTCTTACTAGCAGTAGCCAAGGTAAGCCATGAAATAGTAAATCTATGTAGTCCATTGGCTGCATACCTGAGCCACCCCCAGCGATCCACCTCAGTTTACCGACGATATGAGGTTCTGGAACAAATGGGGCTAATCCGAGTGAAAATGCCAATATCAGTACAGTTGACCATCGATTAAGCATTGGTATCCTCCTTAATGAACTGTGAGGTTGTATTGATCAACTGTGACTTCTGCATTGCGCCAGCATGTCTCCAGAGGATCTTTCCTTTTTGGAAAAGTATCATTGTCGGGATACTGCGTATACCGTACTTGGCCGCTGCTTTCTGATTCCGATCCACATCGACTTTAAGCACCTTCATCTTCCCGTTCATGTCATCCGCTACTTCTTTCAAGATGGGTGCCATCATCTTGCAAGGCCCACACCAGTCAGCATAGAAGTCGACAAGTACTGGGGTAGGGCTATTTATTATTTCGCTAAAGTTCATAATTGATGCAATTTCTGATTCACATGAACATATAAACATATATTCATAGAAAGAGTTCACACTAGTGCATGCGATCCGCTCTTGGCTCTAGCTGGGCCATTATACTCGCCTCTGTATCGAGCAGTTCAGACCACCTTTTTGTCACATAATCCTTCGGCATATATTCTTCCGCTAGTGAAATAAAGTTGTGATAATGACCTGCCTCAGATATCATCAGCTCATAGTAGAATTTCTGTAAGCCTTCGTCTTCAACATTTTGCGATAGCAGCTTGAATCGCTCACAACTGCGCGCTTCGATCAAGGCATTGACGAGCAGTTTCTCCACCAGCTGTTGCTCTCTGCTGCCCCCCTTTTTCATTTGTCCATTTAGCGCAACCACGTATTCATCCTTGCGCTGTTTTCCAAGCGCATAGCCACGATTTCTTAGTTCATCAATCACCCGCTCAAAATGACTCCATTCCTCCGCCACCACAGGAGTGAGTACGTCGATGATACTCTGCTTATCAGAATAAGACACAATCAGGGATATGCAACTCGAAGCAGCCTTCTGCTCACAGTAGGCATGATCCACAAGTATATCTTCAATACTTTTCTCAGCGATATTGACCCATCTCGGGTCGGTGGGAAGCTTAAGACCTAGCGTAGTTTTTTGATCCATATTAGTCAAAGAATAGCCATCTTATACCAAGATCGAAGACCCGTGGCTGTCCTGGATAGAATGGCGTGATTTGATATCCGTCATTGCCGGCTGCCTGGTTGATATGTGTCATCTTCACAAAGATGCGCACCTTGTCTACTCGTAGGTTAAGAAAGAAGTCAGCGGCCAGATAGCTCTCCATCAAGTATTCATCCTGCAAGAAGAATTGCTGCGTGATGGGATCGTAATCATTGGCGAAATAGCCATTGCGCTGATAGAAGTTGATACCCACCTGCACGGGCATGAAATTGTTAAACCATTTGCCTTCGTAGTACAGCTTGCCATTCATGAATAGCTCAGGCACTCGATATGTGGACTTGGCTTCACCACCTACAATCGTATATCTCATGTCCGCAACTAGGTGGAAGGTATTGTTTAAATGAAGATGTAAGTCAGCCCCATAAGTTGATAGCAGCAACCCACTACTTGTCTGTGTAGGTCTTCTGTCCGTATCGAAGTAGACATAGTTGTCAATAGTCGAGAGAGAGATCTTAGGTTGAATTGCTCCAAAAGGAAAGTTCAGCTTGAGCCGTCCATTGATCTGGTTAGCAAAGGTCGACTGGAACGAATTGTGCCACTCGTAGTGATTACCAAAATAGTCGGATTGCAAGAGTGTAGGCACATAGAGGGCACTTTGATAGTCTACTTCAAACAGAGGGTTGTTTAGTACCCCGCTAAACTTGTAGTTACCACCTTGTAGATATTCGAAATGTCCGTCCAGATTATTCCGCTCGTTTAGATCAAAACGCAACCGAGCTCCTCCATAGTTCTCCGCTAGATTACCTCCTCCTGGTCGGTAAAAGCGATAAGCCATTGACATGTCTCGTCGCTTGATATAGAGGTTATAGAAGAACTTCGAGATATTACCTTTAATCCCTATTTCATTCTTGATTTCTCTGTATTCTGACTTCTCCTGAGTGGAATCGGTCGAGATTAGGAACTCGTCATAGTAATCAGGCGTACTACTGAGCGGATAATCAATATACTCTGTAGTCTGACGTTTGTACAACGTCTCCCAGTAGAACTCCATAAACTCCGAGTGCTTGTACTCTTGATACTGATGAAGCTGCATTCTGAGATCGGCACTTCTTGCGTTATAGAGCTTGATAATCGCGTCTTCATACTGAAACAGTGCATTTCTTGTGGTATCTTCTCCTACCTCCACGCCCCCAGTTTCGATTACCGTGTGATCAAAACGCATGACATTAGCGATGAAAGTATATTTATTGTCTTTGGAGTGGTAGTAGCTAAAAAGATCCATTGTATTACTCAAGGCATTCCGATCACCTTCATTGGCCAGTACACCAATTTGCTTGTCACTTGTGATTTGCTGTATGCCAAAGCCGACATTCCAGTTCGGTGTGACGTTGCGGGCAAAATCAAAGTCAACAATAGACCTCCCCTTCCCACCAAGACCAGCATAGAGATCAATAAAAGGCGACTTGGTATCGTAGTATCGAAAGTCTTCAGGGTCTTTTACAAATGGATCGTAGGCATTATAGCCACTCTGAAGGCCAATATTCTGCGGCATTTGGTAAAAAGTCGACCACATAGCTGTGCCGTTGTTACCCAGATCCTGGTAGACATTTCCTGATCGGTCTCTTTCGGAGAAGCGTTCAATATCTGTGAGTATTGTGTCTATGGTAAGAAACTTGCGCTGGTTGTATTTGATGTTGGAGAGGTAGGTGTACTCTGTGGTCAATGGACCGTATACGAGTGTCGTGCTGTCATCAAGAATACTTGATCCTCGCTTGCTCTTTCTTGGCCCCTCATCCTCCTGCTCTTCTCCTTCCTCTCTGGGTGGTCCTCCTCTATCCTGGGCTATCGCGAACTGGGCCATGGTAAGGCACAAAACGAGAAAAATAATATGAGGAGCTTTCAGCACGCGCAAAAATAACAATTCAATCAGAGAGGACGACTGATTTCTGTAGTTGATCTAAGAACTCCTCTTCTCTATCCAGAAACTTCACCTCGATCGGTAAGTAGTAGCAGTCACAATTTCCAAGTGCTGTCTCGAACGCCCTCAATTTAACCGCATCCTTTTCCGTGGTGATGAGTATTGCATCCTTATTGGATTTGAGCAAACTCACCATTTTGTGCACATCCTTTTCCTTGTAGTCGTGGTGATCTGGATAATCCAGATGTTTCGCCACAGTGCCAATACTTTCTAAATGCTGGATCATTGGCTTGGGGTTAGCTATTCCTGTTATCACAATAAATGTCTTCCCAGCTAGATCGGTGTTCGATCCATCAAAAAAACTGACTAACGATGCGTAATTCACGGTAGTGAAGTAAACGGGGCTATCAGGTGCGTATTGCTGAATAGCGGCCGTCATTTCTTGCAGCTTAATGGTATCTACACTACCGGGACATTTGGTGACGACTATGGCGTCCGCCCTTTGGGCATATTGTCTTGACTCACGAAGAAGACCCGCTGGTAGAATATAATCCTTGTAAAAAGGGTGCGAGTACTCAGTTAGCAGTATCAACATTGAAGGCTGAACTCTTCGGTGCTGGTAAGCATCATCGAGCACAATAAGATTCGTCTCCGGCTTTTCATACAACAAATGCGGAATCGCATACGCCCTATCCTCACCTACTGCTACCGCAACCTCGTTACCCCATTTACGATAGTACTGATACGGTTCATCACCTATGGTCTTGGCATTGGATGACTCGTCAGCCAATAAAAACCCCTTGGTCTTGCGTTTATAGCCGCGACTAATAATCCCAACCTTATATTCCTTCTTTTTGAGTGCATTAGTGATGTACTCCACCATTGGTGTTTTGCCAGTGCCTCCGACTTTCAGGTTACCCACCACAACTACCGGAAGGGTGAACTCGAATGACTTGAGCCATCCGTTGTCAAATGCAAGGTTTCGCAAAGAGGTAATCAAACCGTAGATGGCTGCCAATGGGCGTAAAATGATGCTTTGTACTCTTCTCATCTCGCTGTGCAAAGCTGCATAATCCTATTTCAATACTTATACCAGTCGATGATTTTATAGGATAATGATTCGTTAGCATTAATTTTATCCTCGACTAACCCGAAGATATAATATGAAGGTAGGAGATGTACTCAGTGTCCTCGAGCAATGGGCGCCATTGCAATACCAGGAAAGCTATGACAATGCAGGTCTGATAACTGGGAAGCGCTCCTGGCAACTAACTGCGGCGTTGATTACGCTTGACTGTACAGAAGAAGTGGTGCAGGAAGCCATTGACAAAGGTGCCAACCTGATCATCGCTCACCACCCCATCGTCTTCAGAGGCCTCAAAAAACTCAATGGAGAGGGCTATGTAGAACGCACTATCATCAAAGCGATCAAGGCTGATGTAGCCATCTACGCCATCCATACTAACCTGGATAATGTCTCGACAGGGGTCACTCCCAAGATTGCTGATCTGCTTGGGTTGACCAACCAACGTGTGCTAGCACCAAAGTCAGGTACCCTATCGAAATTAGTCACCTTCGTCCCTACCGAGAATACACAGGAAGTACTGGATGCGTTGTATAAAGCCGGAGCAGGTAGTATAGGCAACTATGATCACTGCAGTTTCGAAGTACAGGGAAAAGGCACCTTCAGACCCAATGAGCTTGCTAATCCCCACATTGGTCAATCAAATCAAGAAGAGTTCGTTTCGGAATCCCGTATAGAAGTCGTGTTTCCCTCACATATTCACGGTAGTGTAATAGCCGCTCTCAAAGTAGCTCATCCCTATGAAGAGGTAGCCTACTATGTCACGGCCTTAGAGAATAGTAACCAAGAAGTAGGTGCTGGCAGGATCGGCGACTTAGCTGCTCCAATGAATACCCAGGCATTTATGGGTATGGTCAAAGACAAGCTTAAGGTCGCCTGCATCCGTCATACGACAATTCATGCTAATGAAGTAAAGAGAATCGCAGTATGCGGAGGATCCGGAAGCTTTCTACTCAGGAAGGCGATCAGTAGCAAGGCTGACGTATTTATCACCGCTGATTTCAAGTATCATGAGTTCTTCGATGCAGATGGAAAAATCATAATTGCGGACGTGGGACACTATGAAAGTGAGCAGTTTACAAAAGATCTTCTGTACTCACATTTGATTGAAAAAATCACTAATATTGCAGTCCATTTGTCAGAGGTGGACACAAACCCTATAAAATACTATTAACTACACATGGAAAGCACCATTGCGAAGAGGTTAGAAGGTCTTACGACCCTTCAAAATATCGACATAGAACTAGACGAAATCAAAAAAATCCGTGGTGCACTTCCTGATGAAGTGATGGATCTCGAAGATGAGATCGCTGGTTACGAGACACGGGTTGAAAAGCATAACAATGAGCTTCAAGAGCTCGAAGATGGCATCCAATCTAATAAGAATGGAATCAAAGAAGCTGAAAAGCTAATCCAGAAGTACGAAGAGCAGCAAATGAATGTTCGCAACAACCGCGAGTATGATGCGATCACTAAGGAAGTAGAACTTCAGCAGTTGGAAATCCAGATTCTTGAAAAGAGAATCAAGGAAAATCACGCTAAGATCGATACCAAGAAAGAAGAGATCGGCGGTACGATTGAGACTTTGGCCGAAAGAAAGAAAGATCTTGACACCAAGAAGGACGAGCTTGAGGTAATCATCTCTGAGAGTAAGGATGATGAAGCAAGTCTTCTCAAGAAGCGAGAAAAGTCGTCTAAGAATATTGAGGAGCGACTCCTTAAGTCTTATAACAAGATCAGAAACAATGCAAAGAACGGCCTGGCTGTAGTACCTGTGAAAAGAGGTGCTTGTGGCGGTTGTTTCAATACTGTTCCTCCTCAGAAGCAAGCTGAAATCCGTGAGAAAAAGAAGCTCATCGTTTGTGAGCATTGCGGTAGAATACTTGCTGATGTCGAAGATGTCGTTGTAGTGGAGGAAAAGAAGCCGACTAAGAGAAGAACGACCAAGAAAACGTCATAAACCCACAATTATGTGTGGTACTAGATATTTGAAGGTATGCTTAATAGCATACCTTTTTTTATGCCTCACCCTCAGCGGATATGCTCAGCATCAGCAGTTTCCAGACAAGCTTCTGCCCTACTATCATCAGGCGCTGAACTACCATTTTCGATCCTGGCCTTTGGTGGACATTGACACGCTCCCCGTCGAGGAGCAGCCAGCTGGAATTTATATCAATGCCTTAGCGGCAACTTTCACTACCATCATTGCCGGTCAAGATCCAGCCTCAGAAGCTTGGGATTACTGGAATGAACGAACCGATCAGTGCAGTAATTCCGATGAATTCTGCCACTTCGTAAAAGCGGAGGTAGCATTTCACTATAGCCTTGTTTCCTTTATTAAAGGGGAACATTTTAAATCGTTTCTTCAGTTTCGCAAGGTCTATCGTGCTAGGGATGATGCGTATCAGCACCCATGGTCCAATAAGACCTATGGCATGTTGAACGTATTAATCACGGCAGTTCCGGAACAATATCAATGGATCATGGGGCTCCTAGGCTACCGTAGCGATCAGTTAAAGGGTATGCAACAACTGCAGTCTCTGGTAGAGGGAAATTCCCAAATCTCGCTTGAAGCCTTCATCGTCAAACTTATGCTTGAGCAATACATCTTTGATCAAAATACTTTCAATGACTGGCTCAATCTGAGAACTGAATACCCCAACAGCCCGCTAATACAATTCCTCTTCAACGCCAATGCGCTCAAAAACCATCAAAGTCAGTATGTCATTGATCGCCAAGTAGATTCACATATTGATCAGGTTTATGGTCAGTTAGGCGAGGCATACCTGAATAAACTGGAGTACGACTCAGCATTGACTTATTTCAAAATTTATGAAGACAATCTTGAAGAGAGGATGACTGCAGAAATGCTGCACAAGATTTGGCTCTGTCATAAGCTAAAATCAGACAGTGCTAGTGCTACTGAATACGCTAATTATCTTCTAGAAAAAGATGAAAGTATATCAGAAGCGGATGAAAATGCCATCTTTAATCTACAGCTTGGCGAGGAGCAAGACCTGGAGCTGATGAAAGTAAGGCTGACCACAGATGGCGGCTATTATCAACTTGCAGGTCAAATTCTAGAAAAGATAGACAGTGCATCACTCTCAGGGCGTAGGTCTCAAGTGGAGTATCTGTACAGAAAGGCCAGATGGCTGCATCTAATGGGACAGCCAAAGAATGCAGTCCCCTATTATGAAAAAGTGCTAGCAGAGTCTCCGAAGACAGGATGGTATTTTGCTCCCAATACAGCCTATCAGCTCGGGCTGATCTTTGAAAATTTAGGTGAAGTCCAGATAGCTGTAGAATACTATGAGATGGTCAATAACTATCGCAGCTATCCTTACCGCAATAGTCTTGAAAACAAGTCCAATTTGCATATGCGAATAATCGACTCTAAGAACTAAGTCCATCGAGATGGGCTGTCTCGTTAGCCCAATCTAAGGCAAAGATCGATCCGGTGTATGTAAGCCTATACAGACCCAGGTTAGCATGCTCAAACATATCCATCTTCGACAATTGATAACCTAACAACCAGCAAATCAATATTCGCATTGCGCGACCGTGCATGCAAATGAGCACATTCCTCTCGTTTCCTGATAAGATATTCTGCATGGCTACCTTCTGCCTAACCATCACTTGGTTCGGGGATTCCCCATCAGTGATAGCCTCATCGAGTGAGCCATTTATCCACGCATTTGTTATTCTTTGATATTCGTTATGCGCCTCTGGCGAAAAAGTCGAGCCTTCCTTGTTGCCCCAGTTGATTTCATTCAGTCCGGATTCTACTTGACAGGGCAATCCATTGGAAGTAAAGCGTTCTATGGACTGGTGAGTTCTGATAAGTGCTGAAACGAAGGCTTTTTCAAACGGATAGTCCTTATATGCCTCGTAAAAAGCATTGGCCTGCAGCCGTCCCGTATCATTGAGGGGAGCGTCTATACCACTACCTTGCACCATTCTTTTGCGGTTGTACTCAGTCTCTCCGTGCCTTACGATGTACAGTCTTTTGTATTTCAACCTTTTTCTGTATTGGTTTGTGAACGGCCGCAAAACTATACCAATTTATATACCGTACTATGTCAGAACAACACATTTCCACTGATGGATTCAATGCATTGAGTAAGAATACCCTCGTTGAGCATTTAGGTATCGAGTTCATTGAACTATCGAAGGATTCTCTGAAGGCGTCCATGCCTGTGGATCATCGTACGGTTCAGCCCTACGGCATCCTTCATGGGGGTGCCTCTGTCGCCCTAGCGGAAACACTTGGGAGCATGGGTGCAGCGATGCATACTGATCCAAGAACTCAATTATGCGTAGGTCTGGAGATCAATGCGAATCATGTCAAGTCAGTAAAGACAGGAAACATGGTTTTTGGTGAGGCAAAGCCAATTCATGTTGGGAAAAAGACACAAATTTGGGAAATAAGGATAACAAATAAGGATGAACAGCTCGTTTGTATAAGCAGAATTACGATGGCGATTCTTGATAAGAAATAATGTCCATAAGGCATCAGAAGACAGAAATTCCGGATACTATCGATGTAGACTTACATCGCCTCCTCTCCTATGCTAGCCAAATAGGGTTTGCGTTTGCTTGTTGGCGGTCGCCAAATGAGCAGCAGACACATACCATCATTGACACTTCCGGCAAATTAGCAGAGGGAAAGGTGACCTTAGAAGAGGCCCCTTCAGGATTTCTGGTAAGTCCTTTCCACAATGAAGAGCGAGAGAAAGAGGTCTTTCTACAAGCTGACTTATTGATCACTAGTAGGAAAACAGATCACGATGTTAGGATTACGCTCGATCCTACTCGTTCAGTTAATGCAAATGCTTTCTTCGCAGATCTTCAAGATCATGCCAAGGCTGACCAAGGTTTTAGTTTTGATTCAAGTCCAGAAGAAATTGATCCGGCGAATGATCGCGGCATTTTCATGGATTTTGTAGAGGACTGTGTTAGGGCCATTCGCAATGAGCACTTCAAAAAAGTGGTGCCCTCACGATACAAGGACTTGCATCTTAGCAACACCTTAGATCCGCTAGTTCAATTCGACAAAATATGCGCTAACTATCCAGCGGCTTTCGCCTCATTCATCTTTGTACCAGGCTTAGGTACTTGGCTTGGTGCCTCACCAGAGGTGCTTGTCAAAATGGAAGGAGATCATTTTAGCACCATGGCACTTGCAGGGACGCAGCGATTGAGTCCTGATCAAGACCTGAGAGACGTGGCTTGGACGCAGAAAGAAATTGAGGAGCAGGCAATGGTCAGCCGCTATATCATCAACTGCTTCAAGAAAATACGCTTACGAGAGTTTGACGAAGATGGTCCCAAGACGATGAAGGCGGCCAATCTCATTCACCTACTCACAGAGTTCGAAGTGAATATGAAAGCCGTCAATTTCCCTCAATTGGGTACCGTGATGACAGAATTACTCCATCCAACATCCGCCGTTTGTGGTATGCCGCTTGAGCCTGCCATGAATTTTCTCAAGACCCATGAACACTATGATCGTCAGCTATACAGTGGCTATCTAGGGCCTGTCAATATCAATGGAGCAACCGAGCTCTTCGTGAACCTGCGCTGCATGCGGCTCTATGAAAAGTCGGTCAGAGCTTTTGTCGGAGCAGGCGTGACTGAAGCTTCCCTACCGGAAAAAGAATGGCTCGAGACCGAGTATAAATCTCAAACCATGCTAGATTTGGTTAAAGACTAGCGTCCAGTTTCCCATGTTGAGTCAAGCTATTTACGATATACCACAGTTATTGCATTTGCTTGGCATCAAGGATGTCATCATCTCTCCTGGATCAAGGTCTGCCCCGCTCACCATTGCTTTTGCAAGACACCCAGCCTTCAATAAGTATGTTGTACCTGATGAGCGATCGGCGGCTTTTATGGCCTTGGGGATGTCCCAACAGACCAGAAAGCCAACGGTGCTAGTCTGTACGTCGGGCAGTGCGGCTTATAACTATGCTCCCGCTGTAGCTGAGGCTTACTATCAGCAAATACCGATGCTGATCATCACCGCAGATCGACCGCCAGAGTGGATCGATCAGTGGGATGGGCAAACCATTCGCCAGCAGAACATCTATGGAAACCATGTACTAAAGAGCTATCAGCTCCCGAGTACGGACCCATCCAAAGAGGCGCAATGGCATCTACTGAGGTCAATCAATGAAGCGGCACTTCTAGCTGAAGGAACTACCCAAGGGCCAGTACACATCAATGTGCCGCTACGAGAGCCACTCTACCCTACCGGAGAAATAAGCTACTCACAAGATTTGAAAGTCTGGAACGAGCAACGACCTGCCAACCAGTCTTTCGAAATCGATCTTAAGGAACTCAAGCAGTTTAGCAGAATAGTCATAATACCCGGGCAGCAAAGTTTTGATCAAGGTATTGCTGATCAGCTCTCAAAATTGGCTCGCAAGCTGCCCGTCATCTGCGATGCGCAAAGCAATTACTCAAGTCTTGAAGGTGTCGTTACTCACCATGATCTTTTCTTAGCCGGCAAGACGGACACCAGCTTGGCTCCTGAGTTAGTCATCACTTTTGGAAAGTCCATCATTTCTAAGAATCTAAAATTATTCCTGAGAGGAGTCCAGGGGCTTCAGCATTGGCATATCAATGAAGGTGATTTCAATCCAGATACTCTCCAATCGCTTACCAAAGTGATTAAGTGTGAGTCGCACGGTTTTTTGTCTCAACTTTCAGAAATAAGTATAGACTCGAGCTATCTCGAAAACTGGACATCCCTTGAGTCTAAAACTGATGGGTACCTATCAGGTTGTTTTGGGCAAAAAGATTTCAGTGAGTTTGAAGCCATTAGCAATGTCATGGATATCCTTCCTGACCACACAGACCTTCATGTAGCCAATAGTATGGCTATCAGGTACGTGAATTTCCTTGGCCTGAAAAACGCTACTCAACGACTGTTTGTCAATCGAGGTACCAGCGGCATAGATGGTTCGGTGAGCACCACCGTAGGTTCCGCCATTGCCGGTAGGCGAAAAACAGTGCTCCTCACAGGCGACCTTGCTTTCTTCTATGACCGTAATGGCTTGTGGCACAATCATCCGCCAGAGGACCTGATGATCGTGCTGCTCAACAATCACGGAGGCGGCATATTCGGCATGATCCCCGGACCTAGAAGTCAACCAGAGTTGGATGAGTATTTCATCACAAGACAAGACTTAGGCGCTAGTAATACGGCCAAGGACTTTGGTATGGATTATCAAGTTGTAAATGAGCGCAACAACCTAGCACAAGCCTTGGACGAAATGATCAACCAGAAGGGACTTAGGCTCCTTGAAGTAGAGACTTCCACCAGCATCAATCAGCAAGTATTCGATACAGTAAAATCAGAAATCAAAAACCTATGAGTTCAACGATAGCCTGGCAGACCGCCAAAGAGTACGAAGACATCACTTACAAAAAGTGTAACGGAGTAGCTAGGATAGCATTTAATCGACCTGAAGTAAGAAATGCTTTTCGCCCAAAGACTACCGGTGAGCTATTTGAGGCGTTCCTAGATGCTCGTGAAGATCCGGATATAGGTGTAGTCCTATTGTCAGGAGAAGGGCCTTCACCAAAAGACGGTGGCTATGCCTTCTGTAGCGGTGGCGACCAACGAGCCCGTGGAGATCAAGGCTATGTAGATGAGAAAGGTGTGGCGCGTCTTAATATCCTCGAGGTACAGCGACTGATTCGATTTATGCCAAAAGCGGTGATTGCGGTAGTGCCTGGATGGGCTGTAGGTGGCGGTCATAGTCTTCATGTGGTATGTGATCTAACACTAGCGAGTAAGGAGCACGCTATTTTCAAGCAAACCGATGCTGATGTGACCAGCTTCGATGGAGGATATGGGTCTGCGTATCTAGCAAAAATGGTGGGCCAGAAGAGAGCGAGAGAGATCTTCTTCCTAGGCAGAAACTACTCAGCACAAGAGGCCTATGACATGGGCATGGTCAATGCGGTGGTTCCGCACGAAGAACTAGAAGATACAGCGTATGAGTGGGCTCAGGAGATTTTGGCCAAATCGCCCACATCGATTCGTATGCTGAAATTTGCTTTCAACCTGACCGATGATGGCATGGTTGGTCAGCAGGTATTTGCCGGTGAAGCCACACGTCTTGCTTACATGACAGAGGAGGCAAAAGAAGGGCGTGATGCTTTCCTCGAAAAGCGAAAGCCAGATTTTGGTAAGTTTGGTAGAGTATCGACTTGATCAGTCTTTCTTAGCTGAAAGCTCCTTATCAACAGCAACTGAGGTGTTCTGAAACCCAAACAGCCCTTCGCCGCTCATTCCTTGAACTTCCATTTGAAGGACAGTTTGTCGATCATCGGTATAAAAAGAGAATTCAGCTTCTCCATTATCATCCGTGATGAGTTCAGGATTCCAATAGAGCGTCTTTCGGGCATCTGGTATGGCTGAAAGCAACTCTTCTTCAGAGCTATACTTTGGTGAGTAAAATTCTCGAATAATGGAATAGTTATTATCTACAGCTACTTTACTCTCGATGGACTGATCAATATAATCTTCAGTGTTGCCACCTTTGATTCCCTGTTTCGTGGTAACTAATATGGCACCAGCGGCAGCTCTGTTTCCATAGTACACCGCCATAGCACTGGTCTTGATCACATCGATCTTCTCGATTTCTGTCTGATTCAAATGATTAAGCACACGCAAGTCTTGCCCGACTGATGAACCATTCAACACAACCAGCGCTCCTAGCCTCTTTTCAGCATTTCTTAGCAGGTCATTCGTACGAAGTATCACAAAGCCAGTCTCAGGATTATACTTGTAGATATTGGTAATCTGCTTGACCAAATCTATAAAACCGCCAGAAGCGCCGGAACCAGTGGTAGTTGACACATTTGAGACAAAATTTAAGTCATCTACATCCCTACTCTGCACAAAGTAATGAGACATGACACTCATTTGATTTCGCAGTTCGTACTTTTCTCCTTTGTCAACTATGACATCTTTGGCCTCCATTCCTTTACCCATAACTTCCACTTCTTTGAGTAACGTGTAGTTACCACCAAAGCTGAAATCTGCAAACACATCCCTTTCCTTCTGTCGTTTATCTGATTTCTTGCCTTTGGCTCGCTCCGTACTTGCCAAGTCACCCTGAGTAGGTAGCAATTCGTTGATAATAGCACTCTTAAAAGGATCATTATCCTCAGTATCAAGCCGTACTTCCAGTTCCTTTGATTTTCCCGGTAGGTCCGCGTTAAAAACAAAGTTCATCGACTGCTTTGATGAAATCTGAAATGGCAGGTAAAACTTTCCGCGCTCATCAGTTTCCGTAAAGTAAGCATTCATTTCGCCTAGCTGAACGATTTGCACCTCTGCTCCAGGAACAATATTTCCTTTCTTGTCATAAACCGTCCCTGATTTCGTATCCTGATTAACAGGAGAAGGCTCGTTTTCTAGGTCTTTGAGCAAGACATAGTCCCAAAGGAATTTGCGCCATCCGTGCGTCATCATTACCAAATCCAATGCTTCCAAAGCATACGGGTTACCCTCCATAAAGTAATAGTTGGGAGTTGGAATCTCGCCTTTCAACTCACTGGTCAATAACATGGCGGAGAGAATACTTTTCGTATCAGTGCTATTGATATTCGATAAGTACCCATCAGTCACTGCCAACGAAAATACCCCCTTCACTGGTGTACCTAATTCATCGTACACGCTCAACTTTCCCTTCACCAATTCTCTTGGAGTATAAGCTGACTTGTCCGTCTCAATCGATACATCTAGCCTCCGCTCAGCATGTAGAAACACCAGCCGCTCTGTCATCGGCATGCCCTTTTCATCAAATGCCGTCAGCCGATTGACTCCTACCGGAAATAGTGTACTTGGTAAATAGAGAACGGTATCACTATTCAACACAAATGATGAAGACCAGACTAGATTATCTTGGTGTATTGCGGTAAGGTGGACTTTGGCAGCTCGCTTCAAATTTGATAATAGCGTTACTGCAATTGTATCTGTATCCTCATTTTCAGTGGAAAGTGCAGCACCCTGACTCTGAGGAGCCTTGAGAGGAAATTCTTCAGTTGAGGGAGGTTCTAAGAGCTGGGCAAAATATTGTCTGTTAGGCTCAGTCAGCAAATTGAAGCTTCCCATACCTTGATAGGTGCTTGCTATAGTATCCACAATGTTACCTGCGTCATCTTTGACCACTGCCTCGAATGACACGTTTCTACCGAAGTTGTCGATACATTTAAAAGCAACACGCTGTGTCTTTCCCTCAAGCAGCTGCCCTCCCTCTGGCATGAACTGAAGATCGAAATCACGGTCTTCCGTAGGAATGAGCCACTGATAATGAAAAGGTTGATTGTCATACTCTCCCTCCACACGCATCACATAGTTAACAAAGCCTTTCTGATCTGGT
Organism: Cyclobacteriaceae bacterium; assembly: GCA_040222235.1. GTDB lineage: Bacteria > Bacteroidota > Bacteroidia > Cytophagales > Cyclobacteriaceae > UBA6059. The sequence continues at coordinate 93,038 of JAVKDO010000014.1, forward strand.
ATATCAAAATTAAGAATGAGCTTTCCGTCATCATCCACCTTGACCTTCTCTTCTTTGAGTAGATCGTACCCATCACTTACAGCGTAGGTCATTTTAAGATTCTCCAATCCATCTCCATCCAGTCCTACCACATTAGCAGTCAGATCGACTTGTTCTTTATCCTCATAATACGCTTTCCCGAAAGCTGCTTCAACAAAAAGGTTGGGGATCACGTCTGCTGTAATATTGATTTTCTGCCGGTAGACATCTTCTGGAGAGAAGTTCTTCATCCAACTTGAGTAGGCGATCAATTCATATTGACCAGTTGTCAGGGAGGGGCTTAATTCAAAATCACCCCAGGCTCTCCCATTTCTTATCAGAAACTGTCCACTCTGTACTACCACACCTTCGGGTGATACGACAGTGACGAACAGTGTCTTGCTCAATACAGAGAGCTTATTGTCTAAGCAGTTGACTGTATAAGCCTTAAACCACATATCATCGCCAGGTTGGAAGTAGCTACGATCAATGTGCAGGTAGACTTTCTCTTGTAAAAATTTGGCCTGATAGAGTTCAAGAGAAGAAGATAATCTGGATATGAAGTCATCATCTTCCCTCATCGAAGTAAGGGAAGCTACTAACAAGAATAAAGAGCCTAGGAAAATGATTCTACGCATTTGGGCTTTACCTTCTAAACAGCATAAAACAAAAAATCCCCTATGAAAATAGAGGATAATTCACTGAATGCCAATAATTTAAATCAACATCCGTTACCGGTAAACTTATACCCTTTGCCCTTGTGCTTGACCTCAAACCCAAAAGTCTGGCTAATGATTTCAACTACAGCTTCTATAGACTGCTGCTGAAACTGAGCGGTCATCTGACAGTTTCCAATGTTACCTTCGAAGGTCATTTCCACTTTGTAAACATCGTTGAGTACCTGAGCAACTTCCGTCAAAGTAGTACGATCAAAAGTGATTACTTTATCCTTCCAAGCCAGATAGTTTGCGTCCTTATTATTTCTTTTCAGCACACCTGCCTTTCGGCTATCTGCCACACCAATCTCACCAGGGCTCAACACCACGCTAGGGTTGGTTCTTCCATAATCTGCTGCCAAGGCAACACTACCAGACTTTACAATGACTTCAGTCACTTCAGCAGCCTCATCAGACTTTACCAAGAATGAAGTGCCTAGTACTTTTACTTCAGAGTTACCAGCATCAATAATAAAAGGTCTATTCTCATCTCTTGCTACATCGAAGAAAGCAGTACCCGTCAATTTAACTGATCTATCTTCACCATTGAAGCCTTCCAAGACTATCAACTGTGAGTTTTCATCAAGTGTAACTATCGTGCCGTCCGACAATTCTACATCTTGCACCTCATCATCCAAGGTCGCATAAGTAGCTGATGGTGCTATACCTGGGACAGACGTCAACCAATAAATCAATCCTAAGCCTATCACCAAGGCTATACCCGCAGCATACTTCATAAATCCGAATGAAGACGATTCGGATGTTGCTATATTCTCTTTCATAGAAACCACCTTGGCTTCTTCGTTTTGCATCTGCTGCTTCACTTTGGACAAAGCGGACGCAACATCAAATTCCTGCCCCTTCGTTTGCTGGTGCCAGATGTCACTGGCCTCCAAAAACTCTGAAGCATTTTCGTTTGACTGGTTGCGCCAAGCTTCCACTTCCGTCCTTTCGTCAGTTGTGGCGTTACCAGAAAAATACTTCGCTAATAATTCGTTCATATTTATTCTTAATGATATTTACACCGAAAACAAGGTATCTATATTTTACCCTTAACTAATATTTTTAAATATTTAATCGGCTTATACTCAGGTTTTTCGGTGCAATACAAATGTAAAACATATTGCTAAGGTTCATATTCGAAAGGCAGTGCTTCTGCGATTCGCTCCCATGACCAATACCCATAGGTCGTTACAGCCAATTGATCATAAATGAAGCCCCGTGCGTCAATAGAGACCTTGTCTATATTCAACTTTATATAGCTTGTCTGCGGCTTGGAAAGTGCCCCATTCATGAGTTGTTGGTTCATAATAGGAGATACATCACTTTTTTCCTTTTGCGCGAGCATCGCTGCTTCCTCTATATAGGCAGGGTTCTCATTTTCTCTAGTATATACCACTTGCAGGTAGTCTCTAAAAGCCAGCTTGCGCTCGAAGAAAAAATCCCCCTCACCAATGAGCTTTTGAGAATTAACCGCTAGTTTCTCTTGGCGTTCATTACCTATCGGTAAATAATTGAGCCCGTACAAGCGAAAGCCCTCCTTCTGCACCTTATTTTCGGACAAGCTCCTTAGAAAATGTGCCATTGAGCCACGGTAACTTTTAAGTCGGGCTTTCCTCCATCGACGTAGTTCGGCCGGGTCATCAGCCTGCAGCGGTTTGTATCTAGGCTTGCCGACAAACCTGGTTCTGCCCTTCTCATATTCAAAGAGCTCCAGCACATAGCTGATTTTATAACCCAACGCTTGATTTTCAATTTGAAGCACATCATTTGCGGTAGCGGTAAGCAAACCCTTCTCATTGTTGTAATCAAACTCTAATACCTCCGGGTTGAGAATATAGCACCGCGATGAGCTGGGTGATGAACCAATAAACTCCTTCTCGAAAAGACGGTAATTGCGTTCCCAGTTTTTGTCATACCTGGATAGAATTTCGACTTCATCCAATTGCTGCGTAAGCTTTTTAAGGTTGATATTTAAAACGAAATCCTCTTCTTCCGTCATTCTCACAAATTGGCTCTTTATGCTATACCCGACATGAGAGAAAATCAGTTCATAAGTGCCCAGCGGCACATTACGGATAGCATAAAATCCATTGGGGTCGGTGGCATCACCCAGCATGGTTCGGGACAAAAAGACGTTGACTCCTTCAATTGGCTCTTGTGTACTCTCATCTCTCACCACTCCAAACACGCTAATATGAGATGGTCTATCCATCACGCCGATATCTTCTGTTTGGGGTTCTTGTTGTCGTAGAATTACGATTTGATGCTCGATCACCTTATACTCCAATGAGGTGCCTATGAGCAAGTTGTTGAGTATGTACTTGATAGATTTATCCTTCTCATAGAGTGTAAACCGTTGATCTTTAGGGATTAGACCGGCATTGTAAGCAAAGAAATAGGAGGTTTCAGCACTAATCAGATCGAGCATACTGTCTAACAGAATGTCATTTGCTGATAAGCTTACCTTTCGATCCAGGTCAAGCTTGTCCTGCGCATAAGCACCAGCTATACTTATCCACAAAAAAAGTGAAATCAGAAAATTGATCGGAGCTCGCATTCTATTCAACCTCGACTATAAGACGCTCGTAAGAGGGAGTTGGTTTGAATTACCATCAGCTTGGCTTTAAATGCACCTTCAATTTTGCTCTGAGCACTTTCAGCGCTTTGCCCATTTGCACTTCAATTGTCTTGACCGAAAGACCTAGGTGATCTGCAATTTCCTGATACTTCAGCCCTTCGAAACGACTCAGTTTGAAAATACGGCTGCACTGTGGTGGGAGCGCATCGATCGCATCATAGATCTTTTGCTCCAGATCTGGCTCTTCCGAAAATTCAATGTGACTAGAAGTCTCCATATAGGTCATCACATAGTCTTTGTAGTTATCGCGCACTTTCATGTGCTTGATATAGTTGAGGCAGGTATTGTGTACCGAGCGGTAGAGATATGACTTGATAGAGCTATCTGGAGCAATGGACTCGCATTTCTCCCAGAATTTGACAAAAACCTCCTGAACGATCTCTTCAGGTGCTTCTACTTCATCGAGGTATTTTCGTGCATATCCGCAAAGTGCTTTATAGTGTGAATTGAACACAATTTCAAAAGCCGCTTCATCTCTATTACGCAAGCGCTGAACCAATAAAATTTCCGAGTCTGTCAATAGTTTAGTTTTCTTTGCACTTAAATTATCCGTGTCCTTCATGATATGCAACAACCGCAGGATAATTCCCCCAAAGTGGGGTATCAATTGAAAGACTATAAATATACCACTTAATCAGCATGTACCCTTACTCCGAACTGTCAGCTTGAGCCAATTAGCACTAAAATATTACGAATTAGAATCTCCAGATGAAAGTTTGATCAGAAAGATGGATGAGCTCAATTTCGGACAGGCGCTTAGTTTTATTAGGCGATGGCAATCTGGCGATCAAACCTTTGAGTTCAATACTTCAGGAAGCACTGATCATCCGAAGACAGTCAGGTTGGAGCGATGGAAGATGCAGCTCTCTGCACAACGGACGATTGCTGCTTTGGGCCTATCGGAAAATATGACTGCACTGCTCTGCATCTCTCCACAATTTATCGGCGGGGCAATGATGATCGTCAGAGCCTTGGTCGCTCGGATGAACTTGATCATTGTACCTCCTGCACGCCAGCCATTTGAGCAACTTACTCAGGCGTTTGACTTCACCGCCATGGTGCCCATGCAGCTATCTGAGTTGCTCAAGTCGGGAACTCCAGTGCAACTGCAATTACTTCAGGAGTCACACCATGTATTACTTGGCGGTGCTGGCGTACCTGATGACCTGCTTGACCAAATCATGCCTTTGAGGGCGACCTGCTGGTCTACTTATGGCATGACCGAAACCGTTTCGCACATCGCCTTAAGAAAACTCAATGGTAATTCACCAACTAAAAGCTTCCAAGTTCTAGATAACATTAAGATCAAAACTGGTGACCAAGGTCAATTGGTCATCTGTGACAAGATCACAGATGACCAATGGCTGGAAACGAATGATGTGGTGGACATTATCAGTGAAAAAGAGTTTGTCTGGCTTGGTAGGCTAGACAATGTCATCAACACAGGTGGGATCAAGGTGATGGCTGAAAAGATAGAAGTTGGAATTGAAAAGGCGCTGCGAGAGCTATATCCCGACTGCCGCTACTTTATTGCAGGTATGCCAGACGATACCTACGGTATTGCGGTCACACTATTCCTTGAATGTACATCTCATGTAGATGAAGCTGGTCTTCTTGAAAAAACTAGAAAGCAGTCTACCCTATTCAAATATGAATTTCCAAAAAGGCTCTTGGTTTTGGAAGTCTTCCCAGAGACGGCTTCCGGTAAGATCGACAAACAACAAATCCTGAAAACTCATTCATGATTGAATTGGCTGAGCAGTGGGGCTTGTTAAGAGTATTAACAGAAATGGGACACCTACTGGAATCCTCAAAAAAGTAAGCTTTTCGAAAGAATCGAGAGTTTGATCACCGAACTACCTGAGCACTGATTCTTTTTCTAGGATTATTCTTAAGCCATCGAGTGTCAGTGTAGGGATCACATCATCAAACGTCGGCTTGAGCGGGTGAAGAACATGAGAGAGTCCACCAGTGGCCACTACTTTGAGGTTTGGGTTGACCTCCGATTTGATTCGGGCAACCACTTCTTTCACCATACCCACATAGCCATATAGCACACCACTTCTGATGGCATGAACAGTATTCTTACCAACTACGGTATCCGGAAGTTCGAGCTCTATCTCAGGAAGCTTAGCTGTATTCTGAGTAAGCGCCTTGATGGCTGTCCTTATTCCGGGTGCTATAGCCACACCCAATATTTCTCCAGCTCCACTCACTGTAGTGAAAGTCAAGGCAGTACCAAAATCCACGATGACAGCATCTGCCTCATAGAGTGTGTAGGCAGCCATCGCATTAGCTACCAGATCAGATCCGATTTCGTGGGGGCTAGCAATCTTCAACTGAATCGTTTTCAGCTTAGCTGGCTCTAGCACAAAGATTTCCAATCCTGTCAATCGGGACCAAGTCACTCTTATTTGCTCAGTCAACGCTGGTACAACACTACTAAGTACCACCCCTCTGAACTCAGCGTTGGCCATACCTGCATCAAGCATCAGCTGCCTGATTTTCATCTCATAGTCGGCCTGCTGCATGCTAGTATTGCTTGGCAACCGCCAATGGTGGTGCCATTCATCATCCTTATATATCCCAATGACTATATCAGAGTTACCAATATCTATCGCCGCTATCATATTGTATTTTCGTTTGCCTCCACTATCACTTTGCCGGTCGTCTGTCCTGATTGAAACAAGGAAATCGCCTCATGCATCTGATCAAATTTGAATAAGTGTCCTACCAACGGCTTACCAATGTCAAGCTGCATCATCTCGTCTACAATATCATGCATTAGCTGGAAGTTTTCGTATAGCCATATCAGGTTAAACGCCATGACTGATTTGTTTTACTGGATCATCGCTTGTGGATCAATCTTCGGGCGAGTTAGGTACTTGTAAGCCAACTTAATATAATTGGGTCGCTGACCAGAGGAGGCATACTGAGCCGCACCATACACGATCATCCTGCCCATTGGCGCTAGCTGATCAAAACTAATCTGCTGGATCTTCCCTCCAATACACTCCATCACCAAATTAAGTGGATGCTCGGTCGTGATTGCTTCCAGATTAGCTCTAAAGTCCGCATCTCTGACGAGCACCTTGTCGTACCCTTCTTGTCTGAGCAGTTCTTCCTTGTGAGGAGATCCGATGGATCCTATCGTAAATGCATTGTGAGCCTTGGCGATACGATTGGCCAACAGTCCTACTCCGCC